>JACOYB010000005.1 GCA_016182085.1 Candidatus Magasanikiibacteriota bacterium | reverse complement strand
CTCGCTTTTCATAACAATGCAGGTGTATGTTATGCGGCAAAAAAGAAAGATAGGGGGTGTCAGCACGGCAACCGCCGGAGGGCTCGGTGCTCTGTTTGCAGGTATCGCTGGTACGGCGTTTTGCGCTTCGTGTCTTGCGCCGCTTTTCGCTATTTTTGGCATAGGATTTGGCGGTGTGATTTTTGTGCTTGAGTATCGTTTTTATTTTGTCGCCGGTATAACGCTACTTATGCTCATCGCCATATACTTAACGGCACGAAAGATAAATAAGGTTTGTACTTCGTGCTAAACTAAAATTATATGAAAAGTGGTTTCAAAAAATTAATGACAATGTTAGCACCCGTTTTGGGTGCCGGTGCGATAGGCGTCTGTCCTCTCTGTTGGATTGGCTCTGCCTCACTCCTTACCTATTTGGGCTTGGGAGCACTTATACCAGCATGGCGTTGGTTGGCATTCGGACTGATTTTTCTTGGTGCAGTGGGTTTTATTTTTGACTACCGAGCGCACAAAAATCCGAAACCACTCATGTTTCTTGCGTTGGGCGCGATCCTCTTATACGTTGGCCGCTATGTGTTTGCGAGTACATGGGGCGCGTGGTGGATTTGGGGACCTGGCGCATTACTTATTATTGCCGCCGTTATCTATAATAAAAAACTTTTTAGGAAGCGAAGCATCAACTGATTATGAAAATAAGCAAGCAGACTATTCTTTTATCTCTTATTGCGTTTATTTTTCATCTTGTTTGGGAAAATGTGCAAAGACCATTGTTTCAAGGTTACGGATCTTTTATTCAGCACTTTCCAGTGTGTTTTGTCGCCACTATTGGCGATGTCGTATTTACTTTTTTGGTATATGCATTTATGGCTTTGGTTAAAAAAGACTGGAATTGGATAGCCCGGCTCAACAAAACGGATATTTTTATTCTTGCTATAGTTGGATTTTTGTTTGCGGTAGGCATTGAATGGCGCGCTTTATTGTTTGGCAGGTGGGCATATGCCGACGCTATGCCTATTATCCCATATCTGAAAGTCGGTCTTGCGCCGGTTATGCAGATGGTTCTCTTACTGCCATTTTCTATATATATCTCCGCTTCCGTTGTCGGTCGGAAGACATAAATTATTAATTAATAATTTAACTAAAACATAGAACAAAAAATACAATGAGCAAATCAAATATTACAAACATCTCACCCTCAATTTTCATTATTTTTGGCGTGACCGGAGATCTTGCCGCTAAAAAGATCATTCCTTCTCTTTGGCACCTATTTCAGCATGGTCGTTTACCAAAACAACTAGCTGTGGTCGGTTTTTCTCGGCGGGAGCTTTTAAATGAAGAATTTAAAGAATTGGTTCTGGAATCTATCAAAAAGCACGCTGATGCGAAAGCGGAAGATAAGGATTTTGCTGATTTCTTTAAATTATTTTCGTATCAGGCGGGAACATTTAATGATGAAGAAGCATTTCGGTCTCTCTCCGACCATATTGCCCGGATAGAAAATGATTGGAAAGTATGCGCCAATAAACTTTTTTATCTGGCCGTACCGCCATCGTTATATGAACAGATTTTTAAAAGTCTAGCCTCGGTAAAACTCAATATTCCTTGCGGCGGAGATATCGGTTGGAGCCGTATATTGATCGAAAAACCGTTTGGAACGGATATGGCCAGCGCCCAAAAACTTCAATCTCTTCTTTCGGCCTA
Organism: Candidatus Magasanikiibacteriota bacterium; assembly: GCA_016182085.1. Lineage (GTDB taxonomy): Bacteria > Patescibacteriota > Patescibacteriia > Magasanikbacterales > GWA2-37-8 > XYD2-FULL-39-9. The sequence continues at coordinate 161,055 of JACOYB010000005.1, read as the reverse complement.
TTTCAAAGAAAAACAAATTTATAGAATTGACCATTACTTATTCAAAGAAATAATTCAAGGGATAGAAAATTTTCGGTTTTCAAACAATCTCTTTGAAAATGCTTGGGACAATACAATGATTGAGCGTATAGATATCCGTTTACTTGAATCCATTGGCGTTGAAGACAGGGGCAGTTTCTATGATTCTGTCGGAGCGCTTCGCGATGTGGGGCAAAATCACATGCTTACTATGCTTGCGGCAATCACAATGGAGTACCCCGCTCGCATGGATACCGATGGGATAAGGGAAAATCGAGCAAATATTCTGAAAACACTTAATCAGTGGACAGACGAAATGTTGCGGAAAAATACTTTTCGATCGCAATATAGCGGCTATAAGGATATTAAGGGGGTAGCTCCGGATTCAGATACGGAAACTTATTTTTCTTTTAAAACAGAACTCGCGCATCCTCGCTGGCAAGGAATTCCCATATACATGGAGGCCGGGAAAAGGATGGCGGAAGCTAGGAAAGAAATAGTTTTGACACTTAAGCATCCGTCAGTATGTCTTCTTTGTGAACAAGGGCCGCACGCGCCAAACCGAATAGTTTTTCGGCTTGAGCCAAACGATGAAGTTATTATTTCTTTTTGGACTAAAAAACCGGGGTTTGAGAAAGCTATAGAAGAACGCATTTTCTCTTTCTTTTTATATGAAAAAGAAACAAAAGTTCAGTATGTGGAAGAGTATGCCAAAATTCTTCATGCCACAATCGAGGGCGACCAAACATTATTTATTTCTTCTGATGAAGTTGTAGTTTCATGGAAATTTGCGGATCCAATTGTTGAAGGGTGGAGACGAGGAATTGTGCCACTTGCAGAATATAAACCGGGCACAACGCCAATTCCAACATTTTTTGAAAAATCCAAAAACACTCGTTATGCTCAAAATAGAACTGACACGGATGAAATAGGTGTTGTGGGTCTAGGCAAGATGGGAGGAAATATCGCAAGACGACTCGTCTCGAAAAAGTGGAAGGTTGTAGGGTATAATGTAATCAAGGAAACGACTAAGAAATTAGAACAAGAAGGAATCCAAGGCTCATATTCTTTTGTCGATTTTGTTCTAAAATTATCGAAACCGCGAACTATCTGGCTCATGGTGCCCCACGATGCGGTTGATAAGGTTATTAATGAATTGACCCCGCTGCTAAATAAGGGGGACACTCTCATAGACGGAGGCAATTCTCCTTATAAGGAATCTATACGTCGAAGTAAACAACTGGCTTTAAAAGGTATTGATTTCCTGGATGTCGGTGTTTCCGGAGGGCCTGGTGGCGCATTAAACGGAGCATGTCTAATGGTGGGAGGTTCGGCAGAGATTTATCAGAAGTATGAGCATTTATTTAAAGATCTTTCTGTGTCGGATGGCTACGGCTATATGGGTAAATCTGGCGCGGGGCATTTCGTGAAGATGATTCATAATGGAATTGAGTATGGCATGATGCAGGCGCTGGCGGAAGGTTTTTCTATATTAAAGAAAGCAAAATATAAATTAAATCTCGCGGAAGTGGCCGAGGTATATAATCACGGTAGCGTCATTGAATCCCGTCTAATCGTTTGGCTCAAAAATGCTTTTGAGCTTCATGGAGGTGAGTTGAAGGGGGTGTCCGGCTCCGTCGGCTATACCGGTGAGGGAGAGTGGACAGTTAAGGCCGCGAAAGAATTAAAAGTAAAAGCAAAAATTATTGAGGAAGCATTGAAATTTAGAATCCATTCAGCCAAAAGCCCTAGTTTTATCGGCAGAATTTTGTCTGCTTTGCGTGAGCAATTCGGCGGGCATAGTATTAAAAATTAAGCCGTTGTGTATTAATCTCGCTATTGCCGTTTCCATAATATTTCCGCTTCCGCGGTCGGTCGGAAGACATAAATTACTAATTAATAACTAACCAAAAATATATGCAAAACATGAAATCAATGATGATGCCGATGTTTGTTCTTTTGGTTCTGGTAGTTTCTTCCGTTTTATTTGCATGGCAAGGAATCAGCATGCATCAGCAGGTGTCAATTGAGGAAGCAAAATTTCACGAGCTTCAGCGCTCTTATTTCACTCTTGCGAAAGTGGAACGCGAGGCAGCGCCTACCGGATCGGAACTTAATCAGCGGCTTGTCCAAATCCAAAACTATCCGTCCGAGTTGCTGCGATTGAAGTTAGTAGGGGTTGGGAAAATCCTCACCGGCATTCTTGCTGCGCTTCTGGCGATTGTTTTTTTGCTTTTTATGATGCCGATTCGTTTGGCGCAACTGATGAAGGAAAACAAGTAATAAGCTTGGTAATATGTTAATTATCCAAATTGTAGGAATCAGCCTTGATGTGGTGGGGACTATTTTGATTGCTTACACCGTTCTTAGGGTGCACGATCGGGTACGAAAAGAACGTCGCATTGACTTGCCGGTAACAAAAGAAATGGTAACGGAAAGAACCATGGTAATTGTTGGCATAGCGCTTATTTTGATAGGGTATATTTTTCAACTAATTTGGTTATTTATATAATATAATATGTATGGTAAAAGAAATTAGGAAAAATAATCGCCAGTTGTATCAATGCGAAGAATGCGGTTTTTTCTACTCCGACCGAGAATTGGCGGAAAAATGCCAGGCCTGGTGCAAAGAACACAAGAGTTGTAATTTGGATATTACAAAATTTGCTGTAGTTGATAAATAGGGGCTATGAAAACAAAAGACCTATTTAAGTTAACTTGGTGGCCGGTGCTTTTGGGGTCGCTCTGTTGTTTGAGTCCGGTTATTTTGGTGTTGCTGGGCTTAAGTACCGCTGGTTTTGCCGCCACCTTAAGCGATACGCTTTATGGCACTTACCGTTGGTGGTTTCGGGCCATTGCGGCGCTGGGGATAATTCTTAGCGTCTTGGTTTATTTACGTCGAGAAAAAAAGATTTGCAGTTTAGACCAGGCCAAGCGGCGCCGAAACGAAATTATTAATATATTGGCGTTAGCCTTTATATTCGGAGCTGTTGCTTATGTTATTTGGCTGTATGTTGTGGTAGAATATGTAGGCAAATGGCTTCGAATTTGGCCTTAGATAAAAATATAATTTTATTTATTAATTTAAAATATATGGCTAGTGTAAAAATTTATTCAACCACCACCTGCCCGTATTGCAAAATGCTGAAGAGTTATCTCAAAGAAAAAGGCGTTGCCTATGAAGATGTTTTACTGGATGAACATCCGGAAGAACAGCAAAAATCCATAGACGCCTGTGGATCAATGGGTGTTCCTTGCACGCATATTGTGAAAGACGATGGCACGGAAATAAATATTTTGGGTTTTGATAAGCCAAAGATAAATGAAGCGCTGGGAATTTCTTAAGTATATAATTAAGTATGCCTCATATCCACGAGTCCAAGGTTAAAGAACTTGAGTTAATTGCGAATCGTTTACGCCAGCATGTTATAAAAATGATTGCCAAAGCCGGCAGCGGCCATCAGGGCGGACCGTTGGGGATGGCTGATATTTTTGCCGTGTTGTATTTTCACGAGCTTCATCATAACCCCAAAAATCCGGATTTTGCCGATCGCGATCGCTTAATTTTATCCAATGGCCATATTTGCCCCATTCGTTATGCTGCCATGGCCGAAGCCGGATATTTTCCGGTAGAGGAGTTAATGACTTTGCGACAATTCGGTTCTCGGCTGCAAGGACATCCGGAGCGCTTGAGATTACCTGGGTCGGAAACGACTTCCGGTCCATTGGGGGAGGGGCTAGCGCAAGGGAGCGGCATCGCCTATGCGGCAAAAATGGATGCAAAAAAATTCCGCACTTATGTTCTTACCTCAGATGGTGAACATGAAGCCGGCCTGCATTGGGAAGCCGTTTTATTTGCCGGAAAAAATAGATTGGACAATTTAACTTGCATTGTTGATCGCAACAATATCCAAATTGATGGCCAAACTGAAGACATTATGCCGCTTGAGCCGCTTCGCGCCAAATACGAAGCCTTTAATTGGCATGCGATTGAATGCGCCGGCAACGATATTGCCGATGTGGTGCGCGCTATAGAAGAAGCCAAAGCTATTTTTCAAAAGCCAACCGTAATCATTGCCCACAATATTCCCGGACGCGGCGTGTCGTTTATGGAAAATAATTATTTATGGCACAGCCAGCCTTTCCAACCCCACCAAGAGGAACAAGCACTCAACGAATTAAAAGAAATTGAGAAAAAATTATTGAAGGAAATATAATATGTTGAATAAATCCGCAAATTTAACCGAAAAATTATTTGCCAAAGATATTCCGCAAGCGCCAAACCGTGATGGCTATGGTCTGGGGGTGGTAGAAGCGGCGCAAAAAGATGAGCGTATCGTGGTAATGTGCGCCGACTTGACCGAATCAACGCGTAATCTTGATTTTAAAAAACATTTTCCCAATCGTTTTATTCAGGCGGGCGTGCAAGAACAATTTTTGGCGGCCGGAGCGGCCGGTTTGGCTCTGGCCGGCAAGATTCCATTTATTACTTCTTATGCCATGTTTTGTCCCGGCCGAGCTTGGGAGCAAGTCCGTACCAATATTTGTTTAAATAATGTTAAAGTAAACATTGTTGGCAGTCACGCCGGTGTTTCGGTCGGCCCGGATGGGGCTACTCATCAGGCCATTGAAGACATCGCTATTATGCGTGTCATTCCCAACATTACCATTATTGCGCCATGCGATGCCGTTGAAGCCAAAAAAGCCACGCTGGCCGCGGCAAATTATCCGGGCCCATGCTACATCCGTTTGGCTCGCGAAAAATCTCCTATTTTTACTACTGCCAAAACACCATTCAAAATCGGCCGAGCCGAAATTTATCGTAAAGGCAATGACGTAGCCTTAGTTGCTTGCGGTCCGCTAGTTTATAACACCCTGCTGGCTGCTGAAGAATTGAGCAAAAAAGGCATTGAGGCCCGGGTTATTAATTGCCACACCATCAAACCGCTTGATCAAAAAACAATTCTTGAGGCCGCCAAAAATTGCGGCGCGGTAGTAACTATTGAAGAGCATCAAATTGCCGGCGGACTGGGCGGAGCCGTGGCCGAACTGCTGGCCAAACATCTGCCCACCCCGCAAGAGTTCATTGGCATCCACGACAAATTTGGCGAATCTGGCAAACCAAATGAGCTAGTTGAGTATTTTGGCATGGGCGTAAAAAGCATTGTGAAGGCGGCGATGAAAGTGGTTAGGCGTAAATAAAAAGGATACAAATGGTTAAGAAATTAAGAAAACGATGATTAGGAAATTAACAATTAATCATCCTGTAATCATTTTAATCAAAAAGCATGCCAAAGATATTCGTCACTCGTAAAATTCCCGATGCCGGCCTTGATTTGTTAAAGCTCAAAAATTTTAAAGTTGTTGTTTATCCAAAATTACAGCCAATTTCACGACGCGAACTTTTAAAAAATGTTCAGGGAACGGATGCCATCTTATCTCTTTTAACCGACAAGATAGACGAAGAAGTGCTGGCGGCGGCCGGATCGCAATTAAAAATCGTTTCTAATTTTGCCGTTGGTTATGACAATATAGATGTTAGCGCCGCCCAAAAACGAGGTGTTTTTGTTACCAACACCCCCGGAGTTTTAACCCAAGCGGTAGCCGAACACACCTTTGCTTTGATGATGGCGCTAGCCAGACGCATTGGCGCAGCTGATCGTTTTACCAAATCCGGTAAATATCGGGGTTGGGACCCGGAATTATTTATTGGCTCCGAACTTAACGGTAAAACTTTAGGCATCGTTGGTTTGGGCCGAATTGGCGCCGAAGTTGCCCGGCGAGCATTTTTTGGCATGGGAATGAAAATTTTTTATTACGATGTTAAACGCGACCTAAATTTTGAAAAAGAATATCACGCCCAATTTTTATCAATTGATGAAATTTTAAAAAATTCTGATTTTGTCTCAATCCATGTGCCATTGCTTCCGCAAACTCATCATTTAATTAATAAAGAAAAATTAAAACTAATGAAACCGACCGCCTTTTTAATAAACACGGCCCGCGGCCCAATCATTGATGAAGCGGCTTTAGCGGCGGCTATGCGATCCAAGCAAATCGCCGGCGCGGCGTTGGATGTTTTTGAACATGAACCAAAAATTAGTTCCGCTCTCAAAAAAATGGATAATGTAATTCTAACCCCGCATATCGCTTCGGCTACCAAAGAAGCCCGCGATAATATGGCGCGCCTGGCGGCCACGTCAATTATTGAAGCGTTAGAGGGGAAAATTCCTCAGTATTTGGTCAGTAATACTAAGTAGAGATTGCATAAAAATATGCCGGATGCAATAAAAATTCCCAATTCTCTTCGTATTTGGTTTTTTGTCCACTTTCTAGTGGATTATGCTTTTGCAGTTCCTATTTTTTTGTCCCCCTATCAAACACTCACTTTTCTTGGCTGGCAGACTGTAGATCCAATATCCGCGCGTCTTTTTGCCGCGGCGCTTTTTGGTATTGGCGGCGTTTCTTTTATTTCAATACATTCGGAAGCCGCAGTATATAAAAATTTTCTTATTTTGAAAATAATATTTTCATTTTTTGCTATTATCGGATTTTTGTTTACAATTTTGACAGCAAGCGTTCCAGGATTGAGTTGGGCGGTACTCGCTATTTTTGCAGTTTTTTGTTTAGTTTGGATTTATTACTATCTTACTATTTTTAAAAATACGCAAATTGATTAGAAAAGGGTTGGTCTTAGAAGAATCTTTGGCTTTGATAAAAAAACAGCACCCGGCCGCTCACCTTTGGGATGCGCAAGTAAACGCCTTGAATGAATTTGGCGGTACATCAGGGCGGGCCTAATACGTAGGGTTGACAAATAAGCAAAGTTGGTATATATTATTGGGGCTCTTAATTAGTTCTGTCACGAAACGGAACTCAAGTAAAAATCGTCTAAAATATTATCGTATGCTAACTATTCGTTTACAAAGAATGGGAAAAAAGAATGCTCCGACCTATCGTTTGGTAATTGCTGAAAAAGGCAGAGATACTCAAGGCAGAAACCTAGAGATTTTAGGAACTTTCAACCCTCGTGTCAAAGAAAATGGGTTCATGCCAAATACCGAACGTGTAAAATATTGGTTGGAAAAAGGCGCGCAGCCATCCAACACATTGCACAATTTATTTTTGAAATCAGGACTTGTCAGTGATGAAAAGAAAAAGAAATCAGTATATATCTCTACTAAACGCGCTGCAAAAATAGCCGAAAAGAAAAAATCTGCCAAGCCGGCCGTAGAGACTGCTCCAGCTGGCGCCACACCGGCTGAAACTGCTCCGGCAGCGTAAATATAGTTTGACCGGTTTTTGAAGATTTGATATTATAAGAACAAGCAGAATTGGCCCCACTAAGCGGGGCGGTCGACAGCTGCAATTAAGCGAAGAATGAATTAGAAAAATATTATGGAAGCAGATCAACAGTTTGTAGAGACACTCGTAAAATCGATTGTCAATAACCCTGATGATGTAAAGACAGTGCGCACCATAGATGAAAGAGGAGTTTTGATCACTTTGGACGTCAATCCAGCCGATATGGGTTATGTGATTGGCCGCCAGGGTCAAACTGCTCGTTCTATTCGCACCTTGCTCAAAATCGTTGGCGCTAAGCATAATGCTCGCGTTAACCTAAAGATCAATGAGCCAGCCGGTGGAAGAGCTCCTCGCGTTAATCAGATGGATCACCAACCAATGGACAACCAAATGATTGATACCAGTGCCGTAGACAGTCTCAATATATAAAACTATAAAAAACAATCCGCTCAGCGCCTAAAAAGCCTGGGCGGTTTTGTTTACATTGACAGAAGGTTATATATGTGCTATGGTTGGCTGTTCTTTTTATAAATTGGCTGGGCAAAAATTGCGATTATTTTTGATTGTAATTTTGGCCCAACCAACTAAACTCTCGGGCCGACGAAAGGAGGCCGAGATGGCCGCCACCAAAAAGCCAAGCGAAGCGACTGTTGTGAGTCCGCAGTTCTTCGAAACGCGGTCATCGGACATCAACTGGACTCTCCGCGTGAAGGAGTCCGGTGGCAAGACCCACGAATTCGTGGGAGCGGACTGGGAGGCTGTCTCCAGGTTCGGCGAGGTGCGTAACGTTGTAGTGTTCGGCCTCGATGGCAAGCCGTCGTTCGATCGTCCCGAGTACCGGGAGGCACCGAACGTGAACATGGTTGCTTGGGGTATCAAGGACGGCATCGCGCATATCGCCATACTGCACGAGGCGAGACCGCACGCCGACAACCCGGTCAATCCTAGCAGCAAGAACCCGATGGTGTTCGGTCAGATCCCCATGGGCTTCCTTAACAAGCTCCTGGGTCAAGACCGGAAGTTCGAGCCCGGTGCCAATGGTGCTGTCCGCGAGATCGTGGAGGAGACCGGCGCAACGGCTGTTATCAGTGTGAGACAGTCATTGTTCCCCTGGCACAACCCCAACCCGACCTTCGTGGCCACCTGGAGCGAGCTCTACTTCGTTCAGGTCGACCTCGACAAGATCGAGGCGCTCAAGCCGAGCCACGGTGAGATGATCTACAAGGCGGAGTACATCCCGGTTGCCGAGCTCATGGAGCGTATCCGGAAGGGGCAGCACAAAGGCGCGCTCTATCGAGCCGCCACGACACTCTCGATCCTGATGATCTTCTTCGCCACGTACCCTCAGTACTTCCCGAAGCTCAAGCGCCACCGCCGGCGTCGCCGATCCAACAAGTAGTTTTATATAGGCCAAGACCTGTATCGAGCTCGAAGCCAACAAGACCTGCCCACGGGCAGGTCTTCGTAATTTAAAACCCTTGCTTCAGATATTTTTTTAGATTATAGTATATTCCATGAAATTCGATATCGTAACAATTTTCCCAAAATTTTTTGAAAGCTTTAAAACAGAAGCCCTGATTAGCCGCGCGCAAAAAAAAGAATTGGTTTCTATAAATATTCATAACTTGCGTGACTATGCGGATGATACGCGTGGAACTGTGGATGACCGGCCGTATGGCGGTGGCGCGGGAATGGTGCTTATGTTTCCGCCAATTTATAAAGCCGTAGAAAAAATTTCCGCCCAAGGCGGACCCGCCTCGGGCGGGAAAAGTAAAAAATCAAAAACAAAAGTAATCGTTTTTAATCCCAAAGGAAAAAAATTTACTCAGGCCATGGCGCGCGAGTGGTCTAAACTAGATAGGTTGGTTATGATTTGCGGCCGTTACGAAGGCATAGACGAACGCGTAATGACCGAAATTGCCGATGAAGAAATTTCTATCGGAGATTATGTTTTGTTTGGCGGTGAAGTGCCGGCGATGGTAGTAATGGAAGCAGTTACACGATTATTGCCCGGAGCAATTGGTAAACAAGAATCACTTAAAGACGAATCATTTAATGATGCCGGAGAGATGGGTAAAGAACAGCTTACAAAATTTATTGAATATCCGCACTATACTCGTCCGGAAGTAGTGGTTGTAAAAAGGAAGAAAATAAAAGTGCCGGACATTTTGCTTTCTGGCGATCATAAGAAAATAGAAGAGTGGAGAAAAGAGCAGAGTAAATAAAGAGCTGTGGGCTCTATATTTATTCATTCATTCGGAAAAGCAAACGAATTTGCTTTTCTCTCATTCATTTCGTAAATAAAAACTCTATAAAAATATTTCGCCCCCGGAACGCTTGAGCGTGCCGGGGGCGATGAACAACACAGTGGGTCAGACGAGCTTGAACCTGCCAAGACGGCGCAGGGCGGCGTAGGTCACATCACGGGCGCACATCTCGAGGCCGAAGTCGAGGTTGTCGTCCCACAGAGAGGGCCATTCGATGAGATTCAGCCACTCCGTGATCTGAAAGGCGACCAGCACGATGTGTTCGTTGTCGTCGTACTTGGTCGGCCCTCGCACGATCGGCTCTTGTACGATGCCCACGAAGGGGTGGTAGGAGAGCGTCGCTGGCCGAACCGCCGAGTAGATGCCGCTAGTGGGCGAAAGTGGTTCCAGCACCTCCAGTTTGGTGCCGGTTTCTTCCTGCCACTCGCGGTTGGCTGCGGCACTCATGCAGCAGTCGATGGGCAGGGCCAGTTCATCCTTGTTGGGAACGCCGGCCACGGGCACGAACGTGATCTTGTCGTTGCCGTGCTTCCATTCTGCCGTAACCAGAACGTAGTCCTGCAGCATGGCGAAGACTACGGCCGACGGCTTGAACACCGTCCGGAAGTAGTCGTTCACTTCGCCGGTGCGGGGGTTCGTGATCTTCAGATAGAAGCTCTTCGGTCCGAACTTCTCGAACATCTTGCGTTGGCTTTCCGTTGCCTGCGCCAGCCACTGCTCCAGCGGCATCTGGTCTTGAATCGGCCAGGGCTTGAGTCCCGCCTCCCTCACGTAGGCAAAGCAGTCCTGAGCCGTGACGACTGGGAATCCGTGCAGTGTTTTCATGACCATCTCCTCACGTTGACTTCATGTGTTGTCTTGTGTCACTAACTGGCCGCTTTAAGGCCGTTCAGCGAACGAATTATAATATATCAAAAACCACTTTTTGTCAATGTTGCAGACCAGTTATTTTTATCCCCAAGTTAGCCACAATAAAGGCCCTTGACGGATATTTTGGCCTGTGTTAATATGTAGGAACTAAAAAGTTAATCAAACCCCTGCAAAAAAAATCTCATTAAAAATGTAACATTCTCAGGTAAGTCCGTTTTGGAAACTGCCTGCCTCGCTTAACGAGGGAAAGAAAAAAGAGCAATCAAGATTTGATTTCTCTTTTTTCTTTCTAGTCAGGTAACTGGAAGGAAAAAAGTTTTCAACTATAAGTTGAAAAGCACGTTGACAACACAAATGTGACAAAGACCACAAAAAAGTCTATCCGAAAAAACTCGAGTTATTTCGAGTATAAACAATAAATAAATCCAAATTAACTTGTTCATCAACTTCAATCAGGTTTACCTTTTGAAGTGAACAAATATCAATTCTCTTTTTTTAAGAGTTTGATCCTAGCTCAGGATGAACGCTGGCGGCGTGTTTAAGGCATGCAAGTCGTACGAAGGTGGCTTGTAGCACCTTGAGTGTGAAGTATGAATCAAGAAGTAAGAATTAAGAAGCGAAAAATAATCGTTATCATAATTCGTAATTCACTATTCATAATTCTTCGCAAACAAAGTGCTATGAGCTACTTCAGTGGCAAACGGGTGAGTAACACACTGGTAACCTACCTTCAAGACGAGGATAGCTCTCCGAAAGGAGAATTAATACTCGATGGAAATGCGGGGACATAAGTCATTCGCATTTAAAGTCGCAAGACGCTTGAAGAGGGGCCTATGTCTGATTAGCTAGTTGGTAGGGTAATGGCCTACCAAGGCTATGATCAGTAGCAGGCGTGAGAGCGTGACCTGCCTCACTGGGACTGAGACACTGCCCAGACTCCTACGGGAGGCTGCAGTCAAGAATCTTCCACAATGGGCGAAAGCCTGATGGAGCGACGCCGCGTGCAGGATGAAGGCCTTCGGGTTGTAAACTGCTTTTATAGGGGACGAATTCGTGACGGTACCCTAAGAATAAGAGGTTGCTAACTCTGTGCCAGCAGCAGCGGTAATACAGAGACCTCAAGTGTTATCCGGATTTATTGGGCGTAAAGCGTCCGCAGATTGTTTGACGGGTCAGGGGTTAAAACCCAGTGCTTAACACTGGGGTTGCCTTTGAAACTATCAAACTAGAGGGTGGAAGAGGTGAGCGGAATTGCAGGTGTAGTCGTAATAAGCGTTGATATCTGCAAGAACACCAAAGGCTAAAGCAGCTCACTAGTACACATCTGACGTTCATGGACGAAAGCGTGGGGAGCAAACAGGATTAGATACCCTGGTAGTCCACGCCCTAAACAATGCACACTAGATATTGGCAGTATCGACCCTGTCAGTGTCGCTTAAAAAAGTTAACACATTAAGTGTGCCGCCTGGGGAGTACGGCCGCAAGGCTAAAACTCAAAGGAATAGACGGGGACCCGCACAAGCGGTGGATTATGTGGTTTAATTCGACGATAAACGAGGAACCTTACCTGGGCTCAACTACTAGCTGCAGACTTCCAGAAATGGATTTCGCCTTCGAGGGTGCTAGATAGGTGCTGCATGGTTGCCGTCAGCTCGTGCCGTGAGGTGTACCGTTAAGTCGGGAAACGAGCGCAACCCACGTCGTGTGTTAAATTTACACGCGAGACTGCCCGCGCAAGCGGGAGGAAGGAGTGGACGACGTCAAATCAGCATGGCTCTTACGTCCAGGGCTACACACATAATACAATGGCCGGCACAATGGGTTGCTAAACCGCGAGGTGGAGCTAATCCCATCAACTCCGGTCTCAGTTCAGATTGAAGGCTGCAACTCGCCTTCATGAAGTTGGAATCGCTAGTAAACGCCTATCAGCCACGGGGCGTTGAATACGTTCTCGGGTCTTGTACTCACCGCCCGTCACACCACGGGAGTTGGCAATGCCCAAAGACCCCGCCTTGAGCGCAAATATTTTGCGATCAGAGCGGGGTTAAAGGCAGGGTCAATGACTAGGGTGAAGTCGTAACAAGGCATCCGTAGCGGAAGCTGTGGATGGATCACCTCCTTTCTGGAGATACTCAGTCGAAAGACTGTGAATTTCTGTCGAGCGTTCCGACGTAATGTCGGAATCGCGCCCTGATTTCGGTCAGGGATGTAAGGGTAGATCAATAATGAGTCTTTGTCACATTTGTGAAGTCAATGCAAGAAGCATCTCCAAGATGCTTCTTGTTTTATTTTTATATTATGTTACGGTAGATATAAGGAGGTAACGATGGGAAAAAAGGGAGGAAGGGATTCCTCAAATCCCATGTCAGGTAGGCCTCCAGTAATTGTGGAGGTACTGATGGGCCTAAGAAAAGGGCCTCGCATGATGGGTTTAAGGGAACAGCAGCAGCGGGTGGCAATACCGTTGCAGTCGTCCGCTGAAGAGGGTGGGGTCGTGATTGAAGATATCTTTGACGATGAGATTACGGCGCGCTACTTCATTGACGACGAGATCACCAAACCCTACTCTATACCTTTAGACATCGTTTGAATGTCGCGAGTTCTGTGAAGTATAGAATTCGCGACCGACACAAAAACAACCTTAAAAAATAAGGTTGTTTTTGTTTTTAAATTTAAAAATACACGAGCCGCTCGGGTGAGCGGCAAGTTAAGTGTGTGGCTAGGCCACGAAAGAGCGTCACTGGGAAGGTGGTCGGCAGGCGAGATCCTGACGACCGCTGTCTCCCTTGCCATCAACAGAAGAGTTGTCGAGATAGGATGCCGCCGGAGTGGTCGTGTGGTGAGGGCAGCTTGGCCCGCCCCTTCCGCATCCGAGCGACAGCATGATCAGTGAAGTAAGTACGGCGATCACAAACATCTTGCGCATGGTTGGTTCCCCTCCTGATTTCATCGTAGCATGTCGGTTATGTAAGCGCAAATGAGGGTCTTGATTTTTTAATTTATTTTTGCTACACTGAAGAAATTCAAAAAGGGCATGTAGCTCAGTTGGTTAGAGCGCGTCACTGATAATGACGAGGTCCCAAGTTCGACTCTTGGCATGCCCACAATATTTTTGCGGGTAAGGGCGGCTAGCTCAGTTGGTTAGAGCATCTGCATGACATGCAGAGGGTCACAGGTTCGAGTCCTGTGTCGCCCACCAAAAACAGCTAAAATTTTAATCAACGCTGTTTTTGTTTTACTTGCGGGATAAAAAAAATTCCTGTATTATATCTTAATCTAAGATTCCAATTTTATTATGGAAGAAAAAGAAAAATTCAATTTTAAAAAATTTCTTTTATCGGCCTTTGGCGGGATTGGTTTGTTTATTTTAGAATTGATAAAAGTGGCCGTGCTCGCCGGTATTACCATTGCCTTGGTAAGGTATTTTTTGTTTAAACCCTTTTATGTAAAAGGCGCGTCCATGGAACCGAATTTTTTTGATAAAGAGTATCTGATTATAGACGAGCTAAGTTATCGTTTCCGCGCGCCGGAACGGGGAGAGGTGGTTGTGTTTAAATACCCCGAAAATCCAAAAGAATTTTTTTTAAAGAGAATTATCGGTTTGCCTGGCGAGCGGGTAAAAGTTTCCGAAGGAAAAATCACGATTTATAATAAAGAACACCCGGAAGGGGTAATACTTGACGAACCATTTTTACCAGAAGATTTACTCACCAGCGGAGATAGATCCTTTGTGCCATTAAGTGAAAATCAATATTTTGTTATGGGAGACAATCGGCAAAATAGCTACGATTCTCGCCGGTTCGGCGCCGTAGATAAAAGTTTGGTAGTTGGCCGAGTATTTTTCCGCGGCTGGCCATTTAATCGCGCTCAATTTATTCCCGAACCAGAATTAAACATTTAACGTATGCCCAAACAAAAAACAAAAGTTGTAAAGAAGAAAATTGTAAAAATAAAGACAGACAAAACAAAATCCCGCGCAGAATCTTCAGCGCCGAGCGCTGGCGGAAAAAAAGCATATTCACTGCTTCGTGGCATGCACGATATTTTGCCAAAAGAAGAAAAATATTGGAAATCCGCCTATCACACCGCCGAAAATTTAGCCGAACACTTTCAATTCGGCCGCTTGGAAACCCCGATTCTTGAAGAAGCCGGATTATTTGTGCGTTCCATTGGCAAGGGAACCGATGTGGTGGACAAAGAAATGTATATCTTTGAAGATCGAGATAGTAATAAAGTAGCGCTGCGTCCGGAAGATACGGCGAGCGTGGTGCGCGCCTATATCATGCACGGCATGTGGAATATGGTGCAGCCCGTAAAGATGTGGTATTGGGGGCCAATGTTTAGATATGATCGTCCGCAAGCGGGGCGATTTAGACAGTTTAATCAAGTGGGCTTTGAAATTTTAGGCGATGCGGATCCGGTGCAAGACGCGGAACTTATTTTGATTGCTCATAATTTTTATAAAGACCTCGGACTGCCGGTGGAAATTTATATTAACAGTATTGGTGTGCCTGAAGAACGGCAGAAATATAAAACCGCGCTCGTGGAATATTACCGCAGTAAGCGCAGTTATTTATGTGATGACTGTAAACAAAGATTAAATAAAAATCCGCTGCGACTGCTTGATTGCAAGCAGGAAAGATGCCAGCCGGTCAAAGAAGAAGCGCCACAGATTATTTCTTGGCTTGAAGAAGAATCTAAAAATCATTTCATGAAAGTGTTGGAATATTTGGATGAGCTGGCAGTGCCATATGTATTAAAACCAACGCTCGTACGCGGGTTGGATTATTATACGCGCACAGTTTTTGAAGTATATCCGGTAATGGGAGAAACAGAAGATGCGACGCTCGGCTCACAAACCGCTTTGGGCGGAGGAGGCCGTTATGATTTGCTTGTAGAAGAAATGGGCGGCAAGCCAGCTCCGGCCGTAGGATTTTCTCTTGGTATTGAACGATCAGTTACCGCTGTCAAGCAATATTTTGACACCAAGCAATTGAAATTTCCAGTACAGCAGGTAGATGCGTTTATGGCTCAACTTGGAGACCAAGCTCGTCGCCGCGCGCTTAAAACTATGAATGAACTTCGTGCTTCGGGACTAAAAATTGCGTATAACTTCTCCAAAGGTTCCTTAAAAGGCCAATTAGAGATGGCTAATAGTCTGCAGGTGCCATACGCCCTTATCTTGGGCCAAAAAGAAGTTCAGGATGGCACGATTATTATTCGGGATATGGAATCGGGCGTACAGGAAATAGTTGATCAAAAAAAGCTGGAAAACCTGCTAAAAAAGAAATTGTCTCGGTTTGACGGCGAGAGAAAATAAAGGTATAATCAAATTATATTTAATATCCTAATCACCCCGTTATATGCCGTTTGGCGGCAATCCCGACTTAGTCTGGATTATCTAACAGGGTAAAGAAAGCGAGGTGAATTTGTGTCAGAAGTAAAACGAAAGAAAAGCGAATCTTTTGAAGCGTTCATGCGACGTGTAAAAAAGCGCTGGCAGCAATCCGGAAAAATTCTACAGGTTAAAAAAATTCAATTTTACGAACGTCCTAAGAATAAGAACATGCGCAAAAAAAGCGCTTTGCACCGACTGGCCGTCTCACAAAAAATTGAATATTTAAAGAAAATCGGACAGATGCCGGAAGAAACAAAGAGATTCGGAAGATAAATAACTTTTTCCATTGTCCCATGCTTCAATGGATGCAAGAAAAATTTACTCTCAATCTAAAAATCGCCATAACTACGTGTGTATTTTTATTGGCGATTTTTAGTTTTCCGCGATTTGCGCAGGCGCAAAGTATAGCCGATCCAAATAGCGAACTTCAGACCGGAGTTCAAATTATAGACCAGCCGCTTGGCTTGGCATCTACCGATATACGACTTATAGTGGCGCGTATTATTCGGGTGGCTTTGGGGTTGCTAGGTATTGTTGCTTTGGTGCTTGTTGTCTACGCCGGATTTTTATGGATGACGGCGGGTGGAAACGAAGAACAAATTGCCGGCGCGAAAAAACTTTTAATAAACACAGTTATTGGGCTCGCAATTATTTTAAGCGCCTATGCTATCGTTAGTTTTGTTATTAGCAGACTAACGGATGCTACCGGAGGTAATGGTTCCGGTGTTGGAGGCGGAGGGTTGGAAGCGCCAATGGTGGAAAATTTTCAAGGCAGTGGCGCTTTGGGTCAGATCGTCAAAGATCATTATCCGTCACGCGATCAAATGGGTGTGCCTCGCAATACTCGCATCATTGTTTCTTTCCGCAGCCCGCTTAAAATGGATAGTTTCGTAGAAGATACAACCGGCGATGGTGTATTTGGCAACTGCCGCACAAGCGTGGAAAATTGGTATAACGACTGCGATCGTTTACGCAGTGTCAGTGACAATTTAATAAATATTAAACGCGCCGACAATGGCGAACGAATTTTTGGAGCCGTGGTTTTGGGTTCGGTTACCACGGAAAACAATATTACCGGCGTATATACGATTACCATCAAACCGATTACTGATTCGGCAAATCCAAATGGCGGTTATTTAGGCAGCCCAACCGAATCGCTGGCCTATGTTGTTCATCTTGGCCCGGGTATGCTTTTGGATGATCCGGCCAATAATAATCCATCCGTATTTAGAGCCAGTATCTTGGGAAATAATTATTATGAGTGGCGCTTTAGCAACAGTACAGCCTTAGATATTACGCCGCCAACAATACAAAGCGTATTCCCCGAAGCTGGTGCGGCCGAAGATAAAAATAGCGTCTTGCAAATTCATTTTAGCGAAGCCGTAGATCCAATTGGTATTACCGGTAAGTTTAATGCCGGCGGCGATCATTATTATGTAGACGGGCAAAATATTTTCTTAAAATCAAATAATAGCACGTTGCCGCTCGGCAATTTTACCTTAACCAACGGATATCGTACTTTGGAATTTGCGCCGTCACAGGAGTGCGGCATAAATGCGTGCGGAAATAAAATTTTCTGTTTACCGGTTTGTGATAGACCGGGAGCAAGCTGCAGTCGTGATAATTATGAAGTTTTAATGCGCGCGGCCAAAACCATTAATGCCGGTTCATTTGAAGCGCAGCCATTTACCGGTATTACCGATTTAGCTGGTAATGCCATGGACGGGAATAAGAATGGTATTGCCAACACCGCCACCAACACCTTGCCGGTATTTCCAGCCCAAAAACAACCGGATAATTACTTCTGGAATTTTGAAATTCTTAATCAAGTGGATACTTCCACTCCATATATTCAAACAATTATACCGGGAATTGACGCGCAAAATATAGGTCGCTACCAGGAATTAAGCATAACATTTAGCGAACGAATGCGCGCGGAGTCAATGTATAATATTGGTATTGAAGAAAAACCGACTCACCCTGTGCCAATTTGGCGAGTTCCGTATTCTGTATTTAATGAAGATGGAACTACCTATACACGTTTGAGCCACGGCCCATTTTTAGATTCCTCACGCCAATATTATTTCACGATTGTCAGTTCTACCGTAGAAGATTTGCATTTCAATTGTTTTTACCCGGGCAAAGGGCCAAGAATGACAGTGTTTCCAAACACGACGGTTTCCCCCAATTGCCAGAGTTCAAACCCGCAAAATTGTTGTCAGGTTATAACTGATCAAAATAGTGATTTTTGCTGTAATGGCGCCGTGGGCGCCGGCAGTTCGGCTTGTTTGGATTATTTAAGGCAAAATAGTTTGTAATTTAAAAATTTATGAAATCAAAATTAGTTTTAATGTGTGCTGTTGTAGTGATGCTAGTTACAGGTGCAGGTTGTGCTTCTCTTAAAGATTCTGCCCCCGTTACTGACATATCGCCTGTACAAGAGTATGCTATTAAGGAATGGAAAAAATTGGATGTAAAAGATGTTAATATTTCTGTACCATCTGATTTTCAGATAATTCCACCAGGAAAAGAAAATCCATGGCAGTATACTTTTTGGCCAGTTGATCAAAATAGTGCATTTCTTGTAGAATTTGTAACTTCAAGTCGTATTTGTACGAAGAAAGACACGTTTTGCAGATCAGAAGCAGAACTATCAAGGCTTAATGCGCAAGAATTATACGAAACTTGGAAAAACAGTAAAATACGTGGTTCGGAAATTAAAATAGTTGACATTGAAGGTCGTGAGGCTTTTATTACAACAGTCACAGATAGTAAGAATAATTTATCCTTAATAACACTTAATTTTGTTTATAAAAATTTTTATTATACCTTGAGTCAGTCTAATGCAAATAAATATATAAGTGACGGTGAGCCAATTGTTTTAAAAATTTTTAAAACAGTACATTTCAAATAAAAATATAAAATGCAGTCAAATAAAACAAAAAAATTTATCCTATTAACCCTGTTCGCAGTTTTTGTAACTGCCGGAATAGTTTGGTTCAAAGATATTTCTTTTGCGCAAACTACAAGCGCGCCAGACCTAGGCTTGCAGCCGGTAGGAGAATCCATCGGTTTGCCGTCTACCGATATTCGTTTGGTGGTAGCCAGAATTATTCGTACGGCTTTGGGACTTTTGGGAATTGTGGCTTTAGTGCTAATACTGTACGGAGGTTTTGTTTGGATGACGGCCGGCGGCGATGAAGAAAAAATCTCTGATGCCAAGAAAATTTTAATCAACTCTGCCATCGGAATTGCCATTATCCTATCATCATACGCAATTGCCAGCTTTGTTATTAGCAGATTAGTAGGCGCAACTACGGGGACAGACGGACTTGGCGGCGGAGGTGGCGGTTTGGGAGGGGATAATCCATATTTTCCATCGGGCATTTTTTATGTTGACAGTTTGCCGCAGGGTGGCACCATGTGTATTCGCAATGTACACCCGACCGTTACATTCAATAGAGCCGTAGATGTTGGGACGCTTGGCGGTAATGTTGTCATACAAACAGCCGATGGTAACCAGTATCCGGGGCAGTGGCAATTGTTAAATGAACATACCGCGAGTTTTGTGCCAAACGGTGATTGCGGTTCCGGGCCAGCCGATTGTTTTGCTCCAGCTACGGAGTATTCATTACATTTTAATAATGCTGGCGCCGTAAGAAGCGCCGATGGCGAAATGTCCTTAAATTGCGCCATTAGAGCCGGATGTAGAGATGTGCAATTTACGACGGGTAGCGGTGTAGATAGAAATCCTCCGCAAGTTACGATCGCGCCAATCCCTAGCGATGTGCTGGTTTCAGGTTCGGTAGTGCCGGTTGTTGTTAACTATACAGATGATAATGGCGTGCAAAAAGTAGATTTATCGGCTGATAATTTTTTTGTGGGCGGTCAAACCGTGTCCGGTTGTCAAAGCAGCGGTTCGGTAACAATTAATTGGCCAACTAACGGTATTGGCGCTGGACAACATACGCTTTCGGCCACAGGTTTTGATTGGTCTGCGCTTACACATACTACCACTACAGTTGTAAATTTATTACCGCAGCATTGTTTTGATAATACGTTGCAAGCTGATCTGGGCGAAGAAAACGCGGGGCCTCCGGCTTGCGGTGGGGAATGCGGCGCCTGCGGCGGTTCGTCATGTACCAGTAATGCCCAGTGTTCCAGCGGATATTGTAATGCGGGAGTATGTGAGGAGCGAATGCGAATAAATGGCGTTTCTCCATTATCGGGTGGGCCGGGCACGTTTGTTTCTATCTCAGGAAATTATTTTGGTAATACGCCAGGCAGAGTCTTTATCGGTAATACCCAAGCTCAAATTGCCGCCTGCGCGGCTGGTGCCTGGAGACCTTGGCAAATTATAGTTGAAGTGCCAAATAATGCGACCAGCGGTCCACTTAGAGTAGAAACTGCTCCGGATGCCAGCGGCAGGCAATTTATAGACGCAACTAACGATGATTTTGGTCCAAGAATCAGTAATTTTGAAGTAAATACTACTACTCGTCCAGGTTTATGTTCAATAAGTCCGGCAAACGGTTTGCCTGGAACTGAAGTTTCTCTTTCCGGCAGGCGGTTGGGGACAGCGCCAGGCCAAGTATCTTTTGGCGAGCAGCGAGTGCTCGTAAGTTTGGCAAACTGGGCAGATACATTAATCAGAACAAGAGTGCCGCTTTTAAATAATGGTCCGGTTGGAGTTAAAGTTACGCAAAATAATGTAGATAGCAACAGTGTTCGGTTTGTGGTAGATCAGGGATTAAGCGGTTCAGCACCGGTAATTTCCAGTATTTCTCCGGATCACGGAGCCAGGGGGTCATATATAACAATTACAGGCAGTAATTTTGGAAATCAAATCGGCCGAGTTTGGTTTAAGGAAAATTTAAATGGCCAGCCCGGTGACGCGATAGATGGCAGCTTTAGTTTTCCATCCGGTTGCCGTGTTACCTGGACAGATACGCAAATAATTGTGAAATTTCCCTCAGGCAGCGGCCAACTCGGCAGGCCGTATTTTGTACAGGTGCATCCGGCCGATGCTTCGCAAGGTTGGAGTCCGATTGGTCCGGTGTTTGAATTAGAAAGCGGAGAACCAGCTCCGGGTATTTGTAATATAAGTCCTGCATCAGGCCCAGCTCCGTTTGCGAGCGGCGCTCCGGCACTAAAAATTACCGGTGAATATTTTGGCGCCTCGCCATCCGTTTATTTTTGGACTGAAGGAGCATCGCCTACAGCTATTGCCGGACGTCTGGCAGCTGATCCCGTAACCGTAACGAACCAGACCGTTGGACAATTAATTTCTACCCAGCCTCCAGTCGGCAGTCGTACCGGTCCGGTAGTTGTATTTAGAAGTTCAGATAATAAAATAAGTAATCCGGAAAATTTTTCGGTGCTAGATTGTGTTAGAAATAATAATACCTGCACGACTCCAAATACCCATTGTTGTGTGTCTGGCGTTGAAGCAGGATTATGCCGCCCAAATACTGAATTGTGCGCGGGTGAAACAATTTCCGCCGGTTATATTTGGAGAATCAGTACCAAAGATATTCCGCAAGTTCCGCATGTGGTTGAACGATGCAATAATGCCACTGAATTAGGACAAAATCTTCCCAGCCCTTCGCCAAGCGTTCAGTGGGACTTATCAGCCAACGATGTCCATCATAGCGTTTGCCGATCAGCTTCAGTAATGGTGGAATTTAGTTTGCCAAATATCAATAATATTGCCAGATCAAATTTTGTTGTAAATGAATGCCAGGCAAATACGATAAATGAAAATCAAAGAACATGTACCGTAGAAACAATCGTACCTATTGAAGGCGCCGGTGATTTTGTGCCACAGCCTAGCACGGAAAATACCAGCTACCTGAATTTAAATCCGGATGCTACTTATAATAGCGCGAAGTGGAAAGATAATACTTGGTACCAGGTGGTGCTAAAATCAGGTATTACTGCCGGTATCGGTACGTCTTCGGCGCCGCTTGCCAAAGATAAGCCGTGTGGCGCGGATTCGTCATATTGTTTTGTATTTAAAACCGATGCTCAAGATTGCCGCATGAAACGAGTGATAATTACTCCGTATAGTTATTGGACTTCGGTATTAGAAGAGCCAATTAAAAAAAGAGAAAATCCAGCCGATGAAGGCATAGATGTTGTTTACAATGGCCACGGTTTAAGTACCCAGCGTTGTGTGGTAATGAACACGGAAGCGTTTAATTGGTCTTGGGGGTCAAGAGATAGAAATTATACGGATATTTTTTCTTCAAATAATTCATCCGCCAAAGTTTCCGCACTCGCAAATACAGTTGGCGTAGGTTTAACTAGTCCGGATAATGCGGTAAATATTACAGCCACCGCTACTTTGGCTTCGGCCGGCTATACAGGTATCAGTCCGCTTACTATAGATTTGAATAATCCGGAAATAATTGATTTCTGGCCGAAGTGTTTGGAGTCATGCACCAATGCCGAAGTAGGGGTACGTTTTAATACCACCATGTCCAACAGGAATCTGCCGGGTTCGGGTATCAGCGGCCCAATAAAATTATTTAAATGTAATGATGAAAACTGTTTTAGCACCACCCAAGTTCTGTCTTCCGCCGATGTTATTCTGGATCAAACCAGTAATTATAAAGTATTAAAACTTGCCAATTCTTCTTTGGGTTCGCTGGAACTTGAGCCGAACACAATTTATCAAGTTGTGCTCTCCGCTTCCACCACCAACGTAAATTCGCCTGAGCTGCTTTGGTCCGCAGCCAGACTCGGAGATCCCACCACTTTTTCCAAACCGTATAATAAACAATTTACTTGGAGATTTAAGACAAAGCGAGAAAAATGTAAAATCAGCCGAGTTGATGTGGCTCCGGATTCTTTTGTGGCTCAATTTATTGATGATAAGAAAATATTTAACGCCCAGCCATTTTCTTCTCCTGATACTTGCAGCGCTCAAGGTCAAAAATTAAACGCATGGTCTGTAGGTTGGAATTGGAGCATTTCAGATAGTTTGGCATCCCCCAACATTGTAGCCAGGGTAGCGACGTTTATCACCAGAGGCAATAGCCCATACTGTACTAAAGATTGTGTGCGTAAAGGCAGCAGTATCGCGGTTAGCGCGCCGCTTGTGCCGGTATGCGGCAACGGAGTGGTAGAAGCAGGGGAAGATTGCGACTCGCCATTTGTGGGTGCGGGATGCGGTTTAGATTGCCGCAGGCTAGGAAATATGAGCAGCTCAACGTGCGGCAATGGAATTACAGAACCGAACTTAGGTGAAACTTGCGATCGCGGTTCGGCCACTTCTTCTATTGGTTGCAGTAATATTTGTTTGCGCGCCGGTTCCGTGGCTGGCAGTAGCGCCGTGGGAGCTTCTATTTGCGGAAATGGCATGGTAGGTAGCGGCGAAGATTGTGATTTGGGAATTGCCGCTTCTTCAAGCCAATCAATATCGGCTACGCGCTGCGCGGCCAATTGTTTGCATGAAGGCACGGCTTTATCTAATCAATGGTGTTTTGCAAATCGCGTGGGCCGCGGCGGGTTTACGCAAGCAAATTTTGACGCAGCTTGTAGAAATGCTATCAGCCGTTGTGGCGATGGAGTAAACAATCCGGATGAAGATCCCGGCTGTGATTTGGGAAATGGCCGAAAAGCTGATTGGTGCAATGATTTTTGTTTAAATAACGATAGTTCTCATGCTGAATGCGCGGTTGGCAGCGAAGGTTGTGGTTCAAACAGGCAAAAAATCGGATCTTCGCTTCTATATTCCACGCCATCACTCTGCGGAGACGCTAATGCCGGTATTGGTGAGGATAATTTTTGTGAGGCAAATATATTGGAAACTCATACCAAAGTAAATCCATGGGCGCTCGCAACCGGCGTGGGATTGGGCAACGCAACTGGTGTTCCAGCTACACAGAAATCTCAAATTATCGCCAACACTAATGAAAATACCGCAAGCGGCCCGCTCAGTGATCGGGGAGATTTTATTATTCCGTGCGGGTATAGTACGGATGCGGAGTGTCAAACAAGAATGGGAACAGGCTGGGGAGTGGCAGCCAATGGTTGTTGTTATATGAAGCCGCAGCTACTGAGCGTCACACCTGGCAGCACTTCTACCAACCAATTTAATATCTGTCCTAATACGGTAATTGAAGCAACATTTAACCAGCCAATAGATGGAAATACCGTTAGAAATAATATTATTATTGCGCGCGGCACAACTTCTACGTGCGGCGCTAGCGAAGATGTTACGGCTTTGGCATCTGCAGCCACCGAACATACTAATTTGCCATGGTACAAAAAAATATTTGCGACCATAAAGAATATATTTAAGTATATTACCGGACAACCGGCATCCGCCTTACGCACGGATATTGTTTCCACCAGATGGTGCGCGGGCGAAGATATTGGCCAGCCTGATGTGGAAGTTGTGAGCAGCACATTAAGCAGAGTAACATTTAGATTAAATAGACCGCTGGCTACAGACACCGATTATTTTGTGGCGCTTAAAGAAGGCATTCGCAGCGGGCAAGGTATCAGTATCGGTAAAAATAATAGCACCAATAAACCATTTGGTTGGAAATTTATTACCGGTACAAATATCTGTGAAGTTAATAGTGTGGATGTAAATCCGCCACAAGTTTATTTTGATAAATTAGGCGCCACGTCTACTTTGGTCGCGTCCGCTAAAAATATAAATTCCGCCCGCATTCAACCTATACCCGGGTTCTATGCGTGGGATTATTTATGGCAACCGGTTGGCAATCCATATGTTACCTTGCAAAATACAACTTCTTCGGCAAATACGATTACAGCTCAAAATCGCAACGGTGAAATTGATGTGCGCGCCTCGGCAGTTATTACAAGCAACGTATATTCTGCCCAAGCTGGTTCTGTGGCCACAGGCAAGTCTCGAGCGATTGTATTTTTGTGTGAAAATCCGTGGCCGCCGAAAGATTTATTCTTGGGCGGTGTTGGACCGTTTACGATTTTCCCGTATGAAGATAAAGTAGGAAATAATGACGGCTTTGATTTGGCGGCGCTTACATTTGATAACACGGCTATTCCTGCCTCACCAAGCGGCGGCTACTTTAATTTCCGTACGTACTACTGTGCCGATAGCGGCAGTTTTGGCACAACCGATGATTTGCCATATCTGCGTCCGGCGGTCCAGACATCTGCCAGTGTTGTCGCAGATACGCCAACCTCAAGTTTGAAACGATTTATCTTTACCAATGATAAAAATAACGATGGTATCGGTATCGCGGTATTTTCTAACCCGCAACACTTAACTGTTTCCGAGTGGTTTGAAAATGATAGAGCTTTGGGCGGCCAGGGGTTTGTCGGCAATATGCAAAACACCAGGCTTGACGGCTATGACGCGCTCACCGATGGCAATAATATTTATGTTGACGCGTTAAATTATTCCAATACTTCCAATAATTTGTTCTCCAATATTTATCTGTTTAGCATTAACGCTAATGCCAGCGCGGAAACCAGAAAAGTTTTTGAGCAGATGGTTGCCAATTTGCGATTTAATACCAATTTAACCAATTACGGTTATTGCGGCGCGACCATGGCTAATCCCGGAGCGTCTACCACCTGTCAAACGGATTTGGATTGTCCGGCCAGCGAGGTTTGTTCGGTACAAATTGATAAGCTTAAGAGAAATTATCAAAGACTTAGGGATTTAAACCAGATTCAGAATTTATTGGGGCCGTAATAAAGATAAGATTGTGGTATAATTAAGAGGCTATGGAAAAAAGAAAAGAGTTGATAGCAGTTTCAATAATAACGGTGGTAACACTGAGTCTTGTCATATATCAAAAAGTTGTGGCTGCCGATGTTCCAATGCTTAAAGAAGGCACATATTTAAGCGGTCAAACACTCAGTGTTTGGCCATCGTGGTCACTGCTTGGCAATGCGTTAGGGCAAGCATTGCCAACCGATCCTATTAATCAACTAGCTTCCGCGGGCACTTGTGCCACGACTACCAATCGTTTTTGTTTGAGCGATGGTCAATGCCCAAATAACGAAGCTTGTATTTTGCATGACCCAAATACGGGGTGGAGTACGACAGATAGGCGTTTTAGTTTTGCTTGCAACCGTGATTCATATGCGTATCGGTATATAACTTCAAGTTCCACAGCTGGTTATACCGTGCGGACTCGTTTTGAAGATCCGGGATTTACGCCGACAAATTTTAACAATTTCGTAGCCGGTTTTATCAGTACCAGCATATTTAAGATAAACGAAGACGCCGGTGTTTGTAATTTTGATCAGGAAATTTCTACGTTTCAATCCGGAACCTGCGGTGATGGCAGGTTAAATTTAAACAGAGGCGAACAATGCGATCCGCCCGGACGAATCCAGTATCAAGCAGGTTGTGTTGGCAGTACCAAAAATCTAACCGTTTGTAATAATACTTGCCAGTGGGTAGCTTCAACCACCCCCTGCAGCAGCTTAAGCAAATGCGGAAATGGCGTAAAAGAGGCTGGAGAAATATGCGATGACGGTCAGTTAAACGGAAAATATAATCATTGTAATAGTACTTGTAATGGCATCAGTCCGCTCGGCAGATGCGGCAATGGCCAGGTAGAGGCGGCATACGAAGTCTGTGATCCGGGGACGCCAGGAGTGGAAAGGTATAGTTTAACGAGCAAAGAAGATTCTTGCAGCTGGGATTGTCAAAACTTCGGCCCATATTGCGGTAATACGATTATCGAGACGCAACACAGAGAAGAATGTGACGGATCTCGATCTTGCAGTATCGGCAGTGTTGCCGGTACGAGGGCCTGTGCGAGTAATTGTAAACAGGTAGCGACAGATGAAGCCCTTTGGTTGCGGTTTGAAGAACTGACAACTAATGCCGGAGGCGGAGTCACTCAAGATCGTACGGCAAATAATAATGACGCAAGTTGCGCAACCACCCGTTGTCCGGTAAGAGCGCAGGGCAAATACGGCAATGCTTTGTCTTTTAACGGTAACAGTAATGTTACGTTTTTAACGGTTAATCATGGCCCTAGTTTAAATGCAAATCAAGCGTTAACCGTGGAGGCTTGGGTAAATCTTTCCAGTTATGATAGTAATTATCAAAGAATAGCGGAGAAAAAAAGCGGCAGCTCAGGCTATGATTTGGAAGTAAATATTTCTTCCGATGTTCATACCGCTCGTTTTAATCTTTGGAACGGTACGCAAACATCGGTTGATTCAAATGTATCAATTCCTACAGGAACATGGACCCATATCGTAGGCACTTTTGAGCGGAATGGGCAAAATAATACTGCCAAAATTTACGTAAATGGTAATTTAGAAAGTACGCACACATCGGTCACGCCTGATTCAATTATGGGCGCGTCCACGGCCAATCTTTTTATTGGCGCTGCGTCCGGTGGCAGTGGAAATTATTTATTAGGTTTTATAGACGAACTTAAAATTTATAATCGCGTGTTGTCCGCAGACGCAGTCAGGGATAATTATCAGAATAACTGGTCTTGCAATGTAACTGCTCCACTAGTTGTAAATACCCCAGGCGCGTGCGGAAATAATGTGGTAGATGCAAATGAAGCGTGTGATAGAGGGGCGGCAAATAATGGCAGAGCCTGTACACCAACCTATAATCACAGCTGTTCGTATTGTGCCGCAGATTGTCAAAATACGATTGATATACAGCCAACCCAATATTGCGGTAATGGCATAATTGAAGCGACTGAAAAGTGTGATATGGCTTCGGACGGAATAATTTATGCGGCTGCTACCAGTTCAGATAACACCACTGTAACTAATAGAGATGCAGCTCACAATGGCTTCCAAGAGCTTGCTTGTTCAGCCGAAGTGAGTACCGTGCTTCATACACTAAAGAAAGGAACTAAAACATGCGGTAATTGTACGGCGGGTGTAGTTAGAAATTGCGTCAGTTGCGGTGTGGATTCTAACGGTGTAACTGTTGGTGGCGGCTTCATAAACGCGCTGCAAGCCCGCACAAATCCCGACCCATTGTTTGTTAGAGAATTTACTACCAGCTCGGCGGTTTTGTCCATCGGGCCTTGTTACACATATGATTTGGCAGGCCTTAGAAATATTTGCGGAACCACTTTAGCCGGATCTCCGGCTGTGGGTAAGGCGCAGAAAGTACGTCTTGTCACGCCGGATTTGGTAAATTACACATTGGACAATCCGTATGCTATGGGCAGTACTGCGCTTATAAATAGCGATCCTTCCTGCTCTACGGATGATGCCAACAACCGCAGATATAAGATGTATCTAAATTCAGACTGGGGCCATGCATTTAATTTTAACGTTATGGCCGCGCCTCAGAGCTGGCAATACGATATGGTGTTATCTCCGGTAGTATTAAGCAGTCAGCGCAATAAAGATTTGCGCATTGTGGTCAGTTGGGTGGGGCCGGAAGATTTTTATAGCGGAATCTTAAATCCTTTTATTAGCAATCCCGAAATTACCGGCGCTTCTTATTGTAATGGCTCGCCATGCGGCGGCTCTACGCAAAGAAGTGTTTCTACCGGCGTAGATTATTTTAATACCGCTAACTCAACCTGGTACGGTGTTTGGTACCATGCGTTTAATGCTACGGCTGGCCAAACTAATGCCGAATCGTTTACGATAAATACAGCTGCCATGTCGGGCAATACTTATTCAGTATTTGTAAAATCTCCAAGTTCTCCAATCAGACAGTTTAGAAATACGGCTAAATTAAAAGTAGAAGTATATTTACCGGAAAGTGATAGCAGTATTTATCAGTCTCAAACACTGGCAGGTGGAACAGACTATAACCGTTACCGTTTTGGTACGCCGGTAAAGACCTATTATCTGCAAGCAGCTTCGCCTTCCGAAAATCAAAATGCCAAGTACTGGCAAGTATTTAATATTAATAAGCCGGCGGACGCAAACGCTATTTCAGAGAGTGATATTATAGATGTAAACGCCATTATTACTAACGCAGCCAACTTTAGGTACTCTGCGCCTTTAGTAGTAGATCCTAACGCGCAAACAGAGTCAGCTAACAGCGGTAGTTCTGGGTCGGCTTTGCCGCCGCCAGAAAGCGGAGGAGGCGGTACTGTTACCCAAAATCCTGTCACAACGCCACCACCGCCATCATCAGTGTTTACTTCGGTTTTTCAGCCAATTATTAATTTTTTCTCACCCTAGTAAATAATTAAACAATTATGGAGAGAAATAAAAAGATTTTAATTTTTCTTATCATTTTACTGCTGATTGCGGGTGGTATTTTTTTGGTGAAAACATTTTTTGTGATCAAAGTAAATGTGCCCCGAAATCAAAACAACAATCAGGCTGTAAATCCAAATATAGATATGGCCAAACAGCAGGAATTTGACGAAATGATTAAACAAACCGCCGCTTCAGATCAGGATTTAGACGGACTCCCGGATACAGAAGAGTCAAAATATAAAACAAATCCACTTTCTTCTGATACGGATAATGACGGCTTAACTGATTGGCAAGAAATTTTTATTTATGAAACCGATCCGCTTAAATCAGATACGGATAATGACAGTTATGCCGATGGCTACGAAGTGCGCCGTGATTTTAACCCAAAAGGCGCGGGAAGATTACAAATAAAAAATCAATAAAATTAAATAATATATATGTTTGACGAGCAAAATAAAAATACAAATGTTCCCAACAATCTGCCAACCGAACCAGTGGATATGTTTGCTGGCGTGGATAAAAATGCGACTGCAGCTCCGGCGGCTGAATCGGTGCCAGACGCGCTATCGAGCGGATTATTAAAGAAAAAAGATAAAACTACAACCATGCCCGATCTGAAAGGTATGGGAGAAGAGGGGGTAAACTTGGGAAATTATAAGATGAGTAATCCAATCTTGGGTAAAATTTTGTTATTTATCGTAATTATTTTAGTGGTGGGCGCTCTGGCATACGGGGCTTGGTGGTTTATATATGGAAGAAAGAGCGGTTCTTCAAAAACTACCCCAACTCAGTCTGTTCAGACGAGCAGTCAAAGCGAAAATACCCAAACCCCAAATTCCGCAAATAATTCTACCAGTATTCCAAATCAAATTAATAATGATCAAATTTTATTTGGCCAGGGCGTTGATGTGGATAAAGACGGTTTGGATGATGTGCGTGAAAAAGAAATTGGCACCAATCCGCAAAATGCCGACACGGATAATGACGGTGTAAATGATGGTGATGAAGTGATAGTATTTAAAACCGGTCCGTTAAATGCCGACACGGATAATGATGGTCTAAGCGATGGCGACGAAGTTCTGATTTGGAAAACCAATCCGCTAAATCCAGACACAGATGGCGATAGTTATCCAGATGGCACAGAAGTTAAAAACGGTTATAGTCCTTTAGGTCCAGGTAAATTATTTAACTTACCGGCTTCAAGCACTACCAGTTCGGCATCTGCCTCTGCTTCCGGATCGTCAAATTAAAATATTAAGTAGCTATGTTTGGGAAAAAATCAGCAGCTGTGCCAGAAAATTCATCTCCGATCACGCATGTGCAGACAATACCTGCTGATTTTTATGGCGGGGTTAATCCGGTTGTGAAATTTAAAAAAGTTGAAAAAGAAGTGGTGCTTGAATCAAAACCAACGCTTACGGAATCAGAAAAAAAGATGCTAGATAGCAGCACGGCTGCGGGTAGCGGTGAGCCGCTTCATGCCGTAAATATATTTACTAATCGAAAATTTTTATTTATTTTTTGGCCGGCTCTTTTTTTAGTTATTGTTGCCGGTGCGGGAGGGTATTATTACTTACAAATACGATCTCAGCGCAGCGCTCAAATTCCTCGGGGTCCGCAAATTACCGTTCCGACCAGTACGCCTCAAACGACTACTCCGGTAGTAGAAGTTCCGGATGTAACTACCAGTACCGCGGATACGCAAAAACCTTTGGCCGAAGCCCCAATTGAATTTCCTTCAAATTTACTGGGTGATACCGCGGATTTGGATAAAGATGGCATAAGTGATATGGCCGAAGCCTTGTTTGGCACAGATGCCAGCAAGCCCGATACAGACGAAGATAGTTATGCCGATGGCCATGAGGTTTTTTATCTATATAACCCTGCGGGTAAAGAGCCGATGCGGTTGGTTGAATCAGGATTTGTGAAAGAGTACCAGAACCCAACGTTTGGGTATAAGCTTTTCTATCCCAATGATTGGGCAGTCGGTGCGGTAGATGATAGTTCGCGCGATGTGCTATTTAGCACCTTAACCGGTGAAAATATAGAGGTAAGGACCTTCGATCTGCTGCCAGACCAGACTTTTGGCGATTGGTTTACAAGGTGGGCGCCAAACGAAAATTTTCAGAACCTAAAAGATTTTCAGACTAAATTTGTTGAACCCGGCAAAAGCCGAGCGGATAATCTGGTCTATTATTTCACGGATAATAATCATGTGTATGTTTTAGTCTACCACACCACTGATTCTAATGCGGTTAATTTCCGTTCCGTACTTGTCATGATGGCCCGAAGCTTTAGGAGTGTTGGACATATTCCTCCGGAAGTTATTCCCGCGCCTTCGGCCTCGGATAATTTCCCCGATGAAATGCCTCCGTCAATGGATAGTTCCAGTTAGTAATCATTAACCATACCAGCATGCTATCTTTTGAATTAAATAAACGAGTGAAAAATCCGTGGAGTTTGGAGGGTATAAAAAAAGTGTTCAAACTTATTTATAAGCATACAAAAATAAACGGTGAAGTGGAAGTAAACATCGTAGGAGATAAGGAAATGAAAAGTTTGAATTTTCACTATAGAGGATTAAATAAAACGACCGATGTTCTATCTTTTGCTTGGCAGGAAGATAAGATAATTAAATCAAGTTATTTAGGGCAGATTTATATTTCTTATCCGCAAATAGCAAAGCAGGCAAAAGAGCTTCGTATAGATTCGGAAGAGGAGTTTGTGCGGATGCTCGCTCATGGTTTTCTGCATATTATCGGCCACGACCACATAGAAAAAAAGGAAGCAAAAGTAATGTTTGGTATTCAAGAAAATATTGTGGATGATTTTTTAAATAACTAGCTGTATGGTTTTATCCAGATTAGTAAAAAGTTTTGCCGCCGCGGGCCGGGGACTGGGGCATGTTTTTAAATCAGAACAAAATTTTAGAATTCAAGTTGTGGCAGGAGCGCTGGTTTTAGTAGCTGCAATTTTTTTACCGCTGCAAACCTGGGAAATGATACTTGTAATTCTTTTAGTGTTTCTGGTGCTTCTCGTAGAAATTTTAAATACGGTTTTTGAGTATTTCAGTGATTTGCTCAAACCCCGATTACATCATTATGTATATGTAATCAAGGATGTAATGGCTGGAGCGGTGCTTCTAACTTCCCTGGTAGCTCTGGTTGTGGGAGTTATGATCCTGTACCCCTATTTGAAAGACCTGTTTAAATGGTGATATAATAGACCAGCTATAAAACTTATATCTGTGGTATAAACTCATTCGTTCGGAAGTGATCAAGCAAGCTTGTCACTTCACTCACTCATTTCGTTTATATAGCAGATATAAACTTATTCGTTCGGAAATGTCTTGGCAAGCCAGACATTTCACTCACTCATTTCGATTATATCCGCGATATAAACTTATTCGTTCGGAAGTGATCAAGCAAGCTTGTCACTTCACTCACTCATTTCGTTTATGAGAAAAAATCAAGGCAATTTAATTAGCGGACTGGATATTGGCTCTAATTTTGTGCGCATGGTTGTAGGTCAGCTTATAGATAAAGAAGCTGGCGCCCAGGAATTGCAAATTTTAGGCGCAGCTGAATTTCCTTCAGATGGCGTGCAAAAAGGGGTAATAAATAGCATTGAAGACGTCGTGTCTTCCGTTTCTGCATGTTTGGAAAGAGTGGAAAGAATGGTGGGGGTTCCTGTAGATAGTACCTGGGTGGGGATATCCGGGCTGCACATCTTGTCCCAAAACAGCAAAGGTGTGATTGCGGTTTCCAAAGCCAATAACGAAATAGCTGAAGAAGATATACAAAGAGCTGTAGAAGCCGCCAGATCAATCGCAACACCGCTTAATTATGAAGTGCTGCACGTCCTGCCGAAGCATTATACGGTTGATGGCCAGTCGGGCATTAAAGACCCAACTTCAATGACGGGCGTACGCTTGGAAGTCGACACTCAAATAATTTTAGGTTCATCTTCACAAATAAAGAATTTAACTAAAGCCGTATACCGCGCCGGTCTTGATATTGAAGACTTGGTGTTATCTATTATTGCCACGTCTGAAACAGTTGTAACTAAACGTCAGAAAGAATTAGGCGTGATGGTGGTTAATCTTGGCGGGTCAACTACCAGTCTGGCCGTTTTTGAAGAGGGGCAGTTAATTCATACAGCTATTATTCCAATCGGTTCCCAGCTCATTACCAATGATATTGCCGTAGGGCTGCGAACGTCGGTAGATGTTGCGGAGCGTGTAAAATTGGAAAATGGGGATTGTCGGGTTGATCTTACTTCCAAAAAAGATGAGATAGATCTATTTGAATTGGGGTCCCCGGAACACGATATTGTTAAAAAGAAATATTTAACCGAAATAATTTCCGCGCGCGTGGAAGAGATTTTACAAAAAATTGATAATGAACTTAGAAAAATTCAACGTTCAGGCCTGCTTCCGGCCGGGGTTATGTTTACCGGCGCTGGCGCCAAACTTCCGGGGCTCGTAGAAATATCTAAGAAAGTTTTGCGTTTGCCGACTAATTTAGGATATCCGATTAACGTGATAAGCGTTACCGATAAAGTGAATGATTTGGGTTTTGCCACGGCTGTGGGGTTGGTAAAATGGGGAAGTAGTATGCAGGCAGGCAGCGGGTATGGTAAGTCGGGAGTGGGTGATGTTTTTAGAGGTACGGGTAAAGCACTTGATCATGTAAAAAAATTATTTAAAACACTCATACCATAGGTATTTCGTTGTCCACATTAAGTGAAATAGTTTTCTTGACAGTAAAAATTTTTAATTATACACTATATAGCGGGGAAAGCCCCGTTATTTTATTTAAGCGCATGTTGAATACAAAATTTGTTCAACAGTACTGTAAGCAGATAACTCAGAGTTTAGCTTTAACTATAATTGTATGCCTCAAGTAAAACCTGATATAGAAACATTTGCTAAAATAAAAGTGATTGGCGTTGGCGGATCAGGCGGTTCGGCAATCAATCGCATGGTGCGAAGCAATATTCGCGGCGTGGATTTTATTGCTTTAAATACCGATGTGCAAGCTTTGCACCATAATTCCGCTCCCCACAAACTCCACATTGGTAAAAGTGTAACCCGCGGACTCGGCGCCGGCATGGATCCGGAAATTGGTAAAAAAGCTGCCGAAGAAAGTCAAAATGAAATTAGAGATATCGTTAAAGACGCAGACATGGTTTTTATTACCTGTGGACTGGGCGGAGGAACCGGTTCGGGCGCCGCGCCGATAGTTGCCGGTGTGGCTAAAGAAGCCGGATCACTTACCGTAGCGGTAGTTACCAAACCGTTTGCGTTTGAAGGCCCGCAGCGCCGAGATATTGCTGAAAAAGCTTGGGAACAATTGGCTCGAAATGTAGATGCTATTATTACTATTCCCAACGACAGGATTTTACAAATTATAGATAAAAAAACCACGCTTCTAGAATCATTTAAAATTGTAGATGATATTTTACGTCAAGGTGTTCAGGGTATTGCCGAACTTATTACAATTCCCGGTCTTATCAACGTAGACTTTGCCGACGTAAAGACTATTATGCATAATGCCGGCTCCGCCCTTATGGGTATTGGCAGTGGCACGGGTGAAAATAGGGCCATAGACGCCGCGAAAATGGCTATTTCCAGTCCGCTTCTGGAGCTTTCCATAGATGGTGCCCGAGGTATCTTATTTACCATTACTGGCGGCCCGGATATGACCATGAGTGAAGTTAGCGAAGCGGCCAAGATTGTTACCAGCTCTGCTTCCGAGGATGCCAAAGTTATTTTTGGCGCCACGATTGACGAATCCTTAAATGGCAGCATGCGTATCGCGGTGATTGCCACTGGCTTTGAAGATCGTCGTGCTAATTTTTCTGCAGTTGAAGAAGAGCAGCCTGCCCAGTCATTTTTTTCCAGCAGCAAATACGCGCCAAGCAACTTCATGAGGCGAGTACAAAAGGATGAAGAAGAGGAAGAGAAGAAATTTAAACAAATTATTCATAATCCTACCGTAACTCCGACCCCGTTATCTCGAAATCCTATCACCCCTCCAGCTAAGGAAAAAAATCCTGATGATGATTTGGAAATACCGGCCTTTATCAGGAAGAAAATGGGTATATAAATATATTAATAAATAAAAAGCAACGCCTAATCAGGGTGTTGTTTTTTAAACAAGCTAAGGGTATAATAATTGCAAGAAATCAAATTTATGCGTTGTCCAATTTGTAACAATACCGAAACCAGTGTCGTGGACACCCGTCCGGCTGAAGACGATTTATCCATCCGCCGCCGCCGAGAATGTGACAAATGTCAATATAGATTCTCTACTGTGGAAGAAATGGAGCTTTTAGATATAATTGTTGTAAAAGGCGATGGGCATAGAGAAATATATATGCGTGATAAGATAGAAAATGGCATCAAAATGTCGCTTACCAAGCGCCCCTATACCCGCGATAATTTTCATCGCTTGATACATGCCATTGAACTTGATATTCAAAAAAAGAAATCAAAAGAAATTTCCAGCAAAGAATTAGGAGAGGTAGTCATAAAACACCTGCGCGGCTTTGACAAGGTAGCCTATATCCGATTTGCCAGCGTCTATCGCGACTTTAGAGACGTGCGAACTTTTGAAAAAGAATTAAAAAAATTATCTTCTAAAAAGAAACCAGTTTAATTTTATTAAGCCTTTGTATTATGTTTAGGCATAAACAAACTCCCAGTGCCGAAGAACCGGCTAATCCAAAAGAAGACCAAGCCGCAGATTCAGCTGTGGTTTTGGATAAAAATAAAACCATATCGCCAGTGCAACCAGAAGCATCCCTAAAAGAACTGATTGAAAAGAATTTAAAATGGTCGCAGATTATCTACGAACAAAACCGTAAAATAAATAATAAATTATTATGGATAGCGATCGGTGGTTGGGTAAAGATTCTGCTGATACTCCTGCCTCTCATTGCCGCGATTCTTTTTTTGCCGCCGCTTTTGGCCGATTTTTGGTCAGGATATAGCGACCTCTTGGGAAATGCAAACAGCACCAGTACGCCGTCTTTTGATACCGTTATAAAATTATTTAACCTGGATCCAGCCAGACAAGAGCAGCTGAAGGCATTGTTAAAGTAACCTGAAGAGCTTGCCCTGAGGCGGAACCGAATGGGATCGCTCTGCTAAAATTACAATCTATGTTTAAGAAAACAAAAATTTGCGCCACGATTGGTCCGGCTTGTCAGGATATTGCCAGGCTTACAGATATGGTAAAAGCCGGCATGAACATTGCGAGGTTAAATTTTTCTCATGGTGATTACTCCAGCCACGCCGTTTTGATAAAAAATTTAAGAAAAGTAGAAGAAGAAACAGGTGAGCCGCTGGCAATCATGCAGGATTTACAAGGGCCGAAAATACGCGTAGGAAAAATGCCGGATGAAGGCGCGCCAATTAAAGTGGGCGGAGAAGTGGTTTTAGATACTTCTTTGGCAGAGTATAAGGACGGAATTATTCCGGTGGATTATAAAAACTTACATAAATTTATAGAAGCGGGCCATAGAATTTTGGTAGATGACGGACATATTGAGATAAAGGTAAAAAGTGTGGAAGGCACAAAAATAACAGGTGAGGTTGTAGAAGGCAGTTTAATTTTTTCCCATAAAGGTTTAAATTTTCCAGATAGTGATTTGGATGTGGAGACTCTCGATGTTAAAGATAAAAATGATTTGAAGTTTGGTTTGGAACAAGGAGTAGATTTGGTAGCCATGTCTTTTGTGCGCAGCGCCAAAGATATTCTGGATTTGCGATTTTTAATAAAACAATTTGAAAGCGAGTTGGGAATAAAAAATCAGCCGCCGCTTCATATCATTGCCAAAATAGAAAGGCGAGTAGCTGTAGATAATCTAAAAGAAATTTTAGATGCCAGCGACGGAGTGATGGTCGCGCGTGGAGATTTGGGTCTGGAAATGCATGCGTCCGAAGTACCGCTCGCGCAAAAGAAAATCATAGACGAAGCCAATAGTTTGGCAAAACCGGTAATTGTGGCCACGCAAATGCTGGATTCTATGCGGGAGAATCGCCGTCCCACCAGAGCCGAAGTCAGCGATGTGGCCAATGCGGTTATAGATCATGCCGACACGCTCATGTTGTCCAACGAAACAGCGGTAGGCAAACATCCGGTTTTGGTAGTAGAAACTATGGCCGAAATAATCGCTAATACCGAAAAATCGCATTATGACGATACCGTTTTACCGGGCGTTCATAAAAGCGGCACAACTATGGAAGTAGCCATAACCGAGCTGTCCCGTATCTTGGCTGAAGAAGTAAAAGCAAAGATAATTTTAGCCGCCTCTCTTTCCGGAGAAACTGGCCGGCTTATTAGCCATGTGCGTCCGCCTTTGTCTATTCTGGTCGGTACCAGCAGCCAAAGAGTGCAAAGACAACTCAATTTATCTTGGGGCGTAGTACCGTTTATTTTGGAACCTTGCCAATCCATTGAAGAATTAGTAGAACGGTCTATTGCGTATATAAAGAAAAATAAGCTTGGCAAAACCGGAGATCAGATGGTGGTCGTAGCCGGCGAGCCGGTTGGGCACGCGGGACATGTGAATTTGGTTGAGGTGCGGGAGATAAAATAATTATACTGTGTAGTTTATTTATTAATTACTTGTATGGGTGACAGGCCAGGTAAATTACCAGAAGAGATGACAGCGCAACGAGATTTATCTGTTAAGAGCGATTATCTCAGGAATAAAGAACAGTTTAAAACACAGTTGGATAAGATTCTTCAGCGAGAACTCACAGTTGATAATATTGATACTAGATTATATTCGTACCCAGACCCAACTGATTGGACAGGTCATAACTCCGCCTGACGCAATCAAACACGGGATTGTTAGAGGAAAAGGAGAATTTGAAAAAGCAGATTTAAAAAACAGATTGAAAACTCTGCTTTACACGCTTCAAAATAATGGCATAGAACTTGACGATATCCAAATTTTTGAAGGAGAAATATCGCCAGAAATGATTAGAAAAACTAGTTATATAACAGTTGTCATTGAAAAAATTAATAGAATCGTACAAGTGTGTGATGAGGAAGGGAATGCAAGTTATGTTTTTGATATGGCTCATCTGCAAGAACTCGGAGTCAATGTGCCCGATGTTAATACAATGTCAAAAGAAGAGAAAAATACTTTTTTACTTCAAAACCGTCAGGCAGGACAAAGGTTTATTCAAGGGCCAAAATGGGCAGCTATACTGGAAAGCCTGCTATACGAAGATTTTAAAGAGCTTCAATTGTCGCCGGGCGACTCTTTTGAAAATGACCAAGAATTGCCCCAAGTATCAAAAATTGAACTAGATCCTTGGAAAGGATTTTGGACAGATCAGGAAGGCAAACACTGGGGGCCAATTACAACTATTATAAAAAAAGCAACCTATAAAAGAAGTTACCGCAGCCTGAGTGATATGGCTGTTTCTCTAGAATTGGAGAAAAAAATTGTTGTGGATGTTTTTGGCCATAAAAGAGCAGCTTATTCTTTTGAAGACTTTATAAATACCGCAGAAGTTAAAAAATATCTTGAATCGCCGCAGGTAGACGACGCGGGTGAATGGGAAGGTTTTTGGATAGACCCGGATACAAATAAGCATTATGCTGCTTTAAATATCATCGCAGATAAATTAGGATTATCAAAAGATTTTCTTAGTAGTTTAATGGCTATGGCAACCATTCATATTAAAGAAATTAGACGTAGAAAGGGTGGAAAATTTGTGAATGCGTATGCTTATGAGGACGTGGTTAAATTGCCAGCGGTCAGAGAAATTCTAGAGTTGCCTATAGTGGAAAAAGCGGGTGAATGGAAAAATTTTTGGATAGATCCAGAAACCGGCAATCATTTTGGCACAGTTCTAGTACTAGCTAATAAATTAGAAATTAGTTATAAGTTTGTAGAAGAAATTATAAAAAGCCAAGGTGTGAATTTGGTATCAAAAATAGTTCGCTGTCCTCCAAATATGAAGGCAGTTGTATATCCATATGAGCTAATATCAGAAAATGACCTGATAAAAGAACGAATTTCTATTCCTAAAGCAGAAGTATCTGGAGATTGGGAAGGGTTTTATGTTGATGAGAAGAGTGATCACTGGGCTTCAATTAATGTTTTGTCTGCAAAGCTGCAAATAAGCGGCAAACTCATTAAAAAATTAATTGAAGAACACAGCTTCCAAAGTAAGAATATTTTCAATCAGAAGGTAGTAGAGGCGTATAAGTACGAAGATATATCCGGTGTCTCTAGAATTATAGAACTTAGAGAAGCAAAACAAGTGGAGGCTCAGGGAGAATGGAGAGGGTTTTATATCA
This sequence comes from Candidatus Magasanikiibacteriota bacterium, assembly GCA_016182085.1. Lineage (GTDB taxonomy): Bacteria > Patescibacteriota > Patescibacteriia > Magasanikbacterales > GWA2-37-8 > XYD2-FULL-39-9. Next base: position 121,708 of record JACOYB010000005.1, on the reverse strand, counting down.
GCCCCTCTTCTAATGAGCATTGGGGTCCAATAAAAACAATCGCAAATAAATTGAAAGTCAGCGTAAGACAGGTTCAAAAAATTATAACAGAAAAAAATTTATTTTCTGTATCTATAAAAACAGCGGCGTTAGGAAAGGGTGGCATTTACCAGGCCTATAAGTTTGAAGACGTTGTTTCCGGTTAAAATAAAATGTATTTTTAATTTACTTCAAGGTTGGGTAAAGTGGAAATTTTTTGGTCAGCTCGGCCACTTGTTGTTTTATGCCTGCCAGTTTGGCATCATCCCCGTGATTGGCTATCGCTTCGTCTATCCAGGTCGCAATCATTTTCATTTCTTCTTCTTTCATGCCGCGAGTGGTGATAGCCGGTGTACCCAAGCGGATACCGGAAGGGTCCATAGGCGAGCGTGGGTCGTCCGGGATCATATTTTTGTTTACGGTAATGCCGGCTTTGTCTAGGGCGATTTGTGCTTCTTTTCCCGACACGCCTTTTGGTGTTACATCTATAAGTAGCAGGTGATTATCCGAACCGCCAAAACACAATTTATAATCTCGTTTGCGCAATTCTTCTTCCAAAACTTTTATATTTTTCTTTATTTGTTTGGTATATTCTTTAAATTCCGGCTCCAGTGCTTCTTTAAATGCGATTGCTTTAGCCGCGATATTGTTTTCGTGCGGGCCTCCCTGAAATCCGGGGAAAACAGATTTGTCTATATCTTTGGCAAATTTTTCTTTACACATAATCATGCCGCCGCGAGGGCCGCGCAAAGTTTTATGAGTGGTGGTAGTTACTATATCAAAAATCGGCACCGGATTATTCATTTGTCCGCCAGCAATCAAGCCCGCAATATGGGCAATGTCGGCCATGGTAATCGCGCCCACTTCATCGGCAATCGCCTTTATTTTTTCATATTCAATTTCTCGTGAATAAGCGCTGTAGCCAACCAAAATTATTTTTGGTTTGTGCTCCAATGCCATTTGGCGCAAATTATCCAAATCTATCAATCCTTCGGCGTTGGTTTTATAGCGGACAAAGTTATATATTTTGGCCATGTAGGTTACCGGGTGCCCGTGAGTAAGGTGTCCGCCATGAGACAAGTCCATGCCAAGCACCGTGTCGCCAGGTTTAAGTAGGGCAAAATACACCGCTACATTGGCCGGCGCGCCAGACAAAGGCTGTACGTTTACATGTTCGGCCCCAAAAAGTTGTTTGGCTCGGTCTATGGCCAAAGTTTCCACTTCATCAATAAATTCACAACCGCCATAATATCGTTTGCCCGGATAGCCTTCGGAATATTTATTAGTTAAAACCGACCCTAAAGCTTCCAGCACCGCCGGAGAAACAAAATTCTCCGAAGGGATCATTTCCAGTCCTTCTTCTTGGCGCTGTTGTTCTTTTTTAATACTTTGATAAATGTCAGAATCAAAGTCTTTGAGTGAAGATGTGTGCATAGTATTATGATATTTTATTAATATAATTAGTTTTTAACTGTCATCCCGAGCGAGTCCGCCTAGGCGGATGATGAGGGATCTTCGTTTGTCATTCCCAACCAAGTTGGGAATCCAGTATCCTAAATTGCCTGGATTCCCGCTGCAGCGGGAATGACAGTAACCGAGAGTTTATAGAGAACTAATTATATCATATACGTTTTGTGCACAGTTATTAGGTAAATTATTTATATCATGCCAGGCCCATTCCGATATATCTTTGCCCGGGCTTATCTCTCCAATTCTCTTGGCCAAGTAATGAGCTAGAATAATCACTCGTTCGTTTTGGTAAATCATTATTGGCTTGAGTGGTTTTATGATTTCTATTTTTATTCCCATTTCTTCGCCTACTTCTCGGTGGCAAGCCTCTTCTAAGCTTTTATCAAATTCTTCTACTTCACCGCCTGGAAACATCCAGGGTGTAATGCCGTTTTCTTTTTTTTCACGATTAAGCAAAACCTTGTTATCTTCTATGATAACCGGCCCAGAAGCGATAATTGAATTAGGAGGTAGCTGCATACCCATATATCTTACTATCTTTTTAGCCTCTTTACCATATAGGTATTTTCCAGCTTATATCCAGATTTTCGGTAATAGTCCCGTACACCTACACCAGAAATTACCGCCAATTTATGCACGCCTTGTTCAGCCGTAATTTTTTCTGCTAATTTTATTAATTTTTTACCTAAGCCGGTATGTTGGCTGTGTCCTTTTTCTTGGGTACCGATTTTTACCAGCTGTCCATACGTATGAAGTTCGCGGATGTAGGCTGGAAATGGCGCTAGTTTTTTGTCTTTTTTTGCTATTATATTTTTATCTACGATGCGCAAACGGCAAAAACCAAACACAACCAGTCGGTCTTTATCTTCAAAGCTCAAAAAATATTCCGTGCCGCCCTGGGTGGCATATTCATCTACAAACAGATGAGGTGTTAGGTCTTTAATATTAGTAATATCCACATGAGATATTTCTCGGCAGCGCAAACAGACACATTTGGTGCCTTCTTTTTTCATTTGCTCTTGGATTACTTGGCGCAAGTTGGTAACGGTATTGCCATTTTCAATATATTGACCCGGTATATCGCGAATCAAGCGCGAGATGCGGCAGTAGCGAGGGACGTGCGGCTTAAATTTTTTAAGCATGGTTAGTAAGTCTTCGGTTGGGTAAGCTCTGTATTTTCCAGCTTTAAACCAATCGTATAGCTCAGAATTTTTGATTACCGAACATGGGTAAACTTTAATCATATCCGGCCGAAATCCAGGATCAGTAAAAACATCTATCATCATGCTCAAATCGGTTTCCGGTGTAGCCCCAGGTAGTTGCGGCATTAGGTGAAAATCGGTTTTATAGCCATAATTTTTGAGCATTTCCGTGGCCCATTTTGATCTGGCATTATCGTGCCCTCGTTTAATTAGTTTTAAAATATCGTCATGGGTATGTTGGATGCCAAGTTCTATACGGGTACAGCCCATCTCTCGCATTTGCCAAACGCTGCGTAAATTTACAGAGTCTGGTCTGGTCTCCAAAGTGAGGCCAATAATTCTATGCTTAGATTTCTCATTAAGTTTTTGTTGTTTGAGCAGTTCGGCCCGCAGTTTTTTAATCGAAGAATTTTCGTGCAGTTTGGTGGCTCGGGTTTTATTTTTCTGTCCCGTACGGTTGGCTGCTTCAAAAGATTTTAAAATAAACCAATATTGATAAGGCAGGGGATACGAATTCCAAGTGCCGCCTTTTATAATAAGTTCTACCTTGTCGGTTGGGTGGCCGTTATTTTCTAGGGCTTCAATACGTTTGGCCATTTGGTCATACGGACTAAATTCCAACGACAGCGCTCTGGCGGCAGCTGGCTCGTCGGATAGGTAGCTTTTCGGCATACGCGCGTCCAAAGGGCAGTACACGCATTTGCCGGGGCAAGGATAGGGTTTTACCAAAGAAGTAACAATTGTAACACCCGAGAGTGTGCGCACCGCGCGGCGGCGGAGCATTTTTTCTAGTTGAACACTTTTTTTGATCTTGTTGGTTTTTATTAATTTATGGTATGATTTAAGCAGGTCCCGCTTGTTGGGAATAGAAATAGCAGGATTTTTTTCTTGACGCAGCATTTTTCGTAAAGATTCGCTAAAATCAGCCGCCGTTACGGGCGGGTTAATAGATAAATATTTAACTACTTTTTCAGTAATGGACATACATTTTTATGCGTAAGGAAGACGTACGGATTATACATAAAACCCGGGAAGATTACAACCGTATAGCCCAGCTTTTTGCCAGTACCAGATATAGCGCCGCGGAGCTGGAAAAATTCAAAGAATTTATCCATGACGATCAATATATTTTGGATTGGGGATGCGGCAATGGCCGGTTATTATATATATTAGAAAATAAAACTTTTCACTATTATGGAGTAGATCAGAGCGGGGAACTTTTAAAGATCGCTAAGAAGGTTCACGCCGAAGAGGTAAAAAAGGGCGCAGTTAAATTTTTTTCTAATGCTAAAAAAGAAGTAAAATTTAAAGATAGTTTTTTTGACTTGGTTTTTATGGTGGCCTCTTTCCACCACCTTCCAAATTCCGAATCTCGCCTTAAACTGTTGCGACAGGTGTATAAAGAAATGAAAGATAAAGCCCGATTGATAATTACGACTTGGAATTTAGAAAGTAACTGGGCCCGGGAAAAATTTAAAAAAGACTGGAAATTATTAAGTGAAAACGATTATCTTATTCCTTGGAAAACCCAAGAGGGGGAAATTTTAGCAGAGCGCTATTATCATTATTTTACCAAAAAAGAACTAAAAGAATTATTAAAAAAAGCGGGTTTTAAGATAGAAGAAATGTATTATTCAAAAGGGAATCATCGCGCCCCCAAAAAAGACGCGCGAAATTTGGTGGCTGTTGCCGTTAAGTGATAAATTATGCGAGTATTACAAATAAATAAATTTTTTTACCGCCGGGGCGGCGTGGAGGTAGTGCTTTTTGATACTATCAAAGGCTTGCGTCAGCGCGGGCATGAAGTGAGTGAATTTGCGATGAGTCATACGGGGAATTTTCCATCCGAATATAGCGCCTATTTTGCCTCGGAAGTGCCGGAACTTCTTGAAAAGCAAGACTTCGCCACAAAATGGAAAATTTTTAAACGCCTATTTGTTTCCAAAGAGATTGAAAAAAAATTGGGAGCATTGGTTATGGCCGAAGAGCCGGAAGTGGCGCATTTGCATAGCGTCTATCACCACTTGTCTGCCAGCACCTTTACAAAACTGTACGAGTTAAAAGTTCCGACCGTGCTTACTTTGCATGATTTTTTTCCAATTTCTCCCAGCCGTAATTTTTTGAAAGGTGAAACATTATGCGAGAGTTGTTATCGTAATCCATTTAGTTGTATTCGTTATAAATGCGTGGATAATAGGTTGTTGCCAAGTATAGCTGGGGTCATGGAAGCATATTTTTACAGATTTAAAAAAATTTGGAAACGAATTGATTTGTATATCTGCCCAAGCCAGTTTATGGCCGACAAAATGGTGGAGTATGGATTTCCGGCCAAGAAAATGAGGTTGCTTCGCAATCCGTTTAGTCCGCAAACCACACCCGCGCCGCTTGGCGACAAAGTTGTGTATTTAGGCCGCGTGCATTATGAAAAAGGTATAAAAATTCTTATGGAGGCGGCCAAAGACCTGCGTAATTACAAAATCAAAATTGTCGGCAGCGGCCCCGAAGATGCTTGGGTTCAGGAATTCGCGCGCAAGAATATTTTATCTAACATTGAACGAGTGGGGTGGGTAGGAGGCGAGAAATGGAAACAGGTAATGAATGAAGCCAAGGTTGTAGTGGTGCCATCGTTATTTTATGAAAATTGTTCCTTGGCAATTCTAGAAGCTATGAGCTATGGCCGAATCGTGGTTTCTATAGATAGAGGCGGGAATCCGGAGCTCATAAAAAATGGGGTGAGCGGATTTTTGGCTAAACCCGAAGATCCGGCTGATCTGGCCAAAACTATTAGGCGCGCTATGGAAACAACAGATGCGCAAGGCTCGGCCATTACGGCTTCAGCTATGGAAACAGTGCGAACAAATCATAATCCCGACGACTATTTCAACAGACTGGAAGAAATATACCGTGAAGCGATACGTTTAAAAAAATAACCAAAACAAAGACGGCCCCTGCAAGGCCGTTTTTGTTTAAGCTCGTAAAGCTTGAAGTTTTTTGAGCGTGTCGGTGTTTATAGAAGAATAGATTGCAATTGTTTGTTTGGCGATATCTTCCCATCTATAATTTTTTTCCACCAGGATTTTATTGGCTTTGCCTTTTTCTTTTAGTAATTCAGGTTTTTGAATAAGTTCGGCAATTTTTTCCGCCAAAGAATATACATCGGTATTGCTAAACCAGAAATCCTCATCGCTTACTACTTCTTTGTGCTCGGCAATATCTGAAACAAGTACTGGTTTGGCGTATGACATGGCTTGTAATATGGTTATAGGCAAACCTTCATTTTCCGAAGGGTGCACAAGCAGAGTGGTGTTATCATATAGTTCAGCTAACTCTTGGCTTTTCTGCCAGCCGGTGAATACAACACTGTTATCACCGCGAGCAATTTGTCGCAACTTGGCAACATAATCATCCGTAAATACAGCGTCGCCAACTATAGCTAATTTATAATCTTTTAGAAGCTCTGGATTTTGTTGGCGGGCAATTTGCCAAGCCTCCAACAAGTAATGGGCGCCTTTATGTTTTACCAAACGGGAAACCATCAAAATATATTTTTGCGGCGTAAGGTTCCACTGGTCAATTAACGAATAATTTTGGTGTTCGTTAGTTTTGATGCCATTGGGGATATACGTTGTAGACGTGCGGTATTCATTCAAACAATAACCTTGAATGGTTTTAGAAACTGAAATCGCTTGGTGGGCAAACGTGCATCCGGCCCATTCGCCAACACGAAGCATGAAGCGGGCAAAAAATCCCCATTTTTGGTGGTAACGATCAAGACAGTGCATGGTTACTACCACTTTAATTTTTGAAGAAAAAAGTCTTGGAATCCAGCTAAGCAAGGCTGGACCAACGCCGTGATAATGAATTACATCAGGTTTTTGTATGAGTGCGTGAATGGTGGAAGTGAGTGTATGCACAATTGCATCCAAATGTTTGGTGCGTAAAGTAGGGGTGTGAATTATATTGACCCCTTGGTATTTTTTAATCTTTTTATCAGTAAACCATTCGCGAGCGTATACAAAAACGTCGTGGCCTTGTTTGGCCAATTCTACCGACAATTCCTCCACATGACGTTCTATGCCGCCATATATTGCCGGGACGCCTTTTTGTCCGATCATGGCTATGCGCATATGATTATGGTTAATTATAAAATTAACAAAATAATATACCATATTTTAGAGGTTTTGTCAAGGAGCAAAGGCTTTTTTGGTTAAAGTTATTTTTTTGGCTAATGTAAAGGAAAAATCGCTAAATTGAGAAAAGAGATTTTAATACTTAACTCCGGTGGACTGTCGCTTGGTTTTTGCGAAAATCCACCGGTTACTCACGGGTCGTTCTTCTCGTTAGTTTTTCGGGGCATCCGGCTCATAAATACAAACGAGCAACACACCCTTTCGGCATGTATCCATGGGCCCTGCATAATGGTACCATGTATCATTGCCTTCCCCAAGTTCAAAGTACCGAATACATCCCGGCCTTGGGCTGGAAGCAGGAAAGATCACCTGCTTTTCGCGAAGATGCAGATGCAGTTCAGGATAGCTAAACATCAGACTTTCAAATTTCTTTGCATCCCCCTCGCTCATGGTGGCGCCCACGGTTACTTCATTACCCCGTCCAATGATTGTCTGGAGGTCAATACGACCATCCTCTTCGTCAGAGATCGGGTCGTAGAACTCCACCACATATTGGCCGAGAAACAACGTTGCAGTCTGAACCGGTACAAACCCGGGAGTTACAAGCTGCTTGGCCTGTGATTTGGACATGGTTCCCCTCCAGCTTCCATACTGCGGAAGCGATACTGTATTTGTAACATACTAGGGCGCTCTGTCAAGCGCGTAATTTAATTGCCCTTTGCGCGGTTTAATGTTAAAATTATTAAATCAATATATGTCAATACTTGTAGCCCTACTAGGGAATGCTGTTTTGGCCGCCGTGGGCGTTACCGATAAATTTATCCTTACCAAAACGGTTTCCAAACCGGTTGTTTTCGTTTTTTACTCCACTATTTTTATCCTGGCATTTTTTCTTGTCCTGCCGTTTGGGTTTGTCTATATGCCCTCTGTCTGGACCGATTATTTAATATTTATTATTTCCGGAGGATGTTTCTTCTTTGCCTTATGGGCCATGTATAACGCGATCCAAGAAAGCGAAGTAAGCCGTGCCAGTCCGCTTATCGGCGCCGTAGCTCCTTTTTTTATTTTATTCCTCAGCCGGATTTTTTTATACGAACAATTAACCGGGCAATCGTTAATTGGCGCTGGATTTTTAATTCTTGGTTCCCTCATTATTTCGTTTGAGAAAAAACAAACATCCGGTATGTGGCATGATGGTTTGGGGTGGGCTGTACTATCCGGACTCTTGTTTGCTATTTCTCACGTTGCTTCCAAGTATGCCTTTGACAGCTACGGTTTTATTAGCGGTTTTGTTTGGACAAAATTGCCCATCGGAATTTTTGCCGCTTCACTGCTGCTCTTAAACGCGGATGTGCGCGCGTTATTTATTAAAAAACCAGATGCGCTCCCGGAAAAGATGCCGAAAAAGAAACAAGTATTGTTTGTTGGTTTGGGAGTTGGTTTGGGCGTGGTGGCTACAATTTTATTGCAATATGCCATGTCGCTTGGCAGCGTATCGCTTGTTAACGCCATGTCGGGGGTGCAGTATGCTCTGCTTATTATTTTTGTAGCTATTATTTCAAAATTCTTTCCATTTATTCTAAAAGAAACTTTCACCAGGCGGCAGGTAATACATAAGGCGGCGGCCATAATTATTATTGCGTTTGGTTTATTGTTGCTTGTGCTTTCATAATATGAATCGGTCAAAATTAATTCTGGTAATTATAGTTTATATAGCACTTGCGCTCGGTCTCGTTTTCTTAGTTGTTAAGATAAAAAATTTTAAAAGAAGTGGCACTATGATTTATGGAGTCAGTTTTAATACCGAGTACGCGCAATATCTTGGTTTTGATCCGAGGGTTGTTTTTAGTAAAATTTTGCAAGATTGGAATTTTAAACATATTCGTTTATCGGCGCAATGGAATTTAATAGAAAGAACGAAAGGTGATTATGATTTTCGCGACTTAGATTGGATGATGGACCAGAGCGCGAAAAAAAATGCAAAAGTAGTCTTGGCCATAGGCCACAAAACACCGCGCTGGCCCGAATGTCATGATCCAAGTTGGGTTGATTCTGCCAGTGCGGCACTATACAAACCAGAGTTGGAAAATTTTATGAGGGCGGTTATAAAGAAGTATAAAAATCACCCGGCTTTAGAAGTTTGGCAAGTAGAAAATGAGCCATTTCTTCGTTTTGGCGACTGTATGCCAATGTCTGATGAGGACCTGAAACAAGAAGTTGGTTTGGTAAAAAGTTTAGATCCAAACCATCCAGTTATCGTGACTGACAGCGGCGAGTTAAGCCTGTGGAGACATACAGCCAAGGCCGCGGATCTTTTTGGCACTACCATGTATAGAGTAGTTTGGAACCAAACTTTGGGATATTTTAGTTATGATTGGATTATGCCGGCGTTTGTTTACAAAGCAAAATTATGGTTAAATGGCCGTGATATAAATGCTGCTTACATTACCGAACTTCAAGCTGAACCTTGGATTCCGGATAAAAAATTAGCGGACGCGTCGGTAGATGAACAGTTTAAGTCAATGAATTTGGAGAGATTGAAGAAAAATATACGATTTGCCGATAAGACCGGCATGCCGCGCGCGTACTTATGGGGGGCCGAGTGGTGGTATTGGTTAGAGAGCAAAGGCGAACGCGAAATACCTGATTATATAAAAAATTTAGAAAAAGAATAATTCACTGTCATTCCCGCCGCAAGCGGGAATCCAGACAATTTGTTTGGGCGCTGGATTTCCAATCAAGTTGGAAATGACAAAAAATTAAGATTTTTATGACACTAGACAAAAAATATTTTAACGAAGTGCGGCAAGAATTGTTGGGCTATGCGGCTAAGCGGCAGGAAGTAATAAAAGAATCCAGCCAGGCGCAGTTTCTTTCCAAGAAAGCGATTTTTGCCATGCAAAGAGATGATGCCGGTGAAGCTCAGCAGCTTTTATCTCAGGCGGAAAAAATTATTGTGGATTTAAACATTAAACATAAGAAAGAGCCGGGAATTTTTGAGGAAGGATCGTATAAAGCAGCCTTGGAAGAGTTTGTGGAAGCGTCTTTGTTTAATCGCTATCTGCAGAAGAAAACTATCGGCAAGTTGCCCAAAATCAAGATAGACACGGATATTTTTGTTGGCGGTTTGTGCGATGTGCCCGGAGAACTTTTGCGTTATGCCATAAAATCGGCTACGGAAAAAAAGTTTGAAGAAGTAAAAAGATGCCGAGCTGCGGCCGACGAAATTATTGGCGAACTCGTTGATATGAATTTAACCGGTTATAACCGCCAGAAATTTGATCAAGCTAAACAAGCTCTGCATAAATTGGAGCAGGTTTTATATGAAGTCAGTTTGAGACAATAGTTTTGTTATGTTAAAAAAATTTATACATTTGTTTCTGGCCTGGCTTGCGTATTGGCGTTATGGACGCCCGGCTCGCAAATTAATTGTCGTGGGTGTCACGGGCACAAAAGGCAAGACTACGACCTGCCGCCTTATAGCTTCGGCTTTGGAAGCGGGTGGTTTTAAAGTTGGTCTGCTAAGTACCGTTGAATTTCAAATTGGAGAAAAACGCTGGCTTAATGATAAGAAAATGACCATGCTTGGCCGCGGGCAGATTCAGAGCATGTTAAAACAAATGGTGGAAGCTGAGTGCAAATATGTGGTGGTGGAGACATCTTCCGAAGGTATTTTGCAGTATCGCCATTTTGGCTTGCTCTACGATGTCGTGGTATTTACCAACCTAGGCACCGAACATCACGAACGTCATGGCGGATTTGAAAATTTAAAAAGAGATAAAGGTAAGATTTTTGCCGAGCTCACGAAAACAAAAAACAAAGTGTTAGGCGGGCAGAAAGTGCCAAAAGTCATTGTGGCGAGTATTGATGATAAAAATGCCGATTATTATCTGCAATTTGCAGCTGATAAAAAATTTACTTTTAGCATAAAAGAAACAAACACAAGACCGCAAGTTCCAAATGTGGCTGGTCGTATTGTATCGTCTGATAATAGTGGTGTAGATTTTGAAGCTGAAGGCGCTACGTATAGATTAAATATTTTAGGAGAGTTTAATGTGTATAATGCCTTGGCAGCTGTAGCTGTAGCTAAGTCGCAAAATATTTCTTTAGACAAAATATCGGCAGGGCTTAGCAGTGTAAAGTTAGTTGAGGGACGCATGGAAATGGTAGAGGCGGGCCAAGATTTTAAAGTAATTGTAGATTATGCGCATGAACCCATGAGTTTAACAGAATTATTTAAAAGTTTACGCCAAATGGTTGGGCCGGATAAAAAAGTTATTTCCGTAGTCGGATCCGATGGCGGCGGCCGCGACAAGGGCAAAAGAGAGAAAATGGGTGAGATTGCCGGACGACTCACGGATTATGTGGTAGTAACAGACGTAAATTGTTATGACGAAGACCCTCATGAAATAGCGGAAATGCTGGCCAAGGGGGCGCGCGAAGCAGGCAAAAAAGATAATGAAAATTTATTTATTGAGGTAGATAGGCGAAATGGAATCGCCAAGGCAATTTCTTTGGCTAGGGCGGGCGATGTGGTTGTGATTACAGCTAAAGGCACGGAGCCATTTATTGGGATTGCGGGCGGTAAGAAAATCCCTTGGGATGATCGTAAAGTAGCGCGAGAAATACTTTTAGAGGTTAAAAAATAATATGTCACTCGCCAAAAAAATAAATCTCAAAGACGAGGAAAAAATCATTATGGTTGTGCGGCCGTATGTACTTGCCTATGTATGGAAATACATGCTAGGCGGGGCGTTTTTGCTCGCCAGTTCCTTTTTCATGTTCCGTTTATTTTTTTACAGTTGGTGGGGAGATGTCATTTATGTCGTGGGCATGTTGCTTGGTTTTTATTTTATCTTAAGCGCCCTGCTTAAAAATCGGGGCAATATGCTGGTAGTTACCAGTTCCCGAGCCGTAGATATTCATCGCTTAGGCTGGTTTGATGAAATTATTTCCTCGGTTAATTATTTGGATATTAAAGATATAGCCATAAGAAAAAAAGGGATTTGGCAAAGTTTGTTTAATGTAGGCGGCGTGTCCATTATTACAAAAAGTGAAAATTTTGCTTTGGAAATTTTTCATATTCATAATCCGGCGCAGATCCAAAACCTGCTTTCGGACGTCAGTCAGCAGTACAAACAAGATATTAAAGTATCAAACAGCCGGGTGATTTATAATAATTTCATTAGAATAATCCCGAGTCTGCCGGATGGTGATTTACAAGAAGTAAAAAGACTGATAAATGAACAGCTTGAGCCTAATTTGAATGCTCAAAATAGTAAGTGATATAATATAAATCCTAATCGTTAGATTTTTAAGAAATATGCCTTCCGTAAGAGAAGATGGTTGGAAACATTTCTTCAAGTCAAAACTATTTGTCTTGATTGTGGCTATCGTGGCAGTGATGGTAACGTTTGAATATGCCCGCGCTTACTATCAGGATTATTTGGTGCGCCAGGAAATAGCCTATTTAGAAGAACAGACAGAAAAATTAGAATCTAAAAAAATGGAGCTCTTAGGCGTGCTTAAATATGTACAATCCGATAGTTTTGCCGAAGAAAAGGCGCGTACAGAGCTTAATCTGGCAAAGCCTGGCGAACATGTAGTGGTAGTGCCGCAAGAGGTAGGCGCAGAGAATAGACAAGAGAATACGGCTGTGTTAAAATGGGATAACGTTTCCAATTACAAGAAATGGTATAAGTATTTTTTCAATTAATTAAAAAGTAAATTATTACATATGTCAGAAATAAATGCGGCTGGAGAGAAAAATACAAATTCAGTCAAAATGGCATCCCCAAAGCTTTTTATTGTATTGGGAGCCGCAGCTTTGCTTCTTGTCGGTACGGTAGGTTTTGGAGTCTATCGGGTATATGCCAAAGCAGCTTCTGATAAGTTCACTTTGGCTGTAGCCAAGACGCTGCGCTTACCGGCTGTAAAAGTTGGCGATGATACAATTTCCTATGTTAGATATAGCGAAGATTTAAAAGCTATTCGAGCGATGCGAGATTATGATGTGACCCAACGAGCAAATGGGGTTCCGCTGGAACGAAGTCCGGGAGCAGATCTTACTGAAGATCAGATGAGCGATCAGGTGTTGTGGCGTTTGATAAATAACTTGTTGGTTGAAGAAGCGGCCAAACAATACGAAGTTAGCGTTGAAGAACAAGACGTTAATAATCTTAAAGATCAAATGCGCGCCCAGTTTAAAGATGAAGCCGCGCTTGAAGAAGAACTGATGAAAAGATATGGGTGGAGCTTTGCCGATTATGAGCAAAAGGTGATTCGTCCGTTTATTTTACAGAGCAAACTGGCTAAAAAGATGCAAGAAGATCCGTCTGTCAAGGAATCTTTGAAGGCAAAAGCGCAAGAGGTTTTGGAAGAAGTTAAAAAAGGCGCTGATTTTGCCGCGCTTGCCAAGCAGTACAATGGTGATAGCACCAAAGGAACCGGCGGAGATCTTGGTTGGTTTGGAAAAGGAAGAATGGTTCCCGAATTTGAGACAGCGGTTTTCTCTCTCAAGAAAGGAGAAGTATACCCGACAGTGGTAGAAAGTATCTATGGTTTCCATATTATTAAACTTGATGATCGTAAGACCGAGAGTGTAAAAGATGAAAATGGAAAAACTCAAAATGAGGAGCAGCTTCGGGCTAGCCATATATTTTTCAAACTGCCAGACTTGATTAGCTATCTTGATGAGACTATTAAAAATAACAAGCCTAAATTATATATCAAGGTACATGATCCGTTTGCCGAACAGGATGCGCAGGCAGAATAATACAATTTAATAATGCTCAAGGAGGCTCTCCGCTTTAATCGGAGAGCCTCTGTGCATGCGGGCGTAGTGTAATGGTAATACGCGACCTTCTCCCCCGCCCGCTTCGCCTGCGCGAGTGTAGTATAGTGGCAGTATGCAACCTTCCCAAGGTTGAGATGAGGGTTCGATTCCCTTCACTCGCTCAAACGAAGCGCTGGCGGGCAGGCAAGGTTGAGTCGTGGGTTCCCCGCCCGCAACGCCTAAACAAGCTCAAGCTTGCGATGGCGGGCGGGGATTCCCATCGTCCGCTCAAGGAATTACGCCGAGATAGCTCAGCTGGTAGAGCAGCGGTATCGTAAACCGCAGGTCGTGGGTTCGATCCCCATTCTCGGCTCTAGTATAACTGTAAATATTTTTTTTATGGAAGGCGAAAGAAATAAGATGGAGAAAAAATTTGAAGAAGTTAAGCAGTTAAGAAATCTTATTGAAGAATTCTGCAGAGATGGCGAAAAATCCCTAGAAAAGGATATGATGTTATTAAGTTTGCCTCCAGTTTCAGAGGAAGACGCGATAACTATTAGTGAAAGCTCGATAAAAGGATATAAAGAAAGACATTTGGAACACATTAAAGATTTTGAATCATTATATGCCGAAGCGGTTGATAGCTATATTTTAGATAAAGGTTTCAGAATGAAAGTGTTGTTTCAGAAAGCCATAAAAGTTAGAAATTTAGAGAAACAAATGCAGCAAAATGAGTTGGAATCCATTTCCGAAATTAATCCTGTAAATAACGATGGCGCGCTAACTGATGAAGTAATTGAAAAAATGATTGAAGAGCAGAATAAAGCAAGCGCGCCGGAAGAGGAATTTATTCCGGTTTTTTCTTGGCTTACTGAAAATCAAATGAAAAGATGGCAGGATATTTTAGAAAAATCAGGCCTGCTCACTTTAAATTAAAATTTTTTTGTCTTTTTCTTGCATAAGTTCCACCAGACTCTTCTGAGTGAGCAAAGTCAATGTTGCCACGAATTTATTTTTCGGGTAAGATAAGGTTGGTAAGCCGTTTATTTTATCCACTGTAATTTTAATTATAATCTGCTATTATACAGGTGAAAAACCGGAGTGGAGATGGGGGAAAAAATGAATATGTCCGAACTAAAAATTTTTAATTTTAATAATTAATATAAAAATATATGCAAAATCAAATTGATGAAGAAAAACCGGTAGAAGATGTCGCTGCCGCGGTTGACGAACTGATGAGTGATTTTAATTTAGATGAAGAGCAGGCAGCCAAAGCAGTGCGGCTTCTTGATGAAGGCGAAAGCGAAGAAGACGCTGTAGCCGATGCCTTGGATTCCTAGCTGTCATCCCGAACTTGTTTCGGGATCTTATGGTATCAGGGGGATCCTGAAATATAGTTAAAACATATTTGCTTCGCTCGTTCGGAAAAGTAAAAATTTACTTTTCTCTCACTCAACTTGCAAATAAATTCAGGATGACACTTTTAATTGTAACTTATGCCCGATAAATATACTGCTACCTGGGTATCGCATAGTTCCATAAGCGATTTTTTACGCTGTCCGCGCGCGTATTACTTAAAAAACGTATACCGCGACCCAAAAACCAATCATAAAATAAAATTAGTAAGCCCGGCTTTGGCGTTGGGTTCGGCCGTGCATGAAGTATTGGAATCATTATCGGTACTACCTAAGCATTCCAGATTTTCCGATTCGCTGATGGATAAATTTGAAAAGGTCTGGGGTAAAGTAACCGGCAAAAAGGGCGGTTTTACCAGCCCGGAAACAGAATATAAATACAAAACTCGTGGCCAAGACATGATACGACGGGTAATGAATAATCCCGGGCCAATTTCGGGGTTAGCGGTAAAAATCCAAATGGATCTGCCGCAATTTTGGTTATCCGAAGAGGATAGTATTATTTTATGCGGCAAGATAGATTGGCTGGAGTATCTGCCCGATACCGATAGCGTGCATATTATAGATTTTAAAACCGGCAAGAGCGAAGAAGACGGCGAATCATTGCAGCTGCCGATTTATAGGCTCTTGGTACAAAACTGTCAAAAACGCCAAGCCAGCCGCGCCAGCTATTGGTATTTGGATAGCAGTGACCAGCTTTCGCCTAAAGAACTGCCGGATTTGGAAACTTCTCATAAAAGAATTTTGGATGTGGCCAGACAAGTAAAATTGGCCCGTCAGTTGGAACGGTACAAATGCGCCGCGGGTGATGGCTGCTCCACATGCGCCCCTATGGAAGCTATCCTAGACAAAAAAGCCGAGTTTGTGGGAAATGACGAATACAATGCCGATGTGTATATTCTAAATAGAAAAGAAGAAGAGAATCGGGAAGGGTTGGTATTATAAAGAAAATGTGTGATACAATATACAGGTCAGATTTTGGTTCGTAGAAGGTAGTCTCTTAAGTTGTATTGAGAGGAGGTGACATTATGAAACAAAACAAATGGCTTCATATGGTAGCTTTCGCGCTAGTAATAGTGGGAGGCGTAAACTGGCTCTTGGTAGGATTATTTGGTTGGGATGTAGGCGCGCTTTTCGGCGGCCAAGGCGCAATGGTTTCCAGAGTGATATACGTTTTAGTTGGTTTATCAGCCGTAGAATTGGCGTTGTGCCACAAAAAAGATTGCAAAGCTTGCGAAGCAAAACCGATGATGTAGAATTTTTTAAAACAAAAATAACCCTTCCTAATTCGGGAGGGTTATTTGTTTATATATTTTAATTATAAAGGTTTAGGTCTTTAAATTGTATATCGACTGGTAAATGTCGATATTATTCTAACATACAGGAAAAACAAAGACAATGAACCGATATGCACAAGCTGATTAAAGCCAAAGTATCGACTCATATATCGTCGTTTAGTGTAAAAATAAAGCAATGTACTGGTGTATATCTAGAAAATGAGTAAAAATCTTCTGGTTATTGCTTAATTTACATATAATATAAAAGAACCCAGTAAGGGCTCTTTTATATGCCTGTCCTATTTTTGATTTACGTTGTCTTTTGTAGAACTATCTGGATTATCACGTACGTAATTTCTGTGGTTTATATTTACCACATGAGCTCCCGGATGTTTACCTTGTTCAACTTCTCGTACAGCCTGAACTCGTGGGACATGATTTCTGCTACCAATGCGGTAACTTTCATTGCGGCCATTTGGGCCGTCTTGGTTTCCTCTGATGCGTGTCATACTTTTAATTAGTTTAAATAAAGTGTTACGAGTTCGACTACGCTCGCGTATTAGGAAGAGTGGTGGAGCAACAGTTAGGTTTCTAAGTCGCACCACCACCTTATTCTATTTCTATTGAACTAACGTTGGCACTCAGATAATGCCAGTAAGTTATTAGTTTCTCTACCATCTGCCATAGTTTTCATATACTTATTTCCCCACGGAGATTCTCTTACTACCAAGTAAGCCTTATTTCCATATGCATCTTTGACATATGCTTGGCCCCCCTCATTTTCTATGAACGCTACCATTTCTAGCCGAGTGTTTACCCCATGCTTGTTAGTGGCTTCCTCTAGCCAGCCGAGGTTAATGATAGCCTCGTGTGGATCATAGTGATCGCCATTATCTTTATTGATACAATTAATTTTGATTGCCATATTTTTATATATTCGCTTAATGAATAATCGGGTTCAATATCGACCAGCTTTTTAGCAAAGAACCCTTTAACTTGATCTTATTCTAGCGCTAATTTGACAAGTTGTAAAGTATTTGTTATAGTTTTACATATATAAACATTTATATCTTAATAGTAATTAAAAGTTTATAAGTTAATAAAAAATTACTTTCTGTACACATAGGAAGAAAGCAAGACTTATATTATAATAAGTATGGCAAAGAAGAAGATGAGCAATCTAGCGGATAAAGAAATAAAGGAGCAAATAGCTAAAAATATTAAAATTGCACGCATAAAATTGAGAGGGAAAATAAGCATGCAAACTATCGCCAATTCGTTAAACATGACAAGGGTTGCATATTCACAAATAGAGAATGGCAGAAATAATGTAAACGGCGTTACTCTGTGGAAGCTGTCTTCCTTGTTAGGGTGTGAGATGTCAGGTTTTTTTCCGAAAAGATTAGAAGGTGTTGCGCTAAGTAAGACTGATATAGAAAATATAAAGAGTGAAGATGAGAAGATTTTAGAATGGGGGAAAATCTTAGGTTGGATAGCATAAAAATATGAAAGAATTAACTATTGAAAAAACAAAAGAAATTTTAGATAGTTTTGGTATTAAAAAAGCACCTGTGCCTGTTGAATATATCGTGGCACAATATGGGATAAATATAAGCTACGCTCCCAGTAAAGAGTATTCAGGGGTTTTAATCAGAAAATCAGATGGGGGAGTTCTTATGGGGGTTAATTCTGATGAAAGACAATCCAGAATACGCTTTACTATAGCCCATGAGTTAGCCCATTTTATTTTTGATACAGATCAGACTGTAACAGTTGATTATAGAAATAAGACATCACTTACAGACAAACCGCAAAAAGAAAAAAGAGCCGACCTTTTTGCAGCCAATTTTTTAATGCCGGAAGAGTTTTTAGTAGAAGATTTTAAAAGAGAAGTTAAAGATGCTTTGTATGTTAATGGTGAAAGTTTAAAAAAACTAGCTGAGCAGTATCAGGTGAGTAAGGAAGCGATGATGTATCGTTTGAAAAATTTAAATTTAGTACCTACAGTTAAAGAAGAAATACCATTTTAGTCGATTTATTATTTGCTTTCTTTTTTGGTAGTAGAGCTCGGTAGGGTAAAACTGATTTACTGTAATATTGTAAAATTTTAGTAATTTTGATAGGATTTTAATATAAACGTAATAGAGAGTTATGAAAAAATACATACTAGCTTTAGTTGTTTTATTAGGGGTATTGTCTTTATCAGCACCTGCTTTTGCCCATCGCTCTGGTTGTCATCGTTGGCACTCCTGTCCTTCTGATACTGGTTCTTATACATGTGGAGATGCTGGACATCCATGCTTATATCCAACATATCCTGCCGGTGGCGGAGTTGTGTATCCACCAAGCGGATATTATAAAGACTGTTATGATTGTCCGTTAAAGAAAGTTCCAGAAAATGCATTAACATCTGGTATGGGTTGGGTATGTAAGAATGGTTATAAGCAAGTTGATGAAACCTGTGAAAAAGTTAAAGCACCTGCTAATGGTTATGTATTAGGATCCGATTGGTATTGTAAGAATGGGTATAGGCAAGTGGGCGAGAGTTGTGAGAAAGTAATAGCGCCTCTAAACGCTTATGTGTTGGGTTCAGAGTGGTATTGTAAAAATGGTTACAAACAGATCGGTGAAACTTGCGAAAAAGTTATTGCCCCAAAAGATGCATATATTTTAGGCTCTCAGTGGTACTGCAAGAATGGATATAAAGAAGTAGGCGATAGTTGTGAAAAGGTAATTGCCCCAGTGAACGCCTATGTTTTAGGTTCAAGCTGGTATTGTAAGAATGGCTATAAAGAAGAAAATGATTCTTGTGTAAAAGTTATCGCCCCTCCGAATGCATACATATTAGGTTCAAGCTGGTATTGTAAGAATGGCTACAGGGAAGTTAATAATTCTTGCGAGAAAGTAATCGCACCGTCAAACGCTTATGTGTTAGGATCAAGTTGGTACTGTAAACGAGGGTTCGTTGAAGTAGATGATGCTTGTGTGCCTGAATAAGTCTGTGTAAAAGCATTTTAATGTTTAATTATGAAAAAAATAGTATTGGTTTGTTTGGCTATAATTTTGATGGGCACTGGATGCAATTTAAATAATGAAGACAAAGAAAAGATTGCGGATTTGGAAGTGAGAATTGAAAAACTTGAAAGTTCTGATATCGATAAGATATTTACTAGAGTTGCTATGCAAAGCATGCTTTCCAATCAGTTAGTAGACATAGCAAATCAGTATAATTTAAATGCGTATACAGATTGTGAAACTATTAAAAATAGACTAAGTGGTATCAAATCATCTTTTACTCTACTTGATAATACAGATGATAGTAGTTTGTTTTCTACGCAGGTTAAAGGCTTAAAAGAAGCTAATAAAAATAGGGCAAATATTGTAAAAGACTGGGATTATATAGAATTTTGTTTAAATCAACCTGCTGCAGATACAAAAGAATAATTTATAATATATGTTATAAATTTTAAAAGTTTGCCACCTGTCTCGATTAACCCTGCTTAAGCTTATATCGGTGTAACCGTTAAAAATGCCAACACGCGCGGCATCAAAGCCCCCAGCGTTGTGACCAATCTAAACAATGTTAACTTCAGCAATGTATCTATTGGCCTGGAAAGCGGGTCTTCCGATGTGCCCGGGCTTATGGTAGATCTGCAAAATATGTCGTCTTCCAGCTTTAATAATGTGGATTACTTCTGGCAGCCATTAAATCTTTGGAGTTTCCCGGTATCCCCACTTAGTTTTTAGAGAGTTTCCAAATCCAAGACCTGATCAATCTTAATTTGTTCCACAAATTCCGGAACGTGGCTTACGAGAATTATCGCG
Source organism: Candidatus Magasanikiibacteriota bacterium (assembly GCA_016182085.1). Taxonomy (GTDB): domain Bacteria; phylum Patescibacteriota; class Patescibacteriia; order Magasanikbacterales; family GWA2-37-8; genus XYD2-FULL-39-9. The sequence continues at coordinate 101,596 of JACOYB010000005.1, read as the reverse complement.
CCTTCAAAATCATCCAAGGCCTTGGCGATAATAGGTAGGTGGCGGAAGTTTATATGGTTGGTCGGCTCATCCATAATAAGGAGGCCGGGTTTTTGCAAGACAAATCTGGCATAGCACAGTAAACCTTTTTGTCCTTCGGATAGCGATCCAACTTTATTTTTTAAAATTTGAGAAGAAAGCAAAAACTGCGCGCCCGTGGCATAGATTTCCTGGTTCCACGGATTAGGCATCATTTCTTCTAGGGCTTGATAAGCGGTTTTATCAAAATCTAAACCGGAAAAATCTTGGCGATAATAACCAACGCGAACATCTGGAGTAATAATCGCACCTTCTTCGGTGCCGCTGGCTAGTGCATGCAGAAGCGTGCTCTTACCAATGCCGTTTGGCCCTTTGATAAGCAGCCGTTGTTTTTTGCGAACCGTAATAGCTGGAGAAATTGCTTTGTGCACCGGAACGCTCTCTATCATCACTCCTACCGATTTTATTTCTACCATTGGCCCGATAATTTCTGGTTGAGAGGGGATGGTAAAATCATTTATAGTTTTGTCTTCTTGGCGTTCATCCACCATATTTTCTTCGGCCTCTTCTATTTGGTCGCGAAGTTTGCTGGCCAGCGCGCGCATCTTACCGCCTTTATTGGCAAAGAAGTTTACTTTGTCTTTTCTATCTTGAATACTGCGGCGCAATTGAGCATTTTTGGCGCGTTCGCGTTCAATACGAGCTTCGATTTCTCCGAGCACATTGTAGTAGTCGCCCACGTATTGCTCTACTTTTTGAGTAAAAGAATCCAAATACAAAACGCCATCGGTAAAGGCATTCAAAAAGTTGGCATCGTGAGAAATAACCAAGCAGGTTTTTGGATAAGCCATCAGAAATGCGGTTAAGTGGTCTATGCCAGCTGTATCTAAATTGTTGGTTGGTTCGTCTAAAAGCAAAATATCTGGTTTTTGAATAAGCGCGTATGCCAAAAGTAACCTGGCTTGTTGGCCGCCTGAGAATTGTTTTATTTTTTTATCAAGCGGAGCAGTTAGGTGTACGATGTCCAAAACCTCGGCAATGCGTTTTGGCAGATCATACATTTTTTTATCAAACAACTGAGCAAAGAATTCTTCGATGGTTTTTTCTAAATTTTCTGGTTTCATTACTTGAGTAGCAATCGCGATGGTGGAGCCCAGACTTACATTTGCTTGCCCGCTTTCTGGTTTAATTTCTTTGGTAATTAGCTTAAAAATCGTGCTTTTGCCGGCGCCGTTTTGTCCCATGATAGTGATTTTGGAATTTTGGCGCACCGAAAAACTGGCCTCTTCCAAAATAGGCTTGTTTGGGTTATAGGCGAAGTTCACCTTATCAAAGCTGATTATAACGTTTTCTTGAGACATAGCTATTTATAGTGGCCTATAGTACCAAATAATAGCAGGTCGGTCAATGTTTGGTGGTATTTAAAGATTTGTGGTATGCTATATACCCGGAAGAGGGGGAAGCAATCTTGAGTACATCAAGATTGTTTTTATTTAAAGGTGGTTATTAAATTTTGTCGCTTTTTAGTGGTACTCACGCCCCTGTTACTATTTGACAGGTAGCCTAGAAAAAGATAAAATATTCTATGTAATTTTAAGCTGCGTACAGCCGAGGAAGTCCTCGGATGTACTTTTATATATTATTTAAGTATTCAAAATTATGAAGCAGAATATAGTAAAGGCGATGAAGTTTTTAATCTATGCTACGTTTTTTGTACCGCTGCTTGTCTTTCCCGCTTCCTTCATATTTCCTTTTATCGTTCCCAAAATTTTAATGTTCCGTTCTTTGGTAGAGTTAATGATCGCCGGATACATTTTGCTGTTAATTATCAATTGGCAGGAGTTTAAGCCAAAATTTACGTTATTAAATGTGGCTTTGGCCGCCTTTTTTGCCAGTTTTACAATTTCAACCTTTTCCGGCGTTGATCCGTACCATAGTTTTTGGGATAACCACGAAAGAATGTTAGGACTGTTTACGATATTTCATTATATTGCCTATTATTTTATCTGCAGTTCCGTATTTAAGACGTGGGATGACTGGAAAAAGGCGCTTAAAGTATTTTTGACGGGCGGGACGCTCGTAATGCTGATAGCATTATTTCAAGTTGTGAAGCCTGATTTTTTGTTAAATCAAGGCAGTGATCGTGTTATTGCAACGCTCGGAAACGCAATTTATGTGGGTGGTTATGGTTTGTTTTTAATTTTTGTATCATTTTTGCTCTTTATCAAAGAAACCAATAAAGTTTGGAAATGGCTAGAACCCGCTGCCGGAGTGTTGGCTTTACTGGGTATGTTTTTCAGTGGTACCCGTGGTTCCATGCTTGGGTTGGTTGCCGGTATGGGCGTAGCGATACTTGGTTATATTATAGTGTTGAAAGATTTTCCTAAAACGAGAAAAATCTTGGCTGGGGTAGCGGTAGCCGGTGTGGCTGTAATTGCTCTGCTCTATGCATTTAGAGAAAGTAGTTTTGTGCAAAAAATCCCGGCTGTTAATCGTACAATTTTAACTTCTTTTGAGAGTGTTAAAAACAGTCCTCGTTGGATTGCGTGGGAATCCGCCGTGGCCAGTTGGAAAGAAAAACCGGTGTTTGGCTGGGGTCCCAATAATTTCTTTTACGCCTTTAACAAGTATTATCAATCCAAATCCTTGCGCTTTGGCTACGGGGAAACATGGTTTGATAATGCTCACAATATTTTAGTTAACACTCTGGCTGTGCAAGGACTGGTCGGGTTGGTTAGTTATCTGTTTATCTTTGTCGCGGGTGTGGTGGCGCTTACTATGGCCAGAGTAAAAAAGATGATGGATCCGCATGTGGTGGTCATGGGCATTTCATTTTTGGCGGCGCATCTGGTGCAAAATGTGACGGTTTTTGAAAATCCCACTTCTTATTTATATTTTATGTTTTGGCTTGCGATGATCGGCGGTTTGTCCGCTAAAGCCATGGAATCCAATCTCGCGCCAGCAGCCAGTAAGCTAGTGGCTGCGCCAGATAAGCGGATGAAAATGGGTGGAGTCAGCACTGCAAGCGTGGCGGCATTGCTTCTCATATTTATTTTTAATATTCAACCAGCCAGGGCTAACATGAAAACCCTGGAAGCGCTAAAGTACTTAAGTTATCAGCCGGAAGCAGGTATAGAACTCATGAAAGCTGCCTTGGCGTTTAACTCTCCGCATATAGATGATATTAGAAGTGATTTGACTCGCACGGTTTCCTCGGCATTAGGGTCGGAAAATAGTAAATTGTCTAAGGAAAAATCTCTGGAAGCCTTTAATATAGTTTTTGAAGCCATGAAAGAAAATGTTATTTTACATCCGTATGATATACGAAATTATTTAACGCTGGCTCAGTTGAGTCAGGTGGGGTATACCTTGACCGGAGATACAAAATATATTGGAGACTACGGCAATAATTTAGAAATCGCGCTTACATATTCTCCAAAACGCCAGCAAGTAATTTATAATTTGGCAAACTTTTATCTGCAAATCGGCAAAACCGACGAAGCGATTAAAGCAATTGAAGGAACAATTAATGACGATCCGAAGGTGGGCGAGAGCTATTGGCGCCTGGCTTATATCTATAAATTAATTGGCAAGATGGATAAAGCCAAAGAGGTTTTAGATTTGGCAGAAAAAAATGGAGTTGTATTTAATCAGCCGGAACAAGCTGTAATAGCCCAAATACTATCCGCGCCTGTCACTACTAAAGTTGATGCTAAATAGTAGCTATGTTATTTTCAATCATCATACCTCTCTTTAATGAGGAGCGGCGTTTGTTTAAAACAGCTCCCGTGATTTTTAATTTTTTTAAAAATCACGATCAAAAAACCGAGCTTATTTTTGTAAATGATGGATCCAGCGATAAAACCTTGGAAATGTTAAATAGTTATAAAAAAGATTACGACTTCAAGGTTGTGTCTTATCAGCAAAATAGGGGCAAAGGTTATGCGGTCAGGCAAGGAGTTTTTGCAGCGAGCGGTGATTGGGTAATATTTTTTGATATAGATTTAGCTACGCCGCTAGAAGAATTTAATAACCTAATAAAGTTTTTAAAACCTGATGATCAGGTAGTGGTGGGCAGCCGCAGATTAAAAAATTCTCATATTGAACGATACGAGTCTGGCATACGAACATTTTTGGGCCAAGGGTTCACTAAGCTTTCCAATATATTGGTGCCGGGTATAACGGATTTTACTTGTGGATTTAAATGTTTCTCTAAAGTTGCCGCTCAGAAAATTTTTTCTGTAGCCCGCATTGACCGCTGGGGGTTTGATACGGAGTTACTGTATATTGCCAAGTTAAAGAAAATTATCGTGCGACAAATGCCGGTTGTTTGGGCTCATGATACGGACTCAAGAGTGAATGTGTTAAAAGCAGTTGTGAGCAGCTTAAAGGAGTTGTTTGAGATGAAAATGAATCAAATCAAAGGGCTTTATAAATAGGATTTATGGAAAATGCAGAATATATAAAGATGGGCGAACTGGAGAAAAAACATTGGTATTTTGCGGCTAAAAGAAAATTTATAGACCTCGCAATCAAAAAATATGTTAAAAGTGGCGAGCCCGTGAAGATTTTAGATGTGGGTTGCGGTACGGGGGCGGTGCTGGAACAGATGGCTTCAAATAATTTTTTGGTTTCAGGCATTGATATGAATGATACGGCTTTGGAATATTGCCGCCAAAAAGGTTTTTCTGTGGAGAAAGGGTTTGCAGATAGGATGCCGTATTCTGCCGAGACATTTGATATTGTATTTGCTCTAGATGTCCTTGAGCATTTAGATAATCCCGAACTGGCGGTAAAGGAAGTTAGGCGGGTTTTAAAACCCGGAGGTTTATTTATCGTAACTGTGCCTGCCCATCAGTGGCTCTGGTCATACCATGACGAGTCATTGCACCACAAGAAAAGATATAATAAAAGCGATTTAAACGCTTTGCTCAGCGCCGATCTTAACGTATTGCAAAATTCCTGGATACATGGGTTTATACTTCTGCCTGCCATTATACTGCGGCTGCTTAAAAATATTTTAGGAAATAAAAATGCCGGTTCTGATGTAAAAGAGTCCTCGGTTTTTGTAAATTATGCAATGTCCTTAGTTTATTTTGTTGAACTTAAAGTATTTAAACTGCTCGGCACATTGCCACTGGGACTTTCTTTACTGGCAGTTGCAAAAAAAGAAAATCAATCTTAAATTTTAATTTGGGTGTATGATTACAAAACCTAAAGTAATCATAGGCGCGGGAATTATCGGATGGCTGGTAGTTTTAGTTTGGTCCATTGTATCTTATATAAATTTCGGCGCAAACTGTAATTTTTTGGGCCGCTTAAATTTGGCCGGGATACCCTGGTCATTATTATTTTATCCGTTATTTATCGCTTCCTTAGCTGTAAGCGCTTTTTTTGCTTATACACTCATCCATTCCGAAGCGGCTGTAGCAACTGTTACACATAAAAAATGGCTGTATGCGGTTGGAGGATTGTTACTGCTCGCTGCAATACTGATGCCATCATTAAACACGCATGATATAAGTTTTTACTTTAGCGCGGGTAAGGCCTTGAGCCAGGGTACGAATGTATTTGCCCAGGATTGGTATATGGCTAACATGTATGCCTGCGAACCTAAAGGGACGAATTTAAACGGTATAATGTATGGTCCAATAACGCTTGGTTTTTTTACTTTGGTATTTAACTTGAGTCAAGGAAATTTTCTGGCTTTTGTCTTAGTGTGGAAGCTGTTGCTCCTGTTAGGTTTATTTGTTTCAGCTTTGGTGAGTTGGAAAATTATACAATTGCTTTCTAATGCTAAATTTGAAAAATTGAATTTTTATCTTTGGTGGTGCGTTCAGCCAATGATTGTCTGGCAGTGGCTGGGGAATGGGCAATTTGATGTGTTGTGGGTTGTATTTGTACTGCTGGCAATCCTCGCGGCAATTAAAAAATATTGGTGGTTGGTGATTATATTGCTGGTTGTAGGAATCTGGGTTAAATTTATCCCCTTGCTTATGGCTCCCTGGTTTGCCTTGTGGTGGTGGCAAGATACAAATATGTCCAATTGGAAACAAAACTTGAGCCAAGCGGCTGTGGGCATCATGGCCGGTATCCTCATGACCTATTTGCTATGGAACCCCTTCTGGCAAGGCCCGCAGATACTTAAGCCAATTCTATTACAAACTAAATGGGCGGTCAGCAGTATTTTTTCCGCTTCTTATTATTCGTTAAAGCCATTATTTGTACAATTATTTACGGAAAAAGCCCATTGGATATTAACGAGAGCCTTGCATGCAGCCGTATTTCTTTTGGCTCTGTATTTTATTTATCCATTATTTAAGAAAGCTGTCTTGGTTTTGCTTAAGCGGACGCAGTGGCAGCCAGCCCAGTATGTGGGCGCGATTTTTATCAGCATGCTCATTTATTTAGCGATTTGGCAAAAATCATTTTGGCCATGGTATATATCTTGGCTTTTACCGTTTGGTTTAATCTATCTTTATTTGTCGCCATCCATTTTCCTTAAAAAGATTTTAATCTGGCTCAGTATTGTGCCGCTTTTATCCTTTTATATTCCTTGGATATATAATCATGTTTTGCGCGGCACGGACGCGCCCTCTGAATTATGGTTCCAATATATGATTGTTTTAACTGTTTGGGTGTATCCGTTAGTGCAGTTATTTAAATGGCGAAAGCTTGCTTATGATTCAAATATTGAAAATAAAAATCAATAAGGGTGGAAGTTTTGAGAAAAAGTAATATATAATAAATCACAGACTGTTTATCCAGTCTGTGATTTATTATATGAGCTGATAAATGTTTTGATGTCTTCTAGGACTTGTTTTTTGGAGTATAGGTAAGAGTTGGTATTTCCCCATAGCGCCGCATGTTTGGTGGAGATATCGTATGATTGAGTGGGAGGAGCGGGGTTATCCGGCAAATGGGTTTTTAAAGTTTTTTCGGCGCGCACTTTAAGCGCTACCGGTTCCGTAACAAAGTTTACAACTTTTAGATTATTTTCCAGTGATTTATTGATATCTTTCCATATATAGGCCAGGTTATAAAACTGGAGAGTGTTTTCGGGATGAATATAAGTAAAATTTCCCTGCATCAAGTCAAATAAAGGATTTTTTTTCAATCCTCTTCCAAATAGTCCGGGTAATCGGACAATGAGGGAATCAAAACGCTGCGAGATAAATTCCTCAAGCTGTCGTCTATGTTTGCCGTAAGGCTGCAAGATTTGCGTGTCAATAACACAATCTTCATTTATTTTTTTAGTAGCTGGATAGACGTCAACTGTAGAAATTAGGATGAATTTTTTGGCTTCTATTTTTTCTAGATTATCAGTTAACTTTTTAATAATAGCGCGATCATTTTCGGGCTCTTTGTTTGCCAGCCATTTTACGGCTGGTACGCCAGCGCAGACTACCACGTCAAATTTTTTGCCCGCAATCGTTTCAATATTTTTAGAGTTGTACAAAAAATCAAACGATTTTTGGTCTAAAATATTTCCTCCGACAAATCCAGTATAGCCGATAAGAGCATTTGCTGCGGCCATATTACCCCTGTAATTTTGATTGATAGTAGAGAGCGGTTTTTTTGATGCCTTCTTTATGATTGGCGAAAACAAAATCCGGAAACATGGATCTGAATTTTTTATCATCTAGAATTTTTACCGGCGCGCCATCGGCATATTTAGTATTAAATACAAGCTCGCCCTCAAATCCCAAGGCTTCGGCGATAAATTGCGCCGATTCTTTGATCGTGTAGCCTTTGTTTTGGGCGAGATTGACCGGCTCTAACAGATCCTCTGTTATATCCATGCTTTTAACTAAAATACTTACCACATCATCAATATAAGCCCATTCTCGCACCGGACTGCCCGTACCCCAAATTTCAAACTGGGTATCTCCTTTTTTCTGAGCTTCAATCATGCGAATGAGCATTCCGTTAAGCGCGTGAGTTTTATTTGGGTCCGTAGAGTCGCCCGGGCCAAATGTGTTAGGCACTAAAAAATTAACGCTTTTTATATTATGTTGTTTGGCATAACATTTGGCGATCATATAGAGCGCTTTTTTGGAATTTCCGTAAGAAAAAACCGACTCATGAACCGGTCCGTTCCACCATTCTGATTCTATTTGAATGTCAGCTGCGCCCGGGTATGAGCAATTTGAAAGAAGATTTACTATCTTCGCTTGCGGACAAACCTCTGCGGCCGCCTTATAAATATTTAAAGACATTTGTAAGTTATCAGTGATAACATCGGCTGCGTAGGTAGTTACATAATGCACGCTGCCAACATGAGCAGCGCAATTAAAAATAACGTCAGGCTTTATGTTGCCAAAATATGCGGCGGTATTTGTATAATCTCTTAAGTCAAGACCGTCTATGCGGGAAGCGGAAAAAATTTCATGTTCGGTTTTTTGTAAAGCTTTGGTCAGATGTTGACCGACAAACCCGCTGCCGCCCAGAACTAAAATCTTTAGCTTCATAAGCGCTTTTAGTAAGAAGACATGTTGGAGTAAGGGTTGGCGATGTGTACTGTTTGCAGGCCTAAGATCAGCTCGTCAATTGCTTCTTCAAATGAAATTTTAGTGTCAAAACCTTTGCTGCGAATTTTTTCGTATGAAACGGCATAATCTCTTTGGTCTGGATCTGGGATGCCCTTATCTACAAACAAGATCTCAAAATTCAATTTTTCTCTAATCATATTAGCCACGTCTTCTTTGGTTTTATTCATTTTTTCAGAGCCAATATTGTAGACTTCATTTTTCATGTTTTCAAAATTATTTATGCCAAACATGTAGGCCGAAACAATGTCCCTCACATGAATAAATGTTCGTTTAAAACCCTTATCGTATACTACGAGGTATTTATTTTTCAAAGCGTTGAATACAAAATCATTCGGCATGAGATCTAAGCGCAGACGCGAGGATAAGCCAAAAGCCGTGGCAAATCTATAGGCAATGGCGTTTCCCTTGCGCATCACTTCTTGTTCCGCGCGCAGTTTGGTTTCTCCATAACTAGACAGCGGTTTGGCAGGCAAATCTTCTTTGCAAATATCTTCTACCTTTCCATAGACACTGCCCGTTGAAGCGTAGAATAATTTTTGTGAAACATCTCGCGCGTTATTAACATTGACTGTGCCTACAAAATTAACTTCTTCAGCTACCTTTGGATCTTTTTTGCAAGCCGGGGCTCCAACAATAGCCGCAAGATGGATAATTACATCCATGTTGTTTACAGCTTTTTGCACTAACTCAACATTTCTAATATCTCCTTTAATAAATTCAAAATTTTTATTTATAAAATAGGGGAGCAGGGAAGTTTGCCCAAATAACAAACTGTCCAAAACGCGCACTTGATGGCCGGCGTTGAGTAGCTCGGGAATAAGACATGAACCGATATAGCCGGCGCCTCCAGTTATCAAAATTTTCATAGGATTTAAATATTTTATTTGGGTTTAGTTTAACAATCCTTTAATTTTTTGTCAATTACGACTAATTAAATTAAAATGTTTAAAATGGGTTATTTTATCAGCCCTTCTTTTTTAAAAATAACTTCCAAAGCCGCTTGTTTTGGATGAATGGAATCGTAAAAATAAGCATCTTGCAGGCTGTATATATTTGGGTTATATGAGCCAAGTATTTGGATATTATTTTCTTGGGCAATATCTCTAAAGTATGTTTCAGCTTCTATAGATAAATGACACTGGGGGTTAGAAGTGATTTCGTTATAGGCAAGCGGGTGAAAAGGGGGGAGTAAAAAAATTATTTTAACATTGTCTTCTTTTAGAATTTTTAGAAAATTTATGAATAAGAACTGTTTTTCTTTGCTGAGAGTATTTTTTAAAACAGTTGGGCATTTGCTTGGCAGGGCTTGAATTTCTAAGGCCACCTGCTCTGAACTCTTAGATCTTATTTTAAGACTGTCGGCAATACTGCCATCGGCATGAACAATAGGTAGAAATCCTTCAATGTCGCTGGTAGCGTAGTATTTAGAATGATCGCGCCCCAGCAGTATATTTTGAGCTATTTTTTTAATAGAATATTGAAAATGGGGGATGGAAAACGGCGCTTTTAATCGTTCGCCTAAGTACCACAGGGCTATTTTTGGATCGCGAGGAAAAGGGAAAGCGCCGGCTAACTCATAAAATTCTTTATGCAAATCTAGCCATCGTTTTGGCTTGCCATTTTTGCTATCTAGTATCCAAGGATCAAGGCCAAACACTACCGTGGCCGGCATGTTTTTTTTGGCGCGATAAAGCTGGTAGATGCTTATGTAATCTTCAAGTTCTGCCCCCGTAACATTATGATTAAAAAAAGATTTTTTTGGAAAAAAATTATTATTAATTTTTGCCGATCGGCTCGATCCAAAAATAATGACGTCTTTTTTCCGGTTATTATTTTTAATGTAATATTTATGAGTTACGCGATCGTCGTAATCAAAAGTAAAAGCAATGTTTTCCTCATTGAGCCAGGCTTTTGAAATCACAGCTTCGGCAGTATTAAACAGAGTGCTTGAATAAGCCAGGCGTTGGATGATAAGCAGGCTTAAGAGCAGCGGTAGAAATAGAGCGAGTTTTAAGAGTAGTTTGCGCATAAGCGGGCCGCTTTCTTAAAATTGAAAATAGATAAAATTTGTTGGGGTTAGAATTCCAAATACCGCAATAGCTATGATTAGAAAATAATATACCGACCATCTATAATACCACTTTTTATTTTCCAAAGCCTGTTCAATAGGAATATTTTTTTTCTCCGCGTAGATATGAGCCCATTCTATTAAAAATATAAACACAATAACAACGGTAAAGTTTAAAAACCCGCGGCCAAGCATAATGTGCTGTTTAATATAAACGGGGTTTATAAGTCCGGTTAAAAGATTTTTATCGGCCAAGAGATTTTTAAAAATATACCAAGCGTCACTTATGCTTTGAGCTCTAAATAGTATCCATGAAAAACAAATTAAAATAAAAGCAGTGCCAATCTGCATGAAACTCTGCATGGTTTTCCAATCATCCTTAAATAATAAATTAGCCAGCTTAGTTCGTATATTTTCTGTAAAGCGGGCAATTATCAGGTATAAGCCGTTTAGGCCGCCCCATAAAATATACGTCCAATTAGCGCCATGCCATAAGCCGCTTAATAAAAAAACTACCATAATATTAAAGCTGAATCGCAATTTATTTACTCGGCTGCCTCCCAAAGGTATATAGACATAGTCTTTAAACCACGAAGATAGCGAAATATGCCATCGTTTCCAAAATTCCGCGATCGTTTTTGATTTATAGGGATTATTAAAATTTACCATTAAATCAAACCCCATTATTTTGGCTGCGCCTCGCGCGATATCGGAATACCCGGAAAAATCGTAATAAATTTGAAAAGCAAAAAATATGGTAGTTATAATAAGAGGCCAGCCGGAGTAGCTGTGAGCATTGTTGTATACGGGATTTACAAACTCTGCCAATCGATCGGCGACTACCATTTTTTTAAAAAAACCAACGGCCATCAATTTAAGGCCAGAGACGATTTTTTCATAATCAAGATCGTGCTTTTCTCTGAATTGATGCAGCAAATGCTGCGGACGTTCTATGGGGCCAGCCACCAGCTGCGGGTAGAACATTACGTATAAGGCAAATATGCCTAAATTTTTTTCCGCTTTTTGATTGCCGCGGTAAACTTCTATGACGTAGCTTAAGCTTTGGAAGGTGTGAAATGAAAGTCCGATGGGCAGGAGAATTGTTAAAAGGTTTATGGAATAGTTCCAGTTTATTATCTGGGCGAGCGCGTTTATGTTGCTGATGCCAAAGTTGGCGTATTTAAAAATTGATAATATGCCTATGTTGGCGAGCAAACTTATAATCAAAAGAACCCTTTTTCTTGTTTTGTTTTCCGTGTGTTCAATAATTAAACCGGCGCCATAATCAACAATGATGGTAAAGGCGAGTATTAAAATATAAATCGGCACAAAGCTCATGTAAAAGTATGAGCTGGCCAGCAGCAGCCAAAACCAACGAAAACGATGGGGGAGTACAAAGTAAACGATCGTAACGATCGGGAAGAAAATTAAAAAACTAAACGAATTGAATAACATTTTAGTAAGAATTATCAATCTTGATTGCTATCATAGTATAAAAATTTTTCTCGGTCAACGTATTTTAGTTGACTTGTATAGTCGGTGTGGTATCATAAGCCCTAATTATTATAGAGTAATGCAGTCCTCCTTAATAAATTAGCTATAATTTTATTTATCTTAGTTAAAATATGGCGCATAAAGCATTGGCGAGTTTTGGCTCGTACGAAGAGATAGAATTTTGGTTAGATGGCAAGCAGGCAGATAGATTTACAGAAATCCTGTTTTCCCCAGTAGAAAGATTAAAAGTGGCGATAAAACATGGAGTTTTGATAAAACTTTTGCTTTTTTATATAAAATGCAGACTGGGCTTGCAGCTGCGCAAAGGAGAGTCGGAAGTATCAAGCTTGGTGTATCAGAAAATAATTACATCCTTTTTGGATACAAAAGCTCCGCGCCATCATTTTAGATTGGCAGATAAGGGTAAAAATATTATTTTAGAAGCTGATTTTGAAGAAAAGGATTCCTTTTTAAGTATTTTTAGAATATTGGACGAATATGCAAAGGCAGTTTTAATAAATCAGTATAATCTTTCGCAGGATAATATAAGGGATAAGGTGGTTATAGACGGTGGATCAAATTTGGGAGAGTTTGCTATTTTTTGCGCCCGGCTTGGAGCGGCGAAGGTATATGCCTTTGAGCCCATTACATCTACTTTTGAAATTTTAAAAAAACAAATAAAGTTAAATAATCTGGAAGGAAAAGTTATCCCTGTAAATAAAGCTTTAGGAGATAAAAATGAACAGGTAAGTATTAACTTTTCTGAAGCTGGAGATTCGTCAGCCACAATTTGCGCCACAACAAACGCGACTAACTCTCAGTTGGTAGAAGTGATAAAGCTTGATGATTTTGTCGGAGAGGAAAAAGTTGGATTTATCAAATTGGACGTTGAAGGATATGAAGAGAATGTTTTGCTTGGAGCGAAAAAAGTAATTATTAGAGATAAGCCGGTGTTAGCGCTTTCGGCTTATCACAAGCCAACGGACAAAGAAAGGCTGCCGGCTGTGATTCAATCAATTAGATCTGATTATACAATTAAACTTTTACAAAAAGCAGAACCGGATTTTTATTGTGAATAATAATTTAATCCACTGTACTCATTAAAAATGTATGTTAAACAAAATTAAAGATTTAATTTTTGATCCCTATCCGCTGCGCACTCTTGCCAAGCAGATCGTCAAAAAGTTTGGCGCTTATGAGGATCGTTTAAAATTAGGCGCGGTAGATCGGCCGGAATATGGTTATTGCGTTTATAATGCGGCCGCGTTAGCGAAAAAATTAGGCTATAAAAGAATAAGTGTTTTAGAGTTTGGGGTAGCTAAAGGAAATGGTTTGTTAAACCTTGAATATCATGCGGAAGAAGCCTATAAAATATTTGGCGTAGAAATTGATATCTACGGTTTTGATACAGGCGAAGGTTTGCCAGAACCGGTTGATTATCGCGACTTGCCGTATCATTGGAAAAAAGGTTTTTATAAAATGGATGTGCCCGGATTGCAGGCGAAGTTGAAAAAAGCTAAATTGATACTGGGGGATATAAAAGACACATCCAAGGAATTTTTTGAAAAGTATAATCCCGCGCCGATTGCCGCCGTATCGTATGATTTTGATTTTTATTCTTCAACAGTTGTGGCTCTAAAAATGCTGGAGGCTGATGAAAAGTATTATTTACCCCGTTTTTTTTGTTATTTTGACGATGTTTTAGGCACGGAGATAGAACTTTATAATGATTTTATTGGTGAGCGATTGGCTATTTGCGAATTTAACCAATCTCATGAAAATATAAAACTAGGGATTCCGTATCACTTTTTAGAAAACAAAGTTATTCAGCCTTGGTTTAATAAGATTTGGATCGGCCATTTCTTTAAGCATAGCCGCTATAATGATTTTGTCAGCACCGAAGGGCAATAAGATTTTTGTCTCGTATTAATATTAAGTTTAAGCGCCTTCATTTAGTTGACCGGCAAGGTTTTGTCAGGTATGATTATTTAGTGTCTAACTCTATAAAAACGGAGTCGTTTTTCGTTAATTTTAGCTAAGGAATTCTATATATTTATGGAAAATTATACCGAACATTTTTGTAAGATTTGCGGGAATAGAAAAGATAATAAAGTATATGCTGTCAAAGAAATGATGTTTGGGCTTCGTGAACAGTTTGATTATTTGGAATGCGGAGAGTGCGGTTGTTTGCAAATCATTACAATTCCAACTGACATGGACCGGCATTATCCAAACAATTATTATTCATTTGGAGATGTAACGTATACCCACCGTCCATTTAAAATTTTTTTAAAGAAAAAGCTTATTCAGTACAAGATTTATAAGGAAAATACCTTGCTTGGCAAGTTATTGTCGCTTAAATATCGCGACCCCGAAGATTTTTATCCCTGGCTCGAAACCATACAACCCGCTTTTGACGCGGCTATTTTAGATGTTGGTTGCGGTTCGGGCCGGCTTTTAATTAAATTACAAAAATCAGGTTTTACTAATTTGCGCGGCGCGGATCCTTTTATTAAAAATGATATAACATACGACGGCGGACTCACTATTTATAAAAAATCTCTGCAGGAAATGGGCGGTGAGTATGATTTGATTATTTTCAACCATTCTTTTGAGCATATGGAAGGCCAGGAAGAAATATTAGCTAAGGCTCAAAAATTATTAAAACCCGGGGGCTGCTTGCTGGTGCGCATTCCTATAGCCGGAACATATGCGTGGAAGACATATGGAGTAAATTGGGTGCAGCTAGATGCGCCAAGACATTTTTATTTACATACAACCAAAAGCATGGAAGTGTTAAAAAATAAGCTTGGTTTTAGGAAGATGGATGTAGTGTTTGATTCAAATGATCTGCAGTTTTGGGGCAGTGAGCAATATATAAAAGATATACCGCTGCGAGACCCAAGATCATATGCCGAAGCGCCGGATAAATCGTTGTTTAGTAAAGAGCAAATTGAATCATTTAGAGAAAAAGCCAAGGCGCTTAACACGCAAAACGATGGCGATGCAGCCTGTTTTTATCTATATAAATAAAACGAGGCAAATATATGTTTAATAAATTTTTTTTACTGTTTAAAAAAGGTATTAAAAATTTTTTAGAAAATCCTATTTTTTTTATAATCCGACAGCTGTATAGAATTATATTTATTTTACCTTTTCAAATTATAATTTGGGTAGTTTCTTTTTTGAAACCAGAAACAAAACTTAATCCAAATCAGCCTAATTCGTTTTGTTTTTTGATAACCTCGGTTATTTATCCGGTCATGGATAAAAAAATCACCTACGGCAGCGTCCGTTCAGTGTTTGGTCCCGAGGATAGAGCCAAACAAACTCTAGCTACAATTGAATCGGTTCATTTACGAGCCCCGGGCGCTAAAATTGTTTTAATTGAAGCGGGTTTGCAAGGTGATTTACCTCTTGATTTGGCGAGTAAAGTTGATCAATATATTTATGTGGGCGATAAGCCGCTTGTAAGGCGGGCTTGTGACAGTAGATTTAAAAGTTTGGGAGAGGCCGTTATGCTCTTGTCAGCCAGAAAATTATTAACCCAAGAGGCTGATTTTTATTTTAAGTTAAGCGGCCGCTACTGGCTAGATGAAGATTTTGATCTTGATAAATGGAAATCAGGCCAATTTATATTATATTTTTTACAATCCGATTATATTTCTACTCGGCTGTATGGTTTTAGAAAAGAAATGTTGAAAGAGTGGAAGTTTGCTTTAATGAGAGGATTGCCTTTTTCTTTAATCGGTTATGCCATAGAAAATACCTTAGCGCGATTTATACCTAAAAAATATATAACTGCAATTGAAAAAATGGGCGTAACCGGAATAAGCGCCGCAAATACGGTGATGAAAGAATAATACGCGCCTGTTATTTATAAGCTATTATGGAAATAGTCTCACGATTAAAATTAATTCTTCAAAAAAAGGCGTTGCATCAAACAATTTTTGTATATACGGGTTCAATGGTAAACGGGTTGTCTTTGTTTGCTTTAAATATTGTCTTGGCTAAAATTTTTAACCAAGAACTTTTTGGGATTTTTTCTCTTTCCGTGTTAGTGCTTATGACCGTGGCGGAATTATCTGATTTTGGTTTGAATATGGGGTTGTTGCGGTTTGGTCCCTATTATATAGCGACTGATCAGCCGGATAAGCTAAAACAATTGCTTAAAACAATTTGGCGCTGGCGAGTATCTTTAAGTATCATTCTTACCGTGGCAGGTTTGGTTTTAGCTTATCCGCTCGCAAGATATTTGTTAGGACAAGTAAAATTAACACCATACTTAGCATTCGCGTCCTTGGGAATTGGCGGCATAATTCTGCTCGGTTTTTTAGCAACTTATTTGCAGACAAAACAGAGGTTTTTTTATCATGCCTCGCTGCAGTCGTTAAAAGGCTTTCTGCGTTTAGTAATAGTATTAATCCTATTATTTTTCGGAGTAAAAAATCTGTTTGCTTACTTGTCAGTATATATTTTAGTGCCCTGGGTATTGTTTATAGCTAATTTTAAAGTTTTTCCCGAAAAATTTCGGGAAGTTACGGTTGACGCAAGCATAAAGAACAAATTACATTCCCAATTGGCTCGGTTTAGTTTTTGGCTGACAGTTAGTTCTTTTATGTCCATTTTTGTGAGCCGTATTGATCAGGTCATGGTAAGCCGGCTTTTAGGTTTGGTTGAAGTGGCTATATTTACGGTAGCATGGCAATTAATTCAGTTTTTCCCGATAGTGTACAGTTCAATTACTTCCGTGCTTATGCCTAAAATAAGCAGCTTGACCAAAAAAGAAGATTTGGTAATTTTTGTAAAGAGAAGTTTTAAATGGGTGCTGGTGGTGGTAGCGGGCTTAGGAATCATTATTTACCCCTCTCAATATTTAATTCAGTTTTTATTTGGCGATAAATATATAGCCTCAATGCCTGTCTATTTAATTTTAGCTTACGGATATCTCTTGACCGTGCTTGCCGTGCCATTTTCGCTCGTGATTAATGTATTTAATAAGACGCATTGGGTGGCTATTT
Source organism: Candidatus Magasanikiibacteriota bacterium (assembly GCA_016182085.1). Lineage (GTDB taxonomy): Bacteria > Patescibacteriota > Patescibacteriia > Magasanikbacterales > GWA2-37-8 > XYD2-FULL-39-9. The sequence continues at coordinate 84,443 of JACOYB010000005.1, read as the reverse complement.
CGGGGGTAGCGCAGATACTGATTAATCTGGCGGCCAATATGGTTTTTATTCCTATGTATGGTATAATGGGCGCAGCGTATGCCTTTGCGATGGCTACTATTTTTACTTTTTTATGGAACGTCGCGCTGGCCATTTATTTCTTAACTAGAAAAGAATTTGCCGTAGAAATTTAATTCCGTTTAGATATGAATACGTATAATCCAGACACGCCAGTTAGACGCGCAGAAGATATCTCGCAGCCACTCGTAACAGTGGTTACAGTTGTGTTAAATGATGTAAAACATTTAGAACAAACAATTTTGAGCGTACTTAACCAAACATATAAGAATATTGAATATATCATAATTGACGGGGGTTCTACCGATGGCACGGTTGATATTATAAAAAAATACCAGGACCGCCTTGCTTTTTGGGTTAGCGAAAAAGACAAAGGCATATTTTATGCGACCAATAAAGGGGCCGAGAAGGCGACAGGGGAATGGATCAATTATTTAAATAGCGGAGACTATTTTTTCAATAATCAGGTTTTTGAAACAATTTTTTCAAAAACCCATCCTACGGCTGATTTGCTGTATGGTAGTTTTATAGGTAATTTTAATAACCAGGCGGTTGAATGTGTTGCCCCGCCAAGTGTGAGTGATAGGTCTTGGAAAGGCATGCCGGTTTGTCATACGGCCGTATTTGCCCGGACAGCACTCATGAAAAAATTTAAATTTAATACTGATTACAGAGTTTCTGCTGACGGAGAGTTTATGGTCCGCTCGGCGGCCGCAGGGTGCGTATTTGAGCGTTTAGACTTAATAGTTTTTCGAGTGGGGACGTTGGGCTTTTCCAGTACAAATTGGCTTAAGGGCCGGTTGGAGAATTGGAAGTTTTGCAGACATTATTTCCCCGGCGCGAAAACGGATCTTTTTCATGCTCAAGGCCTCGCGCGAGAGGTCGTCTTCCGTTCGTTTAAGTATGTTACTTCTTTAGTTGGCCTATACCAGTTAGCTCGCTTTATTTATCGTAAAAAGATTCAAAAAAAGCTGCCATTGCTGCCAAAAAACGTTTTACCGTTTCAGGATTAATTTTTTATGTCAGTCACGGCTCATTGTCTGGTAAAAAACGAAGAGAATTTTATTCTCTATGCGATTACATCGGTAGTAGATTTTGTGGACGCCGTTATAATTTTTGATACGGGCTCAACAGATAAAACCGTAGATATAATTAAAAATTTGGTTCAGAAGTACCCTCACAAAATATTTTTTGAAGAAAAGGGCGAGTGCGATAAGGCGGGACATACTAAACTGAGGCAAGAAATGGTTGAAAAGACTAAAACAGATTGGTTCATGGTTCTTGATGGAGACGAGGTGTGGACCAAGCGAGGCATGCAAGAGGCTATAGATATGCTGCAAAAAAATACAGCAGTTGAGTGTGTTATGGCGCCATTTTATTTGCTCGTTGGCGATATATTTCATAAACATTATAAAAGCGGCAGTATAGAAATGCTAGGTAAAAAAGATTTTTTTTACCCTCGTTTCTTTAAAATGCTAGAGGGCCTGCATTGGCAAGGGGACTATAATCAAGATGCAGTCTATAACAGTCGCAATGAAATTTTTTTTAATAAAGACAATACGGTTATTTTAACAAATAGATTTTGGCACGCCACTCACTTGGTTCGGTCTTCCATAGATACGGATTTTTCTTCGGGCGGCCGCCGGTCGGATAAGCTAATCAACACTTATTTTTTAATTGGCAGAAAAATTAACGAATCCGCGCCGGAGGTTTTTCAACAGACAGGGCTGCCTTTTTTTAAGTCCTTTATTAATTTTTGGCCCTGGTTGGCAAAAAAGATATTTCATTAGTTCATAATATATGAAAAAGTTTTTTAAAATAGTATATAAGTACTGGATGAAGTTCGCCCATGTTTTAGCCACGATCAACGGGTTTGTTATTTTATTTGCCTTTTATTTTATTATTATTGGCTTATACGCAATTGTGCAAAAAGTCATTAAACTTTTTTCAAAGGAAGTTAGGCCGGAATCATATTGGCATGCAAAGGAAGAAACAGGCGAGGGTATAGAAGATTTAACCTATCAGTTTTAATATTGCATATGTCGTCAGAACAAGATATTTATATTTTAGGCCTATCATTTGATTATCACGATGCCGCCGCGGCGCTGATAAAAAATGGCAAAGTAGTGGCGGCTGTGCAAGAGGAAAGATTTACCCGCGATAAGCAGGATTCTTCGCTACCCGCGCATTCAATTAAATATTGCCTAGATTTTGCCGGCATTACAAGCGATCAGTTAAGCTATGTGGTTTTTTATGAAAAACCCTTCATAAAATTTGAACGTTTGCTTAAGACGTATATTAGCACTTGGCCTTTAGGGTTTTTATCATTCCTCAAGGCGATGCTTGTATTTTTAAAAACTAAACTATGGGTAGAGAGTAGGATTAGAAAAGCTTTAGACGGTTACAAGGGCAGCATATTATTTACCCAGCATCATTATTCGCACGCGGCCAGCGCTTATTTTTGTTCCGGTTTTAGCGAAGCGATTGTGGTAACTATGGATGGAGTCGGGGAATTTGATACTACCACGTTTGGTTATGGAAAAGGCAATAAACTCAACCTTTCTCACACTCTGGAGTTCCCTCATTCCTTAGGCTTGTTTTATTCCGCGCTTACGTATTATTTAGGTTTTAAGGTAAACAGCGCCGAGTATAAAGTTATGGGCCTGGCTCCGTATGGAGATCCAAATAAATATTATGATACGTTTAAAGAACTTGTTGAGATCAGAGATGATGGCAGCGTTAAGCTTAACATGAAATATTTTTCTTACGAGTACGGACTTCGCATGACAAACAGAAGATTTGATAAGTTGTTTGGCGGCCCCGCGCGCCAGCCTGAATCGCCGCTAACTCAAAGAGAAAAAGATATTGCCGCCGCTTTGCAAAAAATTACCAATGAAATTGTTTTAAAAATTATTGCGCAAGCTCGCACGCTATATCCGTACAAAAATCTTTGCTTAGCCGGAGGCGTGGCTTTAAATTGCGTAACCAATGGAAAAATTTTAGAAAAAAAATGGTTTGATAATATTTATATTCAGCCAGCTGCGGGCGATGCCGGCGGAGCTGTAGGCGCAGCTTTGTATGTTTATTTTGACAGGTTAAATAAAAATTATCCTTTGCCGGAAGGCAGTACCATGGAGACCGTTTATTTGGGACCGGAATATTCTGAAAGCGAGCTTGAGAAATTCTTAGAAGAAGATGTTAAGGCTATTATTGGAGAAGATAAAAAGCTAGTTTATAAGCGATTAGAATATAATGATCTTATAGATCAAGTTTCAAATTTGATAAATGGCAATAATGTGATTGGCTGGTTTCAAGGCAGAATGGAGTATGGCCCTCGCTCTTTGGGAAATCGGTCTATCATTGCCGACGCGAGAAATAAAGAGAATTGGCAGAAAGTTAATTTAAAGATCAAATTTAGAGAAAGTTTTAGGCCGTTTGCCCCTACCGTTTTGGAAGATAAAAGCGCCGAGTGTTTTGATTTGACCGTGCCTAGTCCGTACATGCTCCTGGTCGCGCCCGTAAAAAGAACCGATGTGCCGGCAATTACTCATGTTGATAATTCGGCGCGCGTGCAAACAGTGAATCCTGAACAAAATAAAAAGTATTATGATTTAATAGAGGCTTTCTATAAGAAAACCGGCTGTCCGATTATTATTAACACTTCCTTTAATGTAAGGGGTGAGCCGATTGTTATGTCGCCTCAAGACGCGTTTAATACGTTCCTCCATACATTTATGGATTATTTAGTTATGGGAAATTATATTATATCCAAACAGGATAACCAGCAGCTCGTTGATAAAGAAAAAATGAACAAATATTTGGGCAAGTTTAAATTGGATTAAAAATAAGTATGACAGAGGCTAAAAAAAATATTTTAACTTTGGTAATTGCGCTTTTACTATCGCTTATAGGCATAGAGTTTTTTTTGAGAATGTTTGATCCAACTGATTTTGATATGTTAACTCGGATTAATGAAGATGGATTTGTAACCCATAAAACTAATGTTGATCGGGGCCGTTATGACGGGGAAGTAAAAAGAAAAGTGCATGTAAAAACTAACAGTCTTGGATTTGTGGGCGAAGAATTTATAAAGGAAAAAAACGAGGGTGCCTTGAGAGTGGCGGTACTTGGCGATTCTTTCGCGCAGGGCATTCAGATTGATTATGAAAAAACCTATGTTTATTTATTAAAAAATAATTTGCAAAGTTCGCTTGCTTCTAATCCCAGTTCTTCATATAAATCCGCCGAGGTATTAAATTTTGGCATTGGAGGCATGGGTACAGCCGATGAAATGAAATATTACAGCAAATATGCAAGCCAGTATCATCCTGATGTTGTGGTATTAAGTTTTTATCTCGGCAATGACATTAGCGACAATGGCTATTATTTTGAAGATAGAGAAAAATTACTCTCTTCGAGCACGGCAGATTGGGATGCGGTGCCGCAGTATGGGGCTGTAAAAGGCAAAGACTTTTTAGCGCTAAAGGATAAAATTTATCGAAAGCTTGCGATCGTTCGATTTATGGATAAAGCGGTGCGCACGTTGCCGGTTTTAAATAATTTAGCTGTCACATTAGGCCTTTTCCGACCGCCAGTGCCGGTAGATGAGGCCGGCTTGAATTTACCTCACTGGGACTATTATTATTTAGATCCGCTAGATAGCGAGAGGGCTAAGCATGCGGCGTTTAGTTCTGAACTTATAAATAATTTTAGAAATGAATTAGAAAAAGACGGAGTGAAATTAATTGTGATGCTTATACCGGAGGGTAAAACAGTCAATCAAGATTTGTTAAACGCGTTTAAAAATAACCATCCCAAATTAAAGGACTATGTGTTTAATCCAGTCGGCATGGAGAATAAATTAATCGAGGGCTTGAATCCGGGTGCGGCGGTGCTTAATTTGCGCGGATCGTTAGAACGGCAAGTTTTAAATCATAATGAAATGTATAACTCCGGCATTCATCATTTTTCTGAAAAAGGACATATTGTAGTTTCGGAAGAATTAGCCAAGTTTATTGTTTCGTTACCATAGCATGAATCAAAAAAACTACCCTAAAATACTCGCCTTTTTAAAGTGGAGTTCGCTCGTTAGTTTTGTTATTTTTTTTATAGTAGTTAATATAGCTATCTTTTTTATTTTTAAAAATAGCCCGACCAATTATAAGCGCTTGCACAGCCCGACATCATACGGAGAAATAAAAAATAAAATTGAAGCAGTTAAGCGGGATAAAAATAAAAAAATAATATTTTTAGGAGCCAGCTCTATGTGGGGCGCTCCGGGGATAACCGACGCCGAAGATACGATACCTTTTCAATTTGCCCGGCATATTGCCGGTGGCGTGTCGGTATATAACTTTTCTTTTCCATCCGCGCATCCTTTGGACGTTTTAATTATTACAACGCTGCTTAAAGATCAAGCTGATCTATTTGTGATTGATATAAATTCTGATTATCTAAAGGCGGATGCGGTAGCTGGGGCAAAGGAAGATAGGAAAAAATATTTACGCGTACATAGACTGTTGTCTGCCAATTATCGCAATGTTTTTAAAGAAAGCAGCGCGGTTGAAGGTTGTTTGAGCCAGTATGAACTCCGAGAACCCTATGAAATATTTATAGATATTGCTCCACATATCCCTTTGCTAAAATATAAAGATGAAATAAATTATGCGTTATTTGGCAAGCCTTTTCCTCTTTTTTTCTCTAATGTTTTAAATGGCGCGCTTGAGCTGTTTAAGTCTGGCCAGAAGCAGGTGGTTTGGCGCGATATTTTTAAACCCAAAGAAGATTTCCCGGTTAATAATATTAATATTCATGAGGGAAAAGTAGAAGAGCTCAAACCGTCAATTAACAGCTGCGTTTCCCAAGCTTTAGCCGGTTATATTGCCGCTACAAATATTCCAGCGATTTTTTATTTGACCCCGCGCAGTCCTGAAGTTACCAAGCTGCAAAGACCCCAGGCAGAGTACGGTAAAAACAAAAAATTTATTTTAGGCCTGTATAAAAATGCCAACATAATTGATTTAGATGCTGCGCAGGCAGTGGCTAGCAGTAATTTTATTGATGAAATACATTTTAATAAAACCGGGCACAAACAAGTTGCCGAGTCTTTAGTTAATTTTATAAAAACCGCGAACGGCTATAAGGAGCTTGTGAAATAGTATGCTTTTTAACACATTTATTTATCCGTTTTTCTTGGTTGGGGCCGTAACTTTATTTTGGCTAACTCCAAAAAAATGGCGTTTATCGTCGCTTCTTTTTTCGTCAGCCGTATTTTATGGGTTTAACGGCTTGAAATTTTTAGCTTTAGTTTTGCTTCTGTCGGCGTTTACTTATTGGATAGGGAAAAGAATGCAAGAAGTAGAAAATAAAACACAAAAAAAGAAACACTTATGGCAGGGGATAGTAGTGATAGTTTTGGTTTTAATATTTTTTAAATATAGCAATTTACTTGTCAGTACGGCCAAGGATCTTATGGGAGGTAATTGGGAAATAAGCAAGATTTTTTTACCTCTCGGCATCTCTTTTTTTACATTTGAATTTATCCATTATTTAGTTGAAATGTACTATGGGCGATTGCCTAAACACACGCTCGCGGATTTTTTTTCATTTGCTTTATTTTTTCCTACGCTCGCCAGCGGTCCAATCAAACGGTTTAATAAATTTTTTGAGTCAACTCACGATCAGTCATTTTCCAAAAATATATTTATTACCGGTATATTTTTTATCCTGCTGGGTTACGCGCAAAAATATTTTATCGCCGATAATTTGGTAGAACAAACAACATTTTTATCTTCGCCAAATATTGCGCCAAGCAGTTTGGCGGTGTTAAGCGGTCTATTCTTTTACTCATTCCGTATTTATTTTGATTTTGCGGGATTAAGTAATATAGCTATTGGCAGCGCCTTGCTATTTGGCATTACGGTGCCAATAAATTTTTCTTGGCCGTATTTGCGTAAAGATCTCGCTGGCTTTTGGAAATACTGGCATATGTCGCTCACGAGCTGGATACGCGACTATATCTATATGCCGCTCGTTTTTCGGTTTCGTAATAGCAAATTTATTACTTCTATAGCCGTGATATTTACGATGGGACTTATTGGTTTATGGCATGGTTCGTCTTGGAATTTTCTTTTCTTCGGCCTATATCATGGTTTGGGCCTGGCTATTTTGCAGACCAAGGTTTTCTCATTTAATCCCAAGTTTTTGCCAGGATGGCTTAAATACGGATTCGGAGTGATTGTAACATTCGGGTTTGTTACCTTGGGTTGGCCATTTTTTGTCACTTCCAGCCTCAGCGATTCGTTGTTGCTTTATCAGAAGATTTTTGCTATATTTATATAAATAACGGCTATTTTTAGCTTTATTTTTATAGTATAGTATGCAAGGTATTGGTATAGATATTGTGGAGGTTGAGCGGTTTAAAAAAATAGCTAGTTTAAGCCGTTTTTTAGAGTTTGTATTTTTGCCGGAGGAAATGAAAGTTTTAGAAGAAAAAACCGATAAATTTGCCTATATATCTTCAAGATTTGCCGCCAAAGAAGCTGTGATCAAAGCCATGCCCTTGCCAGTTTCAATGCATGATTTTGAAATTAAAAAAGACGGTCTAAAGCCAACAGTTGTGTTTTTAAATGAAAAGCTACGTAAATTCACGGCTCAGGTAAGTTTAAGCCACAGCGATACTCACGCGGCGGCTGTAGCTATAGTGGAATAATATGCAAACTTTACGATACATTGAACTGGCCAATACTCTAAAACAGAGAAATGCCGCTGATTTCCCGGCTAGCATGCGCATTAATCTTGTTACGAATTTTACCGATACTACGCTGCAAAAATTATTGGTAGGTGTTTGCTTAGAAAGTAATATTTATCCGCAACTCTACTGCGTACCATATAAGCAATATAATTTTTTTCTACATAATAAAGATAGCCAGCTGCATTCTAATTCGGCCGACATTACTTTTATTTTTTTTGATATCAATCATTATATAACTTCCGCTTTTTCGGAGGATATTTCTCATTTTTCTGAAATTATAGAGCGCGTGCAAGAATTTTGCCAGATACAAAATGGTCCAGTTGTGTTTTGTACTTTAGCCTGGCCATATATGGGACCGTTTGGCAACTTATTTAATCAGAGTCATTTTTATAGCCAAGTACAAGAATATAACGCGCAGCTGCACAAGCTGGCCCAGCAGCAAAAAAATTTATTTATTTTTGATATAAATAGGCTGCTTCATTTTTTTGGAGAGCGCAACGCTCGCGATTATCGCGGGCTCTATGCTTTTGACATGCCGTTTACCAATGATTTCCTGCTTTATGTGGCAAACGAGTGGCTGCCGTATATATATGCTTTGGCCGGAAAAACAAAAAAATGTATTGTAGTGGATTTGGATAATACGCTGTGGGGCGGCATTGTCGGAGAAGTTGGTTTAAACGGTATCGCGCTAGGACCGGAGTATCCGGGCGTAGCTTTTCAAAATTTTCAAAGAGCGCTCTTAGAATGTTATAACCGCGGCATGATCTTGGCGATTAATAGCCGTAACAACATGACAGATGTAGATGAGGTGTTTGAAAGACATCCATACATGATTTTAAAAAAAGAACATTTTGCCGCGACTAAAATAAATTGGAATGATAAGGCGCAAAACTTAATAGAAATAGCCAATGAATTAAATATTGGCATGGATAGTTTAGTATTCTTTGATGATGATCCGGTAAATAGAGAGCTGGTAAAAAGTCGTTTGCCAGACGTGATTGTGCCGCATTTTACGATTTCACCCGAAGAATATATACAGACTTTATTTTCACTTAATATTTTTAGCCAGTTTAGATTAACCGAAGAAGATAAGTCCAAAGGCAAAATGTACGCGGCTGAGTTAACGCGAAAAAATATCATTTCTACCGCTAAAAGCCCGGCTGAGTATATGGCCCAGCTTGCCATATCTATGCAAATTAGGTGTAATAGTAGAGACCAGTTAGAGCGCCTAGCCCAACTTACTAATAAAACAAACCAATTCAATTTAACGACGCGCAGGTATGCGGAAACCGCAGTTGAAGGTTTTATGAAAGAAGGTTTGGTCTATGGCGGGACAGTCAAAGATAAATTTGGCGATTACGGATTAACTATTATGGCGATTGTGGAAATAAAAGATAAAATTGCCGCGGTGGATTCATTTTTAATGAGCTGCAGAGTAATGGGCCGAGAAATTGAAAAAACATTTTTGGATTATATTATTCGCGATTTGCACGCCAAGGGGGTAGAACGTATAACCGCAAAGTATATCCCTACTGCTAAAAATATTCCAGCTAAAGATTTTTATGCCAGCATGGATTTTAAAATAATACAAAGCAATGAAGAGGCTGTAGATTACGAGCTAACTGCTGACGAGTACTTAAATAATCATGAAACAGCCGGAACTCAAATAGAATTAATAATTAATAATTAATAATATGAACGACACACTCAGGTTGCTTAAACAAATGTGGAGTTTTCTTAAAATAAGAAAAAAGTGGTGGTTAGCGCCAATTATAATTATCTTGTTCTTGTTCGCGACTTTGCTTGTGTTTGCGCAGACATCGCCGCTCGCCCCATTTATTTATACGCTATTTTAATTATGGAAAAGTTAAAGACTGTTTTTGCAGCTGTGCTGGGCATGTCCGTAGAAAATATACACGATGATCTATCTCCGGATAATTGTCCGGCCTGGGATTCGCTTAATGCAATTATTTTAATTACGGAAATTGAAAAAGCATTTGGAGTTAAATTTACGTTTGACGAAGCGATGGCGGTTAAAAATTTTGGCGACGCTACTAAACTGGTAGAATCAAAAGGAGGCAAAAGCCATGAATAAGTACACATTTGACGAGATTAATATCGGCGATGCAGCCAGCTTTGCTTTTCCAGTTACGGAAGAAGTGGTAGACAACTTTGCGGCTTTTTCGGGAGATGAAAACCCATTGCATACAAATAGTGAATATGCTCGCGCTACTGAATTTAAGGGGCGCGTGGCTCACGGTATGATCGGCGGCTGTTTGTTTTCAAAACTTGTTGGCGTATATTTGCCGGGTGAGTATTGTCTATACCTATCGCAAACATTGCAATTTAAAAAACCAATTTTTTTAGGCACTATGGTTGAAGTATCGGGCAAGGTAACTCAAAAAGTTGAGGCCTTTAAAACTATAGAAATAGAAACCAGCATTAAAAATATAGAAACAGGCGAACGCATGATCGAAGGAAAGGCTCTGGTAAAATTATTAAAATAATCATATGAAAAATCCTAAAGTAGCTATAGTTTGCGGATATGGCGATGTCGGCAAGGCTGTGGCAAAAAAATTAGCCGGGCAAGGATACGCGGTAGCGATTATATCCAGAAGTTTTGATGCCAATTCAGAATATGTATTTTTTAAGTGTGATATTAGAGACATGGCGCAAGTACAAGAAGCCATAAGACAAATTATTGAAAAGTTTAACAATATTGATGCCTGTATTTACACTGCTACCTCGGAAATCAAGCGCCAACATATGCTGGATTTATCCGCCGAAGAATTCCGGGAAGATTTTGAGACGTTGGTTTTTGGCGGCTTTAATGTGCTGAAAGAAATTGGCCAAGTTATGAAAAATCAAAAACATGGCGCGGTTATCGGAGTTACCTCAGCCGTAACTGAGCCAAATTACACATCTGGTAAAATGGGCGGATATGTCGCGGCTAAATATGCTTTGCGGGGCGTGTTGCGACAAATGAACCACGAGCTTCTCGTTCATGGCGTGCGCGTACATGCGGTTGCTCCGGGTTTTATGAGAACAAAGCTTAATAAAGATATTCCGGGCCGTATGGATGATTTTTTGGTTGAAAAAAATCCAATGAAACATTTGGTAGCGCCCGAAGAAGTTGCCGAAGTAGTATTATTTTTAATATCCGATAAAGCGAAATATTTAAGCGGCCTGTCGGTGCCCGTAACCGCCGGAGAATCAAGCGAATTATGATTTCTAAGGACATGGCAAAAAATATATTATTTGGCATGCTGCTCGCTATAATGCTTGGGGCTTTGCTTGTCTTGTCCAAAGGCTCTTCGGAAGTATTTATTTATAACAATTTCTAAATATTGTTTATGTGCGGTATTGTCGGTGTTATTCAAAACAAACAAAAAATTGATAAAAATCTTTTTGCCAAGATGCTTTTGGCGGTGCGGCATCGCGGTCCAGAAAGCGATGGCACCTGGATGAACCAATCAGAGACTGTGGCTTTGGGACATCGTCGTTTGGCGATTATTGATTTGTCGCCAGGCGGTCATCAGCCCAAACTGAGCCGGGATAGCCGTTTTATCATTACCTTTAATGGTGAAATTTATAATTACGAACAAATTAAGAATGAGCTGATCGGCTTGGGTTGGAGTTTTAACACGCAAAGCGATACAGAGGTGTTATTAAACGCATATATTCAGTGGAAAGAAAAATGTTTGGATAAGTTAAACGGCATGTTTGCGTTTGCGATTTGGGATAATCAAGAACAAACTTTATTTGCAGCCAGGGATAGATTGGGTGAAAAACCATTTAAGTATTATGCAGATCAAGAGAAATTTATTTTTGCCTCCGAACTAAAATCAATTTTAATAGACCCAAGCGTGGCCAGAGAACCAGATTGGCAGGCGGTAGATTTGGCCATGACCTATCGGTTTGTGCCAGCGCCCCAGACCGGATTTAAACATATTAAAAAATTGCCAGCCGGCCATTATTTAATTTGGCGACAAGGAAATATTTCTGTTACTCCATACTGGCAAGCTTTTGATTATGCCAAAGAAAATAAAAATAAGTCGCTGGAAGAATGGAAAAAAGATATTTGGGATATATTTAAAGATTCAATTAAAGGCAGAATGATTAGCGACGTGCCGGTAGGCGCTTTTTTAAGCGGCGGTTTAGATTCAAGTTCGGTTGTGGCCGCGATGGCGGAAGTATCTACAAGCAGTATAAAAACTTTCTCAGTTGGTCTTAAAGACCAGGCTCAAAGCGAGCTGTCTTTTGCAAAACTTGTCGCAGATCGATTTAAGACAGATCATACGGAAATTATTATTGAGCCAAATGTTGTAGAAAATTTGCCAGCGCTCGTGCATCAATTTGAGGAGCCATTTTTTGATAATGCCGCCTTGCCAACGATGATTATGGCCAAGGAAACAAAAAAGCATGTTACCGTGGTTTTGACCGGAGATGGCGCCGATGAATGTTTTGGCGGTTATCCAAACCATTCTTTTCTAAGAAATTTAAAGAATTATCAAAGTTTGCCAGGCGTGGTTTATAAAAAAATTATTCCACAAGCCGCAAAGTTGCTGGCGGCTACCGGCCAACTATCGTTGCAAAAATTATTTTATCGCGCCGAGGTCTTGAGCCATAGTTTAGAGCAAGCCTATGTTGATTATTACGCAATTTGGAAAAAAGAATTAAAACAAAGCCATTTTTATTTGACCAAAGACGATTTATATTCTGATGAGCTCAAAGAACAGATTGATTTTGATTTGTCTGAAAAATTAATGCGCCAGTGGTGGGGAGAAGGCAGGGTTTCGCATTACGGCACAATGAATAAAGCGATGCTTGCCGATATCGTTGGCAGGCTGGGGGATAATTATTTGTTAAAAGTTGATTTTGCCAGCATGATTTCCGCTTTGGAAAATCGCGCGCCATTTTTAGATCATCGGCTGGTAGAATTGGCTTTGAGTTTGCCCGAGCAATATAAAGTTAGAAACGGACAAGTAAAGTGGATTTGGAAAGAGATAGTAAAAGATAAAATTCCAACTGAAATCATCGCTCGGCGTAAAATTGGTTTTGGCATCCCGATCGGATCTTGGATGCGGAATGAACTATACAGTTATGTCTATGATAGTTTGATTGTTTCGGATAGTTTACTGTATAAATATTTTAATAAAAATTGTATTATAAAACTTTTGGAAGACCATAAAAAAGGACGGGCAGATTACAGCAATCATTTATGGTGTTTACTGCTCTTAAAACAATGGCTGCAGACTTTTTTTGCCTATGACAAGCAATAAAATTAAAATAGTTATCGCGACAAATATCTTTGATATTGGCGGCGCCGAAAGAACAGTGCAGACTCTGGCTTTGTATTTAGATAAATCAAAATTTGATGTAACGGTGCTTTGTTTGGAGCGAGGCGGGTCCAGAGTTAAATTATTGGAAGAAAAAGGCGTGCGGATTTTAATTGGAAATGGAACTCTGGAGAAAATAAAAGAGTTAATGCCAAATCCGGATATTGATATTTTACATTTCCATCGCAGCGGCCAATTTGAGCAGCTGCATCAAGCCGCGACTGATTATTTGCGTCCAAAAAAACTTATGGAAACCAATGTATTTGCTTTTTCTGATCCAAATCTTGGCCCAAAGTTTGATTTACAAATTTTTAAAAGCATGATGATGGTGAGTGAGCGAATTTGGCAAGGTAAACAAGCCGAACAAAACAAATGTCTTAAGCAGCGCGTGATATATAATCCGGTTACGATAAGTTATTTCCAGCAGTTTCAGATTTCACCGGAACGTCGGCAAGCATTGCGCGAGGCTGTGGGCGTAAAATCAGATGAAATACTGCTGGGGCGTATCGGACGCAATGATCCGGTTAAATGGGGCGATTTAGTTTTATCCGCTTTGCCGGATATATTTAAAATAAATAATAAAATTAAAATTTTGTTTCGTACCATACCCGCTTCTCGTTTGAATTGGTTAAAAAAGCATCATTTTTTTGATGGCAGGGTAATCGTATTGCCAGAATCATCATTGGAGCAAGAAATTGCCGAAACGTATCAGATGCTTGATATATACATTCATACCTCGCGTCGCGGCGAAGCTTTTGGAAATAGCTTGAATGAAGCCATGGTTTGGTCTTTACCCATCGTGGTTGAAAATACGCCTCACTGGGATAATGGACAGCTAGAGCAAGTTGAAAATGGTAAAACTGGCTGGGTTGTTCATAGTGTGGGCGGTCTAACTGCAGCGATCGCAGATTTAGCGGGTAAGCCGCAGCATGTGGAAGCCTTTGGTAAGGCTGGCCGAGAAAAGGTGGAAAAAAGTTTTGGCTTACCAGTAGGCATTAGACAATATGAATTAGCTTATGAGCAATTAGCTGGTATAGTACCGAGCTCCGAAGTGTTAAAACAAATTTTTCCTTCAGCTGAGATGCTTTTGGAGTATGGCAAGCAATATCAGAAATTAAGCCGGTTAGATTTTTCGCATTCACAAAATATTTCATCAGAGCTTAGAAGAAAGGTCTTATACTGGTATTGGCGCGTACTCGACTCATTAATATCTCGGGGGTTTGTAAAATTAAAAAAACAAGTTCCATAGTTTTTATGACAAAAATTTCTTTTGGGTTAGTAGTTTATAATGAGCAGAATTTGATTAGGCGATGTTTGGAAAGCATCAAAGATGTAGCTGATGAAATTATTTTAGTTCATGATGGAGAATGTGCGGACAAAACTCTCGAGATTGCCCGTGAATTTACGGATAAAGTGCATGTTCGTACCAGGCAAGGCGGCAGTGATCCGCATCGTATTTTTATCTTAGAACAGGCGCAAAATGATTGGGTCTTTATGATTGATGCGGATGAGTTCTTATCGGACAAATTGAAAAATTTTTTACAACATGATACATTAGACCGAACTTTGGGAGCCTACGCCTTTAAGTGGCCTTTGTGGGATGGCGAGCGGTATGTAACCGCCTCTAACTATCGCCCCTGCTTATTTAACCGATCAAAGGCTTGGATGATCGGGCTCCATAATTTTTCTATACATACAGTCGGTAAAACTCAAAAAGTAGATTGTATCTTAGAACACCAGCCCAAGCAAAGTAAGGTGGCTTGGGGCAGGTTTTCCGGCCAGCTTAGAAATCGGATTGATCGCGATGCCGCTTATTTTTCAAAGGGGCTTTCTAATTTAGAAAAGTTTAACGCCGATCTTATCCCGGCTGATTTCCAAGATTGGTATAAGCGCTATCTAAATCATCCAGTTTTTTATTCTTATTTTAATTTTGTTTATTACTTGCTGGGGTCCTTAAAGAATACATGGAAAGACGGCTGGTATGGTTTTATAATTAGCATGCAAATAGCTGTATATCAATATAAATTAGCGAAACGTATCAACTCTTTAAAAAAGAATCAGTATTAATAGGCGGGAGATAGATTTTATGAATACTCAAAAAAAAGCAGCTCTGGTGCGTGGAGATAGCCTCAGCGAATGGGAAGGATCTCTGTGGCATAGTTTGACCGATACTTTTGCGGTAACCGGTGTTTGCAGTCAAAAAAATCTATACAGCACTTCTAATCTGCGCTTTCCGGTCATCAAATTACCGACAACTACGGATAATATTTTTATTCATAATTTCTATAAATATTATTTTGGAATTTTTCAAAAAATGGGCGGGCTGGAAAAATTATTAGCTAATTATGATATCGCCCACACCGCCGAAGTGTATTATTTTTACACCACTCAAGCGGTGAGAGCTAAATCGTTAAATAAAAAATTGAAAGTTGTGACTACGGTCTGGGATAACAGCTTTGGCCGTTTTGAATATAATTATTGGCCAAAATTAAAAATGTCTCCGGCGTATTGGCGAAAAAAAGTTAATGAAATTATCAAAGAAAATATTTCCGGCGTAGATATGTTTTTGCCGGTTACCGCGTATTCAGCGGGGTTGTTATCCGATTTAGGCGTGCCAGAATCAAAGATGCAAGTTGTTACCCCGGCTATAGTGCGGCCGGATGAAAAAAATCAAGAAAATATTGTGAAAGAGCTGGGTTTAGCCGAAAGAGAAATATATTTAGTCGTAAATAGAATGGTAAGAGAAAAAGGCGTATACGATATTTTGTATGCCTGGAGAATGTATTTAAAAAAATCTAAAAAAAATAATGCAGTTTTAGTTTTGATCGGCAAGGGCCCGGAGCAAAAAAATCTGGTCAGACTATCTGGTGAAATGGGATTAGGAGCAAGTGTAAAATTTATTGAATATTTACCGAATGATAAGGTTCGTAGTTTGTATAAGTTTGTCAAAGTATTAATTTTGGCAAGTCTCAGTACTTTTACTTGGCAAGAGCAGTTTGGTTTTGTGTTAGCTGAGTCCATTTCTGCCGGCACGCCAGTTATTTCTACTTTTTCGGGCGCGATCCCCGAGGTAGTGGGCAAGGCTGGCTTGCTTGTGCCGCCAGCGCATCCGGTAGCGCTGGCTGACGCGTTTATGACTTTAGATAATCAGACGTCCTATGCTAGCTTAAAATTGGCTTGCCAGACTGAAATGCAAAGGTTTAATTCCCAAAATTATGCAGAGAAAATCAGCAATCTTTATAAAACTCTTACGGATGTATGAAGTTAACCATTATCATTCCAGTTTATAATGAAAAAAATACAATTTTGCCGCTTCTAGAAAAAGTGGCGCATTTAGATATTGTTAAAGAAGTTATTATAGTTGACGACTGTTCAACGGATGGTACCCGAGAAATATTGCGCTCAATGCAAAATGAAAATAAGTATAAGATTTTGTATCACGAAAAAAATAACGGTAAGGGCGCGGCTATTCGCACGGGACTAGCCGAAGCTACGGGAGAATATGCGGTAATCCAAGATGCGGATTTAGAATACGATCCGCAAGATCTGGTAAAGATGTTTTTATATATCCGCGAACATAATTTGGAAGTATTATACGGATCTCGTCGGCTGAATAAAGAGAATAAGAAGTACGCGGGGATATCTTATTATCTGGGGGGTGTTTTTTTGACTTGGGTCGCTAATATTCTATATGGTCAAAAACTTACTGACGAGCCAACCTGCTATAAAATGTTTAAAACTGACTTTTTAAGAAGTTTGCCTTTGGCCTGTAAGCGGTTTGAATTCTGTCCAGAAGTTACAGCCCTGTCTGCGTTAAGAGGCATAAAAATAGCTGAGATACCAATTAATTATTATCCACGCACAAAAGAAGAAGGTAAAAAAATTGGCTGGCGGGACGCTTTGGTGGCGCTGAAAGTATTTTTAGAATATCGCGCGCCAAGAATCTTTAAGTTCATACATAAGCATAAGATAGGAATCATTTTGGGAGTCGCGGCGATCTTAAATTTATTAATATTTAAAGCGTTATTTGGTTTTCACCCAAATAACGATACAGATAGTTTTTTGTGGCTAATGGAATATTTTAGAGGAAGTTTCCCTGATTCAGTGGTAGCGCATCCAAATAGGTACCTCAATCCTTTTTATGCCGTAATCGGAGCAACTATATTTAGATTTTTATCTGTGGAAGATAGCCTGATAGCGACTAATATTATTTTTTACTTTGGTTTGGTGTTTGTTACCTACGACCTGATCCGAAGGGTATTTAAAAGTAAATTCACAGGCTTGGTATCCGCGCTCATTATTATGACCGGCTATCCCATGATACGTTATTCTTTAACGCAAGTGCAGGATATTGGCGGTTATTTTTGGTTTTTGCTTACTATTTATGCCGGCTGGCTTTGGTGGGAAAATAAGAAAATCAAATGGCTTTTGTTAGGCGGGGTGGCGGTAAGCTTTGGCGTGCTAACTAAAGAGAGCGGTTGTATGGGCGCCTTATTTGTCGGTATTCTTTTCTTAATTAACAAAGATTCATGGAAAAATAAAATATTAAATTTTGTTTACTTTTCTTTTCTGCCATTTTTTACAATTCTTATAAACGCGGCTCGGGGCAAGGATGTGGATTATAATTCCGCCCAGTGGTTTATAGAAAATTGGCGGATTTTTGCGCCCTCAAATTACACGTTGTTTAAATGGGTCGGAGTTCACGCCACTACCTATAATATATTGTGGGTTTTTGTTTTGCTTGGGTTATTTTTTATAATCAAAAATTGGCATAATTTACATTCAAACATAAAGATTTATTTGCTGGCGGTAATACCTTCCAGTATGTCGTATTACGCTTGGCCATTGTTTATTGGCAGGACCGTATATATCTCCGCTTGGTTTTTTGTGCCGCTGGCCGCCTATGGAATTTATAATATATATATTAAACCCGGCGCTTTATATAAATTTTTAGCCATATCGGCTGTGGTAGTTTGTTTGGTAACTCCATACGCTTTGCAGAGCATGCTCCGGTATGCCAACCTGTTTAGGATAATAGATGTCTGTGAGCGCAAACCGGCATGCGCCTGGAATTATTTTTGGCATAACCGGGATAATTTTAGCACAACCGGAGATAAGAACTATTTTGATTATAAATAATTTAAATTAAAATATTGTGGACAAAGAATTTATTTACAATTTTTCTGCCGAACCTACGGGAACGCACATGCTGCTTCTGGGTCAAGTAGCCCCCAATTCAAAAGTATTAGATATTGGCTGCGCGGCCGGGTATTTGGGGAAATATTTAGCGGTAGAAAAACAGTGCGAGATGTGGGGAATAGAGCCGGACAAAGATGCGGTTGAAATGGCTAAGCAAAATAGTTATAAATTTTTACTAAACAAAAATATTGAAGAAGCTCTGCATGACCCAGCCTTGGCTGGCCAGGAGTTTGATTATATATTGCTTGGCGATGTGCTTGAACATTTGTTATATCCTGAACGTATTTTAGAGTTACTAAAAATATTAATACGTAAAAATGGCAAATTGCTCGTTTCTTTGCCTAACGTAGCTCATTATTCGGTTCGTTTTTCTTTACTAAAAGGAAAGTGGGATATGAAAGATTCTGGTATTATGGATAGGACTCATTTGCATTTTTATACTGTAAAAACAGCTAAAGCGCTCCTAGAAAAACAAGGATGGAAAGTGGAGGCCATAAGGCCGCGAGGAGATTTAGAACGGTGGTTTCGTAAAATCGGCTTAGAAAAAATTGGCCAAAAAGTTTTATTTTTATTCCCTGAATTTTTCTCTATTCAGTTTATTTTTACAGCCAGTTTAAAATAATCTATGCGAGAAGTTTCACTGGTGATACCAACGTATAATGAAGCGAAGAATTTACCTCTTTTGATTGAAGAGATTTTGACAGTAATAGATAAAAACAAGATTGATTTAGAGTTTATAGTCGTAGATGATAATTCACCGGATGGCACAGGAAATGCGGCCGAAGAATTGTCAAAGAAATACCAAGTTAAAGTAATTCACCGTTCGGGCAAAATGGGATTGGGCAGCGCCGTGGCCGAAGGGTTTAGAGCATCCAATCGCCCAATCATTGGGGTGATGGACGCGGATTTAAGCCATGATCCTAAAATTTTAAATGACCTAATTCTGTCTTTAGAACATGATGATATAACTATTGGCAGCAGGTTTAGCCAGGGGAGTGTAGTTGAAAGTTGGCAGTGGTGGCGAAAGTTTGTCTCAAATGTAGGCGTATTTTTCGCTAAAAAAATTACTAAAGTTAAAGATCCGCTCAGCGGATACTTTTTCCTTAATAAAAAAGTGATTGAAGGTGTTGATTTAAAGACCAAAGGCTATAAAATTTTATTGGAAATATTGGTCAAAGGTAAATTTTCTAAGGTAAAAGAAGTTCCATTTGTCTTTAGAATGCGTAAATTCAGCGCTTCCAAGTTAAATTATGCAGAGTACCTGTTATTTTTTGGGCAATTAGTTAAATACGCTTGCTATAGGCTATATCAATATTTTACAACTTCTAAAGATAGGCTTTATTTTCTATTGCTGTTTATTTTTGCCGCGGGTTTACTTTTGTATAGAGTAGGGGCGAGAACGTTCTGGATGGATGAAACGGCGGTCTTAGAGTATATGTATCTAACTCCAAATCCGTTTGATTTTATAGTTCAGTATTTTCGCACTCCGGACAACCACCCTCCTTTATATTATTTTTTAGTGATTGCTTTATATAAAATAGCGCCATGGGGCGAATTTGGAATTCGGCTGGTTTCGGTATTATCAGGTTTGGGGATAACAGCTCTGGTTTATAGCTTTTCAATTTTATTGTTTAAAAATAAGTCTGTGGCCCGATTAGCCATGTTTTTAACAATAATTTCTTCTTACTTTATTTTGATTTCACAGATGGCCAGGTATCATAGTTTAGCCGCGTTTTTGACTTTGGCAAGTTTATATTATTTCTCTAAAATTTTTATAGAAGGCTATAATAAAAAATATTTTATAAAATTTTTAGTCTTGGCGCTGCTGGTGGCGTATACGGATTTACCGCACTTTATTTATTTGACAGTCATTACTAACTTATTTTATTTTTATAAAAAATTAATAAAAAAGTTTGATGTTTTTGGGATTAAAAAATGGGTGAGCGGCCAGCTGGCGGTCGCGGCTCTATTTTTGCCGATAGTTTATTTATTTTATCTGCGAGTTTTTCATCAAAATGATAAGGGGTTTGAAAAAGAAGGGCTGCTTGGCGGATCGCTTACGGACAGGCTGGCCGATTTTTCCATGCATTTTTATGCCTATTTTTTCGGTGAAAATATTTTTCCGTGGAATGTGGCGCCTTTTGCAGCCGGCGTTTTAGCGGCTGGGGGGCTTTTGTTTGTTTTGATCAGAGGCGTTTATAAGAAAAAATTATCGCCCAACTTCAACCTGTTATTATATTTATTTTTTTCGTTAGTTATTTTAAATACCACCTTCCTCAATTACGCTGATCCAAGATATAATTTTATAGTTTTCCCAAAATACGCTTTCGCGGCTTTTCCGTTGTTTATTATTTTAATAAGCGCCCTTATTTGGCAAATAGAAAATTTTAAAATCAAATGGCTGGTAGTAGCGGCTATAACCGGAATATCAATGTACGGACTGCAAAATTTCTACGGATCAACAAATTATCTAAATGGCAGCTACTTTAATAGTTTTAAATCTTTTGAGTTCGTGGAAAGCAATTCCAGAGCGGGCGATTATTTGATTATTAATGGCGATGCAAATATTGGCGTATATAATTTTTATAAAAATAGTTATTTTAAAAATTTAAAACCAGTTTTCATATATAATTTGCCACCCGTAAAATTTGATACAGGCGAACGATTTTGGTTTTTTGCGACCGGGTCTGATGGCGATAGCGCCTATCCATCTGCAACTGCCGAAGATAAAATTCCCGAAGGGTTTGTTATGAGCAGCCAGTTTAAGTCCGTACCTATAGATAAAACCCTGCTACAATTAAAGCAAAGGATTACCGGTAGACAAAGCTATGAGTATAAATATGAGGTTTATTTGTTGACTAAGGAGTAAAAAGATGCCAAACTTAAAACACTAAATCTTCTAAGTTTTAGAAGTTATGGAAAATAAACTCCCCGTTTCAGTAATTATCGTGAGCTTTAACACAAAAGATCTTACTCGCAAGGCGCTTCAGGCCTTGTATAATTCGAGTAGACTGCCGGAACAAGTTATTGTGGTAGATAATAATTCCCAAGACGGCAGCGCCCAAATGATAAAGGAAGAATTTCCGCACGTTCTGCTTATTGAAAGTAAAGAAAACTTGGGTTTTGCCAAAGGCAATAATTTGGGTATTAAAACGTATGTCAATCAGCCATATGTTTGGCTGTTAAATAGCGATACGGAAACCGGCAAACACAGCCTGCAACAGTTGTTAGAATATATGGAACAACACCCGGAAGTAGGCGCGCTCGGCCCGCAGATGGTCTATCCTACGAGAGAATTTCAGTCCGTAGGCGGTTATTTTCCATCGATTGCGAATGTGTTTTATTACTTATTGCCATTTGTATTTTTTATTCCCAAATCATGGCGCCGCCAATTAAAATCCATAGCTGTTTTTCCGCGGCCTCTACCTGACAAAGCTCTTGATTTGGATTATGTCACTGGGGCCGCGTCTTTGCTTCGCAGAAAAGCGCTGGATGAAGTGGGTCTTATGCCGGAGGATTACTTTATGTATTTTGAGGAGACGGACATGTGCTATCGCATGAAAAAGGCCGGTTGGAAAATACAGGCGATTAATTGCGAACCGGTAATGCATGTGTATGGCGGCAGTTTCAAGACAAAATACGATCCTAGAAGATTGCAATTATTTCAAGAAAGCCTGATTAAATTTGTGAAAAAAAATTATACTGGCTGGCGACGTTTTGCGATTATGGCGGAAGTGTTTTTATTCGGGAGTATCAGCATCTTTGTAAAAAAATTTAAAGAAAAATTATAATTGTATGGTTTCATTAGTAGCCACTGTTTTGAACGAACAGCACAATTTGCCGGATTGGCTGGATGGTATTTTATCTCAAAATGTTTTGCCGGACGAGGTAATTATTGTTGATGGCGGTTCCACCGATGGTACGTGGGAAATGCTTCAGAAAAAAAGCAAAGAACATGCCATAATTAACGTATGGCAACACCCCGGTAATATATCAATGGGAAGAAACTTTGCGATCTCCAAGGCAGCGGGTGATATAATTGTAGTGACTGATGCCGGGTGCAATTACGATAAAGACTGGTTTAAAAAAATTACCGAACCGCTCCTGTCAGGTCGGAGTATGTTTGCGGCAACCGGCTTTGGCCCGTGGTTTAAAGAACACGACAATTTATTAACACGACTAATAGCGGCGGCCACAATTCCAGCCCCCATTGAGTTTAAGCGTGATTGGCTGCCTTCTAGCCGATCTGTAGCTTTTAAAAAAGATGTGTGGCAGAAAGTCGGCGGCTATCCGCAGTGGATTCCGCTCTGCGAAGACGTGGTTTTTGATCTTAAGATTTTTAAATCCGGAATAAAGCCCGAATATGTGCGCGAAGCCTTGGTTTTCTGGCGTCCGCGCACAAATTTAAAAGCGTATTTTAAACAGTTGTTTGGCTATACCCGAAGCGATGGCCATGGCAAGCTGTGGTTTTATCGTCAGATGGTCAGATATATTTTTTATTCCCTGAATTTGATTTTTTTGTATTTAACACTCACGGTAAGCTGGTGGTTTGCGGTAATAATTTTGCTTGGCCAAGTTGATTATATGAGAAAGTTTGGCAAAAGATGGCTGGTGTTTTCCGAAAAATTTTCTTTGCCCGGTAAAATTATTGGATTTATTTTATTGCCTTTCATTGTGGCCTTTGGTGATATTGCTAAAATGTCTGGCTGGCCGGTCGGTGTTTATGAGCGGAAAACAGGCAAAATCACATTTAAACCATGCTAGTTTTATTTATTCATTTCGATTATATGGGCTAAAGCCCATATATACTCATTCACTCGGAAATATCCGGGTTCAATATTTATAACCGCTTGCGAGTTATAAATATCTCACCGGCTATTTCTCTCACTCATTTCGTATATGAAACTCTCCGTTATTTTGGTGAATTGGAAAACACGGGATATAACCAGGGATGCGCTTGTTTCTATTTATAAAGAAACTAGGAATATAGAATTTGAAGTGATCGTGGTAGATAATAACTCTCAAGATGGCAGCGTGGAAATGATTAAAAAAGAATTTCCGCAAGTTATTTTGATTGAAAATTCGGATAATCGCGGTTTTGGCAAAGCCAATAATCAGGGGTTGAAAATCGCCAAAGGCGATTATTTGATGTTTTTAAATACGGATGTAGTTGTGCTGGATCATGCCATAGAAAAATTAGTGAATTACTTAGATACCCATGCGGACGTGATGATGGTTGGCCCAAGGCTGTTAAATAGGGATTTAACTTTTCAACACGTCTGCCGCCGCATGCTGCCCAACCCGACAAACTCATTTTTTCACTTATTTGGGCTGACTAAAATTTTTAAAAATAGTAAATTTGTAACCGACTATAAACAGTATTTAGCTGATCCGGAAGTTACCGGTCCGGCACAGGCCCTATCAGGAGCGGCGATGATGTTTCGCAAGGCTGTGTATGAGCAAATAGGCGGGTTTGATGAGACATTCTTTATGTACGGGGAAGATCTCGATTTTTGCAAACGGGTACTTGATAAAGGGTGGAAAACAGTGTATGTTAGTGAAGCAAAAATAATTCATTTTGGCGGCCAAAGTAGCGGGAAACGCTGGGTAAAATCCCTTATCAATTTTTATGAAGCCATGTGGCTGTATTATAGAAAACATTTTTATAACCAACACAATATTATTTTAAATCTAATAATCTGGATGGGAATAAAAGTGAGAATGGCGATTGCGCTACTAATCAACTATCTAAAATAACCGGTATGAAAAGAATCTTAGTTACCGGCGGGGCAGGGTTTATCGGCTCGCATTTATGCCAGCGTCTTTTGAATGAGGGAAATAAAGTAATTTGTCTGGATAATTTTTTGACGGGTTCTAAGGATAATATTGAGCGTTTGTTTGACAATCCACTTTTTATTTTTGTTGAACACGATATTATTGATCCAATTACTATTAACGAACCGGTTGATGAGATATATAATCTTGCCTGTCCGGCATCGCCCATTCATTATCAAAAAAATGCCATTAGAACAATTAAAGTTAATACGCTGGGTGTAATTAACACGCTCGGTTTTGCCAAGGCCATTAAAGCAAAAGTATTGCAAGCCTCTACTTCTGAAATTTACGGTGAACCGCTGGAACATCCGCAAACGGAACAGTATCGCGGCAATGTAAGCAGTATTGGGCCCAGAGCTTGTTACGATGAAGGGAAGCGTTGCGCGGAAGCGTTATTTTTTGAATACCGCCGTTCGCATGGATTAAATATAAAAGTAGTCAGAATTTTTAATACATATGGCACGCACATGTCTAAAGACGACGGTCGGGTAATATCAAATTTTATTGTCCAAGCTTTAACTAACCAGGATATTACCATCCAGGGGGATGGCAGCCAGACCAGAAGTTTTTGTTATGTAGATGATCTGGTTGACGGTATGATGCAAACTATGGCAACGTCGAACGATTTTACCGGCCCCGTAAATTTAGGAAATCCAAATGAGGTTTCTATTAAAGAAATTGCGGAGTTAATTTTAAAGTTAACCGGCTCAAGCAGCAGAGTGGTATATAAAGAACTGCCAACTGATGATCCAACTCGACGCTGTCCGGATATACGTATGGCAAAACAAGCGCTCGGTTGGGAGCCGAAAATAAATTTGGAAACGGGATTGTTAAAAACCATAGAGTATTTTAAATCAAAAATTTAGTTATTGATGAATTATGAAATTAATATATATTGGCGCTGGTTTTGTGGGTGCTTGTTCGGGAGGAGTGATGGCGGAAGCCGGCCATGATGTTTTATTATACGATGTTGATCAGAAAAAAATTGAGATGCTTGGTTCGGCAAATGCGCAGACAGTTGAATCCTGTTTGTTTGAACCCAGCCTAGGGGATCTTTTGGTAAAAAATAAAAATAGAATTGAATTTACTCATGATTACGCCAAGGTTATTGGCGCGCTTGACGAAGCAGACGCGATTTTTATGTGTTTGCCGACTCCGGAAAAGATGGGTGCCGAAGGAAGTTCTGATCTCTCTTATTATTATCAGGCCGCGCAAACTCTGGCCGAAAATTTGGCAAAGAGAAATGGTGGTGGGCAAACGAAATACGTAGTCATTGTAAATAAGAGTACCGTGCCAATACGTATGATGAATGAAACTGAAACAATTATGAAATCACATGGAGTCATAAATTTCGGCGTGGTTTCTAATCCGGAATTTTTGGTAGAAGGTAAGGCGGTAGAAGGATCGGCTCGTCCGGATAGAGTTGTTATCGGAGCGGAAAAAGAGGATGACTTTAAAGTCATGCGCATGGTATACGCTCGTTTTTATAATTCTACGGGCGTCAAATATATTGAAGTCAATCCATACGAGGCCGCAGCTAGCAAACTTTTGGCAAACTACTTACTGTTTTCCAGGCTGGCTAACACGTTTAGCGTGGTGGGCAGGGTCTGTGAAATATTTGATAATATTAAATTTGAAAATGTTCGTAAAATACTGATGAGCGATGAGAGGATAGGCGGCTGGGGATTTTATGACAGCGTGTACGCGGGCGGCAGTTGTTTTATTAAAGACGCGGCTTCACTAGCTCACCAGATAGAAGAAGTTGGAGGCACAGCTCATCAAGTTCGTTTAACACTAGAAGAAAACAGGTTTCAGCGCGATCATTTCTATAGCCGCGCGCAAAAAGAAGCCGGGTTTTCTTGGGCAGGAAAAACCGTGGCCGTGCTCGGTGTGGCTTTTAAACAAAACACTAACGATGTGAGAAATTCTCCGGCCTTTGATATTGTTAACCATCTTATTGATGACGGGGTGGCTCAGATTAAAATTTATGATCCGGTAGCTGCGCCCATGTTTAAAGCATTTTTGCCGCCAGCCGATTCCAGGTATGAAAGAATAAGTTATCACGAAAGCGAAGAAGACGCGCTCGAGTCGAGTCAAGCATGTTTAATTTTAACAGACTGGCCTCAATTCCGGTTGGTCGGGGAAAAAGTAGCGAAGATTTGTCCGGCACCGTATTTAATCATGGATGGTCGCCGCATGGTTCAGGATCAGTTTGTGGACCTGGCAAAAAAGGGCTATAGTATAATCGCGGTTGGTTCCCCATTTTTTAAAGGAAGTATTTAAATATATGTCAAAATATCTTGTTACCGGCGGAGCTGGTTTTATTGGCACAAATATCGTAAAAAAACTTTTGGCTCTAGGCCATATCGTAACTGTTGTAGATAATTATGCGGCGGGGAAAAAAGAAGATCGCATGCAGGAAGGCGCAACATATTTTGAAGGAGATATACGAAAGATGGAAGATCTGGACAAAGTCTGCGCCCAGGGTTTTGATGGCATATTTCATTTAGCAGCCCTGCCCAGGGTTTTATTTTCCGTAGAAAATCCGCTGGAAACTCATGACACAAACGTCAACGGTACGTTAAATGTGCTTCTGGCTGCTCGAAACCATAAAATAAAAAGAGTAGTGTTTGCAACTTCGTCTTCAGCCTATGGTAATCAACCCACCATTCCTTTTGTAGAAGATGGCGTGGTAAAGAAGCCGCTCAGTCCATATGCGTTGCATAAGTTTATTGGCGAAGAGTATTGCCGTTTATTTTGGGAACTCTATGGCGTAGAGACGGTTAGTTTGTGTTATTATAATGTCTACGGTCCGTATTTGGATCCGGAAGGAGCCTACGCGCTTGTTATCGGCAGGTTTCTAAAATTGCGAAAAGAAGGAAAACCGCTGACAATTAGAGGCGATGGGGAAATGAGAAGGGACTATACTCACGTGGATGATGTGGTGCATGCCAATATGTTGGCTATGACTAAAGATACGGTAGGCCACGGCGAAGTGTTAAATGTTGGCAATGGCCATTCCGTATCAGTAAATGAGCTCGCAGAATTGATAGGCGGTCCGGTGGAATATGTTCCAGCTCTGCCGGGAGAGATGCAAAAAACCGAAGCCGATTATTCCAAAGCAAAAAAACTTCTTGGTTGGGAGCCGACCATACAGTTAAAAGATGGTGTTGCTGAACTAAAAAAACAGTGGGGCCTATAAAACAAAAACCCTCCTAACTTAGGAGGGTTTTTGTTTTATAGGTTATAATATTAGGCTACCACGTTTACGAATTTTGCCATTTTCATACTGCCATCAAAGCGGCGTCGTTTATGCTGGGAAAATTTAACTTTGCCGTCAGCCATGGCAAAAATTGTGTCATCGCCAGCTCGTTTTACGTTTTTTCCTGGGTGAAATTTAGTACCGCGTTGACGTATGATTATCATGCCTTTTTGCACAGCCTGTCCATCATGCAATTTAACGCCAAGCCGTTGAGAGGTAGAATCACGTCCGAGCCGGGTAGAACCACCTGCTTTTTTATGAGACATACGGGTTTATAAGTTAGAGAAATGAAGTTTTACCTGATAAATATAATACAAAATCCCATTATTGTCAAGGGGGTTAAAATTTGTTATTATACCAGTGGATTTGCTCTAAATATAGATAAGTTCAGGGTTTTTTCTTCAATTTAGCCTAAATACAGCATGCTTTTTTATTCGCCCAAACTCTACCTTCGTGATCCGTGGATTTCCATACCCTTGGCAGGGTCAATTTTAATACAAATTTTTTTGTGGGTAATTTTAGTTATGAATGTTAGTCCGGATACGCCTGTTATTTTTTTACATTATAATATTATTTTTGGAGTTGATTCAGTCGGAGAGTGGTGGCAGATTTATTTCCCGCCCCTTATTGGCGTGCTGGTTATTTTATTTAATTGTCTGTGTTCGCTCGCAGTTTACTTTTACGATAAGTTTTTGGCAAGACTATTGAATGCTTGGATTTTATTCTTTCACTTGTTTTTAGCCATTGGCATCGCATTGCTTGTGAGATTGAATTCCTAGTCTTTGAAAAATAAGTTTATGGAAAGATCAAAAAAATCGGCTGATAGATTGTTTTTATTATTTTTTGCTATCCTGGTAGTTTTTGGGCTGGTAATGCTTGCTTCGGCGAGCGCCCCTATAGGCTATGCCAAATTCGGCGATACGTATTTTTTTATTAAAAAACAATTATTGTTTGGCTTGCTCCCCGGACTCTTTTTATTTTTAGTTTTTGGCAATACCAAATATGAGCTGCTGCAAAAATTTGGCGGTATTATATATCTATTATCGCTTGTAATTCTCTGTTTGGTTTTTATACCGGGCATCGGACTCACCATCAATGGTTCGCGAAGCTGGGTACAGTTGTTTGGGCTCAGTTTTCAGCCTTCAGAATTTGTAAAGCTCACCACGATAATAATACTTGCTAAACTTTTGTCTGAAGGCAGGGATTTGCGTGATTGGAAAAATGGCTTGATGCCAATTTTTGCCATGCTATTGCCGGTAGTTTTGCTTGTCGCCGCCCAGCCCGATGTGGGAACTCTGTCAATTTTGGTAGTTATAATTTTTGCCATGCTGTATTTGGCGGGTATTCCTCGGGTGTATTTGGTGATTCTTGGCTTGCTGACAGCGGTATCATTTGCCATATTGCTCTTGGTAGCGCCATACCGCGTGCAGCGGCTTACGACCTTTTTGCATCCCGAACTTGATCCGCAAGGTATTGGTTATCAAATAAATCAGGCATATCTCGCGGTTGGCTCTGGCGGGGTATGGGGGTTGGGACTTGGACACTCCAGACAAAAATTTCAATATTTGCCCGAAGCGCAAGCCGATTCAATATTTGCCATTATTGCCGAAGAGATGGGTTTTTTAGTTACCTCAATTTTGGTTTTTTTAATCAGTTTTTTGGCGCTCCGAGGCTTCAAGATTGCCAAAGGCGCCCCAGACCCCTTTGGCCGTTTACTTGCCGCGGGGATTATGATATGGTTTATCTGGCAATCTTTCTTAAATATTGGCACAATTATCGGGTTATTGCCCCTTACGGGCGTACCCCTGCCGTTTATTAGCCATGGCGGATCAGCTCTGCTCATCGGGCTTGCCAGCATGGGCATTGTTGCCAATATAAGTAAGTACGGTAAAATTTAAATGATACGCTTATGAAGTTACTTGTTTGCGGCGGGGCCGGGTTTATGGGCTCCCATTTCATAAAATATATTTTAGCAACATACCCGGATTACGAGGTGGTAAATTTTGATAAGCTGACCTATGCCGGTAATTTGGAAAATTTACGCGAAGTTGAAAATAATCCTCGGTATACATTTGTTCGCGGAGATATCTGTGATAAGGCTGCGGTTGAGGATGTGATTAGGGAAAATAATATTGAGGCAATAGTTAACTACGCAGCCGAAACCCATGTAGACAGATCTATTATGGACCCGGACGCGTTTTTGCGAACCGATATTTTGGGCACCTTTAATTTGCTGGAAGCGACCAAAAATTTCAATTTAACTAAAATGGTGCAGATTTCTACGGATGAAGTATACGGCAGTATTGAAGCCGGCAGTTTTACGGAAGAGTCGCCGTTTTCTCCCAATAGCCCCTATTCGGCAGCCAAAGCCGGCGGCGATCATTTATGCCGGGCTTATTTTGTTACCTATAAAACGCCGGTGGTAGTCACCCACAGCTGTAATTTTTATGGTACCAATCAGTATCCGGAAAAATTAATACCATTTTTCATCACGAATCTAATTGAAGGTAAAAAAGTGCCCTTGTATGGTGATGGAAAAAATGTGAGAGAGTGGATTCATACCAGCGACCATTGCAAAGCTGTTGATGTGCTATTGCATAAGGCTGCGCCGGGAGAGGTATATAATATTGGTTCTGGTCAGGAGTTAGAAAATATAGAGTTAACCAACATGATACTATCCGAAATGGGGTTTGGCGGGGATATGATTGAGCCGGTGCGTGATAGACCGGGACATGATAGGCGGTATTCCATAGATTGGAGCAAATTAAAAAAAGATTTTGGCTGGCATCCGGAAAAAGACTTTAAGGCGGGTTTAAGAGAAACCATCAAATGGTATAAAAATAATCCAAATTGGTGGCAGCCGCTTAAGAGCGGAGAGCATAGAGAGTATTTTAAAAAACAATATACGGAAAAAGCTTAATTATATGCAAGCAAAAAAAATTTTAATCATTGGCAATGGCTTTTTGGGTAAGCGGTGCGCAGCAGCTTGGCCCGAGGCAGTTTTATCGGATAAAATAATTCATTCCGCGCAAGATGTTGAAGAACTCATAGATGAACACAAACCGGATTCGGTATTAAATGCCGCGGGTATTGTGGGTAAGCCAAACGTAGATTGGTGCGAAACTCATCAGCTTGAAACAATTGCGGGTAACACGACCTTGCCGATCATGATTGCCGAGGCGTGTCAGAAAAAAGGCGTATATTTATTGCATATGGGCACAGGCTGTATTTTTTATGGCTATTCCGCAGACCCGAAGGGTTGGAAAGAAGATGATCATCCTAACCCCTTGGCTGTTTATACGCGCAGTAAATACGCTGCAGACTTGGTATTATCAACAATGCCAAACATCGGGATTGCCAGAATCAGAATGCCGGTTGATTATGAGCCGTCACCGGCAAATTTAATAGACAAGCTCATGTCATTTCCACGCGTAATTGATGTGATAAACAGCATCACGGTGGTAGAGGATATGATAAATGTTTTTAAACAGCTTTTAGAAAAACAAGCTGCCGGAATTTTTCACGTTACCAATCCGGGCGCGATCAAACATAAAGAAATTGTGGCAATGTACGAGGAAATTGTAGATCCAAATCACAAAGTAGAAGAATGGATATCTGCCCAAGAATTGGTGGCTAGCGGCCTGGCCAAAAAAACCAGATCAAATACTATTTTGCAATCCGGTAACTTAGAAAAACTAGGTATACAAATGCGACCTGTGCATGAAGCGGTGCGAGAAACACTTAAAAAATACGCGGAGCTAAGGAAGGTTTAGTGGTTTATGTACACCAAGGAACAAAAAAAGTTAGTTAGCTATGTTCGAGTGAGAGTAAAAGAATTGATGAACCAGTATCCGGCCAAAGCGCATGGTTTTGATCATGCTAAGCGGGTAGCCAAGTGGGCGGTGCTAATCGCTACAGCCGAACATGCCAATATATTTTTATCGGAAATTTCCGCCTGGCTTCATGATATTGGCAGAGTCAGGGAAGAATTTTTTGGTCATAAAAAAAGACATCACGAGCTTTCGTATGAAATGTGCCGGGAGTGGTTTAGGGAGGACAAGAGATTTGATGCGCTGTCAAAGGAAGAAAAACTGCAAATTTTATACGCGCTTCGCTACCACTGGAATGATATGGCAAATGATTACGCTGTAGCTTGGATTTTGCGTGATGCCGATAAACTGGACGGTTTTGGCAAGCTGGGTTTAAAAAGAAGCTTGGATTTTTTTGAAGGCGATGAGGGAAAAATAGAAGTGGATCTTCGCTTGCGGTATCACACTCTGTATAATTTACGCAGTCGCCAGGCTAAAAAGATCGTGCAAGAAAAAAACATGCTTGAACCAGTAGAAAAATATTTTAAGAAATGGTTAAAGGAAAAAATTGAGCCGGTGGCATTATAGTTAAAATAAAATTATCCATCAGTATGACCGAGTCGGAGAGCGGCTGGAAAGAAAAAATAGAAAAGAAAGAAGTTGATAAAAATTCACCCGATATAATTTTTGGCCTTGATAAAGGTTTTAATGAGCGTATAGGAAGTTTAGAAGAGGCTTGTAATGCAAATGAACTAGATGTTGTAAGAGAATTGCTAGATAGAAATAAATTTGTTGAGAACGTTGTTGTTAGAAAGGGCGACAAAGATACAGAATGGTTAGGCCTTCTTGAACGGTCAATAAATTCTATAGTCCAAGAATCAATCGGTAAAAGTATAACCGATATTTCAGATGTCGCGGAGTTGGAACGTGTGCTTCAGTCTGCCAAATTATCTGCGTTTGCAGCCGCAGAGCTAGCTGGCGCGCTATATCATGAAAAGAGAGATGGCGCGTCTGAGCGGCTGGCAAAATTACTAACTAGAGTTGAAAGTTTCGTGGTTGATGCGGTCTCCCAAGCTAATGCGTATAATACGCTCGGATGTATCTATTTGCGCCAAGGAGAGGTTGAACTGTCTAAAGACATGCATAAGGCAGGGTTAGACCTTTTACTTAAAAAAGAGCAGGCCAGCGATTTAAATGTGCGGTGGCAGGTCAGTAAATTAAGATATGGAGCTCAAATTTCTAAAATGACCCTTCAGGCTGAGCCGGATAAGATTGAATCTGGTATTCAACAATTATTTGCCTTGCAACGTCAGCGCCAGGAGCTGGGAGATACGTTTAACATAGGCAGGGTTAACTTAGATGTTGCCAAAGCTTTCCTAGCCCTTAAAAAGAAAAAAATGGCCAAGCGTTATGCTGAAGATGCAAGAAATGCTATGGATGGTATAGGGTACTGGAGCGGAGCTGCGCAAGCAGAAGAATTTTTACGTGAATTAAGACAAAAAGGTTAATCTTGGGGTATTGACAGGAAGTCATTTTTGTGCTATTATAACCCGTTCTAGTAACGGGTTTTATAGTTGAAGTATTTTGTACTCGGGCGATTGAGAAAGCTTAATCGCGCGTGTGTAAATTGCACAGGCGGGTGTATGAGTGCTGCACTTACTGCCAGCACCCAACTTCAATCTCAGGCAATAGGCCCTGGGAGCGGAGATAGAAAATGCAGGTCATGAATAAGCAGTGGACTATCAAGGTGGATGAAACGACGGGCGACTACAACGTCACCAACCTTGGTCCGAACGGCGAACGCCAGTTCTACATGGTGAGCCCGGGCCAGTACGGCCAGCCCATCATCACGGCGGAACCCGATCTCGCGTTCGACGCGCCCTCCAACCTCACCTACGTCAACGCCAAGGGCGAGACGGTGACGCCCAGCGAGAAGATCGCCGGCATCATCTGCCAGGATGGACCCCGCTTCTCGCTCACCAACGCCAAGAACAAGGGTATTACGGTGGTGGTGAGCGATGACGGCTCGATCCAGATCGGCAATGAGGTGTGGCATCTGGTCACCCTCTTCTCCAAGGATAAGAATCGTGTCGTGAACTACGACGCGTACCTCGTCCGCCAGCAGCCCGCGCAGGTCCGGGTTCTGGAGCTCGGTGACCTGAACCTGTTTCAATAGCCGCCCCCGACTGGGGTAGTCTGCCCACAAGGCGGACGGCGGCTCGTAAAGGCCGCCAACAAGAGACTGGCCTTGAGAAGAAATTCTCGGGCCAAGCACAAAAACAGTCTTCAAACGAAGGCTGTTTTTGTTTTAAATTATTGCTTTACAAGGACGTATAAAATTGCTAAAATAACTTAACTTTTCAAATTTTAAAATAAAGGTATGCTAGACGACAAAGCAAAAATTTCTCAGTTAGATTCAAAAAACATGCTTGGGAGCATAGAGCTTTTGGGCAGCCAGGTAGAAGAAGTTTTGGCTCAGGCTAAACAGGTAAAAATTCCGGCAAGTTATAAAAAAGTAAATAATATAGTGGTACTAGGCATGGGCGGTTCGGCGCTAGGCGCGCATGTATTAAAATCCGTTTCCTTAAAGATTCCCCTAGAAATAATAAATGGCTACCAAGCGCCCGCTTTTGTATCATCGAAATCACTTGTTATCGCTTCCAGTTATTCCGGTTCGACCGAAGAAGTATTGCAGGCCGTAAAAGAGGCAAAAAAGAAACAGGCAAAAGTAATGGTTATTTGTTCCGGGGGGCAATTGGCCCAGTGGGCCAGAAAAAATAAAATTCCTGTCTTAGTTTTTACCGTTAATAATAACCCGTGCGGTTCGCCGCGCATGGGGCTGGGTTATTCTATTTTTGGGCAGGCGGCTATGCTGGCTAACGCGGGCATATTAAAATTTTCACCGGCCGAAGTAAAAAGCGTTTTACAAAATATTGCCAAGTATAATTCTTTGTTTGGAGTTAATAATGCAGAAGAAAAAAATACAGCCAAGCAAATGGCGGGCGCATTATTTGGCAAAAGCGTCTGGTATGCGGCTTCCGAACATTTATCCGGTAATGCGCATATCGCGGCAAACCAGATGAATGAAAATGCCAAACGTTTCGGCGGATATTTTTTAATACCAGAACTCAACCATCATTTAATGGAAGGGATGTTATTTCCGGAGACTAATAAAAATAACATTAAATTTGTTTTATTAGAGTCAGGTTTGTATGATAGCCGAGTACAAAAAAGATATGAAATTACTAAAACTATTTTGGATAAAAACGGTATAGAATATGTTTCGTACAAGTGCCAAGAAAAAACAAAATCATTACAGGTCTGCGAAGTATTGATGCTTGGCAGCTATATCAGTTTTTATTCCGCTATGCTGCAAGGCATAGACCCAACCGCCATCCCATTTGTGGATTTTTTTAAAGCCGAACTCAAAAGATAATTTTTTATAAAATAGCGTATGCAGCTAAGCGTGATCACCGTAACTTGGAATAGCGCGAATTTAATTGCGGATCAGATAAAATCCGTTAAAGCCAGCTGCAAGAATATTAGTTTTGAACAGTTTATTGTAGACAATGCTTCCACGGATAACACGACGGAAGTTGTATCAAAAAATTTTCCCGAAATTAAATTGTTAAAAAATTTTAAAAATGTCGGTTTTGCCGCGGCAAATAATATGGCTGCCAAACTCGCGCGGGGCGAATTTTTGCTTTTTTTGAATCCAGATATGCGTGCGGCGGAAGGGTCTTTGAATATCATGCTAGACTGGATGAAAAATCATCCAGATGTTGGCTTGGCCAGTTGTAAATTGGTAGACGAACATGGTTATATAAACCAAGATGCCCAACCGAGGCGTTTCCCGGGGCTGTGGGATCAGCTGGCAGTTGTTTTAAAATTACCTCATATTTTTCCTCATATAAATGACAGGTATTTGTTTAAGGATTTTAATCCGGATGTAGAACAGGAAGTAGATTCGGTTCGCGGATCATTTATGATGATGCGCCGAGAAATTTACGAAAGATTAGGCTGGGCGTTTGACCCCAGGTATTATATTTGGTTTGAAGATGTGGATCTTTGCAAAGAAGTAAAAAGATTAGGGTTTAAGGTAATGCATACCCCGATTATTTCCTGCGTAGATTACGTTGGGCAGAGTTTTAAAGAAAGAAGCACTTTCTGGAAGCAGAAGCAATTTATAAAAAGCATGTATCGGTATTTTAAGAAGTGGGGTTTTTGATCTATTATGCGTTTATCAATACACCTAGTTGTTTGGAATGGCGCCAAGTATGTGCCGCATTTGTTTGATTCGTTGCGAAAGCAAACCTTTTTGGATTGGCAGCTTTTGGTAATTGATAATAATTCCACAGATAATACCCTAGAATTAATAAAAAAAGAGCTCGAAAACTTTCCAGTTACATATCAAATTATTGAGAATAAAGAAAATTTGGGATTTGCCGGCGGACAAAATCTGGCCTTTAAAAAAACAGATACAGAATATTTTTTGATGTTAAATCAGGATATGTATTTGATGCCGGATTGTTTAGAGCGGATTATAAAATTTTTAGATTCTCATGCCGATGTTGCCGCAGTTTCGCCGCGTCTGATGAAATGGAATTTCAACAATATTCAACATGGTTTGCAAAACAGTTTTACCGATCAAGTAGATAGTTTAGGGCTCAAAGTATATCGGAATCGTCGCGTGGTTGAGCAGTATGCTCAAGCGGACTGGCTGGAAATTTCGGATGAACTCTTGGGGCAAGGGAACGTATTTCAGGTATTTGGTATTTCTGGGGCGTTGCCCGTGTTTAGGAGGTCTATAATTAAAGGTATTTTGTATGAAGATGGAACTATTTTTGATGAAAGTTACCATTCGTATAAAGAAGATGTGGATTTGGCGTACCGGTTAATCGCTTCGGGTAATATGGCCTGTGTGCTGCTTGATGCCCTGGCATTTCACGATCGTTCCGCAGCTGGTTCTAAACAAGCTGGCGATGTTGCGGCACTTATAAATAAACAGTCTCAATCAGAACTCGTCAAGTATCATAGCTATAAAAACCATATAGCGTCCCTCTATAAAAATGAATACTGGCAGAACTTTATTCTTGATCTTCCGTGGATTTTATGGTATGAACTAAAGAAGTTCGTATATTTTTTGTTATTTGATAGGCAGGTTTTGGCCGGTTTAAAGGAAGTTTTTGCCTATAATTTAGTTGGAAAAAGGAAATATATTAAACAGTTAAGAAAAGTAGACTGGAAACAAGTGCGTGTATGGTGGAATTAAAGGACATAAATATAGTTTTTGTAAACTATTTGATGAAAGACGACATTTTGCATGCCGTGGCTTCAGTTTTTAATGATATATCTAATTGTCCGTATGCCGTTCAAGTTACCGTAGCTGACAACTCACAAAATCAGGATGGCATAAAAGAAGCCTTGGACGGGCAATTTCCTTTGGTAAACTATGTGGACTGTGGCGGTAATGTAGGTTTTGGCAAAGGCAACACGATGGGTTTTAAATCCATCCCGGCTCGATATTACTTTGCCTTAAATCCGGATACGGTTATTCCCGAAAATTCTCATGTTATAGAGCGAGTAATAAAATTCATGGACGAGCACCCAAAGATTGGCTGTATTGGCACCAAGCTGTTAAATATTGACGGTACGCTGCAGTATTCTTGTTATAGATTTGATTTGCAGTCAATGCTTATCAAGCCGCTTAAACAAATAAATTTTGATAAAAAATACAGCTGGGTAAGAAAGTTTTCCGACTGGCTGCTCATGAAAGATTTTGATCATAATTCCACTCGACCGGTAGATTGGGTGCTTGGGGCGGCCATGGTCGTGCGCAAGGAAGCCATAGATCAAGTTGGCTGGTTTGATGAGCAGTATTTTATGTACCTGGAAGACAGCGACTGGTGCCGCACGATGTGGAATAATGGTTGGCCAATATATTACGTGCATGATATTATAATTACGCATAAATATAATCGTGATTCAGCTAAGGTACCCGGTATTTTTAAGGCGCTTATAAAAAACAAGCTGGCCCGCATTCATTTGCAGAGCTGGCTGCAATATATGTGGAAATGGCGTCATAATTTTAAACATTTTCCTCACTAAATATGAGTCCAAAAGTGGCAATTATTTACCTTTCGTTTAACTCGGACATCTATTTGGACGATGTGGTTTCGTCTTTAGAAAAAATTACCTATCCCAAAGATATGGTAGAGTTTGTGGTTGTAGATAACCCGCATCCGAAGTTCGGAAGTTCAATGAGAAACTTAGAAGAAAAACTACTGCCTATTTCCGGACAAAGTATCCCGCATGTTACGCTTCTGCCGCAAAAAGAAAATCTCGGATTCGCCGGTGGTAATAATGTAGGCATTGCCTGGGCTTTGGAACACGGTTTTGAATATATTTATTTCCATAATAATGATGGCTTTATGGCCGCCAATTGTATAGAAAAATTGGTGGCGGCTTTGGAAAACGATCAGAAAATTGGTGCCGCCCAGTCTTTGCTTCTGCTATACCCGGAAACAGAATTGGTAAATACCGCCGGCAATTCGTTTCATTACCTAGGCTTTGGTTATTGCGGCAGCTTCAGGCGCAAAAAAAGCGATTTAAAATTAAGGGAAATAGAAGAAGTAGGCTATGCCAGCGGCGCATCAATTTTAATGCGTGCTAAATTACTTAAAGAGTATGGCGTCTGGGATAAAGACTTTTTTTTGTATCATGAAGATTTGGAATATTCATTGCGTATGAGAGCGGTGGGTTATAAAGTCTGTATCGTCCGGGACGCGATTTTTTATCATAAATATCAATTTAGCCGCAACCAGGACAAGTTTTATTATATGGAAAGAAACCGTTACGGCGTAATGCTTATGTATTTTAAATGGACGACTTTAATTCTGCTTTTGCCCATGGCCATAATTATGGAATTTGGATTGATTCTTTTTTCCATCATGACCGGTTGGTTTAAAGTGCGGATGAGTATTTATGCTTACTGGCTTGATCCGAAACATTGGGATTTATGGCTGGAAAAGCGTAAACATATCCAATCTATTCGTAAAGTCACAGACAAGGAAATTTTGAAAATGGCCGCGAGCAAAGTAATTTTTGAGGAAAAAGATATTAACAATCCTTTGCTTAAGTATATTGCCAATCCGCTTATGACGGCCTATTGGTTTATTGCCAAACGGATAATTTTTTGGTAGGGTTTCAATCATATGAAAATTAAAAAAGCGATATTAACCGGAGGCGGTAGGGCGACACGACTGAGGCCCGTAACCTCCACCATGAACAAACATTTAATTCCGCTGGCCAACAAGCCGATGATTTTTCATGCGATTGAAAAGGCGGTAAATGCCGGTGTGGAAGAGATCTTTATCAATACCAATCCTGGGGAAACGGAATTGCAAAAATATATCGGTGATGGCGGTCATTGGGGGATAAAGATTATATTCTTTGAGCAGGAGGGTGGGCCGCAAGGGGTTGCCCATGTAGTAAAACAGGCCGAAAAGTTTATCGGCAATGATCCGTTTTTATTTTATCTATCGGATAATGTTATTTTAGGCAGTCTCAAAGATTTTGTAGATGAATTTATAGAAGGCAACTACGATTGCATGCTGGCTCTGTCGCAAGTGCCGGATCCGGAACGATTTGGCGTGCCGGTGTTAGATGCCAGCGGCAAGTTAACGGATGTTTTAGAAAAACCCGCAACTCCTCCTAATAATTTTGCGGTTACCGGTATTTATTTATATGGTCCGGGCGTATTTTTTAAAGCTTTCAATAATATTGAGAAAAGCGAGAGGGGAGAATATGAAATTTCCAGCATTCACTCGGATTTATTAAAAAATAATTTTAAAGTCGGATATAAAGAAATTACCGGCTGGTGGAAGGATACCGGTAAACCGGAAGATCTAATTCTGGCCAGCGAATTGTTGCTTAAAGAAATCCCAGCCGAAAATTTTAAAATTGAAGGGACTGTTGAATCTGGAGCGCGCATAAGCGGTAACGTGAGAATTGGCGTAGGTACGACCGTAAATAAAAACGTTACAATTACCGGCCCGGTGCTTATTGGTGAAAACTGCACCCTGGAAGATTGTATAATTAGTCCCAATACTACACTTGGCGCGGGCACTAAGATTCGCAAAGCAGAAATTAAAGATTCAATCATCTTAAATAAATGCACCATTGATTGTGATATTAAACTTAGAGAAAGTATTATTGGTTCGGATGTACTGGTGACAAAAAATGAATCGGGGCATCAAAAAATGATTTTGGGAGAAAATACACTAGTGGAACTTTAGAGCTCGTGAGGAGGGTCGCTCGGCCGTAGAAGGAGCGATTCTTATTTTTATTGACAAAATTTGTTTTTTAACGTATACTGTTGCAAGCTCTTTTACAGATAAAATATTTTTAAATTTTTTACCGGTCTGCGTATTTTATATCTGAAATCCAGGTATGCAGTACGCAGATCGGTGCAAGTATGGAAGTGCAGAGTCGCGAGTGCGGTTTTGCAGGCCGCTTAAGGCATTCCATTTGGAATTTCTTTGCTTGATTTTCACCGGTTAAGGCTGAGGGGAAACTCCACATGAATCGATGGAATGGTCACTCTTCCAACATCTCGATCGAGGAAGCGCGCAACGAGACGGATGATCCGTCCGGCGATGACACCGAGGCTGGAATCCGGCGTCAGAAGGATGCCTTCCACAACCGTCCCCCGGGCGACTATGGTCGTCGGGGAACCATGCCGGGCGGTTCCCGCTCGGGTCGTCGGTAGGCCCAATCTTCACAAGGGGGGAACCATGAAGAAACGGTCAACCAAGCGTTCGCAGGACGACGTAGAAGTGGTCTGCGTCGTGATGTCACGTGACTCAGAGGGTGGGAAAGGCGCCCGTCAGTTCCATGTTGGGAAGGTGCGCTACGGCGATATTCCCAATCATCGCGCTGACTCTCGCGCTCAGCAGCAGCGTCACGCTTACCTCTTGATGAGGGTGATGCGCGACGTGCAGCTCGTCACTGCCACGACAGGCGAGGTGGTGACAGATCGTCATGCTACCGCCGCGGCCCTGAAGTTGCAGGGAGGGGTGAAGCCTGATCCGGTCTGGGTCATTCTGATGCGTTGCTCGTTCACGATGCCCGAGCTGGTGGCTCAGCCTCCGACTCCACCTGTGGTGAAGACGATGCTGTTTTCTTCAGGCCGTCGTCGTCCGTCTGCGGTCCGGTACCAGCAGGCTACCGCAAACTGAACCGGTCGCAATCAGACCTTCGCTTCGCTTGACTCTTTGGGAGTAAGCATGGCGGAGGTCAACACAAGACCGCCGCTATGCTCATTATTTTTCACCGATGTGGAAACTAGTGAGCAGGCGGTTTTTTGTTTTTATAAAATAACTTGGCAAAGATAATGGTCTGTGTTACATTAAATATCAATTTTAGATAATATTAATAATGATTACGGTTTCTTTATTTATGCGAAGCAAGATGGTTCATCCGGATGAACTAAACTAAGTTGTATGAAAAACAAATTAATAACTATCGGTGTCTTAGTAATCGTAGCTGCAAGTCTTTTTGTCGGCTACCGTCTTGGCAAACCAAATCAACCGGGTGAGCAGGTAAGTTCACAATCTATCGTGCAAGCGTTAAAGCATGAAGGATTTTTGGTTACCGAAACATATATTATTACCCAGCAGATTACCATAGACCGCTCCACGGGCAGCGCGTTTAAAGACTTTTTTTGGGGTCAAGATATCGTGGCTATGGGTACGATGAAAGCGAGTTTGGGGGTAGATCTAAACAAAATTTCACCTGAAGATATTACGGTTGATGCTCGCACCGTTACGGCTAGCTTGCCATCCCTTGAGGATCACGGAGTAGAGCTAATCGGCGATATCACCCTCCAAAACAAACAAGGGATCTTCAAAAAGATTTTTAATAACGATGATGGCTATAATGCCGCTTATGCTAAATTAAAAGAGGCGGCCCTGGCTGCGGCCAAAAGCGATGTGGTTCAAAATGAAGCCAAAGAAAATACCAAAAAAGAAATTGAGAGATTGGTAAAACTTATCGCGGGAAATAGAGAGGTAGAAATAAGTTTTAGATAATTGTCGGGGTGACAGGATTTGAACCTGCGACCTCATGACCCCCAGCCATGCGTTCTAGCCAACTGAACTACACCCCGAATTATTGGGCATTATATCTTGTGTTTGGTAAAAAATCAACGCCGGCATTTATAGGTGCCGGCGGGTTGCGGAAACAGGAATTCTACCGCCCTTTCTTTTTAGAAGTAAGAGCGATCACTGTAATAGCGGCTAGAAAATGAAGAACGCCTACTGAAGCGAATACGGCAGACCAGACGAACTGTTTTTTTACCAGCATAGCAACAGTTGCGGTCGCGTAGGTAAGGCAGAAGAGTAAAGTCACTTGGTGAGAAGTCTTTTTCTTGTCCATAACCTGTCTCCGTTTCTCGGGTTGAAACCAACCCGCGTTGTTGGTGCGGACTAGTTCAACCGAAAGATATTATGTATGTAATAGTATTTTTTAAATACTGTCAATTAGTTTTTTGATAGAAAATAAAAACCGCCTGATAATTCAAGCGGTTTTTATTTTTATGAAGATTTTAGGCCAACTTTTTTACCATCGTACGGCGGCAGGTGGAGCAGGCTTTGATACTTTTGCCGTCTACTCTAACCAACTGTAAGTTTGGATTTTGTCTGCGCGGTACTTTGCGATTGGAATGGCTCACGTGGTTGGCGCGAACAGCCGATTTTTCACAAATAGAGCAAGCTCGGGACATATGTTGAAACTTTAAGATTTTTTAAGTATACTTAAATACAATGGTTACAGTATACGCTACTACTTAAGTTTTGTCAACTCTGTTACGTATGGACTTTATCTTTTATTTTTTGGTCATTGTGCCTTCGGCGATTATCCATGAATATGCTCATGGCTGGGTGGCAGATATGCTTGGCGACCCTACCGCCCGTCATGCCGGAAGACTGACTGTAAACCCCATGGCCCACATAGACCCCTGGGGTACGATTTTAATGCCAATAATGCTTTCAATTCTCACGGGCGGTAGATTTTTATTTGCGTATGCCAAACCCGTGCCGTATAACCCGTATAATTTAAAAAATCAGAAATGGGGGCCGGTTATGGTGGCGCTGGCCGGACCAGCCGCCAACCTTCTTTTGGCTGTAGCATTTGCCTTGCTTATACGCTTTTTGCCTCTGCCGCTGGGTCTGGCTGAGATTTTAGCAATTATTGTGTATGCCAATATTATGTTAATGATATTTAATTTAGTGCCGATCCCGCCGCTGGATGGATCAAAAGTTTTGTATGCCGTATTGCCAAACTCGGCGAATGAAATTAAGAATTTTCTAGACCGATATGGGTTTATTATTTTATTATTTTTTGTTTTCTTTTTGTTTGAGCTTATTGCACCGCTGATAAATGGCTTATTTAGATTATTAGTAGGTTAAATTTAATTTTTAATATCGCAATTGTATGTTAGTTCTTAGATGGTTGGTGAGTGCAGCAACCCTAATGTTCGTGGCCTATCTGGTGCCGGGTATTGTGGTAGAGAGCGTATACGCGGCGCTGGTGGCAGCATTAATTTTGGGGCTTATTAACGCCCTCATTCGTCCGCTTCTTATTGTCTTAACACTGCCAATAAATATTCTAACCCTGGGGCTTTTTACGTTTGTAATAAATGCAGCCATGTTTTTACTTGCCTCAACTATTGTTAAGGGTTTTTATGTGTCAGGTTTCTGGGCCGCGCTCTGGGGAGCAATAATTATGTGGTTGGTGGGCTGGGCTGTAAGTT
This sequence comes from Candidatus Magasanikiibacteriota bacterium, assembly GCA_016182085.1. Classification (GTDB taxonomy): domain Bacteria; phylum Patescibacteriota; class Patescibacteriia; order Magasanikbacterales; family GWA2-37-8; genus XYD2-FULL-39-9. The sequence goes on along the minus strand of JACOYB010000005.1, from coordinate 41,377 downwards.
CGTTAATTAAGAGTAGTAATAGTACCAATAGTTAAGTAGTAAAGCTCTGCATGAAAAATTATTCTTCCAATCGAGCGCAAAAAGGCAAAATCGCGTATCGCACGCCGAGTTTGTTTAAGGCAAATAAAGCGATTTTTGTAGCTAATAAAAAAGCGAGGATAGATAACCCCAAGATTAAGAAAAATTTTTATGAACAAATTTAGAGTTATTTCCATTGGCGGTTCTATCATTATTCCTCCCACCGGTTTTGATATTGAATTTCTTAAAAAACTGCGTGATTTAATTGTGGAACGAGTTAAAAAAGGTGAGAAGTTTATTCTGGTAATCGGCGGGGGAGCGACATGCCGTAATTATCAAAATGCGGTCGGACAAGTTGTGTCTATGACAAGTGCGGATTTGGATTGGTTGGGGATAAAATCCACTATATTTAACGCGGAATTTGTAAGATTTTTATTTAAAGATTACGCGCATAGTGAAATCATTACCAACCCAACAAAAAAAATTAAAAGCACCAAGCCAATACTTATGGCCGCGGGTTGGAAGCCAGGCTGTTCTACCGACCACGACGCTGTGCTTCTGGCAAAAACATATGGAGCTAAAGAAGTGATTAACGCGTCTAATATTGATTATGTCTATACGGCTGATCCAAAAAAATATCCAGGCGCCAAGGCACTGTCAGAGTTAAGTTGGAAGGAAATGAGAGGTATTATAGGCGACAAATGGAGCCCGGGGGCAAATTTTCCGTTTGATCCGGTGGCAGCCAAAACCGCGCAGAAACTGGGGTTAACAGTAAAGTTTGTAAAAGGCACAAATTTAAATTTATTAAACCAAGCCTTGAGCGGTGAGCCGTTTAATGGTACGATTATAAAATAAGAAATGCTATGGCATTTCTTGAATTTCCGTCGCTCGGCCATCACGAAAATAAATTTTCGCATGACCTCACTAGGAAATATAAAAAATAACTAGAATTTTAATGTATAGGGGCTAAAGCCGCATATATACTCATTCGTTCGGTAAAAGTTAAACACATTTAACTTTTACCTCACTCATTTCGTATATGGCAAAATCATCTGAAGGAGGAATGGGAGTAGGATCAAGAGAAATTGGAAGACAAAGGGTGAAAATTGAATTAGCTATTACAGCTGTTTTTGGTAAAAGTGAAGAAGATCGGGCTGCGGCCAGAAGCAGTCTAAAGCATAGCTTTGATGTGGTTAAGGATGCGGAAATGCTGGCTCTCGCCAAACAAGATCCGGGCTATGAAAGGTTAAGAATAAGAGAGATATGTATTAAGGTTGTTTCAGGTGATGAAAAAGTTAACAAAGCCGCGCTCATACAGGAGCTCGCAAAATTGGGGATTAACGACATGCGAAAGATCAAAGATTTTGCTAGTGTTGGCGTACCTAAAACTTGGGAAGTGGGACTTGAGGATACCAACCCCGGTATCGGGAGACATAAGAAATAGAGCCCTTGACTTTTTTTATCAGTATATATATACTTGGTCTAACCATAGACAGTAGGTGTCCGAAAGGATCTAATTTGCCCGTTTTGCGGGTAGGCCTGCCGAGGTACAAATAATAGCTTCCGCCCAAGGCGGATCAGCCTCGTGCTGAGTAAGGCTAGATTCGGTCGATTTGTGCTAGAGGTCTGTGGAGAACACAGATTTTTTGTTAAAAGCAATAATTATGCCAAAAACAAAACTACAAAAACAAGATACCGTTAAATCTTTGGAAGATGGCCTTAAAGCGGCTAAGGCCGTGGTTTTTGCCAATTTTCAAGGATTGAAGGTTTCGGAAGCAGAAGAATTGCGCCGAGAGTGCCGAAAAAACAACGTCAAAGTTGTGGCTGCCAAGAAAACCTTGGTAAAGCGCGCGTGTGAAGAATTGGGACTCAAAGATATTGATCCTAAGGTTTTCTCCGGCGGTGTGGCTACTTTTATGGCTTTGGGAGACGAGGTTTCCGCCGCAAAAATAGTGCATACGTTCTCCAAAGATCACGAAATAGTTAAACTATTTGGTGGTGTGCTGGAAGGCAAATTTATAGATGTTTCCATGGTAAAGAGTTTGGCCAGCTTGCCAAGCAAGCAGGAACTCTTGGCAAAATTGGTTGGTTCTCTCAACGCTCCGGTTTCCGGATTTGTAAACGTCATGGCTGGAAATTTACGCGGGCTTGTCGGAGTACTTAATAATATCGCCAAAGCAAAATCATAATTTACATATTTAATTAATCCTATGTCAGAAGAAAATAAAGTTGTAGAAGTGCCTGCCAAATTCAAGGATTTGGTGGCTGAAATTGAAAAAATGTCAGTGCTCGATCTTTCCGAACTTGTAAAAGTTTTGGAAGAGAAATTCGGCGTATCCGCTGCTGCTCCAGCCATGATGATGGCTGCCACTCCAGCTGCCGGAGGCGCTGCTGCCGCTGAAGAAAAGACTGAGTTCAATGTTGAACTCACAGACGCTGGTGCTAGCAAAATCAATGTTATCAAGGCAGTTAAGGAAATTACCGGTCTTGGACTGGCTGATGCCAAAGCTATGGTTGATGGCGCTCCTAAGGTAATTAAGGAAGCGGTAAAGAAAGAGGAAGCCGAAGCTATGAAGAAGAAAATTGAAGAAGCTGGCGGTAAGGTCACATTAAAATAAGCAGAGCTTGATATAAACAAAAAGGCTCCATAATCGGAGTCTTTTTGTTTTAGGTGTTACAGCTCAATCTGGTACAACTTGTTATTATCCAAGATAAAGGCGGCTTTCTTTTGTTCATCTACGATCATGCCCGTAGGATGGACAAATTCACTGGCTGTAATCTGAGATTTGAATTCACCGGTTTTATCCGCAATGATAATTCTTTTGCCAGCACTGTCTAAAATATAAAGATAGTTAAGATCATTATATGTCCAAATTTTATCAGCCGAAGTGAGCGGTGGGTCAATTTTGGAAAGATTAAAGTTTTGTGTCTGGCCTTTGGTAAATTTATAAATGCTGCCGTTCTTGCCTAAGATAAAGACATCGCCGTCTATAGACATATCAATGCCGGATTTAATATCGGTCGTGTTATTTTGGGTCCATTCTTTGCCTGTGGAGAAGCCGGTTTTAATTGAATCATGGCGATAGATTTTATTATTTTGAGCGTCCAGGGTGTAGAGTCTGCGATTATATACGGCCAAACTAGAAATGCTAGCATTTTGAGCAGGGTAGGAGATATCTACCTTTTTCCAGGAATTGTCCGTTGGTTGGAACTGTGCCACGTGTTGGTTGTCATAAAGCAGTACCGCGTAATCATTTTCTTTTGGTACGGAAACTGTAATAAAGTTGTTTACAGATAAGTTTGGACTCGTGAGCTGTGACTCTTTGGTCAGCATGTCATAGGCCAAGATATCGGAGTTGGTTTTGCCAAATCCGTAAATTTTATTGTTAAGCAAGAAGATATTTTCCATTTGGTTGTTGGGAGCGAGCGTATTCCAATCCGCCAGAAGCTGCGGGGTGACCAGAGTAATATGGCGAGCCCTTAATTGTAAGGCAGCTAGTTGGATCTGCAGGTTTTGGCACGTTGCTTTTTCAGCGTTTGTTTCGCAAGGGAGAGTGGTGAGAATTTCTTCGGCCTCTTGTAGTTTGGTTATAGCCGTATCCGTATCGCCGTATACCAAAGAGCTCTCGGCTTCATCTTGTTTATTTTGTATCATCTGAGCGATTTGCATGGATTGTTTTACACGAACTTCTTTTTTCTGTTTATTTTTTACATACACGATTCCAACGGTAAATACGAGCACTAAAATTATGGAGACAATAAGCAAAGCTTTGGTAATGAGCGGCAGTTGCTTAAGGTTATTCTTTAGATTGCGCCACCAGTTGCCCCACTGAGTCAAAATATTGCGGCGTCTGTTTTGGTAATTGGTAGCCACGAAAAATAATAACATCGCGTTTCTGCCAAGCGTGGAAAACACAGCGCCAATAAAAAGCAAGAGAATCATGATTGCTCGGCCCGTGTATTTTAGGATTTGCCAGATAATAAATATTATTTTTTTAATTATTTCCTGGGTGTTAGGTCTCGCCGCTGGTCGTATCCGGTCTTGTCTGGCGCGTAAGTGTGAAGAAGTAATTTCGGTATTGGCGCGCAAGCCGGTTGGATTTGGCTGCATCATTTCCGGCTCTTCTTGATCGGTAAAGGCATTATTTACTTTGTCTTGAAATTTTGGCAGTAAAGACGGAGAGAGAATGCTCGCTGTATTTTGTTCAGTGCTAAACAAGCTCTTTAATGAGCGGGCGGATTCTCCTTTTTTAACAGGAGAGATTCTTGGAGTTGGAATAGGCTCCGTACTTTTTTGCAGGTTAATTATGATGCCGCCAAATGAAATATTGTTTTGAAGTTCGGACAATACTCGCTGCAAGTGTTCGGAACTTTGGCGCGGAGGGCGGGTAGTAATAATTTTTTGCAGGCGGTCATGATTGAAGTAGTTTATAATATTTGGCGTACCGGCAAAGAAAAAATCGTTGGGGCCGATTTTTCCCTGAACAATTTGAGAAAACAGCTGGTTGTTTTCCGAGTTTTCGGTAGATTTATTTTCTTCTACCAAATCCATTTTTTTATATAATAGACCATCCTTGATTTTATAGAAAAGCACCATTTGCGGATGCCCGTAAAAGCTAAAGATAATATCATTTTCGCGAATCGCGCCCACAATGCAATGCAAGCCAATCTCTGGCTGGATCATGGACATGTTTTCTTGATTGATCTTGTTTAAGACAATTTCTAAGGCAGTTTGGTATTCTTGATCTGGAATTTCGTAGTAACTATTTTCTATCTCATCTATGATATTTTGCATCTTGGCGATATATTTGGTATCGCCGTTGTTTATTTCGCAGATTACGAAAAAATAGCCCTTGCTTCTTTCGGCTGAAGTAGAGGGTTCAGTGATATTTAATAAGACATGGGATTCTTCGGGATTGTTTCCTTCCACGAAAAATTCATGCAGGTGTAGTGTTTTATCCATGGTATTTTGACTTTTTCTTCTTTAATAATTATACTATAAACGGCGTAAAATAGTAAAGCTATTTATTACGATTTTCTTATTTAGTGCAACCTTAGCGATATGCTTGAACAACTTTTTGGTTCAAAGACTAGGATAAAACTTTTGCATATTTTTTTCCACTCTCCGGATCGGCCATTTTATGTGCGCGAACTGGCAAGACTGACTGAATCCCAGCTTAACGCGGTCAGGCGCGAACTCAGTAATTTGGAAAAAGTAGGTATTATTATGCCTACGGTTGCCGAAATTACCGACTCTGCCGAACAATCCGGTACCGGCCGTTCAAAATATTATAAATTAGACACCGCTTGTTTGCTGTATGCGGAACTTAAAGCCCTGCTGTTTAAGGCGCAAATACTGTACGAGCGTGAGCTGATTGAACTCTTAAAGAACAAAGCCGGCAAGCTGAAATTACTGTTGTTTACCGGTTGCTTTACGGATGCTAAAAACGCGGAAACCGATATTTTACTCGTGGGAGAAATAAAACCGGTTTTGGTTTCAAAGCTGGTGGCTGATTTTGAGAAAAAGCTGGGCAAGTCGCTCCGCTATACAATCATGAGTGAAAAAGAATTAAATGATCGTCGTGAAATTGGCGATAAATTCTTATATAGCATCTTTGAAGGCAAGTATGTAAAGGTGGTTGACGAAATAAATAAAATGTAATCGGTTATGCTGCTTGTTATTGACAATACCGAAGACGATAGGGGTGTGTTCTACGCTGAAATGGATAATAAATTTGTTCAAGGTGTTTTGAAAAGAACCGCGGCTTCGTCAAAACAAAAAACTTCCGGACACAATATTAGATCAAAGGCTTTTAAAACGAAACAGAGTGATGATTTGCTAGTTTGTTTGGACAAGTTTTTATCCGAACTTAACCTATCTGTAAAAGATATTACATGCGTGGGCGTGGTGATGGGTGTGGGAAGGTTTACGGGTACTAGGCTGGCCGTAACTCTGGCTAACACCTTAGCTTATGGCTTGCGTATTCCGGTTATAAAATTAGAAAAGAATTTTGACCGGCGGGCGGCTTCAGCTAAGGCCAAAGAGGCTAAGGCCGGACAGTATGTGATGCCCGAATATAGCGCGGAGGCTCATATACAAGGAAAAAATAACCAGGTATGATCTCGAATTATCACAGGTATCGTCTGTACGAAATGTTACCGGGCTTAAGTATTTGGCTTACGATTTTTTTGACCATTATCTTATCCTTTGCCAAGCCGTTATGGATGATTTATTTTATCTTGGTCTTTGATGTGTATTGGGTTATCCGCGTATCATATTTTTCTTTTTATTTGTTTTTGTCTTGGAGGCGTTTCCGCAAGGCCGTAAAAATAAATTGGTTTGAAAAACTTAAAGCCGAATTTCCAGATTGGGAAAAAAGAAAGAATGTCGTTTTTCTGCCTCTATATAATGAAAGTTGGGATGTGGTGGCGCCGACATTGGATAGTTTTTTAAAATCCAGCTTTCCAGCCGGCAAAACCTATCTGGTAATTTCCGGCGAAGCTAGAAAACCGGAACACTTGCAAGGCATACAAAAATTAGTTGTTGAGAATTATTCGGGAAAATTCGCGGATATAATTTTTTATACGCATCCGGAAAATTTGCCCGATGAAATTCCGGGGAAAGGTTCCAATATTCACTATGCCGAATGGGAATTTAAGAAATATGCCGACCAGCGCGGCTGGGAGTACATAGATATTATTACTTCGGTTTTTGATATTGACACGATTGTGCATAGCGAATACTTTGCGCATCTGGCGTATTTGTATAATAATCATCCGCGGCCAGATCACAGTTCGTTCCAGCCGCTCACCTTGTATAATAATAATTTGTGGGAGTCGCCGGCCATTATCCGTATCATGGCCTTCGGTACCAGTTTTTGGATGTTGTTTAGCTTGGCCAGGTTAGACAGCCTGGTTACATTTTCTTCGCACAGCATGAGTTTTAAAGCGATTATGGATTGCGGGGGGCATAGCAAGGACATTGTCAGCGAAGATTCGCGTATTTTTTATCAATGCTGGTTGCGGTATAATGGAGATTATGAAGTCACGCCAATGTATATCCCCGTATCCATGGATACGGTGCGCGACGACTCGTGGTGGCGCAGTTTGAAAAATTTATATTTGCAGCAGCGCCGTTGGGCCTGGGGCACGGAACATATTCCGTATTTATTATGGCAGTTCCGCCAGAATAAAAAAATTCCCTGGTTTAAAAAAATATCAGTGCTGTTTCATGAATGGGAAGGCAAGTGGAGTTGGGCGGTGGTGGCAATTCTTATCACCCTCATTGGCCGATTGCCTCTGTGGGTGGCGGGAAACGAAGTTCGGCAGAGCGCGTTATTTTTTAATGCCCCCAATATTTTAGAAATTCTGATGACCCTGGCTATGCTCGGGCTGCTCGTTTCAGCCGTAATGAGCATGTTGATTTTACCGGCACGTCCGGAAAATCACCCGCGTCATGGATATTTATTTATGATTCTGCAATGGTTTCTTTTGCCGATATCGCTTATTTTCTTTTCGTCGCTGCCTTGTCTGGACGCGGTTTCTCATCTCATGTTTGGCAAATACCTTGGTTTTAACGTTTCCGTAAAAAAGAGAAGTTAGTTTCGTTTATATGGACTAAACATATGATAAAAAAAATAATTTTTATTTTACTTTTTGCGCTAGTTGTTATCGGCGCTTTGGGGCTGTGGCGCTGGTCTCGTTCCCAAGGCGGATTGCAATCGGCTGTAATAAAAAAAGTTGCCGAAACGGTTGTTTCTGATCCGGCGGAAAATATCCTGGTTCCGAAAGTATTGGGTTTTGAAAAACCACAGACCTATTTGGTGTTGTTTTTAAACAATACTGAAATTCGTCCGGGCGGGGGATTTATCGGCGCCTATAGCGTGGTGCGAGTTGATAAAGGCATACCCCATATTTTAAAAGTGGAAGGAACTGAAATTTTAGATAACCAGGCGCCGCAAGATTTTGAGTCTGTGCCGCCCGAACCGCTGCAAAAATATGTGCTCGTCAAAAGATGGGGTTTTAGGGACAGCAACTGGTCGCCGGATTTTGCAGCCTCTTCCATGAAATCACTGGACTTGTTTAAAAAAGAACGCGGCGTTTCGGCGGATGAAATTACGGGCGTGATTGGAATTACACCCACTCTGCTTGAAGAAATTTTGCGCATCAGCGGGTCGATTACCGTAAATGGCGAAGAATTTAACGCGGACAACTTTACGGAAAAATTGGAATATGAAGTGGAGTTTGGTTTTGCCGAAGATGGTTTGCATTTTGACGAGCGCAAGAAAATTTTAGCCGATTTAAGCCATGCGCTTTTAGCTCGCATCCGCGGCGATTTATTTAAACACTGGTCCAGTTATTTTGCTTTAAGCCAGCGCATGTTGCTGGAGAAACATATTTTGGCGTATTCCACGGATTCGGAAATACAAAAAATTTTGGTAGCCCGAGGTTGGAGCGGAGAAATGAAACAGGATAAAAAAGATTATATATTATGGGCGGATGCCAATATGGCCGCGCTTAAAACCGATAAGGTCATGGATAAAGAATTGTCGTATTCGGTTGCGCCAAGCGGCACGGATAAATATGTTGGCACGGTAAAAATGAAATATAAAAACAATGGCAGCTTTACGAAATTTACAACGAGATACAGAACGTATGCCAGGGTTTTCTTGCCTGAAGGCAGTAAATTTATTTCGGTTTCCGGCAGTATGAAAACAGACAGATCAATCGAACCCGGAGCTGTAGATCAAGGAATGGAAAACGGCCGACAGTGGTTTGGCGCATTTATTTCCATTGAACCGGGCAAAACCGGTGAGCTCGCCTGGCAGTTTTATGTGGCGCCGCAAGTAGCTGGGCAAATAAAAAATAATTCGTATAATCTGCTTGTGCAAAAACAATTAGGAACAATCGCGGATAAATTGACGCTCAACCTTAATTTTGGTAAAAATATCGTATCAGCAAGCCCAAGTGAAGCTCAAGAAAATATCGGCGATCAAAAATATAATTATAAAACGGATTTGACAGTTGATCGTAGTATAGAAGTAGGCTTGGCTAATTAATACAATTATGTTTATATGGGCTAAAGCCACATATAAACACAGCTCACTCGGAAATATCCGAGCAAGCTCGTCTATTTCTCTCATTCACTATGTTTATCAAAAAAATCGGCATTGATCTGGGTACGACTAACGTGCTTGTATATGTTCCAAAAAAAGGAATTGTTATTAATGAACCCAGTGTTGTGGCCGTATCTAAAGCCGATGGCAAAGTGCTCGCCGTAGGAGTTGAGGCTAAAGATATGATTGGGCGCGCTCCGGACGCGATCTTGGCCGAACGCCCGCTTAAAGATGGCGTGATTGCCAACTACCATACCACCGAAGCCATGCTTAGGTATTTTATAAATAAAGCTTTAGGCGGTGTGCGTTTGTTTCGTCCGGAAGTTATGGTGGCCGTGCCGGCTGGCATTACTTCCACCGAACGCCGAGCTGTAATTGACGCCACCATCGCTGCCGGCGCGCGCGCGGCATATATCATTAAAGAACCGGTGGTGGCCGCAATTGGCGCTGATATTCCGATTGGCGCGGCTTCGGGACATATGATTATAGATATTGGCGGCGGCACAGCCGAAATTGCCGTGATTTCTCTGGGCGGAATAGTTTCTTGGGGTTCGGCTCGCGTGGGCGGCAATAAATTTGACCAAGCTATCATGGAATATGTTCGCCATAAATATAATTTGGCGATCGGCGAGCGGTCAGCCGAAGATATAAAAATTAAAGTTGGTTCGGCCATGTATATGGAAAAACCTCTGACTATGGAAGTAAAAGGCCGCGATATGATTACCGGTTTGCCAAAAACTATTATGGTAAGTTCCGATGATACGACCGAAGCCTTGCAGCATGAGTTGGGTAATTTAACTGAGGCGGTAAAAGCAGTTTTGTACAAAACCCCGCCTGAACTTTCGGCAGATGTAATAGACAAAGGCATAATTTTATCCGGCGGTTCGGCCATGCTGCGAAATTTAAACGAACTTATCGCTCAAGCAACGGGCGTGGCTACCTATGTGGCCGAAGAGCCATTGCTTTGTGTGGCCAAAGGCACCGGTATTGCTCTAGACAATTTAGAAAACTATAAACGCAGCATACTAGCGACAAAATAAAATTTATTATATAGTTCATAGTAGGGTATTTTTGTTTTAAAAAAAGTTTGTTATAATTACTAGAGATGAGTGAATAAGAAAATACCTTAGTATTTTCTTATTCCGAAGCTCGACGTAATTTCAAGCTCCGCTTATAATTACTAGAGATGAGTGAATAAGAAACTTTGTTAGCGGATAATTAAAATAGTCCTGTATGGCGGAAACGACCAAGATCTTGCCGCAAGATGTTATTACCACTATTCTTTCAAGCCTTACAGACGGGGTAATTATATTTGACGCAAAGAAAAAAGTTATTCTGGCAAACCCGGCGGCCATGAGTTTTACCGGACTGCCTCGGGAAGGGTATGGCCTTTCAAAATTTTACAAATTATTTCCCGCTCTGGACTTGGAAAATAAAGTTGGCGAGGCGATAAAAAAAGATAAGGTCATCCGCACAGAAGAAATTTCTTTGGCAAACTTTTTTTTTGAGATATCCATTACGCCCGCCCTGCACGAGCAAAGAGGATCTATCGGGGGAATCATAATTCTCCACGACGTTACTCGTTTAAAAGAGCTTGATCGTTCAAAAACCGAGTTTGTTTCTCTTGCCTCGCATCAGCTTCGTACCCCTTTGACCGGGATTAGGTGGACAGCCGAACTTTTTTTAGAAAAAGAAAAATTAACGGAGAGTGGAAAGAAATATCTTCGCGATATTATTTACTCAGCTTCGCGTCTTAATACGCTGATAAAACTCATGTTGAATATATCGCGGATTGAGTCGGGGCGCATAATGGTAGCGCCGGAAGATTTAGACCTGGTAAAGTTTACAAAAGAACTTATAAGCAGGCTTCAGACACTCTCTGAAAAAAAAGATTTAAAACTTATATTTACTAACCACCTCAAAAAACTTGCCGCCACTACCGACAGAAACGCGTTGGATTATATTTTGCAAGATATTATTAGAAACGCCATTGAATATACTCCTCAAGGAGGAAAGGTAGAGGTGGGCATAGAAAAGAAAAACAACGCCGCGTTTTTTATGATTCGGGACACGGGTATAGGAATACCAAAACAGGAGCAGGTTCATATTTTTGAGAAATTTTTTCGCGCGTCAAATGCGGCTGCCGTTAAGACTGATGGCAGCGGTCTGGGGCTATATATTGCTTCCCAAGCGGCCGGGCTCATTGGCGGCAAAATTTGGTTTAAATCTCCTAATTTAGTTAAAAAAACTACGGCGGGCGGAGATGCAGAAAGCGGTTCTACTTTTTATATAGAAATTCCCTTGGTGGCAAAAGCGCAAAAAGGAGAAAAAGGATTTGTTCCCGTGTACTTGCAGGATAAATAATGAGCGGTGTATAATGAATTAATAGATAGCGCATAAGTAATTATACATTCACTCGCTCGTATAAAGTTAAATACATTTAATTTTATATTCACTCATTTCGCATATACTAAGGTATATACTCATTCGTTCAGAAATAATCAAAAACATTTGATTATTTCCCTCACTCATTTCGCATATGGAGAAAATTAAAATTGTAATAGTAGAAGACGACGAAGTGCTTGCCAAAGTGCTCTATACCGAACTTTTTGATGCCGGGTTTGATGCTTTGCAGGCATTTGACGGCGAATCGGGTTTGGAAATGGTGAAATCCAAACACCCAGACCTGGTGCTGCTGGATTTAGTGTTGCCTAAAAAGCACGGCTTCGAGGTTTTAGAAGAACTTAAAAAATTCCCGGGTACCAAAGCCATCCCCGTGATAGTTCTTACTATGCTTGGCGAAGATGATGACATTAAAAAAGGTCTCAGGCTCGGAGCAGATGATTATATCGTAAAATCAGATCATCCCGTAGGTGAGATTATAGAAAAAGTGCAGCACTTTTTTGCAAAAGAATCTCATCCGCAGGCAAAATAAATGAAAATGAAACAAACATTTTTATTGTTAATTTTACTGCTGATTTTGGTTGCCGTACCCGTGATTATTTTTGCGGCAGACGTAGCCATTGATAGTTCTATTCATACTACCCTTACTTCCCACAATGGCAGTTCGCCAACCGTGGTATTTATTTCAGATCAAGTTGGTTACGCTTTCTTTCGTGATTCTGCCGGTACCTGCGCTTATAGCAAAACCACCGATGGCGGTACTTCTTGGGGTGCGTCCGTGACGGTTGATTCTCAGACCGACTGTTTTAAAATTGCTGTTTGGTATGACCGTTGGACCCCCGGCGACACGTCTGGCACATATATACATATTACGACCATGGACGCTGCCGATATTTGGTATGCGAGACTGAATACTTCTGACGATACGTTAACCACCGTTGTAAATGCCAGTGGCGCCAATCAAGGCGGCGGATTTGCGGTGGGGTCAAATATTCCTTCTATTACCAAAGGAACAGACGGCGATGTTTATATGGGTGTGCAAGATGCCGGAGATTCTTTTGTTATCAAATGCGTTTCCGGAGCTAACTGCGCATCTGCTGCCAACTGGACAGAAGCCGGTGCCATTCCTTTTGACTTGGCAACGGACTGGTTAATTTTGATGCCGCTTTCAAGTGGAAATATTTTGGCAATTAGTTGGGATATGTCGGCTGATGATGTTCTGTCAAAAGTCTATAATGACTCGGCAAATTCTTGGGATTCTTCTTGGGCCACTATTGATGCCAACGCCATAGAGGACGGTACTTACGATGCTCATTTTGGCGCCACACTTAAAAAATCAACCGGCGATATTTATTTGGCGTATGCTACTGATGTTGCCACCTTTGGCACCGATGATGATATACGGACAGCGGTATATTCCGGCGGCGCATGGACTGCAAAAACAGATGTCCTAACCAATGATTCAAAAGGCATTACCGGTGTAAAAATTAGTTTTGATGAAAGCGCGGGTGAGATTTACGCGGTTTATACCGCGCGCTCTACGCCCGGTACGGCCGCTAGCGGAAATGTATATTGGAAAAAATCTACCGATGGTATGGCTACATGGGGGGCCGAGCAGGGCCCGGTAAATGTTACTGCCGGCGATCTTTATGGGGCGCGAGTTAATGCCATGTCCAATGAGCGCATATATGTGACTTGGGATTTGGCTTCAACTGATGATCTGATGGGGGACACAATCGTAGATATTATATCTTCCGACACCACCGCTCCGGGGGTAGTTTCCGATTTGGCCGCATCAAACCCGACCGGCTCGTCTATGGATCTTTCTTGGACAGCGCCCGGTGATGACGGAACTACCGGTACTGCCACCTCATATGATTTACGTTATTCCACCTCTGCTATTACAGAAGGTAATTTTGCTTCAGCAACTCAAGTAGCCGGTGAACCAACTCCATCCGCGGCTGGTTCCAGTAATTCAATGATGGTTACCGGTTTATCCACCAGCACGGTTTATTATTTTGCAATCAAAACTTCCGATGAAGTGCCCAATACTTCCGGTATTTCCAATGTGCCGAGCAAGACGACATTGGCTAATGGCGGTCCTTCGCCTAGCGCGGCGTCAAGCCCGTCTGCCAGCGGCGGTAGCGCGCAGCCGCGGCGAGTTATTTTTTCCGGACAAGCATATCCGCAAAGTAAAATTGAGGTGCTAAGAAAACTTGTTGAAGACGAAACATATATCGTCGCCCCTTCGGAAAGTTCGGTGATAAATGAAGACGGTTCTTTTGTTATTATTGTTACCGGGCTAATCCGCGCGGATTATTTATTTGCTTTGCGAGCGTACGATAAAAACGGGATAAACTCGGGGGCATTGGCATTTAGCGTTCCTTTTTACGTAAATCTGCCGGGCGATCTGTTTGAAGTTAAAGACATTTTGATTCCTCCGACAATGGTTTTTGAAAAAGCGTTAATTACAAAAAATGATGTTTTGAAAATTGATGGTTACGCTTTACCGGATAATGTGGTAGAATTAGAGGTAGATGGAGAAAAGTTTCAGGATACCAAAGCAACTCAATCCGGATTTTACAATTTTAATGTGGATGCGACTGTTCTTGCTTACGGTGAACACCGGGCGCAAGTACGGCAAACTACATTAGATGGTAAAAAAAGCGGGTTCTCTACATCGCGTGTTTTTAAATTGTCAAAACAACCCACTCTAAAGACCGACTTTAATAACGACGGCAAAGTGAATATTAACGACTGGAGTATTTTTCTTTTTCAGTGGGGGAGCGACAACGATGAATCTAGGCTGAAAAACGATTTAAGCGGAGATGGCAAAGTGAACATTTTTGATTTTAGCATATTTTTAAGAGCGATGAATATTTAGACAAAACCCGTATGTTTAAAAAAGTATTTAAAGCAATTGTCGCATCTCTATTCTTTTTTGTCTTTGCGCAGTCGGTTAACGCAGCGGTTATTTATACGGTTCCCGAAACCGGCGGCTTTAATATCGGCGCAGAGTTCTCTGTTGATATTAAAATTGACTCAGAAGCGGAAAGCATCAACGCCTCCCAAGCAACAATAAATTGGCCGGTTGATATTTTAGAATTTGTTGAAGTTAGCAAAGCCGGATCGGCTTTCAATTTTTGGGTAACAGACCCTGTTTTATCAGACACCAAAAACTCTCTCAGTTTTATTGGCGGGACAGCCAAGGGGATTTCCGGTGGCGCGCTTCAGATTTTGAAAGTGAAGTTTAAAGCGCTTGGCGCGGGTGCGGCTAGTATTTTCATAACCGATGCGGCGGTTACCGCAAGTGATGGCAAGGGAACCAATATACTTTCTAAAATAAAAGAGGCAAGCTATACGATTGGCGCGACGACGGCTCAGCCTGCAGTTCCCAAACCGGCTACCATAGAATCCGCCAAACCGGTGCCGCAGCCGGTGCGAGTAGAAAGAAAGCCGATTGTTTCCACGAAACTTCCGCAGAAGCCCGTTGTTCAAGTTCCCTTATATCCGGATGAAACGCATTGGTACAACCATTTGGGCGAAATAGTCGCCCTCTGGGAAGTTCCTGCCGACATTACCCAAGTAGCAACTGTTCTTGATCATAGCCCTAACACTGATCCTAAAAATATAGAAAAAGAACTGTTCACCGGCAAGAAATTCGGAACTCTGGAAGAGGGGGTGTGGTATATTCATGTGCGGTTTAAGAATAATATTGGTTGGGGATCGGTAACACATTATAAAATTTTGATTGACACCACCGCGCCGCTTCCTTTTGAAATAGGAATGGATACGGTAGCAAGCGACAACCCTTCACCCCAATTACGCTTTGAAACACAAGATAGTCTATCGGGCATATCGCATGCCGTTATATTTATTGACGATCAAAACCTTGTTGAAGTATCTGGTATGGAATTTACTCCGCCTCCGCAATCTCCGGGCAAGCACACTGTGTTAGTCCGCGTCCTTGATAAAGCCGGTAACAGCGCTGAAGATGATCTTGCGTTTGAAGTATTGCCGCTACCCGCTCCAACCGTTGATTTTATTACCAAAACCGTTTCGCAAGGCGAACCCCTGTTTGTCTCCGGTAAAACCATACCCAACGCATTTGTTGATTTCCGCATAGTTGACAGCAAGAATCAGGAGAAATTAACCGGTAAGATAGCGAGTGATGGTGTTGGAGGCTGGGAAACATCCATTGGTGTAACTTTGCCAGTCGGGAAATACACTTTTATCATTACCGCACGGGATGAGCGCGGAGCCGTGAGTTTTCCGGTTGATTCGCCCGTATTCCAAGTAAAACCAAAAGTTATAATTTCCTTTGGCGTCATTGATTTGGGGTGGCTAGAGATACTCATCATCGTTATACTCGTGGGAATGTCGGTAACGGGCATTGGCGGCTGGTACTACATTTCTACAAAAAAGACGCGAGAGGTGTATAGAGTTATTGTCGGTCGTGACATTGATAAGCTATCTGATATTTTATCCGGTTGTTTGAAGGAGCTTGAAGGGGTGCAAGAACAACATAACTCCTTTCGTTCCACCAAAGCGGCCGCGCTCATAAATAAAATGAAAGATACGGTTGCTAAAATAAAAAAATATATCGGCCAGGAAGTAAGACGTTTAAAGTAGGTGCGGGTGTTTTTTTAAATTTGTATCAAGGTAATATTAGTTGCTAACTAAACAATTTATGGAGGGGACAAAATATTCACCGTACATGCCCATTGACTCTCGGATCGTTTCAAGTATGAAGGTTTTTTCAGAGGCCTCGAGCATTTTGATTTTTGTTGTTGGGGCTTTGGTTTTAGTTAGTTGGAATTTAAAAATAGCTATTTTAACAAGCATCTTTCATAATTTTTCGCTCATGGCGCCTCACTCTGCGCTAGGCGCCATGTTTCTCGGGTTAGCTTTATGGCTGCAGCAGGAAAAAAGATCAAAAAGGTGGGTGAGAAATTTAGGCAGGGGCTGCGCGTTATTTGTATTTATTTTGGGTATCATATCTTTTGCAGGGTATGTGCTTGGTAACAATTTTTTTGCGGGTGAATTATTTTTTCGATTGGTAGCTACATCTAATTGGGTCGTAAATCTAGGAAAAATGTCCTTAGGCGGCGCTATTGTTTTTATTTTTTTTGGGTTAGCTCTTTTGTTTTTAGATTTTGAGACCAAGCGCGGTGTGCGTCCGGCGCAAGTCATGGCTATTATGGGCGGGTTTATTTCTTTGGTTGCGCTTGTGGGCTATATTCACAATGTACCATCTTTTGTTCAGGGTGTCGCAGTTTCTCCCGCCGTGCCATTATATACGGTAATAGTTTTTTTTATATTTCATCTTGGTATTTTATTTGCGCATCCGGATCGCGGTTTTACCAGAGTGTTAGTTATGCGTAGTTTTGCCGGGAAAATGTCACGTATTTTTCTTCCTACAATGTTTATTATCCCTCCAATCATCGGTTGGTTGGTGGAATATGGTAAATATATCGGGTTGTACACGCTTGGTTTTAATGTGGGTTTGGAAACCATTTTAAATATTTTTACTTTGTCCGCGGTAGTCACAGCCGGCATTGGTTTATTGAAGAAACAGGAAGAGTATAAAACGAAAGTAGATGTAGACTTACTAAGAAAAGAAGGGCGGTTTCATAACTTGGTTGATATAATGGACGAAGGGATAGCGGTTCAGGATGAAAAGGGGATTATTAGTTTTATTAATAATCGAGGCAGTGCAGTTCTTGGTTATAAACCGGAAGAGTTAATAGGTAAATCAGCCACTATTTTATTTGATGAAGAAAATCAAAAAATTTATAGAGAGCAGATGGTAAAAAGACGCAAAGGGGAGCGCGCGAGCTATGAAATTGTGGGGTTGCGTAAGGACGGGTTAAAAATAAATGCGATAGTTTCGCCCACTCCGCTTTTTGATGAAAAAGGAGATTTTGCCGGGAGCATGGCCGTCTTTACAGATATTACCGAGCGTAAAAAAGCCGAGTTTGAGCGCGAGCAATTTTTTAATTTTTTTAATTTATCTTCCGACATCATGGTTATTGCGGATCCAAACGGCGCCTTTAAGAAGGTGAACCTGGCTTGTTTGAAAATTCTAGGATATTCCGAAGCGGATCTTTTGACGAAACCATTTATTGATTTTGTCTATCCCGAAGACAAGCAGGCCACGCTAGATGAAATGGCGCGGCAAATTAAAGTAGGTTCCTCGCTAAATTTTGAGAATCGTTTTATATGTAAAGACGGCAGGGTGTTATGGCTTTCATGGATTGCCACTTACGATAAAGACAAAGGAATTACTTATGCCACCGCGCGCGATATAACCAAGCAAAAGCAGCTAGTTTTGGAGCTTAAAAACGAGCGAGTTATTTCCGATGCTATAATGGAAACTTTTCCCGGTACATTTGCGATGATAAGTCAAAGAGGTGGTACTCCGCGTTGGAATAAAAACTTAGAAATCGTTACCGGTCGTACCAGTGAAGAGATTTCTACAATGTCAAATGAACAGGCGTTGGAGTGGTTTTATACAAAGGAAAACAGGGTTAAAATCATAGAGGCAATGGAGAAAACTTTTCGTGAAGGTTCGGCTCAGCTTGAAGTAGAGCATTTGCTTAATAGAGGCCGCAGCCACGCTATTTATTTTTTTAATGCCGCGCGCATTGAATTAAATAAAGAGCTGTATATAGTTGTTTGGGGCATGGATATTTCCAAAATCAAAAAAGCGGAAGAAGATATAAAAAAAGAAAAAGAAAAAGTCGATCTGCTGGCCAAAGATTTGGAGAAATTTAAATTAGCCGTAGATAACGAGTCCGATCATGTAATGATTACCGATAAAGACGGCGCTATTTTGTATGTTAATAAAGCCGGAGAAGAAATTACCGGCTACATGTCGGCAGAAGTTATTGGAAAAAATGCCGGGGATCTTTGGGGTGGAAACATGTCAAAAGAATATTATGAGAAATTGTGGACTGTCATTGATGATATCCAAAAACAGCCTTTTGTCGGTGAAATAATAAATCATAGAAAAAACGGCCAGCCCTATACTGCTGAAGTTAGAATTGCTCCGGTTTTAGACAAGAATAATCAGGTGCAGTTTTTTGTCGGTGTAGAGAGAGATATTACCAAATTAAAAGAAGCGGAACAAATGAAAACGGATTTTATTTCTTTTGCCTCCCATCAGTTGCGCACCCCTCTTACGGCGATAAAATGGAATACGGAAATGCTAAGGGATGTGAAATCGGGAGAATTAACCGTTGAACAAAAAAGGTATCTTAATGAAATAGAGAATGGAGAAAAACGCATGGCCGATTTAATTAAATCTCTGCTTAACATTTCTCGTTTGGAAGCCCAAAAAATCAAGATTGAGCCAAAGCCAACGGATATAGCCTCTCTTATTTCCAGTGTTATTTCCGAAGTTAATTCCGTTGCAAATGCTAGAAACTGTGCTATTATATTCAATGAATCGGATCAGCCGGCGTCTCTTATTGATGCGGATCCTGTGTTGCTCAAACAAGTTATTTTAAATTTATTAAACAATGCCATACATTATTCTAAATCAAGAAAATGCAAGATAGAAATTGGTTTTAAAGAAGTTGAAGGGCACTGTCAGATTGACGTTAAGGACGAAGGCATAGGTATTCCTTCTAAAGATCAAGATAAGGTTTTTAGCAAGTTCTTTCGCGCCGATAATGCGGTTAAGGTTAGTACCGAAGGAATCGGTTTGGGTCTGTATATTGTAAAGTTGATTATAGAAACAGGCGGTGGAAAAGTATGGTTTGAATCAACTGAAGGAAAGGGAAGCGTGTTTCATGTAGCCATACCTACAAGCGGAATGAAAAGAGTAGTTGGCGACAAAGAATTATCCATATAATATAATCTAATTTTTATGCCAAAAGTATTAGACAAAGTTCTTATCGTGGAAGACGAACAAGCCCTTTTGGCTGTGTTAGCTAAAAAATTTACTATAGAAAAGTTTAAGGTATTTGAAGCCCCTAATGGTCAGATTGGTTTGGAACAGGCCTTTCAGCATCACCCGGATATTATTTTATTGGATATATTGATGCCTATTATGGACGGTATGACTATGCTAAATAAATTGCGCCAAGATCCTTGGGGAAAATCCGTGCCAATAATTATGCTTACCAACTTAAGCGATGAAAAAAAAGAAGCAGAGGCAGCCAAGGAAGGGTGTTATGACTATTTTATAAAATCCGATTGGAATATAGACGATCTCGTAAAAAAAGTTAAATCCAAGCTTAAGCAGTAGTCCCATGTCCGTTATTGGCTAAAGTCCGAGCAGGGTCTTTTTGTTTTACAAAATTTTTGATATACTAAAGTTATTAAATTCCCGGCAATTTTAGGTTATGTCTATTATCGGTCACGACAGAATCACTTCTTTTTTTGAAAACCTTATTGCCAAAAATTCTTTGTCGCAGGCATATTGTTTCGTGGGCAAGGAACAAGTTGGAAAAAAAACCGTGGCTAGATATTTTTCAGCTAAATTGTTAAAAGTAGACGAAGCCAAATTAGACACCCATCCTGATTTTTATTATTTATCCCGTCAAGCTGATGAGAAAACGGGAAAATTAAAAAAAGAAATTTCTATTGCCCAGGCGCGCAGCATTAAAGAGCGTCTGGGACGCAAGTCTTGGTTTGGCGGCCATCAATCGGTAATCATAGATGAAGCCGAACTGCTCAACGAAGAATCCGGAAACGCGCTTTTAAAAATTTTGGAAGAAGCGGGAAACGATAGAGTGTTTTTTTTACTTGTGGCCGATGATAGCAAGCTGCTCTCTACAATTCGCTCGCGCTGTCAGATAATATATTTTCCACTGGTAAGCGAATCCGAGATTGAGCAGGATTTAATAAAATTGGGAAATGATAAAAAGATCGCGAGCGAAGCCGCCAAATTATCATGGGGCAGACCGGGGCGAGCTATTGATTTATGCGCTGATCCGGCGTTGCACGGGCAGTTTAAGGGTGAAGTAGAGCGGTGGGAACAAATAGTTGATCAGCCGTTTTTTAAAAAAATTAAAGGCGTGGATAATTTATTTAATGATAAAGACGAAAGTACGCGCACCGGTGAGAAATTACAGGGTGTACTGGAAACCTGGACAGTACTATGGCGCGATGTTATGTTAGACAAACTGGCAAACAGGGATAATAAAATCATTTCTAAAAGCAAATTGTCTTTATCGCAAATGGTGGGGCTTATAGATAATTTTAAAAAATCACAAGCGCTGCTCGCGCAAAATATAAATCCAAAATTAGTTATAGAACAAATATTATTATCATTAAGTTGATGGGTTATGTCTAAAAAAATATACGTCTTATCGGCGCTCGTTATGGCCGTAGTGCTTACCGGTGCCGGTTGTATCCAATTTACCGGTAGCGCGCAAGGGCCGATGGGAGCGTTTACATCAAATGATGGCGGTGAAACCTGGCAGCAAAAAAATACTTTGGTTACCGCCCAAGGCATAAAGAATTTGTCGGGTGCCAAGGTATATAAAATGTTTACCGACCCAAGCGATCCAAAAGCATTGTATATGGGTACGCGAGGACAGGGTTTGTATTATAGCTATGACAATGGCGATACTTGGGAAGCAAGTCCTTTTATGACGGGTAAATATATTTATGCCTTAGCGGTTGACCCAGCCGATAAATGTACAATTTACGCAAGTGATGGCACTCATATTTATAAAACTACCGATTGCCAGAGAAGTTGGAAACTCGTTTTTTCTGAAGAGCGGCCCACACAGCGCATGGCCGCGATTGCGGTTGATTATACCGATCCAAGAATAATTTATGCGGCTCAGTCGGGCGGTGATATTTTTAGGAGTAAAGACGGCGGAGCCAGTTGGCGTTTGGTACATAGTTTTAATTTTCAATTGCGGCATTTGGCAGTTGACCCGTTTAATCCCGGACGATTGTATGTCGCAGCCTATGAAACCGGATTGTATCGTTCCGAAGACGAAGCCGTAACTTGGACAAGCGCCAGCAACGGTTTTGAAAATTTTAACGGCAGTATGAGTTTTTATAGGTTTGTCTTTAGTCCGACCCAAAAAGATAACTTGTTTTGGATTTCCAAGTATGGTATCTTGCGCTCGGCAGATGCCGGCGCCAGTTGGAGCGACATTAAACTGCTTACGCCTCCGGGCAGCGTAAACATTTACGGTTTTGCCCAGAATCCAAAAAATCTTTCGGAAATGTATTATACGGGTACGATTTTGGGAGACAACAATCAAAATGTTCGGTCTACATTATATAAAACGAGCGATGGCGGCGCAAACTGGGTAACCAAAAAACTACCAACTAATTCCATTCCGGTAGAACTGCTCATAAATAAAGAAAATGGTAAAACGATATTTTTAGGATTTACAACATTATAATACTTAGTCGTATGCAAATCTCAGATTTTAAGGGTGATTTTGATAAGGCCGTTGAATTTTTTAAGGAAGATATTTCCGGTCTTCGCACGGGCCGCGCCAACTCGGCGATTGTTGAAGATATTTCCGTAGAAGCTTACGGTACTTATCAATCCCTCAAATCTCTGGCCTCTATTTCTATTCCAGATCCAAAAACCGTAAATATTGATCCCTGGGACAAAAGTATTTTATCTGCTATAGAAAAAGCCGTTCGGGATTCCGGTTTAGGTATCAGCCCGGTAAATACCGGCAGCCAGATTCGCATTTTTTTACCTGAACTTACCAGCGAGCGCAGAGGCGAGCTAATAAAAGTTTTGCACCAAAAAGAAGAAGGCGCCAGAATTGCTGTTCGTAAAGTGCGTGAAGAAATAAAAGAAATGGTAAAAGCCGCCGAAGATGGAGATGAAATTACCGAAGATGAAAAGTATCGCTTGGAAGAAGAACTAGATAAAACAGTTAAAGAATACAATGACAAAGTAAAAGAAATTACCGAAAAGAAAGAAGCGGAGATAAATACAATTTAATATATGTCAGAAAAAAGCGACTTTTTGAAACAAGATGCGGAGCGGGAGCAAGACATTCAAAACAGGATCAAAGAGGTAGAAGACATTCTTGGTAAACTTCCCGGTTACTTAGAAAAAGTCAGTGTTTTAGATGGTTTTAAGGAGGTGATAACTTTAGCGGTAAAGTCCTTTGAGTTCTGCAAAACCCAGAAAAAAGATCCGGCAGCAGGTATGTATGCGGATATGTTGGAAAACTTAGAGTATAAGGCAAAAGAATTGCTTAAAGCATATTACGCCGCGCGGTTTAGGGAAATCATCGCTCCGGGGTATGTAGCCGGAGATAATCTAACAACTTTTGTCAAAACATCTATCGGTGTACTCAGAGAACAGGGTATTGAGCTGAGAGATTTAGGACTTTCCTCAAACGAATTGGATAGCCTTAACCGTAAAGTGACCTGCGGTTTTTTGAAGTTAGCCTTAAGAGAAGTTCCTTGGGAAGAGGCTGGGATGAGAAAGGCTTTTTATAATAAATTTCTTGATATGCAAAGAGATTTCAAGTTTACGGCCGAAGAGCTTGGATTGTCGGTAAAAGAATTTGCCGATCTAATTGATGTGGCTGCTGAATCCACTAAATATATAAATTGACTATTCTGCACAATTTAGGTATAGTTTATACAGAGTTCGGCAAGCGATGAAGAAGGTTGGCGCCTTTGGAGTAAGCCGTAATTCAAAAGAGTGTTTTTCGCTGAGAATAGCGAAAAAAACTTGGGTGGAACCATCCCGATAAAATCGGGACCCCAAGGCCTACAGAGGCCTTTTTTGTTTAGTAAAACTTTGGTATAATAATTTAAAAAAAAGTCCGGCAAAGTAGAGTGTCGTCAGGGCAAGCTTGCCTTGGGAAGGGGGGAAATTCCCGTGGCCGCTAGGTAAACGCCCGTTGACTTACTACAATGCCGGAGCCAATAGTATAAACATAATTTTAACAACTGTCAATAGGTATATGTCAGAACAAAACGATTTAATGGATAAAATAGTGTCTCTGGCCAAACGGCGCGGTTTTGTGTTCCCTGGCAGCGAGATTTATGGCGGTTTGGCCAATAGCTGGGACTATGGCCCATTAGGTCATTTACTAAAACAAAACATCAAAAAGGCTTGGTGGAAATTCTTTGTGCAGGAAAGAGGCGATATGGTACCGCTTGATACGGCAATTATTATGAACCCCAAGGTTTGGGAAGCTTCGGGGCATTTGAAAAATTTTACCGATCCACTGGTAGAATGTAAAAGTTGTCATCATCGTTTTCGTGAGGATCATTTGCTGGAAGCGCGCGGTGCTGAGCCGGGTTATGATAAAGAGCTGCCAATAAGCGTTACAGAAATCCCATGTCCTAATTGCGGTGGAAAATTAACACCTGCAAAGAATTTTAATTTACTCATGAAAACATATTTGGGTCCTACTGAAGATAGTGCTGCTGTAGCTTATTTACGTGGTGAGTGCGCTGCCGGTATGTTTGTAAATTTCAAAAATATTTTAAATGTAACTCGCCGCCGATTGCCGTTTGGTATTGCTCAAATTGGCAAAAATTTCCGCAACGAAATCACGCCGGGCAATTTTATTTTCCGCACTCGTGAATTTGAGATCGGTGAATTTGAGTATTTTATCAGCCCAAAAGATTGGGAAACAGTTTTTGAAATGTGGTTGGGAGAAATAAAGCGCTGGTGGAAGGATATTATGCAAATAAATATGGATAATTTGGTCTGGCATGAAATTCCTGACAAAGACAGAGCTTTTTACAGTAAACGCACGGTAGATATTGAATATAAATATCCGTTTGGCGTCAAAGAACTCCACGGAATTGCTTACCGCACGGATTTTGATTTGAGCAGACATGAAACTGTAAGCGGACAAGATTTGCACTATACTGATCCGGAAACAAATGAAAAGTTTGTTCCGCATGTGATTGAGCCGACATTCGGTATAGACCGTATGTTGCTGGTGTGTTTGCTTGAAGCGTATCACGAAGAAGCGGCGCCAACATCCGAAGCCGGAGAGACTGAAACGCGAGTAGTTATGAAATTCCCCAAACATTTGGCGCCGGTGCAAGTTGCAGTTTTACCGCTTTCCAAAAAAGAAGAATTATCTAGCGTAGCCAAAGAGTTGGCGGCAAATTTGCGCAAAGATTTTTCCGTGGAATATGATGAAACCCAAAGTATCGGCAAACGCTATCGCCGCCAGGATGAAATCGGCACGCCATATTGCGTGACTTTGGATTTTGATTCACTGGAAGACAAAAAAGTGACGGTGAGGGATAGAGATAGCATGCAACAAGATAGAGTGCCTATGAATGAGTTGCGGGATTATTTAAAGGAAAAATTTGCCTAATCACCGTCATCCTGAGCTTGCCGAAGGATCCCTCTCGTCGGGTATAAGGGATTCCTCCACCCTGGTCGGAATGACAAATAATAAAGAATATGTACAAAATTTCCAAATTAAAAAACGGCATTACACTTATCAAGGTTCCCGTTAGTGGCACCAAAGCCCTCACTATCATGGCTATGTTTCCGGTTGGTTCGCGTTATGAACAAAAGCAAATGTCAGGCTCGTCCCATTTCGTGGAACACATGATGTTTAAAGGCACGAAAAAACGCCCGACTCATTTGGAAATTACCCGTGAATTGGACGCGTTTGGAGCGGAGTATAACGCGTTTACTTCCAAAGATTACACCGGTTATTACGTAAAAACCGGTGAAGTAAATATGGAAAAAGCCTTTGATTGGCTGGCAGATATAATTTTTAATTCTAAATTTGACACGCAAGAAGTAGAAAAGGAAAAAGGCGTGATCGTGGAGGAGGTTCGTATGTATGAAGATAATCCCGTAATGGCCGTGGAGAATTTGTCCGAACGCGTAATGTTTGGCGATGATCATCCGCTCGGATGGGATATCGGCGGTACGCCCGATACCGTACGCGGTGTAAGTCGTGAGCAGTTATGGAAATACTATAAGAATTATTATTTCCCGGGCAATATGGTGCTTGTGGTAGCCGGTAACATAAATAATTCAAAATTAAAAAAAGCGCTCAACTATTTTAATGCTCCTGCCGGCGCCGGGGAAAAAGAATTAAAAAATAAATTTAAAAAATTTGTCTGGAGCAATAAAGCGCTGCCTTTGGCTGACAGAGTCATGATTTCCGAAAGAAAATTGGATCAAGCGCAGATGATTATGGGTTTTCCCGGTCTTCATTATAATGATAAAGACAGATACGCGCTTTCGGTGCTCTTAAATATTTTAGGCGGCGGCATGAGTTCGCGGCTGTTTGTGGAAGTGCGCGAAAAGCGAGGTTTAGCGTATGTGGTTCGTACTGATTCCGGATCTTTTAAAGATGTCGGTATTGCCAGTATTCAAGCCGGTCTTGATCCATCCAGACTGGGGGATGCCGTGAAAGTGATAAAAACCGAGTTAGAAAAAATTCAAAAAGAAACAGTTTCGGCTAAAGAACTGGCGGATGCGAAAAGCAATATTGCCGGACGCATGGAATTATCAATGGAAAATTCCAGCGCCCAGGCCCAATGGTTTTCCAAGCAGTTTTGGTTTGCCGATTCAATTCAAACATACGAACAAGTGGTGAAAAAAATAAATAAGGTTACAGCCGCGGATGTAAAACGAATGGCTAATAAAATATTTAATATGAGCCAAGCTCGTTTTGCCGTTATCAGTCCAATGAACAAAGCCAAAGTTCTTAGTTTATTAAAGTGACAGTTGTTTTAATAACTGTCATCCTGAGGTTAAAACCGAAGGATCTCTGTCAAAATATATGAGCGACAAAAAATATTTATTCGCCAATTGGAAAATGTACTTGGATCACAGTGAAAGTGAGGCCTTGGCTTTGGCGCTCGCGAAAAAGTTAACGCTGCCGGAACATATTGTTATGGCGGTTTTTCCAAGCGCTCTGGCGCTGTCCGATGTATCTAAAACTTTAAAAGATACGCCAATTAGTACCGGCGCGCAAAATATTTATTGGATAGATAAAGGCGGTTATACCGGCGAAATTTCAGCCCATATGTATAAAGCCGCGGGTTGTACCTACGCGCTGGTGGGTCATTCTGAACGGCGTCATATATTTAATGAGACCAATCACGAGGTCAGACAAAAAGTGGAAGCTGCGCTGGCCGCGAGTCTTGTGCCCGTAATTTGTGTGGGTGAGACAGAACATGAAAGACAGAGTAATAAAACTGAAGAGACAATTGAAACTCAAATCAGATCCGCATTCCATAATATTGCCTGGCCGGAAAACAAGGAACTTATTGTGGCTTACGAACCTGTTTGGGCAATCGGCACTGGCCAGGCCTGTGATCCGGTAGAAGCCGAACGCATGCATGAACTGATCAAAAAACAAGTCATAGCCTTAACCGGTGTTACGCCTGTGATTCTCTATGGCGGCAGCGTGCGTCCGGAAAACGTGCAACAGTATTTAAATAATCCAAATATTAGCGGCGTGCTTGTCGGCGCAGCCTCGGCAAACATTGAAAGCTGGGAAGCGATTGTAGATTCTTTTAGATAAATGTATATGTTGTCCGCGATATTTTTAATAATCGGTGCCATTGCCTTGGGAGTAGTCGTGTTTGTTGTTATTCATAAATTTCCGCAGCTCGCCAATTTAGATATTAAAAATTTGCAGGAAGAAAAAATATATCGCAAGAAAAAAGAGATTATAAACAAACGCATTGAAGAAAATACAAGTTTGCTCAAAAAAAAGATCATGAAAATCTTTGGGCCGCTGCGCAAAGCGTTGTGGGGCAAACTGCAGCTGCAATTTAGAATTTATGTCGGTAAAATTGAACGCATGCTGCATCACGAGCAGGCATTAAAAACAAAATTAAAGAATGAAGCTCTGCCGGTGGAAAACCAAGAAGAAAAATTATCACAATTAATAATTGAGGGCGAACAGCATTTAAATGAGGGAAATTACGATCAAGCCGAGGAACGATTTATTACAGCCATAAAAAATGACCCTAAATCCACGAGCGCGTATAGAGGATTAGGCGATACATATCTAGCTAAAAATTCCGTAGAAGAAGCCAGGCAAACGTATCAGTTCCTTATCAAAATGGAACCGGATGATGACAATGTCCTCGTAAAACTAGCAGAAATTGCCGAAAGTCAGGGTGATTTGGAAGAGGCGATAGAGTATTACCAACGGGCGGTTTTGGTCAATGATTCGTTTTCACCTCGATTTTACCACCTTTCCGAACTGCTGTTAAAGGTAGGCCAGCCCCAGGTGGCTAAAGAGTCCATATTGCAGGCTGTAGAGCTAGAACCTCAAAATCCAAAGTACCTTGACTTCCTGATTGAAATTGCTATAATATGCGGCGATAAGCCATTGGCTATTAAGGCGTATGGCGATTTGCGGTTAGTCAATCCCGAAAATCAGAAATTACATAACCTTAAAGATAGAATTTATAAAATATAAAGACTGGCATGACGAGGCCAGTGAAGTGCCGTCTTAGCTCAGCTGGTACCTGCCCGCCATCACAAGCTTGAGCTTGCTCAGGCGTTGCGGGCGGGGAGCAACAGTTTTGCCACCGTCACAGCGGGGTGCCGCCTCGAGGCGGCATAAACTGTGGTAGTATAATAATCTAGTAAATCGCCGTCTTAGCTCAGCTGGTAGAGCAACAGTTTTGTAAACTGTGGGTCCGGGGTTCGAGCCCCCGAGACGGCTCCAGACTTTAAATTAAAGTCAAATGGGTGGATTCCCGAGCGGTCAAAGGGAGCAGACTGTAAATCTGTTGGCTCCGCCTTCGTAGGTTCGAATCCTACTCCACCCACAACGCCGCGCGAGCGGCGTAAGTTGAAAGTTTGGTTGGACTTTATAACTTTTAACTTTATAACTATCAATGCCGTTGTAGCTCAGATGGTAGAGCATTTCCATGGTAAGGAAAAGGTCTCGGGTTCAATTCCCGACAACGGCTCGAGTCGAGTTTTAAAAAATTAATAATTTATTTAAAAATATGTCCCAAGATAATAGGGTGAAAATGGAGTGTACGGAATGCAAACGTATGAACTATTTTCCAAACAAAAATAAAAAAGTTTTGAAGAATCGTTTGGAGTTGGAAAAGTTCTGCAAGTTTTGCAAGAAGCACACCACTCATAAAGAGACCAAGTAAAAAAATAAACCCCGCTCTGATAATTTTCGGGCGGGGTTTGTTCCTTAGGCCTGTAGTTTCAATGGTAAAACATCGGTCTCCAAAACCGAGGTTCTCGGTTCGAATCCGAGCGGGCCTGCACAGTCGGAAACCGGCCAAAATCGGGCATAATTTTCCAGCCCCTTTTCGCTAACCAATCAAATTTTTTGCCTTTCACCGTAAAGTTCGAGCCTATTTTTTTAAGAAATGTTCGAATTTGAAGAGAATCGCCGTTCGCGGCGATTTTTTTGGCTTGGCAACTGTCTAAAATAAATTCCCTCATCGGTTCGAGCCAATCGTTGCCCTTGTTCCTCACTTCTTTAATTTTGGCTTCCAGATCAAGTTTTTCATTTAGGAGTTTTTCTTTTTTGTTTACGTAATCTTGTTTATCAATAATGCCGTCTAAATGGGAATCAAGGAGTTTGTCCATCTTAGTCTTAATGGGCATTATTTGTCCTTCTACGGCCTGAACAAGGACGCTAGACGACTGGATTGCGGATGCTTGCTCCTCGTCCAGTTTAGCAAGCAAATTTTTGGTCCAGTCGTCTGACAAAGAAACTTTTTGTAATGTGTCTCTAAACTGGCTTAGCAGTTCTTCCTCGCGGATATATTTTTCATCGCAGTTAGTTCGTTTCTTTGTACAGCGATAATAAACATGACCTTTTTGCTTTTCGGCGGTAATGGCTCGGCCACAATTCCCGCAACTCATTAGGTCGGTAAAAATATATCCATGACTGCTTTTCTTGCGGCGTTTTCCTCTGGCTGCCATTACCGCTTGGGCATCGTCAAAAAGTTTCTTTGTTATTATCGGTTTATGCGTACCCTGGTGGAGTTCGTTGTTGAAACGAAACACGCCGCTGTAAAAAGGATTTTTGAGAATATGTTGCATGTCGCCCGGCATCATTATTTTGTTCGTCTTAGTACGAATATCAAATTTTTGTATTAGTTGTTCAAAAGTATATTCGCCGGTCGCATATAATTCAAAAATCCTTTTTACAAGTTTATGCTTTTCGGGGTCGGGGAGTATGGTGTGATGGCGCAGGTCATTATTATATCCAAACGGAGCTTTCCCCGGCCAAATTCCTTTGCGGAGTTTTTGCCTTATTCCACGTTTCACATTTTCACTTAGATTATCTACATAATATTTGCTTTGGCCGAAAGAAATATTAAGCATAAACTTTCCTTGCGGTGTGTTGTCAAACCAAAACGTTGGAAATTTGAGGGAATTTATTTTACCAGTGTCCAACATATATATTATCCGACCGCCATCCACGCTGTTGCGGGCTAGGCGGTCGGGGTGCCAAGCCAAAATGCCGTCGGCCTCGCCGGCATCAATTCGCGATAACATTTCGCCGAACAAAGTTCGGCCAGGTTGTTTGGCAGTTTTTGCCTCGCAAAGCGAGGCGACGATTTCAAGTTTTTCTTTGACGGCAAATTCTTTTAACTCGTCGATTTGAGCGTCAATCGACATAACCTGACGCTCTTCCGATTCGCTAGACTTGCGAGCGTACAAAAAGTATTTGGCCATATAAAATTACATTATATTAGAAAAGTTTGCTTTTGGCGTCCGCCGAGCGGACAAAGGCAAAAAATTTGATTGGTTAGCCAAAAAAGGTTGGGGGATTTTACCAATTTTAACCCCATTTCGGTTTTCGCAGCGGGGATACGAAAAATTACGAGGGGAATTTACGGAATAGGACGGGCGGAAGGAGGGGTTGGGGGAGGAATTCCGCCCGCCTCGCCTAGGCGAGTGCGCTTTTTAAAAACTGCCAAACAACCTGTAAAAAAATATTAAGATATAAACTCATTCGCTCGGAAACAATTTTGCAAGCAAAATATTTCACTCACTCATTTCGATTATAGGCTCGAACTTTACGGTGGCCAAAAGCAAACTTTTCTTTTCTCCGCGCTTGCCCCGCCCACCCGTGCGCGCTCGGAGGAGGTAGGAACTCCCTATCAAACCTATGAAAATATATGAATTTTTGATTATTCCTTGACAATTCATACAGACCTATGATATCATAAGAAAAATTAAAAAAATAGTCAAAAATTAATATGTTACTCTCAATCAGCGAAGTTTCGAAAATATTTGGAATTCATCAAGACACTCTTCGTAACTGGGAAAAAAGGGGCCTCATTACTCCTTTGCGAGTTGGCCCTCGAAAAGATCGAAAATATAAACCCGAAGATATTGAGCGTATCGCAAACGATAAAAGCATTATAAAAGAGCTCGGTGTTCCTAGCGCAGATGATGAAGGAAAGATGAATCTAACTCAACTCAAGCAATTTCTTTGGAGAAGCGCCGATATTTTGCGCGGGAAGATAGATAGTTCGGATTATAAAAAATATATTTTTGGGCTTCTTTTTTACAAACGCATTAGTGACTCATGGGATGAAGAGTATAAAAAAGTTTTAGAAGAATATCACGATGAAGAAATTGCGCGCGCAGACCACAATCACCGTTTTCAAGTTCCAAAAGATTGCCGATGGGAAGTAATTCAAAAACAAGCCGAAGGAATCGGCCATAAACTAAACGGGATTTTTGATAAGCTCACAAATGCAAATAGTCCAAAGCTCGACAAGATTTTTGATGATCTAGATTTTGCAAATAAAGATAAATTTCCAAATGAAACAATCCAGCGCCTTATAAATCACTTCTCACAATTTAATTTTGGAGACAATTATATCAGTTCTGATCTTCTTGGCGATGCGTACGAATATCTAATCGAGCAATTTGCGGCGGATGCCGGTAAAAAAGGTGGAGAATTCTACACTCCACGCGAAGTTGAGCGTGTGATTATTAGCATCTTAAAGCCGCACGAGAAGGATCATATATATGACATGGCTGTTGGCTCTGGAGGCTTCCTTTTGGAGGCGTATCATCATCTAAAAGACCAAGAGGGAGACAAAAAAGCCCGTTCGCTTTATCTTTATGGACAGGAAATTAATATCGGGACATATGCAATCGCAAAGATTAACATGTTCCTACACGGGCTTGATAGTGCCGACATTCAGCGTGGAGACACGCTCGCTGATCCGAAGTTTCTAAACCCAGACGGTTCGCTGAAGACGTTCGACATCTGCGTTGCTAATCCTCCGTATTCTATAAGTGAATGGGAATACGAAATATTTAAACATGATAAATACGGCCGAGTTGCCGGCTACGAAATGCCTCCAGCCAAAAAAGCCGATTATGCTTTCGTGCTTCACATGGTGAAATCAATGAACGAAAATGGCCGTGCCGGAATCGTGCTTCCACACGGTGTGCTTTTCCGTGGTGGCGCAGAAGGTCGTATCCGCGAAAATCTTATCAAAAACGATTTAATCGAAGCCATCATTGCTCTTCCTGCAAAACTTTTTTATGGTACGGGTATTCCGGCAGCAATTGTGATATTTAACAAAAATAAACCAGAGGGTCACAAGAACAAAATTCTCATCATTGATGCCGAACAAGATTTTGAGGAAGGAAAAAACCAGAACCGCTTACGAAAAAAAGATATAGAAAAAATGGTGTTGGCGTTTGAGGGCTACCGAGATATTGAAAAATACGCTCGAGTTGTGGATATCAAAGAGCTAAAGGAAAACGAGTTTAATCTCAATGTGCGACGCTATGTAGAAAACGGCGAGGATGAGGAAGTGGTGGATGTGAAAACAGTGTGGAGCGAGGTGAAGGAGATTGAAAAAGAGCGTGAAGCAGCCGACAAAAAAGTTGCAGGCTATTTAAAAGAATTAAACTACTAAATAATATGGCAGACAATACCTTTGAATCAATAAAAAGAATAGATAATAATGGTGCGGAATATTGGTCTTCACGTGATTTGGCCAAGGCTTTAGAGTATCCAGACTATCGTAAATTTCAGAATGTTATTGATAAAGCGCAAATTGCTTGTGAAAATAGCGGGGAAGTTATCCACAACCATTTTGTCCATATGGACGAAATGGTCCAGATTGGCTCTGGAGCAGAAAGGCCGATAGATACCATATATTTATCTCGGTACGCCTGTTATTTGATAGTGCAAAATTCCGACCCAACCAAGGTTGTGGTTGCTAAAGGTCAAACCTATTTTGCAATTCAGACCCGACGCCAAGAAAAAACTGATAATTTGATTGAAGATCATAGTCGTGTTTATTTGCGTGAAGAAATGAAAAAACACAATACGGCATTAACTAAAACCGCGGCTATAGCAGGGGTAGAAAACTATGCAATTTTCCAGAATTATGGCTATAAAGGTTTGTATGGCGGACTAACAATGCAGGATATTCATGAAAAAAAGGGATTGAAGAAGTCGCAAAAGATTTTAGACCACATGAATAGTGAAGAGTTAGCAGCCAACTTATTTCGCGCCACTCAAACTGATGCAAAAATAAAGCGCGAAAATATACAAGGTCAAACTAACGCTAGCCTGGCGCATTATGAAGTTGGTCAAAAAGTTCGCAACACCATTGCTAGCCTTGGCGGCACTATGCCGGAACATCTGCCAACGCCGGACGCGATAGGAAAGGCGCATACGAGAATAAAGAAGTCTAAGAAGGTAAAGAATATTGAAAGTGGGGAATAATTTTTAGAATTAAAATATTAAAAATATATGGCCTACACAAATAAAACTTATGTTGCGTTTGATGCCGATAATGACATTCGTTATTATCGGCTGATGCAAGCATGGAAGCAAAATGATAATACACCATTTAACTTTTATGATGCTCATGATTTAAATAATTTAATGTCATGGGCAAGCGAGGAAACAATTAAAGCCAAGCTTCGTGAAAGACTCCAAAATACGAAAGTTTTTGTCTTGCTTGTCGGTGAAAAAACAAAATTGCTTCGTAAGTTTGTACTCTGGGAGGTCGAACAAGCTGTTAAAAGAAGTTTGCCAATTATTGTTATAAATCTGAATGGAAAAAGGTATAAGGATGGAAGTCTTTGTCCGGCAACTCTTGTTGATGAGTTGGCTGTGCACGTTAGTTTTAACCAAAAAATTATTGCAAAAGCGTTAGATGAGTGGGAGATGTTGGATAAAAAATATAGAGGAGAGAGAAAATCAGGAGCTTACAGGTATAATGAAGAAACTTATAAAAATCTAGGGCTATGAGTTTATTAAAGAGGTGGATAAAAAAATGGAAATTTATTTTAGTGGACCTTGTGTCATTTGTAGGTATCTTTTGGCTATTTGTAGAGATTGCCAGTTATAGCACAGCAGGTTCTGCCGATGTTTATCTAAAAAAAGTTGATGTTTTCGCCTTTGTTTTTATTATTATCCTTCTATTTGCTATTGTAAAAAATAAACCGAAATCACACTTTGGTTATCACTTGCGCGGTAAAGATAATTTTCTGGAAATCAGAGTCGGCGATGCTTTTGAAAATAAAGGTGCTCTTGTGGTCCCTGTAAATGATCAATTTGATATGTCTCTTGGGGGGAATGTTCAAAAGGCAAATAGTATTCAGAATCAAGTAATTCAGAAATTTTACAATGGAAAAACCGAACACTTAAATACTGATATTTCCGCTAAGTTGTCTATTGGGACTAACCATGATGTTGGAAAAACAATTGAAGTTGAGCAAAATGGAAAAAAGTTTTATCTCGTAGTGAATTCTGTAAAAAATGGTAATAATCGAGTGAAATCTGAAATTGATGATTTTATTCAAGCCCTGAATGGACTGTGGTCTTACGTTGCATTGGAATCTGCTAAGGATAGCGCAGTCACTATTCCACTGATTAATACTCAACATGGAAGGGACTCTTACTTATCTCGCACAGGATCAATCAAGGAAATCATTGCAAGTTATGTAGAAACTTCTAAAACACTTAATATCTGTGAGAAATTGATTATTTCAATCTACCCCGTTGATTTGAAGAAGGGCAATATAGATCTGGATGAGTTAGAAGATTATTTAAGATATTCTTGTAGGTATTATAGACAACTTACAATTCAGGAGAAAACCGAAGATCCAAATCACGCGTCTAAGATTATTAGAATTGATAGTTAGGTATGAAAACTAACATCACACAACAAAATATTCCAAAAGGGTGGTCGCTTAAAAAATTGAGCGATATTTTGGGTTATGAGCGTCCCGATAATTATATCGTTAAAAGTACAAGTTATAGCGACAAAGCAAAGACCCCCGTACTTACGGCAAATAAGTCTTTTGTATTGGGTTATACGGATGAAGATTTTGGGGTTTATAAAAATCTTCCAGTAATCATCTTTGATGATTTTACAACTGATAGTAAGTTTGTTGATTTTCCGTTTAAAATAAAGTCATCAGCTATTAAAATTTTGAAAGAAAAAAGATCTGATGTGGATTTGCGATTTTTTTATGCAAAAATGAAATCTGTTAATTTTCCTACTGGAAGTCATAAACGATTCTACATATCGCAATATCAGAATTTGGAAGTGTTGGTTCCGCCGTTCCCTGAACAACAAAAAATTGCCGAAATTTTGGGAGCGGTGGATGAGGATATTGCGAAAACGCAGGAAGTGATTGAGGCGACAGAAAAGCTCAAGCGCGGATTGATGCAACAGCTTTTTACTCGCGGGATTGGGCATACAAAATTTAAGGAGACAAAAATCGGACAGATTCCGGAAGAGTGGGATGTGTTGAGCTTGGAAGATATTTCTAAAAACTTGGATAACAAACGCATTCCGATAACTAAATCAAAAAGAAGCACTGGACAATATCCCTACTACGGCGCAACAGGCATCGTTGATTATGTTAGTGATTATATTTTTGAAGAAACGTTATTACTAATTTCGGAAGATGGCGCGAATCTTAAAGATAGAAATTATCCTATTGCTTTTACTGCAACTGGTAAGTATTGGGTGAATAATCATGCACATATTCAAAGATTTGAAGATAAATTTTTACAACAATATGTCCAAGATTATTTGAATATGCTTAATCTGGGGCCGTATCTAACGGGGATGACTCAACCGAAGTTAAATAAGGATCGACTTTTTATGATACCAATACCGAAGCCAAAAAAAACCTCTGAAATAAAAGAGATTGCAGAAATTCTTTCCGCAGTTGATAAAAAGATTTTGGTCAATAAAAAATTAAAAGAAAAACTTACTCTCCTCAAGAAAGGCCTAATGCAGGACTTGTTGAGTGGGGTAGTACGAACAAATATATGAAATTCAACGAACAAGTTACAATCGAAAATTACATCATCAAGTTTATTAAAGATAAGCTTGGTTTTGAGTATATAAAGCCGGAGGAGTTTGTGAAGTATCGCGAACTTGAGACGGAATACATCACCACTCCGCTTTTGGAACGCGCGCTTTCTGCCCTCAATCCTACTGCGAACGAAAGCGAGATCAAGAATGTGATTCGCGAGGTGAGAAAAATTGATAACAACGAAGCTTTTTTGAAAGTATTACGAGATGGGATCAACCTTAAGAATTCATCTACAGGAAAAAAGCACGATTACAAACTGCTTGATTTTGACAATCCGGAAAATAATCAATTTGTCGTTACTAATCAGTTCTATTTTGAAGGCGACACCGAAAATATTCGTCCGGATATTATCATTTTTGTGAACGGGTTTCCGCTCGTGGATATTGAAGCCAAAAGTCCGACAGCTTCCGAAGGAGTTAGTTTTGAGAATGGTATTGACCAAATAAAACGATATGAAAAAGTTGCTCGTAAATTATTTATTCCAAACTGTTTCAATATCGCCAGTGACGGGCTCAAAACTGTTTACGGTGCAACCGGTACGCCAAAACAATATTTTCTTCAGTGGCGTGATGAGAATGCCGAAAAAGAACTAGGCGGAGAACTGGAGATGACACTTTTTTCATTACTCTCTAAAGCAAACTTTTTGGATATCGTTCAAAACTTTATTTTATTTGAAAAAGAAAAAGAAAGATTGGTGAAGAAAATGGCTCGCTATCAGCAAATGAGAGCAACAAATAAAATTGTGGAGCGTGTTGTGAATAAAGAAAAACGACAAGGGCTTATTTGGCATACGCAAGGATCGGGCAAGACGCTTACAATGTATTTTACGGCATGGAAATTGCGTTTCAATAAACAACTTGCTAATCCGAAGGTGTTTATTTTGGTTGATCGCGTAGATTTGGACGATCAGATATTTGAAACATTTACTAATGCGGGAGGAAAAAATATTGTTCGTGTCACTTCTCGTAAGGATTTAGAGCTAAAAATTCAATCACCAGAGAAAGGTATTTTCATCACGACCATTCAAAAGTTTTCCGAACTTGGTGATAAAGTACAAAATCTAGACGAGAATGTGATTATTCTTTCTGACGAAGCACACCGTGGCGACGAGGGCGTATCGGGTATCAATATGCGTAATGCGTTTAAAAAAGCATTCTTCTTTGGATTCACTGGTACTCCGGTGGATAAAACACATACAAACACTTTCCGAAATTATGAAGGTGAGGGAAAACGGTATTTGGATTATTATTCCATTCAGCAAGCTATTGATGACGGAGCGACAATCCCGGTGACTTATGAAGCGCGACTTTCTAAGTTTTCTATTGATGAAGAAAAACTTGATCAGAAGTTTGAAGAAATTGCCGGAGATTTGCCAGATAAACAAAAAACCGAGTTGGTGAAGAAATATGGTAAGAAAGCGGCTTTGGTTAAATTGCCAAAACGCATGGAAGCCGTTGCAAGGGACATTATTGAACATTACAAGCTCTATGTTGAGCCAAATGGCTTTAAGGCGCAGATTGTAGCGTATGACCGCGAAGCTGTGGCGACTTATAAGAAATTGCTTGATAAGTTTATTCCTACCGAATGGTCAGCCGTGGTGTATTCGCCAGGAGATCCAAATAGCGATGCTGATGATTTGAAAGTGTATAACACTAGCAAGCGTGAACGCGAACAAATTATTGAACGATTCAAAGATCCAAAATCGTCTTTGAAATTTCTTTTAGTGTGCGACATGTTGCTTACTGGCTTTGATGCGCCTATAGAGCAGGTGATGTATCTCGATAAACCACTTCGTGACCACAACCTTTTGCAGGCGATTGCGCGTACAAATCGTGTGTATAAAAACAAAGAAGCGGGAAAAATTATTGATTATTATGGAATTACAAGAAATTTGTATGATGCGCTTGATTTTGATGAGGATGTTATAGATTCAGCGATGATTGATATTGAACGGGTGAAAGAGAGATTTGTGGACGTATTGAATGATATGATGAAGATATTTACAGGAGTGAATATCGAAGATCCGTCGATGGATAACCTTCGCCGATGCTTGAAGATTTTTATGGATAATCAAGACAAACAAAAATACTTTGTTGAGAAATATATGAAGCTCAAGAGTTTGTTTGAGTTTTTATCGCCTGATCCATTCTTGAAGCAGTATATTCGCCAGTTTGAGTGGGTAACGAGTTTTTATTTAGCATTTTTGAAACATTT
The DNA here is from genome assembly GCA_016182085.1 of Candidatus Magasanikiibacteriota bacterium. Lineage (GTDB taxonomy): Bacteria > Patescibacteriota > Patescibacteriia > Magasanikbacterales > GWA2-37-8 > XYD2-FULL-39-9. The sequence continues at coordinate 3,358 of JACOYB010000005.1, read as the reverse complement.
TCGAAGTGAAGACGACAGATATTTACTGGAAGAATACGGTGAGAAAGTTAGAGAATTAATTCAAAAAAGTAATATTATTGATTATGAAGGAATCACTAAGAATTTTCGTGAACTTCGCGTGAATGATTTATATACGCTCGAGCGATTAAAAGGGATGGATGAGGAAGAAAAGGCATTGAATCTTGAGAAAATGCTCAAGCAAGAAATTTCAATCAACCTAGATGAAAATCCAGCCTACCAGAAGTTCAGCGAGCGACTTACCGCTATTCGTAAAGAGTTTGAACAGAATCAGATTGATCTTGCTGAACGAATTCGTCGGTATGAAGAATTGATGAGAGATATCCGAACAAAAGGGGGCGAAGCGAAAGATTTGGGGCTTGATTTAAAAGAGTACGCGCTCTATGTAATCTCGCAGGAATTCATTGAAGGTGGAAAAGATGAGGAGATTAAAAAGTTTGTGAAGGAGTTGCGAATTCGTATAGAGGATGATCTTGATGCTGGGTGGCAGGAATCCTCAAAGAGGGATGTTTTTATAAAGGATATCAAACAAACGCTGCAGGAGATAATATTACGAGATTATAAAGGCAGGTTTGTTGTAAAAGATTTTCCGAAATTCTTGAATAGGTTGGTGGATATAATCACTAAAAAATTCTAGAGCGTATGGAAAAGAAAATCCCCTATAAACTCAAAAGAAGCAAGCGAGCAAAACGAATGCGTCTCGCGGTCTATTGTGACGGAAGTGTTGTGATTACGAGTCCTTTTGGGGTTCAGCAATCGATAATTGAAAAATTTATTACCGATAAAAAACAATGGGTGTGGGACAAAATACAATTTTTTAAGAGCGTGGATAGTAGGGCTATACGCACTTTTTCGAACAAGGATTATCTAGAAAATAAAGATAAAGCATTTGCTCTTGTGAATGAACGAGTTGCATTTTATAATAAGGTGTATGGTTTTTCGTTCAATAAAATCTTTATTAAAAATCAAAAGACTCGCTGGGGTAGTTGTTCATGCAAGCACAATCTAAATTTGAATTATAAAATAGTGTTTTTATCGCAAAAACACCAGGATTATATTATAGTGCACGAGATGTGCCATTTGAAGGAATTTAATCACTCCAGAAAATTCTGGTCTTTAGTTGAGGAAGCACTTCCAAATTATTTAGATATAAAAAAAGAACTTCGTAATCATGAGTTATTTTATAAATAGGGAAGGTTAAGAAAAACTTGAAATCGTCAAAAAGCACACCGGTGGGCGGGCGGAATTCCTCCCCCAACCCCTCCTTCCGCCCGTCCTATTCCGTAAATTCCCCTCGTAACTTTTCGTATCCCCGCTGCACCGTCGTAAATCCACCAAAATCGGACAGGATTCCCCAGCCCCTTTTGGCTAACCAATCAAGTTTATCGTATTCCGCTGTAAATAAATTGTTAATTGAAGCGATTTTAATGATGTGATAGAGTAGAGATTGTCAGAATTGATATACACTATTCCATGATCAGATCACCAGAACAAAACTTCGCGATGAGTAATGGCAGCCATAATTCAGAAATACCTGAACCAATTTCATCAGGTGATTTTTATGATTGGAGAAAACCATTTTTGGAAAGAAGGCAAAGAGAATTTAAACGCGTCCATGATGATATCATTACAAAGTATGGAGATTACCTACCCGAGGTAGATAATAAACTGCAGGTGGTTACAGTTGTCCCTGCTTATAGAGAATTGCAAAATAATAATTTTTGGCGTCTATTACAATCTCTTAGTCATGAAGCAGGCGCTCACACTAAGATTTCATCGGAGACGCTTTATGTAATTAATAATCGAACTGAAGATGCTAAAAGTAATACGCCGTCTTTTCAAGAAAATCAAAATACCCTACGCTGTTTGCGTTTATTACAGATAGCTCAAAGAGAATTTATCGAAGGCGGTGCTTTGGATGAAATTATAATCGGTGTGCGGGAAAAACTTAGCCAGCTTGGGTTAACAGAGCATGAAAAAACTATTTTTAAAGAATGTGTAGAGTCTGGTGTTAAAATTTTTCCTATAGATGCAAGTAGCGAAATGTTTGCTGTAGATGATAAATATAATCCTGGAGGTCAGGCACGCAATATTGGTGGGCATATTGCTTTGGAAAGGCTAAAAAAGGCGCAAAAAAATAATGCTAATCCTGACGAGCTTAAATCGATCATTGATTTTATTGATGCTGATTGCACGGTATCTAAAGGTTACTATAGTAAGTTGGTACGAAAGATGGGTGAAGAGAAGGTGTTGTTTAAGTCGCTCTATGCCGTGACTCCAGATATTTCTGAATATGTTGAAAAAGAGTCGAATCCTGAAAAACAGTTGGCGGGCTTAATCAAATACTTGAAGCTAGCCCTTCTTCAGGGTCGGTCACATTATTTTATGAATACGACAAGTAACGGTGAGCAGTTAGAGCAAACTGGCCACGGACCATCAATAGCTGTGGAAGCTAATCTTTTCAAAGAGGTTGGTGGTTATCCAAATACAAATACTGGAGAAGATTTTTTATTTAATAATTTAATTCAAGCGATCGTTAAGCCAGATCAAACAAAAAAAACTGACGTGCGTCTTAATTTATCACATCGTTCGAGAGAAGATTCATTTGATGGATACCAGTTGGGTAAGTTGGTTGCCAACAAGGAGTTTGATATCATGGGTTTCTTAAAAGATGTAAGCGCGCCAGATTTACAAACAGTAAAATCAGAAGAAGTAAAACAGCTAATTAAAGAAATACTGGTGTATATTAAGAAAATGTTGGAAAAAGATAAAAAATATTCTGATGATCCAGTTTATGTTAAGGTTAGAGCTGATCAATTTGAAATAGAAAGTAGACTAAGAAAGCGATTTATAAAAATTGCAGACAATGTCGTTGAGGCCGTTGTCCAAAAATTACAAGATAATCATAAAAAAACCGCTAGTGAATACGAGTATGTTGTTAGTAGCTTATCAGATGAGCATCGTGATTTTTTATTGGCAAATTCTTCAATACTTGAAGCGATTATGACGGCTTCATTACTCGTTGAAGGATCTAAAAACGATCTAGTATTAGAGGTTAAAAATTTTTTTCGTACCTATATTCCCGAGTATTTTGTTTTGCCAACAGAAAATGAACCTAATTATGAAGAATTAAGAAAATTATTATATAAAAATGAGAATGTTGTTCCTGTTAATTCTCGTGACTTAATTCATATTGCACGTTCTGTCTATCTTTATGAGAATAGAAAAATATAGATTTGCACAAAGAAAAACTTGAAATCGTCAAAAAGCACACCGGTGGGCGGGCGGAATTCCTCCCCCAACCCCTCCTTCCGCCCGTCCTATTCCGTAAATTCCCCTC
>JACOYB010000010.1 GCA_016182085.1 Candidatus Magasanikiibacteriota bacterium | reverse complement strand
ACGGTTTTTCCGTCAAGACACCCAAGGAATTCCAGGAAGCCCTGCAAACCGCCCATCGCTCTGACCGGTTTTCCCTCATTGAAGTCGCAATCCAGCCTGGGGATTACACGAAGACGTTGCAAATCTTTGCAAAGGGGATCAAGAGCTAACACCGGTGCCTGGCACCACGAGGGTCATTTGTACCAGGCACGCGTGTAACATATTGAAAAATAGTAGAAAAATTTACTGTTAAAAGTGGGTCTCTCTTTCGGCTATTGTTTTCAAGCGGTGAAGGAGGGTTTCATTATCCAAGGAAGCGATTTCTACAGGAGTGATTACTTGATCAAAAACGGCTTCAACCGATCCTGGGCGAACACGCCACTCTCCAAATGGCAATCGTTCTCTCGCCCCTCGCATCACTAATGGAACAAGGGTCGCCCCTGCCTCTCTCGCCAGAATCAAGGCACCCTTTTTGTACCTTTGTAACTGACCATCCCGGCTTCTCTGCCCTTCAATGGAAATTCCAAAATTCATCCCTCGACGCATACGACGGGCAGTTTTCTTCAATCCTCTCAAAGCCTGCCAACGCCATTGACGAAAGATCGCCACCCCTCCTAAAAGCCAAAGAAGCCAACCCACAAAAGGTAAAAGGACATATCCGATATTCATAAACATCCGGAAAGGAACCGGCATCGCTACAACGTAGGGCAACACCTCAATGAGACTCGCCTGATTTAAATGGACAAAAAGATATGGCGGATTGTTGTAGACCCCCTGATTCCGGTCTTCCACGTGAACCTGTATTTTAAAAATATGGAGTTGAAGCGAAACCCATCTCTTCATCAATCCCATCGCCGCTGGATAAGAAAATGGGGCGAGAAAAAGAGCCGGTCCCAAATAAAAGGGAGCGCTAACTACTGAGATAAACCACCTCATAAGACTTGGCAAAATACCCGGTGCCTGGCACGCTTTAAACATATTGATCAGCAAAGGTATTAACAGTCCTAAAATCGAACTGTCAGTACGAAAATCGAACTACTTCTTCAGACTTCCGTGCTCAAAAAACTTGGCATGTAGTTTTTTTATTACTGCTTGTAGCGCTCGCAATCGGTTATAGAATTTACGGTTCTTTATGGGATAAGGCAGATATAAAAATAGCGGGTAAAGAATTGCATATTTTAGTGGCTGATACATACGCGCATCGGCTGCAGGGTTGGAGTGGAAAAAAAGATATGGGGAAATATAGCGGAATGCTGTTTGTATTTCCAAACAGAGACAGGCACGCGATGGTGATGCGAGATATGTATTTCCCGCTAGATATCGTGTGGTTAGACGGAGATAAAGTCGTTGATATTGCCCCAAGTTTGCCTCCCGAGGCCGGGGTTCCCGAAGAGCAGCTTACGGTGTACCAGCCTAGGGTTACGTCTACGTTTGTCTTAGAAGTTTCGGCTGGTTTTATGCAGCAAACCGGACTTAAAATAGGGGATACGATGGAAGTTATTAACAATTAAATCTATGGAATTAACCAGTCCGGTTTTTAAGGCAAATGAAAAAATTCCAGCTAAATATACCTGCGATGGAGAAGGTGTATCTCCGCCGCTCCAAATTTCCGGCGTGCCGGGTGGCGCTAAATCTTTGGTTTTAATAATGGATGATCCGGATATTCCGGAAACGGTCAAGAAAAATTACGGTATTGAAGTTTGGGATCATTGGGTAGTGTTTAATATTCCTGTTGAAGTAACAACTATTGCCGAAGGTACGAACCCGCCGGGCGTATTGGGTAAAAATACCAGAGGCAACATTGCCTATGGCGGCCCATGTCCGCCAGACCGGGAGCATCGGTACTTTTTTAAATTGTATGCGTTAGATGTAGTTTTAGATCTTCCGGCCGGTTCAACCAAAGCAGAGGTAGAAAAAGCTGTGGAAGGGCATGTGCTAGAGAAATCCGAGTTGATTGGTAGGTACGAGCGGGGTTGACATATTTGTGCCTTTGGTATATACTAATCCCATTATTCAATATTCTTGATTCTAATTTATTAGTATGTACGCAGTAATTGCTACCGGTGGAAAACAATATCTGGTAAAGACCGGAGATGTTTTAAAAATAGAAAAATTACCAGTTGACGAGGGCTCTAAAGTTGTTTTTGATAAGGTCTTACTTACAGCTAACGACGATGGCACTGGCGTAAAAGTTGGACAACCATACGTAGAAGGCGTAACCGTAGAGGCTACTTTGGAAAAACAAGGCAAAGAACGTACCTTGCGCGTAGAGAAATTCAAACGCAAAGTTCGTTACCACAAAGTTCACGGTCAGAGACAGAGATATAGTTTGGTAAAGATTGTCTAAAATATTAAAACAAAAAACCTCCGACGTTACATCGGAGGTTTTTTGTTTGTCCACAAGTTGGGTATTGACAGGTTTATAAATATATAGTAAAAGAAGTAATCCTATCTTTGGATAGGATCCAAGACATTTGATCTATAATCCTTTCACTCTTTAAGAGAAAAATTAGTTTTTCTTTAAAAGGGTGGAAGGACATGACGATGTCTGGTTGGCAGTCTGAAACTGGACTGGGACTGGTTTTCGCAAAGAAGTGTTGTGTAGCCACATGAGGCGACCACTTCAGCTGGGGGAGATACGGGCCGGGCCGCCGCTGCTCTGTGGGCGGCACTCGCGATTGTTCCCGCCCCTTGTCAATCGCCTGCGAAGCGCGACACCTAAGCGCTGGCGAGCTCTCCGGCAAAAATCAGCGGAGAGATTTTCTAGGTACCAGCCTCTGCACAGTCTAAGATTGCCTGAGTGGTTCCTTGCTTTTAGCTTGGAATCACTCCACCCACTTTAACTTCTTTGTCTTCAAGGAATGTAAAGAGAACAAAAAATTCCGATAATTTCGGAATTTTTTGTTTGTCAATAATGTCATTCCCATAACAATGGGAATCCAGTATCAAATCGAGTTGTCTGGATTCCCGCTCTTGGGCGGGAATGACAAACATTTATCTTGCTGTTCTATTTTTTATCGCGCTGCCCAGCGTAATTTCATCCGCATATTGCAGATCACTGCCCATAGGCAAGCCGCGGGCGAGGCGAGTAGCTTTTAAGTTAGGATATTTTTCCTTTATCTTTTTTTCCAAAAACAGCATAGTGGTCTCACCTGGTAAATCCGGATTAAGGGCCAAAATTATCTCTTTAATTTCTTTGTTTCTTAATTTCTCAAACAATTCTTTGATTTTTAACCGATCCAGATCTTCTTCGCCCGGCTCTATCACACCCCGCAGCACATGGTAGAGGCCATTATACGCGCCGGTGCGTTCCATAACCGGAATATCTTGCGGTTCGCTTACCACGCATAGCAAAGACTGGTCTCTATTTTTATTCCCGCATATCGCGCAAGGGTTATAATCGCTAAAGTCCCAACAAGTTTCGCAGCTTTTTACGTTTTCAATCAGCTCCTTTAAAGATATGGTAATTTCACCAACTTCTTTTTTTCCGGATTTAAGCAAATGAAAAACAAAACGTTCGGCCGTTCTTTGGCCAACACTTGGAAGTTTGCGAAACGCGTCAATTAAATTTTGGATGGATTTTGAATACATCCCAAATAATTATTTACTTTTTACCAAATAAGTTTTCCATGCCGCCCATTTCTTGCATTTTGCTGGCCATAATGCGCTGCATTTTTTTGATGGCGTCGCCGTGAGCATCTTTAATAGCATTTTGCAGTTTTTCTTTTTTGGCAGGGTTAAGCAAGTCATCGTCAATAGCCACGCCGGTTAATTGAAAGTTTCCATCCATGGTAAGACCTACGCCGCCGCTGGTAACGGTAGCCGATTCATCGGCCAAAGCGCCTTGTAATTTTTTACCCTGATCTCGTAAATCTTTGAACTGTTTGAGCTTTGAAAATACGGACATATGTGTTGTGTTAGTTAATAAGTAATAAGCAGATTAGGCAGATTAAGTATTGGATAGATAAAGCTTTGTTGGTTTCGAATATGCTTAATCTGCTTACTCTGCATATTCTGCTTAAAGCTGGTTCGTTACATCGGCGGATTTGCCAAATTATTTTGCGCAAATGCGGATTTTGGTTTGAGAGCCGGTGGTATTGCGGGAATATGTTCAGTGTATTTATTTGTCAGACTGCGGAAAGAAGCTCGTTCCGCGTCAAATATCATGCGAACCAAGCCTGTGGGACCATTACGGTGCTTAGCAATATGTATTTCGGCTATATTTCTTTCATCAGGCGGAATCTCCTCTAGTTTATATTTGCGATCGGCAGATTTTCGGTAAATAAATAGTACCACATCCGCGTCTTGCTCAATAGAACCTGATTCACGTAAATGGGAAAGTCTAGGGATAGCCGGTCCTTCTCCGGATTCTACGCTGCGTGATAGCTGTGATAGGGCTAATACCGGTATGTTGAGTTCTCGGGCAAGGCTTTTAAGACCGCGGGTAATTTCGGCTACTTCTTGTACGCGGTTTTCAACGTTGCCGCGCGATTCCATGAGTTGCAAGTAATCTATAACGATAAGCCCCAGTCCGTGCTCCATCTGCAAGCGGCGGGCTTTGGTGCGAATCTGCATGATGTTGTTATTAGATGCGTCATCTATAAAAATTGGCGCTTCGGAAAGCACGCCCATGGCATGGCCAATGTGAGGGAAATCATTTTCGCTCAGTTTACCAGTACGCATTTTCCATAAATCAACATTTGCTTCCGAACAAAGCATGCGATCTACCAATTGTTCCTTACTCATTTCCAAAGAAAACATTCCTACCGGTACTTTTGCTCGCACGCCAATATTGCGCACAATGTCCAGAGCGAGAGAAGTTTTACCCACACTCGGACGGGCGGCCAAAATTACCAAGTCGGATTTTTGTAGGCCGGCCAGTAAATTATCCAAATCGGGATAACCGGTGGGAACGCCGCGCATTTGTCCTGTATTTTTATGAAGTTCATCAATTCTATCAAATGCTTCATTAAGCACGCTGCGAATCGGGCTAAATGTCTGTTTCATGTAGTTTTGCGAAACTCCAAATAGTTCTCTCTGTGCCTGATCCAGCAGGGTATCTAATTCTTCCTCTTCTTCATATCCAAGTTTGGTAATTTGATGCGCAGCTCCGAGCAGTCGGCGGCGCGTAGCTTTTTTATGAACAATATGAGCGTAATTTACCACATGCGCGGCTGTAGGCACAGTATTGGTTAAGGACACCAAATAGCTATGCCCGCCAGCCTGTTCAAGCTGGTTTTTTTCAGTAAGACGGTTGCCTAAGGTAAGCAAGTCTATGGGTTCGTTTTTTTGGTATAGTTCCAAAATTGCTTCAAAAATTTTAACGTGTCCATTTTTGTAAAAATCTTCAGCCTGAACAATATCGGCAATTTTAAGCATGGCATCTTTATCAAGCAAAATAGACCCAAGTAGAGACATTTCTGCTTCCAGGCTTTGTGGCGGAACTTTTTCTAGTTGGGTGATATCTTGAGCCATAAATTTCTTATCAGTAAGTCTGTATATCTTAAACTAAGGGGTATTTTTTGGCAAGAAAAATTACAGTTAAATTTTTAATAAATAGGGGATAAAGTGTGGGCAAAAATTGATTATAAAATAACCATTATTTACCTTTGACAATCGCGTTATATTTTGTTTAGATATTTACTATCAACCACTTAGCGGAATTTAGTCCGGCGTAGTGCTGTGGACTCAAAGAAGCTAAGTTCGCTGCGAGGCAATGAGGTCATGATGAAAAAGACGTTGCTCGCCCTAGTAGCCCTAGTTGCCTGCGCGCACAATGATCCGCTTCCTCAAAGAGTTGTGGAAAATAGGCTGGGATGCGAGGCTCACGAGGAAGCGTTGCCGTTTTCTTCTGCTCAAGTGGCTGCCAGCTATAAGTATACGGTTGTGGCGGATACGGCAATTCCGCACTGCCCGATCAAGAATATGGAGTTTGTCCAGATTCTGGCGGATGGCGAGGAAGAAGATACGGCCCTGTTCTTTGCCCGCGCCCTTATGGTTGGGGCAAATATCGGTCTTGCCCAAGGCAAGTATCTGGAAGAACACCAAACCGAATTGCCTAGCAAGTTAAGAGGCAAAGATATTATTCTGACGCGCACACTGTTGCATAATTCAGAAGGGGTGCTTAGTTATGCAGTGCTGCGTTGGGATAATGTTTTTAGCGATGGCTGGAGTTTGCGCTTTTTCTACTTTAACGATAGCGTGGATTCGGACGCTCGGGTAGTTCGTTGCAGATTCTAGTTCATGTTTGGAGATGTTGGCACCTGTGAAAACAGGTGCCTCAGTATTTTTTAGACAGATTGAAATTTTTCCGACGGTTCTATATACTGATAAGGTATGTTTCTTGTCTTTTTTATAGTTTATTTATCTATTTTTGGCTATTTTGCCTCTCGCGCCTTAGATAGATTTTTTAATCTATCATACCATCTTACAAAAATAATCCTGGGGGCTTTTGCGGTATTTACGACCTTAAGTTTTATAGCCGGCGCGGCTATTTTATTTTTGAGGGTAAACGATTGGGTTTGGCTGGGCGCGTTTGTTTTAAATGGAATTTTATATATTTTTTTGGCAGTCTGGGCAAAAAAGACGCAGCCGGATCCGCAAATAAACAACGATAATTATGTCTCAAAAGAAGAATTTTATACTTATAATATCCGCATAATCTGGCTTGGAGCCGCGATATTTTTAGCTCTAACAGGGTATGGATTTTATGTTCTATATAGTTCACAAACCGACAATACGCTTTTTTCTCCTTGGCAAGCGATCAAACCGCAATATATCTATATATTTTTTGCCTCCACTTTTATTTTAGGACTCTTGATTTTTTCCAGATTAAAAACCAGCACCATACTGCTGCTGCTCATGTTAGAAACATTTTTATTGCACAGCTATCTGCCGCTTTCTCATACTCTAATTTATGGCGCGGATGGCTGGAGGCATATGGCTAATGAGCAAAGATTTCTGGAAGGAAAGGAGTTTTTACAGCCCGCCTTGGCTAACGCTTCCGCTCAAAATTCTAAAACCGAAGTCATAAAATCTAAAATTACGCAATTATCATACGGGAATTTTTGGGCAAGCAGTGTGATTTTGGCAAAAATATTTCAAACAGATTTGGTTACGGTAACCAGATGGTTTTTGCCGGTCATGTGGGCCTTGGTTTTCCCGCTGCTGCTGTTTGAGATCAGTTTTCTTTTTGGCTGGGGCAGAGAAAGTTCATTATTTGTTGCCTGGCTGGGACTCTTGCCATTTGCCTGGCAAGCCGCAGGTTCATTTACCTTGCCGGCAAATTTTGGATTGTTAATCTGGCTGTTTTTTATTTTGCTTGTTTTAAAAAGATTCGTCTTGCCCAAGAAAAAACAAAAATTATTGTTGGCTATAGCCGGATTAAGTTTGGCGTTTGGCTATATTTTATATTTTATTTTATTTTGGCTAGCCTGGTTGGTGGGAGAATTCTTGCGTTCTCAAATAGTAAAATCTGTTCGGTTTAAGAAAGTTATTTCTATTCTAGTTGCCATAGTTACTATTCCAGGTATAGAATTATTGGCCGGTTATAGTCATGTTGACAAACAACACAGCTTCTTGGGGCAAGTTAAACAGCTGATTGGAAATTTTTCTGGATTTTATCTGGCAAGCGGCCCCAGACCCCACGATATTTCTACCGGCAATATTATATTTAATCAGACGCCGCTGGCGGCCTTTGTGCCAAACTTTTTTACAGAGTGGCGATGGTGGTTGGTTGTAATCATGCTTGCTTTTTTTACCGTAATTATCTATGGATATATACAAATCTGGCGTGATAACAGAATATTGTCGCAATGGTTGGCGGTTTTAGCCCCGGCAATGTTTGGTGGATATATAATTTCTAATTACTTTTTATCCGGTTCGCATATTTTAGCCAGACGTTTGGATGGCGTGGTGGCGTTTTTTTTAATCAGCTTGTTTTGTTATGGGCTGTATCATGCTTTATCAAAAATCAGGGAAAGGTTTTTTGGCAGATACTCAATGCTTGTAAAATGTTCTGTGCGCGGTATAGGGATATTTTTTTTAGCTGTAGTTATTACAGCTTCATATTCCTTGGGGCCGGACACATATACCGTAAACGCGCGAGAGTATGGTTTAATGCAAGAAATTTGGAAGCAAGATGCCAATTATCATGCTCTACATTATTGCGTGCTTGCTGATACCTATCCGCTGCTTGCCTTGGAAGCAATTTCAGGTAAACAAATTATCGGCGGCAATTTTCCCATAGACGCAAATTTTGGCCAGCCGGAGTTACAAAGGTTCTATTATATGATGCGAAATAATATTGATATAATTAATATCCAAGACTTTTTACTGCTGCATAGTTTTGACGGGTGTTGGTATGTGGAAGACGGTCGGCAAGACAGGCCTGATAAATTTAATCAAATTAATAAAATATATCCGCGTATGCGGAGCGTAATTTCCGGAAGTCCGGAAGCGGTATTTTTTGTAAAATAGAGTCTATGTTTATCATAAATAATTTAAATTAATATGCAAGATTGTCTTTTTTGTAAAATTGTAGCCGGAGAAATTCCGTCGTATAAAGTTTGGGATGATGAGTATGCGTTCGCATTTTTAGATATTCATCCTTGTTCCAAGGGGCATGCGGTTATTGTGCCTAAAAAACATTTTGCTGATCTTTGGGAAATGAGTATTGAAGATGCAGCATTAATGGGCGCGAGTTTGCGAGCAGCCGCGGGGCGAGTGCAGGCAAAATTAAATCCGGACGGTATGAACATTGGCTTAAACAACGGCAAGGCTGCCGGTCAAGCAGTGGCCCATGCGCACTGGCATATAATTCCCAGGTGGAATGGCGATGGCGGCGGCAGCATGCACTCAATTATTCGCAGTGGAGGCGATGTTGAGGTAAAAGAAGTAGCAAAATTATTTATATAAATAATTTTTGTCATTCCCGCCGCAAGCGGGAATCCAGTCGACAATTGTCTGGATTCCCATCTCGATGGGAATGACATATTATATATTATGTCTGAATTTAAAAAAATTTCCTCGCAGATTCTGCACGATAATCCTTGGTGGCAATATAAATGCGACAAAATAATCAGGCCGGATGGAAGCGAAGGAGAGTATTGTTTTATTGAGACTCCGGGAAATGTTATTATCGTGCCGGTGCTTGATGATGGCCGTTTGGTGCTGGTGCGCCAATATAGGTACTTAGATGAAAAATACAGTATTGAGTTTCCGGGAGGCGGAGTTGGCAAGGAAGAATCGCCGGCCCAAGCCGCTAAAAGAGAATTGTTGGAAGAATCGGGGTATAACACGGAAAATTTAATTAAAATCGGCGCCTTTCAACCTGATTGCGGAGTAGTAAAAGATATGTCGCATGTATTTGTTGCCAATGAATTAAATTTAGTTCAAAAACCAATATCAAATGCGTTTGAAAGTACGGAGGTGTTGCTGCGAAGGGTGGATGAGTTTGAAGATATGGTCAAGCGCGGCGAGATTTGGAATGGACAGGTGCTTGCGGCTTGGATGATAGCTAGGAATTTGCTTTTGAATAATTTTCCTCAAGGTGATTTACGCTAGAATAAAATGGCGGCGTCCTTTGACGCAATGGTTATTTTTTGATTTGATACAAATACTAATAGGCTAACTAGCTCTTTGAAATTTCAATCTCAGCGCGCCAAGATAGGCACGCCAAGAAAGGTTGTTGTCATGACCTCAAGAAGCGTTTGTGTTGCGGTGTTGGCTATCTGTTGTGTTCCAGCAGCTTGCGGCGATAATCTTGCCGTTGATGAAGAAGGCGGTGGCAGGCCGGTTTTGCCGGAGGCGGAAGAACCCATTGTAGATACGGTTGTCGCGCCGGACAGCATTGACGGCGAATACGCGATGCGTATCGAACTTACTTCATATGTTTGCCGCGGCGAGGTGGTAGAA
>JACOYB010000008.1 GCA_016182085.1 Candidatus Magasanikiibacteriota bacterium | reverse complement strand
AGCATCTAATATAAAACCTCCATACTATAGCTTTGCATATTCATTAAGAAAAAATTTCTTAGATAATTTTCGTTCTAAAATTGAGTCAAACTTTATTGCTGGGTACAAAATTGACCAAGCGAGACTTGAAGAGGCGATAGAACAGCAATTAAAACTAATGTCAAGGCTTAATCCTGAAGAACTGAGTAAACATGAGGAAAGACGCAAATACATTACCCTTCAGGGTTATGATAATGGAGGGTGTGGAAAAGCTATAATCATAGGAACCCAATGTACGGACAGTTACCTAAGGTTTGTTCAAGACAGTATATTGAATAGTTATATACAAAGAATCGCTATAGCAGGAGGACTTGCAAATTTCAGGTCTATAGACTCTTGGGTTATCGGGATCGGAACGAATGGTCACATTGGGTTTCATGAAAGTGGCATAGAATTAAATCAGAAAGTACTGCTTGTTTGCGAAGCACCCCTTGTTTGGCCGGATCTGTTTCTGCCAAAATGGCTTCATGAAGATTGTTCCAACCATGAGTGCCGGATTTTAGATAATCTACAAAACCAACTTGTTCTAATGTAGTAGACGAGCCGTTCATTACAGATGCGCCAGCTGGGATTAGTTCTTTTATTTTAGCCAAAGCGTCGGCGCCGGTTTCTACCATAAACGCTTCTATATTTCTTGTTTTCATTGCTTCAATAGTTTTTTGCACAACTTCTTTGTCTGCTAATTTATTATATTGCATATACGAAATAAGTGAATCAATAAGTTAAATGTGGTTAACTTATTGTGAGCGAATGAGTATATATGGGCTTTAGCACGACCTCATTATTGATTGAAGGATTTAACTGTCATTTCTTTTTCCCATAGCTTTCTTACTGTTTCAACACGCTTGGCAGTTCCCGCCTCTCGCAAACATCGCACTTTTTTTACAAACATGGCGTGATATTTTTCAAATTGCTTTGGGTTTTTAAGTGCCTGCAGCGCCTGCTGTAGAGAAATACGTTCTTTTTTCTCTATAAAAGTTTTATCCAAATATCTATTAGGGGATGTATCAAAGTCTACTGGCACAATATTTAGTTTAAATCCTTTGCCAAAAATTCTTTTGACTAGTACGGTTACGCGTTTCTGGCGAGTCTGCTCGCAAAACACCACAATAGTACCCTTGGATAATCCGCGGTCAGAAATAATATTTTTACTATTAACAAAATTCTCTACCGTTGAAAGTGCGCGAGTTTCCAAAACAAAGCGCCACTGCTTTATAATTTCTTTTGCCATCCGATTTTGTTTAGCAATGGTTGCAAAAAACCGCTTCATCTCTCCAGCTTCGGTTCTTCTATATGGCTTAAAGCAATCAGTTTTGCCGCCGGATAAAATAATTAATGGATTAACTGAATTATTTTTTTGTGTAATATCAAAAATTCTATTAAAAACTATTTTTAAATAAAAATTATAGTTTTCATCTTTGATGATATCTTGAGGGATACCATATCCACAAACAATAAAGATGTAGCTCATACTAAATTTAGATTAAAGTGCGGAGAGGGTGGGATTTTGCTTTGACTAAAATGTTTTTCCAAACATTTTGTCTAGCCACCGCCTCGCGGTTTGGCTCGCCCGCGTGCGTCGCCAAACATCGCTCCGGCGTTCAAACCCACCTCGTGAGCCAAACTATTGGCTCACTCTTCCGCTCACTGCGTTCGCGGAGAGGGTGGGATTTGAACCCACGAGGCCTTTTGGGCCTACCGCTTTTCGAGAGCGGCACTTTCGACCACTCAGACACCTCTCCATTGTTTGAACGTGCCTATCCTAACATGCCGAAGATGAATTTTCAATTAAAGCCTGTTGTCCAAGCTCGCCCAAAGATATAGAGAAGCGCAGGTGCGGTGCGGACACCATTTGGCCGAAAGCTGTTTTAGCCTTGCTGGCGACGGGTCTTTGCGCAGGCCATACACTTTCTTTACCGCATTGCGTAATCCCAAATCTCCAAAAGAAAACACATCCGGTCGGCCGAGAGAAAAGATAAGAAACATTTCCGCAGTCCACCGGCCAATACCTTTTATCTTTACCAGCATTTCTACTATTTCTTCGTCTGTTTTTTTATTTATATGTTTGAAGTTTAACAACCCATCTTCAAAACCAGCAGCGATATTTTTTATGTACGTTGCTTTGGAACCGGACACACCCACCGAACGAAGCTCCGCATCGCTTTTGGCCAAGACTTCAGCTGGCAAAGGAAACCTACCATCATTAAATAAAGCCTTAAAGCGTTTAAAGATTGTCGCCGCCGCTTTGCCCGACAATTGTTGGCTTATTATGGCATCGGTAAGAGATTCAAAATAATTTTTACTCGGTCGCAAAACACAAGGCTGTACTTTGCCAAATAATTTGGCCAGCACCGGATCTGATTTTTTTAAATAAGCCATTGCTTCTGGCATTTGCGCCTTGGCTACAGACATACTACTAAAATAATTTGGCCACAGCCAAATAAAGATCCTCCTGCGGCTGTGACATATCCAGATCTACAAAAGAAATTTGTAAATCCTGTGCCAATTTTAAGTGTTCATCTGGAAACGGAATTTTGAATTTTTCCTCTACCGAATCCGGATTTATAAAACGGCTTTTATCTTTATTTCCTCTATCTATTACCCGCTGTCGGCATACTTCTTTGTCTAACAAACAAAATATTACTTTAACTTCAAACTTATCTTTTAAACTATTAAAATTTTGAAAATTAAATTCTGAATTTTTAACTCCTATCTCTAAAATCGTATCTTTGTCATGCAGCGCCAAATCCTGATACATCTCCTCATAAGCCTTTCTAGAATTCTCATCAGACACACGACCCGCTTGGTCTTTATACTTTTCTATATACTTATAAACATCAGCCGAAACAATCTGTGGATTTTTCTCCACCACACTTTTCCTTAACGTAGTTTTTCCACAACCGACATGTCCGCACAAAACTACCAGCTTAGGCATATTTATATATCAAGTTTGTCTTTCACACTAAGCCAAAATTCTTTGTCTTTTTTATGAGTTAGTAAATTTACAACCTCTTCTCTCGCCACCCACCTGGCTTCCGGATTGTCCGGATCTATTGGCTGTAACTTCATCTGATTAGTACGAAACAAAAACATTGTTATGTATTTTATTTCTGACTTATCTTCTTCGTCTACATTTTTGCCTATCTTATACCTGCTATATGTTCCCAACTCTCCCAAATATTCTAGCTGGGTAATACCGGTTTCTTCTTCTATCTCTCTTTTGGCTGCAGCCAAAACTTCTTCCCCCTCTTCTATATGCCCCTTTGGAAAAGACCAAGAATTGCCATTTTGATTTACTACCAAAATAACCCCGTCTTTGTGCAGTACCACACCACCGGCGGTTTTGGATTCCAACATAAATTTAAATATTACTTGGCAAACTAGCCAAAGATTCATCTTCACGACAGTCCACAAATATCGGTTCTAAATCTTGTTTGTCGTCTTTTTTGACTAAATGAAACTCATAATACCCGGGTGTAAATTTCATTTCTCTGCCCTCACCTTCATGAGGAATAGACATAATTGTTTTATTTACCGCTTCGCGCAAAGCCACACCATCTGTTTCCTCACCATCTTTCCATGAATATTTAAAGGAGTCAGTAAACTGATCACGTCTTACAGTAAATAATTTGCCATGCTTTTCTTCGTCATGAGAACCTTCTGAAACCACACCTTGTCCGCCCTTACTTACTTCTACCAAAATTTTACCTTCTTTATCTATAATAATATTACCACCATATTCTTGAGGTAATGATTCGGAAATAGCTACATCGTAATTATTAATTTCCAAATTATTTTCATTAATCGTTTTATTTATAAAGTCCATTATTCCATCGCTTTTTAAATTTCTTTTTCTATGCCTCATACCGCCTTTTCTCGGCTCCAGAAGCACAAACCAATCCTTATTTTTATCGGTCGGCAACATACCGGGAGCATCTTTTAAAAAATCAGTTAAAGCGGCGGTTTTTAATTCATACCTAGGTAAATTTAATTCTTCCAGTTTTTTCCAACCATAAAATTTATCTCTTTTTAGAGCGTTTACCATTGATGTATTTTCAACACCAGCGCTTTCAAGGCCCTTCCCCCAACTTATCATGTTTACTTCTTTTGGCTTATGGGCCATATTGTTTTTTTAATTCTAAATAACTTTCAAAAACCGGGATAAGATTTTCCATTATGCTGTTCTGCCTAAAATCTTTCGGTTCAATCCATTTATAATCATCATGGTCCGCGCTTAACACCACTTCTTCACTTTCCGTAAAACATTCAAAGAAAGTACCGATTATTTGCCATTGCTCGCCCCGCACCACCGGTCGCCATTCATTTACACAAAACGGTCTGCCCACGGTTACGCTTAAACCGGTTTCTTCTTTAATTTCACGCAGCAGACTTTCATCGAACCTCTGGCCAGGTTCAACCCGGCCTCCCACCACGTCATACCGGCCACTATTAGTCCCATCTACATACTTACCGGACTCTCTTAGTAATAAAACTTTGCCGTTGTGAATAATAAACGCTTTTGTTGCGGTAAAAATTTTAATTTGAGGATTTGTTTCTGACATATACTTTAAAATTAAAAATAAAATATTATCTGCTTTCTTCCATGAATTCAATGTCTTCTATACCTAACTCCGTATATACTATCTGAAAACAACCGGGTTGTATAGCCGATAATTCGCTACATCTCTACACATGGTTTTATCTTTTTATGTAGGCCAATAATGGATGCGATTTGATCTGTGGTAATATTTCGCAAATCAAATTCCCGTTCGGGCTGAGAATATAATACTTCATAAAATAACGGCATCATAGAGTCCAACGCTTCACCCAAAGTAATATTTTTTGACAGTTCTACCAATCTTGGCTGAGTATTTTTATCACCATATAAAATAAGATCCAGGCCTGTTGCTTGGTGCAAACTGCCGTTTTTATCACCCAAAAACGCAAGCGATATATCGCCGCATATTGTTTTAGTTTCTGTTTTCTCGCAAACTTCTTTATTTTTATCATCTCTAATTTCTTCCATCATTTTTATATACGCTTCTTTCATTAACGTAAGGTAGCTTGGCTGATAAAACCCGCCCATGCATTTAAGTCCGTAATAAAAAGAAAAAAGCATAAACGTAAGGAGCATGCTGGGAACAAGCTCTCCGTTTTGTAATTTTTCGGCAATCGCTTGGACATGTATGGGAATACGAAACTTGCCATCTTCACTTACCAGTTCATTGCCTTTACGCCACATCTGTTTACGATAGCGCTGCCCTTCCGGCAGCCCCCAAAACAAATACGTACCGTTATGATGCTCCGCAGAAAACGCGCCTCGGATTCCATTAAAATATTTACTAAGCAATGGTTCAAAAACCGGATCTAAAATAATACGTTCAATAACCGTACCTTTGCCAAGATGAAAATTAATAAGTAAATCACCGGCCACGCTTTCTTGATCTACATATATCAAACTGGGTGCTTTGTCGGCTGGTGAAAAAAATCGTTGCCATAAATTAACGTTGGTTTGCGTAATTTGTTCAGTAAAATCTCTGGCCGCAAGCGGTAATTCCTTATCATACACGCCGTCAATTACTTCAAAAATTTTATCCTCAATTTCTTGCCTCACCTCTCCGTTTTTTACTTCGGCAAACAGTTCTTTTTTTACTTTATCCAGATCGGTTTTAGTATATGGTCTAAAGCCATACACAGACGCGGCCCTATCTTTGGCTGGAAAAAAAGATAGGCGGCGCAATTTCCGGTAACCGCCTATATCGCTATGAAAAATAAGACCGCGAGGAAATGAAGAGTTGTTGAGTGAAACATTGGCGCAAGAAAGCACAATGATATGCTGCCAAACCGAGTCGGCAGCTTCCGCATAAGGGGTGGCGGAAATTAAATTCGCGTTTAAAAAAAACGGGTGGCAGATTGGCCCGTGATGATCGGCGGTTGAAACAACATAATATTTTTCTAGTTGCTTGGCAACGCTGTTTGCTATTTTATCTCCCAAAAGATTTTTTACTCGTTCTGATATTGTATGTATCAACTCTTGCTGGCGTTCCAAAACTAACGGACTTAATTGTACATTTTTATACTGTAAAGCATGCTCAAACAAACTTTTACCGCCCTTTTCGCTAATTATTTCTTTCAAAATCGGCGTTTTTTCAAACACTTTTTCTTTGAGGCGAATAAAATCTTTGGATAATTTTTCTTCCGTATCACGCATAAACCGCCTAATGTTATTAAAATTTTTCTATATTCTCTTCAACAAAATCCCACAGGGGTTTGGCCACGTTATTAGTTTCTCCTTCAACCGGATCATAATGCAAATTGATAAAGGGCAAACCATTTGCCTCTATAATTCCCCATTTTTGTTTTTGCGGATCCTGGCTAATATGTTCAATAATAAAATCAAAACCAATTATCGGATCGCCTACTACCTGAGCCGCTTTTTCTATAATCTTTATAATCTCCGGGTGAGTACTGCTTGTTACTTCAGCCGCGCAACCGCCATAGTTAACACCTATTTTTTCGGTTAAGTCTATGGTCTTACCGGCTGGCAGTACACTCTCCAATGTATAACCAAGCCGAAAAAGAAAACGCACATGCTCCTCGTGAATCTGCACATCCTTTATACCAACTGGTTTGTTTTTATTTTTTAATTCTACCAGCTGCGCAATCGTACTGACTCCATTACCCGTAATCCGAGGCGGGTCTCCGCGCAATACGCCGGCAAGCTTTCCGTTTATAACTGTACCTCTATACACACTACCAATTAAATGTTCCTCCAGAATAACCCAATGACACAGTTGTTTGGCAGAATCAAAAGCTTTTTTTAAATCTGCTTCATTACTGATATGGGTAGTAGTATGTCGTCCGCGCGAACCGAGCCGCGGTTTGATAATAACCGGCTTATCCAGTTCATGGAATTTTTTAAGCAGCGGCTCAAATTTGGAAAAAACTCCGCCGCGGGCGGCTGACACACTAGCCTTTTGCAATAATTGTTTAAGTAAAAATTTATCATCCAACCACCATTCCGAACCATTGGGCGTACGCAGCGGCCGAGGCAAGCCGTTAAAATACAATTTTTTGCCTTTCACCGTTGCGCCATACAAATCTACCGGCCGGCCAAACACAAAAAAATTATGCATGGGTATGCCGCGCGCGATTGCTTCTTGCCATAGTACCTTGCCTCGTTGATTTACGGTTTTGGTTGGATCGGTATTAACTTTTAATACTCCCAACAGCCGATTTATACCGATAAAAAGCCAAAGGATGGGATCCGTAATAGCCGCAGCCAATTTTGATAAAAAACTCTTGGACAACCATCTGTGTAGCGGGGCGGTAAATACATTAGTGGTTTGGCTAATCCAGGAAAAAATATGAGAGGTTTGGTTGTTTCCGCAGGCCAGACAATACGGTTTATTTGACATAATTTATAATTACTAGAGTTGAGTGAAAAGAAAATTTATTTTCTTTTCCGAAGCTCAACGTAATTTCAAGCGTTGCCATGGCAACGCTTATACTTCCATATAGTATATGAAAAATTACCATCTGCAAATAGCCCAGTTTAATACAAAAACAGAGCGGATTACCACAATTTATTTGTATCAAGTTGGTGCCTCTAGGCCAAATTTCCCAACAAAATACCTACTATATAAGCAGCGCCGGCGGCAAAACCACCCAAGAGCAGCATTTCTGTTCCCGCTCGATACCAGCTCTGACGAGTAAAAAATACTTTAAGAGTGCCAAGAATAAATAACGTAATACCGGTAAGAATAAAAGCGGTAAAAAATGTGCGAGCTGCAAAAAATGGAATGAACCGCGCAACCGCATATACCAAAACCGGAATCGCGCCAAAGAGAGTAAATGATCCGAATGTTACCAGCGCATTTTTAACTGGTGATGCCTTGTCTTCCACCATGCCAAGCTCTTCAACCATCATGATGTCTACCCAGGCTTTTTCGTTTTTAGACAACGCTTCCACGGCCATTTTGGCATCCGCCTCGGCAATACCTTTTTCCATATATAATTCAACCATTTCCTTTTTTTCACCTTCCGGATAATTACGCACTTCCCAAAGTTCGCGCTCACGTTCGGCTGCCATATATTCATTCTCGGCTTTGGTTCCCAAATAATCTCCAAAGGCCATAGATATTCCATCGGCAATAAGATTTGCCACGCCTAAAATTAATACTACGCGGGAAGATAAATTGGCACCGGCCACACCGGCTACGACTGCAAAAGTGGTAACGATTCCGTCAAGGCCGCCGTACACAAAACTTTTTAGATACTGGCCGTGTCCGCCTTGATGTTCTTCCGGAGCGCGGGCGCTTTCGTGGGCTTTTCTACTTGCTTCCGGATCGTTATGTCGGAAAGCGCTGCGAGCTTCATCTAAATTTCTGGTGATCATAAAATCTATATTAAATTATTGTCCGTCAACCATAAATTTATATACTTGAAAACCAAGGACAGCACCGACAATTGGTGCGGTAATATATAAAATTGTTAGTGAAATATTTGTATTAAGTAATGCTGCAGCTACCGCAGGATTAAGTATGCCGATTGCTCCAGATAAGGTAGCTACAACCGCACCAAAAAGAAGCGAACCACCAACCACAAACCCGGACATTTGTTCTTTTGCTTTTCCATATACTACCGAAGCAATACCAAAAGCGAAGAAAAAGGCGCCAAGCATCTCGGCTAGAAACGCTTGCAACTCAAACATGCCTCTTACAGGTAGATGTAAACTATAATATTGTGATACACCAAATAAATTGGAAACATACCAGGCCGCCAAAGCGCCTAAAAATTGAACTATGATATAAAAACCGGCATTCTTAAAAGAAATTTTTCTAATTAACAATTGTCCCAAGGTAATTGCCGGGTTAATATGACAGCCAGAAATTGAACCAATTGTATATACAAATAGTCCCAAAGTAACTGAAGCTACAAGTGCCACAAAAACTGAAAGGCCACTACCCTCTACAGCCATTCTTAATACAATAAACGTAAGCGCAAATGTCCCAATAAACTCCGCCAAATACTTTTTATACATAAAATTAACACTAAAATATTAGTGTTAATAGTATAACATTAAACCAAAATATTACTACACCCCTTAATGTTTTTTAGAGAAAAAGTGGTTAGTTTATTGTAATCGGGAATGAAATTGAAGCATCGTTTGCTGGAAGCGCCGAAGGATTATCTTTTCTCAGCACTACGATAGCTGGCCCAGTATATGCGCCAGGAATGGTTATAGTTACTGTATACGGTACAAAATCCGTAGTCATCCAATCTGTTTGGGCGGTGGCAAATGTATTTACAAGTACATTATTATATTGATCCAATATCTGAACCGGGAAAGATGCTTCAAAAAACCAATTTCCTCGGGCTTTTCCGGTAATTGTAAACTCTTTTCCAACCATTGCTCCCGGAACGGGATTGTCCACAACTATTAAATTGTTTGTTGCATTGTTATAGGTTATTGTTACAGGTAATTTTTCTACAAAGGTTGTGCCGTCTGGTGTTTTACACTGTCTGGGATAACTTTCCATGATCGGCAACCCGGCTTTGGCGCACTCTTCAAAAGAAGAAATGCTGGCTACCACTGGCTGCGTTTTTTCTTCTCTGGGAAGGAAAAACCCTAACCAGACTATAATAGCGGTAAGAAGCAAGGCCAAAATTACGTATAAAACTTTATGATCTTTCATAGATTAAGGTGTTTTGTTTCTCTTGTTAATATACTCATCAATTAATCCGATAACTACCAAGATCAACCCGACTACCAAAGCCAACTGAAGTATGGCCGTGGCAACACTTAAGACAACTCCCAAAAGACAAAAACCGATAACCGCGCCGCCAATATAAAGTAATAGTTTTGAAAATGTCATACACAATAAATTATAAAAGTAATATACAAATATTACCTTGAGATTTGAAATGTAGATTTTACACTTTTTACAAACCCTTCTTTTTCCAAACCGGAAAGAATCCTGCTAGCGGTAATACTATCATAGTGCAGGATTTTTTCAATTTCTTTTTTTGTTCTTGGCTTTTCTAAGAGCGTCCGCAGCACTAACGCTCTTTTTTGACGAAATGAACCGATAAATTTTGACTGTTTGGCATAGTGAACGCTTTTGCGATTTGGGTTTACTGTCTTTTTGAGCAATACACCATAATCAAACAGGGCCCAGTACCACTGGCGCGGGTTCTTCTTATCCAGCGTCGCTTCTACCAAAGGCAATATATCTTTGTCGCTTACCTGTTCTTTATCATTAAAAAAGAAATGTATAAATACCGAACGGATATTTGTTTCAATAAATACAGATGGGATATTCCAAGCAAAAGCCATGATATCTCCGGCTGTAGCCCGGCCAATGCCAGGCAGAGAAATTAAAGTATTTAGGTCTTTAGGAAATTTGCCATTGTAGTCTTTTACGATTATTTCGGTACACTTTTTTAAATACAAAGCCCGGCGGTTGTAACCTAAACCCTGCCACTCTTGCAATACATTATGCAGTTTGGCTTTGGCTAGTGCTTCTGCGGTTGGAAATTTTTTTAAAAATGATTTATATTTTGATTCCACGCGATAACTTTGTGTCTGTTGTAACATAATTTCGGAAACCAAAATTTTATACGGATCGCGCGTTTTACGCCATGGCAAATCTCTTTTATTTTTTTTAAAATATATCCAAATCATTTTTTTAAAAATCTGTATATTCATATGCGAAATCATAGCATTATTTAAGCAAAAAAGCTCTACCTTTTCCAGGCCTAGTTTTTATCTAACTGATGCAACCTGGGTATTGCTGCTTGCATTGACAAAATAACCTTTTTATGACATACTAATTCTTCGTGAAAGAAAAGTCCAGGCTTTCTTTTTAGCTTATTTTAAATAAATAATCTGGAAAGAAAGCCGGCGCTTTGATCGGTCCAATTAACTTTCGCTTGCCGCCAAGCAATGATGCCCAGCGGTAATGTGACTGACATTGGATTGGGGGAAAGAAACGACAATGACGCGAATCATCACGCACCTCGGCTACGAGATCGAAAGCTCAGACCCGACCGGCGGGCTCGAACTGCCGGGCACCTGGAAGGAACGGTTCGAGGCCATGGTCCAGTTCCTGATGGATCAGGACTACGCCAGCTACGTCTACCCGGGCACGACGCCCCGGGGACTGCAGGTCTTCGCCCTCGGCGAATCCCGCCGGTCGCGGCTGCTGGCAGCACACCCCGAAGACCGCCCCGGGATTCTCTACCTGGTCAAGGACGATGGTGAGGATCCGGATCTGACGGAGATCCAGGTCGTGAGCGCGTTCTGCATCGGGCAGGTCGTCGACAACAACGGCTCCATCAACTGCTACCTCAACATCAAGGAGCTGCTCGGCCTGAGGAATCACCGCAACGAACGGCTCATGCACAAGGGGCGCCGAAGCGTCTAGACAACTACTGTTACTGATCAGGCCGGCAAGGCCAGATCACCTGAGCGGCTCGGACGCACCGACGCAACTGAGAGCTCAAACCCTACATCCGAGCCGCTCACACAATCTAATAACTATTTGTTACATTGTGTGAGCTCGGATGTATAAAAAAATATTTAAAAAACCCTCCGACATAACGTCGGAGGGTTTTTTAGTTGAGATAAAATACTAGAACAAATAAGGAAGAATTATTTTTTACTTGAACAATTCATCATCCACTGAATACCGAATTTATCTGTGCAAGAACCATAATAATCGCCCCAGAACATATCTTGCAATTCCATAGTTACCTTACCACCCTCGGACAAATCCTTGAATAATCGATCCGTTTCTTCGCGTGTATCCGGATGCAAGCTGATATGAACATTATTGCCCTGCACCACCTTAAAACCCATGGACTCCGGTGCATCTGTGCCCATAAGCATATGGCCGCCCAAAATTGGCAAAGATATATGCATTACCAAATTTTTATCTTCTTCGGCCAGTGGTGGCATGCCTGGTTGTGGAGGTACTTGAGAAAATCTGTTAATGCCGCCTTCAAACTCTCCGCCAAAAACGGATTTATAGAAATTAAATGCTTCCTCGGTATTGCGAACGAAATTAAGATAGGTGCTTACTTTTAACATAAAATTATTTTTATCTTAAAATTAGTACTGCGTGTGTGATACTGTATCAAATTAGAGCTATATAATCAACCGGATGCCGGCTGCCAAGAGAAATAAAGCCACTATTACCCGAAATTTATTTTGAGGAATTTTATCTATAATTTTTTTCGCAATCTGCGCTCCCAAAAAAGAAACTGGAATAAAAACAAGTAGGCCATACCACAATTCTTTTGGCAAGGTGGCTCCACCAACAAAATAAGTAATGATACGAGTTGAATCTACCAGCAGGCCAATCGCTCCGGCCGTGGCTATATATACCAACTTGGGTAAATCAAAAGCGGCCAAAAACGCGCCGCGAATCGCTCCGCCAATGCCAAACATACCTGCAAAAAACCCTGACAAGGCTCCGCCCGATACGGCGGTTAAATTATTCGCTGGGATTTTAAATTTGGATTGGAATATTAGAAATAGCGCGTAGACCGCGAGAAATACTCCGAGTAGGCGCAGTAAAACTTGTTCATTTGATCCCAGTGAAATATATGCGCCAAAATAACTGGCCACCAAACCAACCGCGCCAAAAAGCAGGAGTAAATGTAGGTTAAAACCAGAACGAAACAGAACAGCTTTCCATAAACTGCCAAACCAATGGATAATTGAAACCAAAAATATGGCTTCCGCTGGCGGAAAAAACATAACCAGTATCGGAATCATAAGGGTGGAAGTACCAAACCCTGTGATTGTGCCGACCGTTGCGGCAACGAGTGTTAATAAGGCGATGTATAAAATTTCCATAGTATAACTATATCAATAATTTTACGCCTAAATGATGAATTTGAAAATTGGCGGAAGGGGTGGGATTCGAACCCACGGCCCACTTTCATGGGCGACAGTTTTCAAGACTGTTGCCTTAAACCGCTCGGCCACCCTTCCAAAATTTCCCTTAGATTAACACACTGGAAGGCAATAATCAAGATTTTACTTATCTTTTTTCTTCAACCACCCCACTAGCGCCACCCCTTTAGTTTTGACGAGTAGGGCCAAGAATAGACCGACAATACCAACAGAAGTTACTATTAAATATCTATTAGGTGCATTATTTAAATTCTGATCTTCAATTTTCTCTCCCAATACCTCTCCGGCACCCAGACTTTCCAAATCCTGGGATGATCTTGGCCAAACCTGCCATTCATCTTGAACTTTTTCCAAAATACCGATTACCCGCACATGTTCCCCTTCTTTAAATTGCTGTTTATTAATCTTTGCATTTTTTTTAAAATAAACTTTTATCTCGCCAGCGCCATTATCCACATACATAAATGTGGATTTGATTTCCGTAATTTCACCCTCCACCTGTACGAGCGCCCCCGCGACACTATCATCTATTTCTTCCGGATTTACTAGTATAGGGTCTAGTTTATTATTTAAGGACAAAATATCTATAGCTTCACTGCTTCTCACATTTACGCGCTTAATGCCGTTTGCTTCCGAAACTATGCCAACAATTTCTACCATATCACCCACGCCCAGGGGCGGAAAATCTTTTTTGTTTTGATAAATTTGAGCGCCGCCGGTGCCATCATTTATATAAAAATACTGGCTGCCAAACACGTTTGGCAAAACCGATACTATTCCCTGCAATTTGGCAGGCTGGCCTTTTTCGGCTTCTCGCACACCGGCAATTGTGGTTACCAAAGGGCCAGCAAATTTAACGGCAGATTTTTTAGCAACTATGGTTTTGCCGCTATGTATAATTTTTTCTCCAGCGACCACACCAGCTATTTGCACCAGCTCGGTTCCCGGACTTGGGTCTACCCAGCGCCATTCTCCGCCAGTTAAC
Organism: Candidatus Magasanikiibacteriota bacterium; assembly: GCA_016182085.1. Lineage (GTDB taxonomy): Bacteria > Patescibacteriota > Patescibacteriia > Magasanikbacterales > GWA2-37-8 > XYD2-FULL-39-9. Next base: position 80,804 of record JACOYB010000008.1, on the reverse strand, counting down.
GCGTAACTTTTGCCTGACACCGGTTCTTCATACTTTACCAAATCAACGACCGCCTTATCTTTATTTAACAATTCTACTTTACCCGTGGTATTAACCAGACTAAATTTTGTTACGGCCTTGTAGAAAACCAGAAAATTTCCCGGGGCTATAAAAGTATTTTCGAGAAAAGCATACTCTTTTTCTCCAACACGCAAAAACCAGCCAAACAAATTCACTGGCCCCGCAGCATTATTTTTGAGTTCTATAAATTCCCTGTTATCATCACCATCCGGATTGGGCAAAATTTCTGAAATAATAATATCCGCATGTTGGCTGAGTCCTGTGCCGACCGTAATTTCTATTTTTTTCTCTTCGCCATAGCCGCTGGTACTGGTTACAAATAAACCAACCCTGTGCGCGCCGGAAGTGACAAAACTTATTTTTATTTCCGGCCCAACTATTTTTTGACCATTTTCTAGCGTCCAAAGAAAACTTAAAGATCCGCCGCGCGGATCGGCTATACCTTCAGCGTTTAAGGTTACCATTTCATTTATGTCCGCGCTGGAAGAAAAATTAATATTCCAAACAAATACCGATGGTATTTTCTTAATCGTGGTTTTGGCTGTGGTGGAAGCCGTTTTTTGACTACTGGTATTTTCATTTGCTGCCGCTTGATCCTGCATAGCAATATTAGCCGCCCCGGGAGTTAGCATGTTAGTTATTACCCAATCGCTATCACTATCCGTATCAACACCGTCTATTTTTCTCGCCAGCGACTGTCCCTCATCCGGCACCAGCTCATCTTCATAATCTATTCTGTCTATAATACTGCCCGCACTATCTTTAAGTATAGCGCTATCGCCGGCATTATTTAAAAAACTTCTGGTTTGCAGATCCACCAGCAACCAGCTGTTTGGCCCAACCGAGCCGGTTAATTTTTTACAGGTAGAAGTTGTATTGCGATTGTCGCAAAGCATGGTGCCCGCAATATCTATAGACATTTGTGCCGTATTATATAATTCCACCCATTCATTTTCAGTTTCCGGATCTGCCACGAATTCATTTATTTTTAAAGATGTTAAATTTTGCGGTACAGGTTCCACGGCCTGTGAACCTGTGCCGCCGGAAGAAACGATTTGCTCCGAAACAGTCCCAGAAGCACTTGATGTGCTTGTCGTAATCGGCGGAGTGGTGGAAACCGTTTGTTCGGGCGAAGAGGTGGATGCAAAAAAGTTTAAACTGCCTATCGTATTACTCGCGCTGTGCTGCTGCCAATTAGCGCTCGTATAATCCATCAAAAATGGATCACGTCGTTGCAAAGAAAAATTAGGGGCGGGTATATAAGTAAACTGTTCCACAAAATTCCCTTCGCCATCTTTTATGCCTATTTCTTCTCCGTACTCAACCAAAGAAAACGAAGAGTCAAATATAGAGCCTGTAAAAAAAGGATAATCAAAAATAAAGTTTATGGCATTATCTACAATTACCGCATACTCATCCGGAGCTAGGACAGCATCCGTACCCGTGGCATTAATGGCGTGATTTATTCCGTTTCCGCCACTGTTGCCATTATTAAATTCCCAAAATTTCCAACCCGTTATATCCAAAGGCTCAGCGCCTTTGTTCCAAATTTCTATCCACTCATGGCCACTGGGTTCATAGGCCCCGATTTCCGTAATTACAATATCTGAATTGGCCGCAAAAACATAATTGTTAAAAATACTAAGGTATTTTCTAGACACGCTCGGAAGTGAAAATTCATTTTCACTTCTCTCACTTTGTCCGAAAATAAAAAAACTGCCCAGCAGTATCACACAAATTGATAAATGTTTTCTCCATCTCATAGCTGAAAATTAAATAATTTTCAGTATACACTATCACAAATAAAAATTTAATAAAGTAGCTCCTGCCTAACCATGCGGATTATATAGCCAGTCGCATTTTTTGCTCCGCGCGATATCGGCAGGCGTTACTTCTTCTAAAAAGAATTTGCTTATTTTCCTATCCCTAAATACCACCGAATCTTTTTTATTATCCGGCAAGACATTATAGAATGCTTTTTGAATAAACGCGCTGCAAATAAACGCATTCTCGTTACATACGGGGTTAATAATTTTCTTTCCCAGAAATCTATTGCCAAGATAGTCTATAAATAATCCGAATAACCGCCCATAATCGTAGGGCAAGTCTACGTTATTTAGCACGTAAGACAGTACCATTTCCCGGGTTTTTTCTGAAAGTCCGGGGATTCTTTTTACCCCCAGATCATAATAATCAAAATCTTTGGTATATTTTTGAATGCGGTGAATTTCAATACCGGTACGTTCGGCGCTGATAAGCAGCGTATTATTAAAATGTTTATCCGGTATGGCAAATACGATTGACACATGGCTCCAATAACTGCCGGTCGCTTCACGGATTGCTCTGGAAAGCCAATTTTTTTCTCTGGACAAAATAATATCAGCCACTTGTAATTGTGGTTCTATTTTGGCAAAGGCTTCTTGTCTTAATTGTCTTATTTCTTTCTTCCTCATAATTTTTCATTATATACCCATTCCGTATTTTCGCTGGTCGCAATATCGGCCGGCGTGGTTAGATCCTCAAGCTCCATTGGCGATAAATGGTCTTTTTTAAAAATAAATTTTTCCCGTTCATCCCAGTTGGAAGCCTCATAAAAAGATTTTTGCACAAATCCGCTGCTGCAAAATCGCTGTTGAGCCAAAAAAGTTAGACTAAATTTTTTGGAAAAAGCGGCCAAGATCATGCCTACGAGCGAGGCTTTATAGTATGGCGCGTCCACATTCATAAGCATAAACGCTGTAATTCTTCTGCGGGTAGACGCGTCAAGGTTTGGCAGGCGTTTAATGCCAATATCGTATTTGCTTGGATCGCGCAAATATTTCTCCAGCTTATGAATTTCAATTCCGCGCGGATATGACGCTTCAATAATTTGATTATAATACTGTCCTTTTCCAACATCTTTGGTAAATAAAACGAGCGCCACGTGATCCCAGTAGCTATGCATAATTTTTCGCAGCAGGTATCTGATAAAACTGCGGTGATGATGAACAAAAACTATATCTGCCTCTTTTAATTCCGGTAAAATTCCCCTGATTTTTTCTAAAGGAAAGGCTAAATATTTATCCGGCCCGCTAGATTTGGACATAAACTAGTATTTGTCTACTTGAAGATAAAATAAAAACAATCAATATAGAAATATTATAGCAAAGTTTCAATATAACTCATAATCTTTTATAAATACCGGCCAAAAACAAAACAAGGTCGCCAGATTCCCCGCAAGGATTCTAACGACCATACGCCACTATACCTCCCCCCAACACCGAAATGAGCGACTGCGGAAAAAATACTCGCCGTCCCGGATTCCACAGGTGCGGATTTTTCACATCGCTCATAGACACCATCCAACCCCTGCCGCCGTGCCAACAAATATTCACCGTCCATACTTTCTTGCGCCTGTCACGAACATAGAAAGTACTGGTTCCTTCCGCGCTTATCAAACCAGCATCTCCACGACGTTTCTTTTGCACAAGAAGGGCGTAAATCTGTGCCGGCCTACTCAAAACCCTTTTTACGCCCCCCAAAATATCAAGGATCATTCCATCGCTGCAAGGCTTCTTCAGCTCAGAATACCCCATAGCCACATACTCATCAGTAACTCTGTCTTCCGGGTTAAAACATTGGCGAAACATGTGCTCAACCCAGGCAAACGGAATCTCTGGCTGCGCTTCTAAGCTGGTCTTAAAGTGATCTTCAACGACAAACAACCCCTGTGGTACTACCAATACGGTGGAAGTAACAGGAGAAAGAACGCTGGCAACGCTTGAATTTTGCATTTTCCCCTACCTTTGTACAACCTCCATTTCCGCACCATGCAGAAATGTAAGCGTTGCCTTTAATAATAACAGATATATAGCACTGGATATAAATTGTCAAGGATAAACAGTGTTATCCACATAAATTTACACAGTTATATTAAAAATTTGTATATACTAGTGTATACAACTGTGGATAACTCTGGGTATAACTCCCCATGTTATGGGGATAAAAAATAAAAATTTGTTTATTATTAGCCAAAATTGTATTTGTGTATACTAGTGTATACAAACGTTTGACAAAAACGTAAAAATATGATATCATTACTTATGTAGTTCATTCTACAACTCACAAATGTGCTTTTAAGCACATAATGACACTCAAACTGTAAACAAAGAAAGCGGGCGAACAACTGTTAGCTACACAAACACAAAGTAGCGAAGCAATGGCACGCCCAACTTCTTCACGGGTAACTCTAATTAGCCGCATACCTTCGGGTCCCTGCGACACCGGGGCTCTGCCCCCAAGCGGTTGAGGTCAATTTTAATACTAGCCAAGGCAGGTAGCTTACAAGTTCCCCGTAAGGGGGAAAGTAACTCCCCTTAGTAGTATCAACGTAAAGGCGATCCGCCTCTGTACCAATTAACATTGACATAGAGGGTGATCGCCTTTTTTAATATTTGCAGTGAAATGAGAGAAAAGGATGCTTGCAAACTTTTCCGAATGAACTGTAAATATATAAATATGATTTTATATTTATGGCTTGTTTTAGCCAAAATTTTATACTTCTCTTGTTAATGACCTGTCCATTGACAAAACCAAACCTGGTTGTTAAGATAGGGTTGTAAAGAAAGCTCAAACAGTCGTCCCGACTGCTTTCTTTTTTACAAAATATACTATATAATATTTTAGTAGAGCTAATATGCCTAAAACTAAATCACAATTTTCCGCAGACGTGCTTAAAAAAATAGAGGCCAGTCTTTTGGAAGAGAAAGCGAAATTGGAAAAAGAATTGTCTAAATTCTCTAAGAAAAAATCTGACCAAGACGATTTTGATACCGCTTTCCCTGATTACGGAGATAAAGAAGATGAAAATGCCGCGGAAGTAGCGGACTATGTTGTAAATCTATCTTTGGAAGAAAATCTGGAAAAATCCTTGCGCGATGCCACTCAAGCCCTAGACAGACTTAAAAAAGGACAATACGGCATCTGCAAATACTGCCAAAAACCTATTGAAGAAAAGCGTCTCTTGGCCCGACCAACTTCCAGCTCCTGTATGAGCTGCAAAAAGACCATTACGCAGGAAGTATAATTTTCCCGGTCTCAATATTCTTATGAATCTTAAAAAAGTCCGCATTATTACAATGAGCGGGCTTTTTTTGTTACTTGATCGGGTTTTAAAGTGGGAAACAATTTATAATTGGACAGAGCCCGGCTTGGTTAATCGTTATTTTGGCTGGCAGCCTTTTGCTAACAAAGGGGTCGCCTTCAGTTTTCCTGTTCCTGTTGCCGTAACAATCTTCATTACCATACCTATAATTTTATTAATTATCTATCTCTTTCTGATAGAATACAATAAATCAAATCCAAATTTAAAATTAATATTCGCCTGGTCACTTGTTCTATGCGGTGCCCTATCTAATTTTATAGACAGGATTAAATATTCTTACGTCATTGATTATATTCTCTTAGGCACAGCGCTTATAAATTTAGCCGACATTATGATTGTTTCTGGACTGGCTTTATTTATGATACACTTATTAAAATCAAAATCTTAAACGGGCTTACCTTCTTAGGCGGCGTTTTTAAATTTTAATTTATGTTCCTTAAACTAAACTCGGCCGCGGCCGTAGGTTTGGATTGTTTGCCGGTGGATGTGGAAGTTGATATCAACAAGGGCCAAAGCGCTTTTAATATTGTGGGTCTGCCCGATACGTCCATTCACGAAGCCAAAGATCGCATTCATTCAGCTCTAAAAAATTCCGGATTTAATTATCCCTTTAATTTTCGTATTTTGGTAAATTTGGCTCCGGCTGATCTGCACAAAGAAGGCCCGGCTTATGATTTGCCAATGGCTCTGGGCGTGATTATTATCAGCAATGACTTAGATATAGATTTGGACGATGCGCTGCTTGTGGGGGAACTGGCGCTAGACGGCAGCCTGCGGCATACCAATGGTATTTTGCCCATTACAATTTTTGCCAAAAAAATAGGATTAAAAAGAATATTTGTGCCAGAACCAGATGCGCCCGAAGCGGGTTTAGTTGAGGGCATAGACATTTATCCGGTAAAAAATCTAAAACAGCTAGTGGAGCATTTGCTGGGACCAGAAATTATCTTGCCTTTTGTTCGTACGCATGATTGGAATAAATCTGGCGAACCGCAATATGAGCTGGATATGGCTATGATTAAAGGCCAAGAATTTGTAAAGCGAGCGCTGGAAATTGCGGCCAGTGGGGCGCATAATATTTTGATGAGCGGGCCGCCTGGATCGGGCAAAACCTTGCTGGCCCGAAGCTTCTCGTCAATCCTGCCAAAACTTACGGCTGAAGAAGCTTTGGAAGTTACTAAAATATATTCAGTAGCCGGACTGCTCCAAAACGGCTTTATCAAAGAACGCCCGTTCCGTTCGCCGCATCATACAGCTTCGGGAGTATCGCTGGTTGGCGGTGGCAAATATCCGCGACCCGGAGAAATTTCCTTGGCTCATCGTGGCGTATTATTCCTTGATGAATTTCCGGAATTTCCCCGTTCGGTTTTAGAAAGCCTTCGCCAACCTTTGGAAGATGGAGTGATTACAATTTCTAGAATTCAAAGCGTCTTAAAATTTCCGGCAAGATTTATTTTGGTCGCCAGCCAAAACCCTTGTCCCTGCGGACTTAGCAGCGACCCCGACAGACAATGTGTCTGCGGGCCAAGCCAAATTATTCGGTATCAAAAAAGAATCAGCGGGCCGCTGCTAGACCGTATTGATTTGCATGTAGAAGTGCCGAGGGTGCAGTTTGAAAAATTATCTTCCGAAACGTTGGCCGAGTCATCAAAAAGTATTCGCGAACGAGTGGAAGATGCTAGAAATATTCAAACAAAAAGATTTAAAAATTGTAACATTCACGCCAATAGCGAAATGCGCAATGCCGAGATAAGAGAGTTTTGTAAACTAAATGACGAATCTGCAGACCTGTTGCGCGCGGCTGTAACCCAGATGCATTTGTCCGCCCGAGCCTATAACCGCATCTTAAAACTTTCTCGCACTATTGCCGATTTAGGCAAGAGTGATAATATTGAATTAAGTCACGTCGCCGAAGCATTACAGTTCCGTGCTAAAATAGAATAAATATGAAAAAAGAAATGCCATTTTATCCTGAAAAAGAAAAAATACAAGAACATTTTGTTGTTAATTTAGATATAGAGGGGGGTCAAAAAAAATTAACAGCAAACTTAACTAAAGACGATTTATACCTAGAAATGAATAAAATCATGTTGGATTTTTGGGGCGTAGATAATTCAACCGATAATGCTATCATGCACATGTTTGTCACTGAAAATAAAAATGTAGAGCTGGATGAAAAGTTAAAAAGAATGGAAAGTTGGGGAGAAACAATTAAAGCTTACAATAAAATAATGACTCAGGAATCGGGAAAAATTTATGAACGCCAAGATTTATTAACCATGTTAAAAACTGGTAAAATCCCTAGGCCTATAAATATAATTTTTCGCGGAGGTAGCCCGGGCCTAAAAAAATTATATGAGCATTTGGCTTTAGAGACAAATCCTCAAAATTCCCGCGAATTCATTATACAGTGGGAAAAGTTGCAAGAACTTGCAGAATCAGGAGAGTTTGTAAATGCATGGAAAAAAATAAAAGGAATTTAATAAAAACTTGTCTATAATTTATAGTTCTGTTACAATTCTAACACTTAAAATTAATTTTTTTGCTATGCAAAAAGTTTCTTTTCTCGCCGTACTTTTATCAATAGTTGTACTAGCTGGCGCTGGTTGCGTCAAAACAACATCAACACCTATAACTGAAGTAGAGAACTCCCAACCAGAGATAACCAATACAATGCCGGTGCCTGGAACAACCACCACAGAAATGATTGTTGAAGAGCAGGAAAATAACAAACCTAATTCAGATAAGCCCTTAGACTTATCGCAATACAAAACACCAATTATGATAGTAGACAAAAATAAAACCTACACAGCCAAAATGAAAACTACGGCTGGAGACATAGAAATTTCTCTAAACGCGGCCGCCACGCCAATTACGGTAAACAATTTTGTTTTCTTATCTAAAAAGGGTTTTTATGAAAATGTGATTTTTCATCGTGTGATAAAAGGGTTTATGATCCAAGGCGGCGACCCGACCGGCACTGGCAGCGGCGGCCCAGGATACAAGTTTGACGATGAACCATTTACCGGAGAATACTTGCGCGGCACAATTGCCATGGCCAATTCCGGAGCCAACACCAATGGCAGTCAATTTTTCATCATGCACCAAGAATATCCTTTGCCGCCAAACTATGTGATCTTCGGCCGAGTCACTGCCGGACTAGATGCGGTTGATAAAATTGCTGAAGCCGAAACTACGCTTGGCGCGGATGGGGCTATGTCAAAACCAGTTAACCCGGTAAAAATTTTATCGGTAGAGATCGTAGAGAAATAGTTTGTCATCCTGAACTTGTTTCAGGATCTAATTATATTGACGAGATGCTGAAAACCTGTTCAGCATGACAACCAAAAACAAAAAGGCCCCAATTAAAGGGCCTTTTTGTTTTTTTGAGTGCTTATCTAGCTCTAGTAAGAGCTTTCTTTTCCGGGTAAAAGATTTCTACCTCTACTCGCTTAACACCAAACTTTCTGGCTTCGGCTCTGGTAGTATCCAACCAGATATCCATACGACCCAGGCCGTATCTGGAATTCATGCGGTCTTCTACATAGAAGATCTTATCTCCATATAAAGCCGGGATCTTGATTCTGGTACCAAATGGCAAGCCATTGGCCGCAATCATACCGTCATGCACCCTTTTACCGGAAGCCGCAATAAATGGGCTGTCATCGGTTTGATCTGGGGTACTGGTATAAGCAGTAATTACCGCATTCATTACTCTATCCGGCTTTTCTTCCCGTTCTTCTTTATCCGCGATAGCCAATTTTATGCTATCTTGCGGTTTAGTGGCTGGTTTTGCCACCTCTAAAGCTATTTTTTGTGTAGAATTAGCCATTTCTTGGCCCATTAGGGCTTTCGCAGTCATTGGCAAGGTAATTTGGCTAATTAAAGCGATTCCTACCACTGTATGCAGGGCTATTTCTAAGCCTTTAACGGTCAAATTTCTCTTAACTAAGCGCATATTTGTTAAAATTAAAAGATACCCTTAAGGTACCCCTGCTTTGTTAACGGCATAATATATCACAAATTGCCATTTTTGTCAACCCTTCCGCCTGTCATTTTGCCGGGTGGTAAAAAACAAAAAAATGATATAAAATATCAAAAGCTCTGCGTGAACTTGCCTACATTTACAAAACCAACTGGCTGTGCTAATAATATCGTTTCTGAGTCAACAAATATGCCCATCCCTCAACTTAACCAAAGACGGCAATATGGCCATATTCCCGGCAGTGAACCCTGGTCATCTCCGGAAAAAAGAAAAAAACTCCTTAAAACTGCTGGTCTGGCCGCGGCCGCTATTTTTTGCGCTTCTTTTATTATTGGCACGATTACCATAGCAATCATTAGTCGCGACCTCCCAGACCCAAACAAATTAAACGATCGTCGCGTATCGCAAAGCACCAAAATCTACGATCGTACGGGCGAACATCTGCTGTATGAGGTCTACCACAACCAAAAACGTACCCTGGTTAACCTGGATCAGATTTCGGATTATGCCAAACAAGCTACCGTGGCCATTGAAGATAAACACTTCTATGAACATAGCGGCGTACGTGTGGTCAGTATCATTAGAGCTGGATTCAACAACCTAATCGGCCGTAAAAGCGGTTCAGGCGGCGCTTCCACTATTACTCAACAAGTAATTAAAAATACTATTGTCGGAGATGAACGCCGCGGCATCTGGGGTTATTTTAGAAAAATAAAGGAAGCAATTCTGGCGGTGCGTCTGGAAAAAAAATATACCAAGGATGAAATTTTAAAACTGTATTTAAATGAGATTCCATACGGCTCTACCAATTATGGTATTGAGTCTGCCAGTCAATCATATTTTCAAAAAAGCGCTAAAGACTTAACCCTGGCCGAAGCAGCTACGCTGGCGGCCATTTTGCCGTCTCCTAGTCGTTTCTTAAAAAATTTAGACGCGCTGCGAGATAGACGAGATGTGGTACTCGCGCTCATGTATGACCAAGGAATGATAACCGAGGAACAAAAAAAAGAAGCGCAAGGAGTGGCGCTGCGAATTTTCAAATCTGGCGGACCAATGGAAGCGCCGCATTTCGTATTATATGTAAAACAACTTTTGGCCGAAGAATTTGGTGAAAAAACTGTAGATGGGGGCGGATTAAAAATTATCACCTCATTAGATTATGATAAACAAAAAGCCGCGGAAGCAATTGTAAAAGAACTGGGAGATAAAAATGCCAAAACCGCCAATGCCAATAACGCCGCGCTAGTGGCCATTGATCCAAAAACCGGCCAAATCCTAACCCTGGTCGGTTCACGCGATTATAACAATGATGAAATTAATGGCCAGTTTGACGTGGCCACTTTGGGGAAACGCCAGCCTGGTTCTTCGTTTAAACCATTTGTCTATACGTTGGCTTTTGAAAAAGGTTATACACCAGATACTGTGCTATATGATGTCACCACTAATTTTGATGCGCGTGCGGGCGCAAACTATACGCCCAAAAATTTTGACGGCAAAGAACATGGGCTAGTTACAATCCGCCGAGCCTTGCAAGGATCATTAAATATTCCAGCAGTAAAGACTATGTATTTGGTTGGCACAAAAAACACGATAGATTTTGCCAAACGGTTTGGCTACACCACCTTTACCGGTGACTATGGCTTAAGTCTTGTGCTTGGCGGTGGTGAGGTAAATTTGCTGGAACATACCAATGGTTATGCCACACTGGCAAATAACGGCGTATATAATAAACCGGTTAGTATTTTGAAAGTTACAGACCCGACTGGAGAAGTATTGTATGAATGGAAACCGGAGGAAAATGAAGGACAAAATACCCCATCAATAGTTGCGGGTGTTTGGGTAGGCAATACCGTACCAACTTCAATGAAAGCCGGCGGCAATGCCTTGGCCGGTACGATTTGGAATAAGTTCATGAAGGAAGCGGTAAAAGGAACTCCTGTAGAATATTTCCCGGCCCCACCACCAAATGACGCGCAGAAACCCGTACTGCGCGGCGGCAACAACGGTATTACCTTAAAAATTAATTCTGAAACCGGTAAAATTGCTTCCAGCTCCACTCCAGAAAATTTAATTACAGAACGCACTTATCTGCCTCCACACGATATTCTTCATTATGTAGATAGAGAAGATCCGCGCGGACCTGCGCCGCCATTTCCGGCCGATGATCCGCAATATTTAAATTGGGAGCAAGCATTACAAGTTTGGGTGGTAAAGCTACAATCCAGCGAAAATGTAACTTTCCTAGAACCGCCAACCGAATATGACAGCGAACTTGCGGCTGAACTGGCTCCAAAGATAGAATTTATTTCTCCGGTTGAAGGCGTGGTGCTTACTTCCAGAGAAATGAATATTGAAACGCGCGCCACGGCTCCGGGCGGGGTTAGCAAAATAATCTATCAAATAGATAACCAACCGATTGGCACAGCTACGGAATTCCCATTTACTTTAAATTACTACGCGCAAAAACTTTCAAAAGGTCCGCACACCCTAAGCGCCGTAGCTGTTGATGACGCGGGACACAGTTCACAAAAGAGCATTACTTTTGCGATGCAGGCGGATTTTGATCCGCCAAACTTTGAGTGGTTTGATTCTGGCCCGCTTACCTTACGGCCAGATGATTATCCACGCGTGTTTAATATCGTACCGTTTAGATGGGATGATATGAAAAAAATTGATATTTATCTGTCTTCAAACGGCGGCAGCCAGAGGTTGATTTATAACTTTAACCATCAAGAAGATAAATTGTTTAACAACATGCTCACATTTACCTGGAAAAATAGTCCGGGCGCTGGAGAACATTCGCTCAAGGCAGTACTATTGGATAATTTTGGTAATACGGTTGAGAAGACTTTACAGGTGAATATAGAATAAATAAAAAATATTCGACGTTACGTCGGATATTTTTTATTTGAATTTTTATTGTCTTATAGGCATCACAATATAAACAAAGCTTTGATCGCCCTTTGGCGCAAGCACGCACGGGCTGTCCGCATTTATTACCTTTAACACCGCGTTCTCGGTGTTGATATTTGAAAGACCGTCTAAAATATACCGGTGGTTCAAAAGCGTATTATTCTTTTCACCCTTAACATCTGCCGAAACTTCGGATTTGTACTCACCGGTCTGGGTGGAAACCGAAGACAAATGAATAACCCCGGCTGTGGGGTCAAACTCAAAACTTACAGCATTTACACCAGTTGTGGTGAACAAACTAGCAGCCTTTATTTCCTTGGTTATCTGGTTTGTAGAGAAGTCCGCCTCGGTTTTAAAGCTGGTTGGAATAATCTGGGTATAATCCGGATATTGGCCGTCTACCAGGCGAGACACGAGTTCCACATCATTGCAGCGCAAAACTATTTGATTTTCGGTTACCAGCAGTCGGATGTTTTTTTCGCTTTCTGCTCCTTTGGATAGGGAAATTATTAAAATGTGGTTCATTTCCTGCGCCGTGCGAGCTGGAATAATTATCCGTGCCTTATCTTCTCCTTGCAGCACTTTTACCTTCTTTTCTGCCAACCTATAACTGTCAGTTGCGGCCAAAGTAAGCACCCCTGGTTGATCATTGAAATTAAACAAAACACCGGCGAGCTCTGGCCTAATTTCATTCTTTGACGCCGCCTGAAAAACCTGTCCTAAACCGCTCTTAAGGGCCTCTACCTCTATTAAATAACCCTTTCCTTCGCCTACCACCGGCACAACCGGGAACTCATCGGCTGGCGCGCCTTTTATCTTGGTTGAAGACCTCCCACACACCACCTCTAACTCGTTATCTTTTAGGGTTAACTCAACTTTTTCTTCAGATAATAAATTCACAAAGTCATTGAGGGTTCTGGCCGGTACCGTAAACACACCCGGAACTTCTACCTTGGCTCGTAGATTGGAAGTTATAGCCAACTCTAAATTAGTGGCCATAAATTCTACTTTTTGTTCAGTCGCCTTGATAAGGACATTGCCAAGTATTGGCAGGTTAATATTTTTACCGGCCACCCCAATTACCAGCGCCAAAGCTTTTGACAAGTTCTCCTTTGTGCAAAAGAATTTCATATGCGAAATGAGTGAATATAAAGTTAAATGTTTTTAACTTTATATGAGCGAACGAGTATATATGCGGCTTTAGCCCCTATAAAATTTTATTAAAAACCGTGGGTAAATTTTTATTGTCTATTATTGTATATCGATTTATTTATAAATAAATTACAATCGTTACTATAATGCGGTGGATAAGGGTGGATAAGTCGGAAAAAGCGTTATATCTAGCAAACCTTTCTTAATTATAGCTGTTGGTAAATTGTGCGGACTGGACTAATAAAGTGTGGGCGGATTTTTCGGAATTTATTTTATCTGTTTATAAGTGTTTGGTAGTGTTAATAAAGAGTGTGTAAGAAGTGTTGTTTTTACCTCCCTTATCCACAACTTATGCTCAGGTATTTTTATATTTGCTAGGTAATATTGATATACAATTTTTGTTTAATCAGTTCAATCTCTTGTTTTAATTTGTTGTCTCGTTCAATATCATTGCTAATTTTGTTGTCGGCATGCATGGCGGTGGTGTGGTCGCGGCCACCGAGTTCGTTGCCAATTGCCGGATACGACATGTTCAGCTCTTTACGCATGAGATGCATGATAATTTGGCGTGGATAGGAGAATTTTTTTTCTCGGCTTTGGCCAAGTAAGTCAGCAATGTTGATGGTAAAGAATTCGCTGGCAGCTTCAATAATTTGTTGGGGGGTGATGGATTTGTAGGTAGTCCTGACCTCGGAGTTAGCTAGGAGAGATTTTACCGATTCCACAGTTGGTTCCATGTTTTTGAGCTGATGTAGGGCGATAATTTTGTTTAAAGCCCCCTCTAGTTCGCGGATATTGCGGAAAATAGTGGTAGCAACCAGCTGTAAAATTTCTTGGTTAAGCGGAAAATTCTTCTCTACACATTTTTTTTGCAAAATCGCGATTCTGGTTTCCAGGTCTGGTGGAGCCACATCCACAATCATACCCCATTCAAAACGGGATTTTAAGCGGTCTTCCAGGGCCGGGATAGCTTTTGGCGGGCGGTCAGAGGTCATTACTACTTGCTTGTTTTGCTGGTGGAGTTCGTTGAAGGTGTGGAAAAAAGATTCTTGGGTTTTGTCTTTGCCCGAGATAAATTGGATATCATCAATTAAAAGCACATCAATATTGCGATAGCGATTTTGAAAGTTTTTGGCATTACCATCTCTAACCGAGGCAATATAATCATTGGAAAATTTCTCGGCGCTGGCATACATGATGCTAATGTTGGGTCTGGCCTTTAACAAGTGGTTGCCAATAGCCTGGACCAAGTGGGTTTTGCCAAGCCCTACGCCGCCATAAATAAATAGTGGGTTATAGGCTTCACCGGGTTTATTTACCACAGCCTGGGCTGCGGCAAAAGCCAGCTCTGAACCGCCACCAACCACAAAGGTTTCAAAATTATACTTTGGGTTTAAGCCAAACTCACCGACACGAGGCGGTATTTTACCCTCGCTTGAAGAAAAGTCGGGTGTGCTTAAATTTGTTTCGGGAACGGGGTTTTCAGTTTTTACCTCATGAGTTTGAGGAACAATGTTTTTAATGTTGAAAATTTTATATTCCAGTTTTTTTACAGGCTTTTCGGTAACCCTCTCTAAAGATTTTACGATGGTTTGGTGGTAGTTTTTTTCTATCCAAGCGCGGTAAAAGTCATTTGGGACGCACAAAACAACATAATTATCCTGATAGGACAAGATATCTGTATTTTTAAACCAGGTAACAAAGTTTGGTTTGGAAATGGAAAGCTCAAGTTCAGCTAGGACGGCCTGCCATATTTCGTGGTTAGACATACGATAAAGAGCTTATTATGATAAGTGTTTTTAATCTTATCACAAGAAGATAAACTGACCAATAGTTAGCTAAAAATGGGTGGGGGAAAGACTGGGGACAAGTTGTGGACAAACTGTATAACCCATACTAAACCATTTGGTGTCAGGGTATAACTTGACAATTGTTAAAATAAACCCTATAATGAGGGTACTTAATTTAAACTTTTAATGCTAGTTTATGGCAACAAAAAGAACTTATCAACCTAAAAAAAGAAAGAGAGCAAAATCCCATGGTTTTCGATCCAGAATGGCAACCAAGGGTGGACGTGCGGTACTAAGCCGCAGACGCGCTAAGGGTAGAAAGAAGCTCACGGTTTCAGACGAACGCAAGGGCAAGAGAACAAGAAAAACCTGGTAATTAAACATAAAACCCGCTAGAAACGCGGGTTTTATGTTTAATTTAGATACCACCTATTTATCTCGGCAAACAGCGTTCCAATCGCTGTGGCGATTGGCCGCTTCAGACCTCGGCCGATGCGAATTGGCCCGCGGTGTGTTGCCAAGACAAAAAGGTGGTATCCTGATATAATATTTTTATTATGCTGCAACAAGACAATCGTTTAAGAAAAGTTAGGGATTTTAATTTAATTTTAAAGCATGGTCGCTGGGTAAATGGCCAGTTTTTGGATATAAAGGCCCTAGAATTAGCCAAAAATCAAAACTTTTTTCCAAAAAAAGAGGATCCGGAAAGTTTTAAAAATCAGCTAAAGCTAGCAATTTCTACGGGATTAAAAGTGCATAAAAGCGCCGTGAAGCGCAACCGAGTTCGCAGACAGATCCGTGAGGCTGTTCGGCTGTTAATTAAGGATGGGGCCATAAAAAATGGCTACTATATACTTGTGGTAGCAAAAAAAGATATTTTGAATAAAAATTACCCAGAGATTAGCCAAGAAATAAAAGTATTATTATCTAAAGCGAAGGTTTTAAAAGTTTAGTTTTATTGTCATTCCCGCCAAAGCGGGAATCCAGACAATTGTCGACTAGATTCCCGCTTTGGCGGGAATGACAAAGATGATTATGATTAAAAGAATAATAAATTTTCTCTTATTTCTGCCAAGAATGCCTATTTTATTATTAATAAAACTTTATCAAAAAACTATTTCTCCTGACCACGGCCTATTTAAACGGGCGTTTCCTTATGGGTATTGCCGGTTTTATCCCACTTGCAGCGAGTATGGCTACCAAACAATAAAAAAAAACGGCCTAGTGGTAGGCGGTTTTAAGGCAGCTTGGAGGATTTTGCGTTGTAATCCATGGGGTAAGGGTGGAGAGGATCTTCCGTAAAAGTAGGTTGCAAAATTAGATTTTTTATAGTAATATAATAACTGTAAGGTGATATAGTATGAAAAAATTAAAAATTGATACAAAACAACTAAAGGGCTTGCATGGTGCTATAAGAATATATAGGGATTCTTTTGGCGAATTCAAAAAATTAAACGAGAATGATAGAAAGGAAATAACTAATAGGTTGATTGACGCAGAAAGTCAAAGCTCAGTAGAAATAGAAGAAAAACATAAATTTTGCCCATGTTAAATATGATACCAAGCATGCGGCGCAAAATAAATGATCTTCGGCGTGCTACTTCAGCAGCCGCAGGGCAGCTTGATAAAATTGAACGAAAAAAACTCCAATTACCAGGGAGTTTTTTTCTAGGCATACATAAAATTCTTTTAGCGCACAATATAAAGGAAGCAGGAAAATACAGAACAGCTTTGCACGAATTGAAAATAGAGGGAAAAACTTTTAATCCAAGTGAGCCGTGGCTTATACAAGCCGAGATTTTAAATTTAATTGAATTTATTAATAATAAGCGTAGATGGGCGCCAATGTATAAAAAAGCATTTTTGAAATATGTAGTAAATAAACCAACAAAAAAGATTGATAGGGAATTAACTATTAAATTATTTATTGCTTGGTATATTCACCATAAGTTCGTTATAATCCATCCATTTACTGATGGAAATGGTAAAATGGCAAGATTATTAATGTGCTTGGTTTTACGCTTTGAGCACCTGTCAGAATTGACATACCCAGTTATGATAAATTCTATTATAAATAAAAACAAGGATAAATATTTGGACGCTTTGAATGCTGCTGATGGCGGAAATTATGTAGCCGGTGTTAATTATTTATTTCAAATATTAAA
The DNA here is from genome assembly GCA_016182085.1 of Candidatus Magasanikiibacteriota bacterium. Lineage (GTDB taxonomy): Bacteria > Patescibacteriota > Patescibacteriia > Magasanikbacterales > GWA2-37-8 > XYD2-FULL-39-9. The sequence continues at coordinate 63,596 of JACOYB010000008.1, read as the reverse complement.
TAAAGCATATAAGGCTACTGCGAGAAATTTGAGGCAATAATTAGTTCAGGGATTTCTGTCTTATTTTTTTGAGGATTTTTAAATCCTCCACAATTTCATCATGTTCGGTTTCGGCAATGAAGTTTATATTTTGTAATCTTTTGTCGGATAAAATAGTTTTAAAACCGGCTAAGCCGATATTGCCTTTGCCGATATGTTCATGCCTATCTTTATGAGAACCCAGCTCAGTCTTGGAGTCGTTGCAGTGGAACATTTTTAGCCTGTCCAGCCCAATGTATTTATCAAACTCGTTTAATGTTTTTTTAAAAACCTCTGGAGTGCGGCAATCATAGCCGCTGGCAAACGCATGCTGTGTATCGTAACAAACACCAATATTATATTTTTCTATTTTTTTATGGTGCAATGCTTTGCCAACTTCATCAAATGTATCGCCAATAACCGTGCCTGCGCCGGCAGAAATTTCAATTAAAAATTGAGTTGAGCCTTTGTATCCTTTCATTACTTGTTCTAATCCCTCGGCCAACTGTTTATATCCTTCCTCTTTTCCCACATCTTTATAACTGCCCAGGTGGGTCATAACATAGGTAGCGCCGAGCATGGAGCCGCGTTCCAATTCTTGCTTTAAGACAGATACAGATCCGTATTTTATTTTGGGATTTATAGAAGCAAAATTGATAAAGTAGGGCGCGTGAATATACCACTCTTTTTGGTTATTGGCTTTGCAGTTATCTTTAAATTGCTTGGCAATTTTTTTGTCTAGCGGAGCTACCCAGCCGCCACGGGGAGAGCGGGAAAACATCTGAAAAACCTCACAGCCGATTGCAGCCGCGTTAATAGGGGCATTGGGCAGTCCGCCGGCAATAGAGACGTGCGCGCCGAAGTACATACGTTAAAGTATTAAAATGACAGTTAAAAAATAATATACCAGGTAATGGTATATTATTTTTTTATAGAAGTAAATATAGTGCCTTTATTTTTCCCCCGCAATTTTTTCCTTTAGCCAAGCCATTACTTTTCTATTCTGTATAGTGAGAGCCAAGGTGTCAATTACTTCCGGTTTTTTTAGGTTCTCTTCCACATTTTTATTATCCGGATAAGCGGCTTTAATTTGTTTTACCTCTTCATCAATATCCGTTTTTTCAGCTTTGATATTATTATCCAAAGCTACTTGGCGAGAAACCAGCGCGGCTTTAACACGACGAGTAGCTTGCTCGGTGAAGTCCTTATAAATATCCTCTTCGGTTTTCTTTAAGTCATTTAGGTATTTTTCCATTTCAATGCCCTGGGTTTCCAAACTGCGTTTAAGTTCCTGGAAGATTTTATTCTTTTCGGTGTTAATAAGCACATCTGGAATTTCGGAAATAGCGCTCGCTTCAATCATTTGATCCAAAATTTCTATTTCAATTTTTTGGTCGTCTTTTTGTTTAGCTTCCTGAACCAAGTTTTCTTTAATGATATTTTTTAGTTTTTCCATGTTTTTTTGACCCAAAGATTTGGCAAACTCGTCATTAAGTTCCGGGTATTGCAATTCAAACACATCGTTTACTCTTACTTTAAAATCCGTGTCTTTGCCAGCTAAATGTTTTTGGTAATGATCTTTGGGAAATTTCAAAGAAAATTCTTTGGTATCATCTTTTTGCAGGCCGATCAGTTGTTCGGCGAGGCCGGGAATATAGTGGGGTTCGTTTAAGTATACTTGGTGGTTTGGAGCTTGTCCGCCTTCAACCGGAACTTTGTCCAAAAACATTTCCAGGTTTACTATCAGTTTGTCTTCTTTGGCAGCCGGGCCGGATTTAAGAATTTCTTTGGTCTGCATTTTTTTCAAATCGTTTAAAACCGTATCAACTTCAGCATCAGTAATTTCCTTGGCTTGATGTTTTACTTTTACAGTTGCCAAATCACCCAAGGTAATTTTAGGGAGTAAGGCCACAGTGGCAGTGAAAACCAAGTCATTGCCCGGAGCGATTTTGGTGATGGTAATTTGCGGCATACCCACCGTATCAATTTTGGCTTCTTTGGCAGCGTGGAAAAAATTCTTTTCCACAATGCTCTGCATAGCTTCTTCAATAATGCGGATTTCACCGACCTGTTGTTTTACTTTGTCATAAGGGGCTTTGCCCGGGCGGAAACCGGCAATAGCGGCCCGCTCAGAAATGCGCACAGCCGCGTCTTCAAGATTCTTTTTATAATCATTTGGTTCCACGGTAATGGTTAGTTCCACTTGGGATTTTTCTATGGTTTTGAGTTCGTATTTCATATTATTGATTACACAGATTTAAAGTGTGGATTACGCGGATTTGTCATCCCGAGCGAGTCCCGAGTACTCGGGATGACGAGGGATCTCTGTCTGTCATCCCAACCTGTCTGCCTACAGGCAGGCTTGATTGGGAATTCAGTGTACAATTAATTGTTTGGATTCCCGCTTGTGGCGGGAATGACAAAAATGAGTTTATTACCCGCTAATTTTAATGGAAAAATAGTAAAATGTCAAGGCAACGGGTAATCATGTTTAGATACGGGATACATTGACTTTAGAGATATTTTATGCTAGACTCGTTTCAAAGGGGAATCCATGGAGACCAAATACAATGTTCAATGTCCGTCCGGTCATGTGCACACGGCACAACCCGGAAGCGATCTGGAGAAGCAGTGCATTCAGCGCGAGAAGGACGGTTTCCTCGACGCCTTGGGCATTCCCGTCCAGGAGTGTCCAACGTGTCTCCAGGATCTCGCCAATCGGTTGCGTTCTGCCTACAAGGAGGAGTGTAAGCGAGGCGAATGCGGGTGCATGACCAAGGAGGAGCATGAGAGAAACCTGGCGAGGTAGCTCGGCGCGTACCTCGGTTACCACGGTCCAAGTCCTGTCGCAGAACAAGTTTCTGCCCGGGACTTTTTTAATTAACAAAAAGAAGGTCGTGTTTAGTAACCTTCTTTTAGATCCTGAAACAAGTTCAGGATGACAGTAAGTTAATGTAAAATTTTATTTTATTAGTAATCCCACTATTAGTAGCGCCACAATATTTGCCACTTTAATCATCGGGTTAATGGCTGGGCCGGCAGTATCTTTGTATGGATCGCCAACCGTATCGCCGGTTACCGCGGCCTGGTGGGCAAAAGAACCCTTGCCGCCGTAGTTTCCTTTTTCAATATATTTTTTAGCATTATCCCAAGCGCCGCCGCCGGTAGTCATGGAAATTGCTACAAACAAACCGGTAATGATTGTACCAAGCAATAATCCGCCCAAAGCCTCTACGCCCAATAACCAACCAACTAATATTGGTGCAAGTACAGGAATAACAGCCGGTAAGACCATCTGGTTAATTGCGCCTTTGGTAACAATATCTACGGCTTTACCGTAATCCGGTTTGTTGGTGCGTTCCATGATTCCTGGGATTTCTCTAAATTGTCTACGAACTTCTTCTACAACCTTTCCAGCTACCTTGCCAACGGATTCCATAAGCAGAGAGCCAAATAAATATGGCAATAATCCGCCGATAAATAGACCGGCAAGCACTTTTGGATCATTGATTAAGAATTGTACGGAATCTGGAAGTTTATGGGTGAAGTCGGCAAATAGCACAAGTGATGCTAGTGCCGCGCTGGCAATTGCATAACCTTTGGTAACGGCTTTGGTGGTATTGCCAACCGCGTCTAATTTGTCGGTAATTTCACGAACATTTTCTGGAAGCTCGCTCATTTCTGCGATACCGCCCGCATTATCGGTAATTGGGCCGTAGGCATCAATGGTTACAATAATTCCAGCCAGAGATAACATGCTCATGGCAGCTACAGCCACACCGTATAATCCGGCCAGCCAATAAGTAGTAAGGATAGCAGCCACGATAAATAACACTGGCCAAGCGGTGGATTTCATGGAAACTGCCAAACCGGCAATAACATTGGTGCCGTGGCCGGTTTCGCTGGCTTTGGCAATTTGTTTTACCGGAGCATATTCGGTAGAAGTGTAATATTCAGTAATCCAAACCATAAGGCCGGATAATACCAAGCCAACCAAGGCGGAGAGGTAAATATTAGTTACACTATAACCATTTAATCCGCTCATGAGCCATTTGGTAACCGGATAAAAGGCAATTGCCGATAGAACACCAGCCGCAACCAAACCTTTGTATAAAGCATGCATGATATTTTGTTTTTTACCTAAGCGGATAAAGAATGTTCCGACAATTGAAGCAACAACAGATACGCCACCTAAAACCAGTGGGTAGATGATAGCTTTTTCGTTGCCCACAAATAGTAATCCGGCCAGTACCATAGCTGCGATTGCGGTTACGGCGTATGTTTCAAATAGGTCAGCAGCCATACCAGCATCATCGCCAACATTATCGCCCACATTATCGGCAATTACGGCCGGGTTGCGAGGATCGTCTTCAGGAATACCTTTTTCCACCTTGCCAACCAAATCCGCGCCCACATCCGCAGCTTTGGTGAAAATGCCGCCGCCAATTCTGGCAAAAACTGAAATCAAACTGCCGCCAAAAGCCAGGCCGATTAAAGCAGATAAATCTTTAGTAATAATATAAAAACCGGCGACACCGAGTAATCCTAAACCGACAACCAGTAATCCAGTAGTTGCACCGCCGCGTACGGCAACGTTTAACGCTTCAGCCATGCCCTTTTTGGCAGCTTCAGCCGTGCGGATATTGGCTCGTACGCATACGTTCATGCCAATGATGCCGGCGAGTCCGGATAGTACGGCTCCGGTTAAGAATCCAAGACCAGTGACCAAATTTACCTTAACAGCTATTAACACAAATACTGCCGCCGCAACCAAGGCAATAGTTTTATACTGTCTGCCAAGGTAGGCATTGGCTCCTTCCTGAATAGCTTTAGCAATAGCCTTCATGCGGTCATCGCCCGATGGCTGTTTGTTGATCCAGCCAATTAAAATTACACCATAAACTATTGCCAAAACTGCCGGCAATATTGCGTAGAGAACTACGGTCATAGATTCCTAAGTTAAAAATGATTAAAACGATAAATTTTGATGAAAAACGGTTGGTATAATGGCTGTAATTAGGCATTAACCGGAACATACCGGTCGGTTGTTTTAAACAGTATGATATGTTAAGATACGTTCTACGTCAAGCTGTATGCGCTATAAAATTCTGTTAAAAAGCCTGAAAGGGTTGATATACCTGAAAAGACTGTTTTGGTGGACTGGAGCCAAAATTTTTTTTGTTTTAGCCAAAATATTTGTTCTGCCCTTACGTTTTATAGGGTTATTACACTATAAAATAAACTACTTTATAAAGAGGATCCTGGGCGCAGCCGGGCTGGATGGCCAGCTGGTAAAACGAGACAACCTGCAAGTCATAATATTTGTGGTTTTGTTTGTGGTGGCTTTGCCCCAGACCAAGCTGTATGCCAAAAAAGAACTTGATGTCCCCGGCAGACAGACCGTGGCCTATTCTCTAACGCCTTCCGATGAGGAAGACTATAGCGTAGAGGAAATCACTGCCACGGTAGCTACGAATTTTGATAATACGGTAACTCCGGATTGGAAAACCGGCGCATTAAGCCCCGATCAATTTACTCATAGCGGGTTTGAAACCGTGGAACTTGGCACGGTAGTGGCTGGGGGTACGGCTTTATCTAAACCCACTATTTTATCTGGAGCAACGGTAAGCGGAGGTAGAGATAGAATTATAGAATATATAGTTCAATCAGGCGATTCGCTTGGAAGTATTGCCGGCAAATTTCAAATTAGCGTCAATACAATTCTCTGGGAGAATAATTTAAGTATCAGATCCTATCTGCAACCAGGGGATAAATTAAGAATTTTACCAATAAACGGCGTAATTCATGCGGTAAAGAGGGGTGATACGCTTAAAAAGATCGCCGCGGCATATTCGGCTACAGTTGAAGACATTGTAAAATACAATAAACTAAAGACGGATGGTTCGGATTTGGTAATTGGAGAAAAGATTTTGATTCCAAATGGCGTAAAAGTTGCGGTTAGAGTTCCGGTATCGCCATCTCGGGCCGTAAGTCAAATTGCCAAGCCAGCGGCATCCAGACAAATCCCAACGGTTTCCGGTTATGTATGGCCAACCGCGGTTCGGCTTATTACCCAGTACTTTACTTGGAAGCATCATGGTCTTGATATTGCGGGCGGAAGCTTGTCTACGCCTAACTATGCGGCTAAAGCCGGTGTGGTAGAGAAATCACAGTGTGGTTGGAATTCGGGCTATGGCTGCGTAATCATTATTGATCATGGCGGTGGTATCAAGACGCTCTATGGCCACAATTCTCGCTTGCTTGTGAGCGCCGGTGATCGTGTGGAAACCGGACAGACAATTGGTTTGATGGGCAACACTGGCAATGTTCGCGGTCGTACCGGTATCCATATTCACTTTGAAGTATGGGTAAACGGCGTTCGCACTAATCCGTTTAGGTTTGTTAAATAAAGGGGTTGAAAAAATAGGCGTGAAGTGATATTGTTTTATCACTTCCATGGTCGGGTAGCCAAGCAGTAAGGCAGGAGTCTGCAAAACTCTTATGCGTGGGTGCGATTCCCATCCCGACCTCAATACTCATTTTTGGCCGGCACCTCAAACTATATGCAAAAACTTGTTATTTTTGACGGTAATGCCATTATCCATCGCGCGTACCATGCTATCCCTCCGCTTACTACCAAAGACGGAGTTATGGTAAATGCTGTGTATGGATTTACTTCCATGCTGCTCAAAGTTTGGAAAGATTTAAAACCGGACTGTATTGCCGTTACTTTTGATATGGCCGGGCCGACATTCCGGCATGTGCAGTACAAAGAGTATAAAGCCACTCGCGTAAAAGCCGACCAGGCACTATACGACCAAATTCCCTTGGTACACGAAGTGGTAGAAGCTTTTGGTTTGCCGATTTATGAAAAAAAAGGCTACGAAGCTGATGATGTAATCGGCACCATTGCCAAACATTTTGAAAAAAAGAAAGATGCAGAAGTGTTTATCGTTACCGGCGATATGGATACTCTGCAGCTGGTACGCGATAATGTAAAAGTTTACACCTTGCGAAAAGGCATAAGCGATATTGTGATTTATGATGTGGCGGGCGTAAAAGCCAGGTTTGGGTTTGGGCCGGAAAAAATGATTGATTACAAAGCTTTGCGCGGTGATGCTTCAGATAACATTCCCGGCGTGCCCGGCATTGGCGAAAAAACCGCTTTGGAATTAATTTTAAAATTTGGCAGTGTAGAAAATATCTACAAACAATTAAAAAACAGAGAAAAAATTGCTAAGGAATTAAAACCGGGCGTAATTGCCAAGCTGGTAGAAGGAGAAGACAGCGCCAAGATGAGTAAAGAACTTTCTACTATAGATTGCGATGTGCCGGATCTGAAATTTGATTTTAAACATTGTGAAATTGGTGAATTTGATAAAGAAAAAATAAGTCATCTGTTTCAAAAGTTTGAATTTGTTTCATTATTAAAAAGAATACCAGGGTTTCAAGCAGAGGAAGAAAAAACAGAGAAGCATAAAAACACCGAGAAGATGATTTTTTCTGAAATAGACAAAGAAAGTGAATTGGAAAAATTATTTAAATTAGTAAAGGAGAAAAAATCGTTTGCTTGTCGGGCGGTGTTAAGCGGTAAAGAAGTTTTGGACAGCGAATTTCTGGGGCTTATGATTGTTGTGGGCCATCAAGTATTTTTTGTTGATGCCAAAATAACAAAAAAAGTTTTACCGTTGTTTGCCGATAAAGATATAGAGTTGGTGGGGCATGACCTAAAGGAGCTTATAAAAGCTTTGCAATACAATTTTAATGTAGTGCCGGAAAATGCACTGTTTGATGTGATGGTAGCTTCGTATCTGCTTAGCTCCGGTACCAGAGCGCACGATATTACCAGCATATTACTAAAAGTTTTGGGTAAGATTTTGCCACAAAATACGGCCCAGACAAGTTTGTTTGGCATAGATAAAAAGAGTCTGGCCGAGGAATTATTTTTGATAAATCAGGCCAAAGAAAAATTAAAAACCGATTTGGAAAAAGCCGGTAATTTTGGTTTGTTTCAAAAAATGGAAATGCAGCTAGAATATGTTTTGGCCGAGATGGAATTAAACGGTATTGCGGTAGACAAAGCGATGTTTAAGAAATTATCTGTGGAAGCGAAAGAGAGTTTGGAAAAATTAACCAAAAAGATTTATAAACTGGCCGGCATGGAATTTAATATCGCTTCACCAGTTCAGCTGCGGGAAGTTTTATTTGATAAATTAGACTTGTCTGCAGCCGGTATAAAAAAAGGCAAGACGGGCCTATCTACTTCGGCCGAAGAACTGGAAAAATTACATGGCTTGCATCCAATAATAGAAGAGATTTCTGCTTATCGCGAATTAGCCAAACTGCAAAATACCTACATAGATGTTTTGCCGGATTTGGTAAACAAAAAAACCGGTAGAATTCATTCTCATTTTAATCAGACGGTGGCGGCTACCGGACGCTTGTCTAGTTTGGATCCAAATTTACAAAACATTCCTATCCGCAGTGAATTGGGACGGGAAATACGCAAAGCCTTTATAGCCGAACCGGGAAACACTCTGGTAAGCGCCGATTATTCGCAGATTGAATTGCGTATTGTAGCCTCGCTGGCCCAAGATAAACGCATGATAGAGATTTTTAATAAAGATGAAGATATTCATAAGGCCACCGCCGCCGCTATAAACAATGTGCCATTATCGGAAGTTACCAAAGAGATGCGTTATGCGGCCAAAGAAGTAAATTTTGGCGTGCTCTATGGCATGGGTTCGTATGGACTAAGCTGGCGTGCCGGCATTTCCCAATTTGAAGCCAGAGATTTTATTAAAAAATATTTTGAAGCGTTTAGCGGAGTGCGGGAATATATAGATCGGACATTGGAATTTACAAAAAAAGAAGGATATTGCGAAACTCTGTTTGGCCGCAGACGTTATTTGCCGGAATTAAATGCGTCTAATTTTCAGATGCGCGCCGCTGCCGAACGTATGGCTGTAAATCATCCTATTCAGGGCACGGCTGCCGACTTGATGAAGATGGCCATGATAGAAGTGGCAAAAGGCATCAAGGATGCTTTTTGCCATCCCCGTAAAAACGGGGATCCAGTATTCAATCGACTGGATTCCCGCTTTGGCGGGAATGACAATTGCCCAAAAATACTTTTGCAGGTGCATGATGAATTGGTTTTGGAAGTAAAAAAAGAATTGGCCGAAGAAGTGGCCAATCTTGTAAAAAATATAATGGAAAATGTGGTTACTCTGCGCGTACCGGTAAAAGTTGGGTTGAGCATCAATCGCAGCTGGGGCGAAATGAAGTGACGCAATGTTCGCATGTTGCGTCATCCCTTCGACAAGCTCGGGGCAGGCTCTGAGCGAGCTGAGCGAATTGAAGGATCCCTCTCTTAATATTTAAATAAACCACTATTAAATATGACCCCAGAAAGAATCCGGCACGACTATGCCAAAGCCGAAGCAGCCAGCCCCGCTAAAGCGAGTGTAGAAAAATTATACCAAGATACTCTCGCCATCTTTTCGGAAGATGTACGTTCGCAAAAAGAACCTCTTATTTCCGCTGCTTTTAATACTTTGCAAGCGCGTCTTTCCAGACAGGAAGGGTTTTTATTTGGCGAGCAAGAACAGGCAATTTTAAAATTAAAATTAGCGCGATATTTTCAGAGAGAAAACACTGTTGATGAAAATACTCTTTTTGATGCCATTATTGAAACGCCAAATTTTATTTCTATTGAAAAAGGCGGATTGCATCGTTTGCTTAAAATTCACGAACAAAAAACCCTGTATAAAATTGCCGAGATACGCAAACGACGCGCCGAAATTACCGGCAACCAAGAACTTAATCCGTACGAGGCTTTTTTTACCACTAATTCCGGCAAATTTTATCTGGCCAAACTTCTTAATATGCCGCATTTAGAAAAAGAATCTGATTATATGGGGCACTGTGTTGGCACGAGTGATTCGTATATAAACAGAATGAAGAGAGGTGAAATTGAGATATTTTCTCTGCGTACCGTGCCCGTATTTAATGAAAAACTAGGTCAAATGGGTGAGCTGGAAGGAGACAGTCCGATTTTGACTATTGAATATGATCCAAAAAACAAGATAGTTATACAAATAAAAAAAGCCAATGATGATTTGATTACCAATCAAGATATTGCAGGCCTTGATTTGTTTGGCGTTATAAAGCAAGTTGGAAAAACTACCACTGACACTGGCGAACCGAGAGATTTTTCCAATATTTCACCCGACGAACTCGATGATATTGAAGTCAAAGACCAGCATCTTTTAACTGAAAATGGCGAGGTGCATTATCGAGATTTTAACCCGAATACCGAATCCCCGTATTTAAAAGCGGGCGCCATGCCACTGGAAGGGTTGTCCAAAATAGATGTTGCCAAAATCGCACAAATTTTTATTGGCATTAAAGTGAAACCGGAGGAAATAGCGCAAAAAGAAAATGAAGTAAACAGAGGTACCAAAATATATATCGGCCCCTTGTATCCTGGTATTTTTAAAACCCTACCCGATATAATCAATCATATTTATTCCGAGTTTTGGTTCCCCGAAGGCAAAATCCGCCGTGGAACCGTAGAGATCGGCGGTAAAACTGCCAAACAACTGGAGGCAGAGTTAGTAAAGGCAGGATTCAAAATCAGCGACTCCGCCAAATTCATGCTAAATAATCAAAGAAAGCCCTAAGGAAACGGTGGTAAAGGCCCAGCCGTCCATTTGGATAAGAACAAAAAAACTGTGAAAGGCCACATTAACAATCGTGAGGTAATAAGAAAGGCCAGCCATTATAATAGCCGCGGCTAGGGCAACAAGAGCGTATTTTTTTCTTTTTAAAATTGGAATAGTTATTTCTTTAATCATGCAAGTTATTCGTAGCGAATTTCAATTCTATCATCATTTTTCATTGGGTATTTTTCAAACTCACTATTCGGCTGGCCGTTGACAAACATTTTTACCGTTCCGCTTGGTCCATTGCAATTATCAAAAATACAATTAGCGTCAAATTTTTTATTCCAGATTTTGAAGAATTCCTGCAGTCTTGTATCGTCCAGAGTTACTAACCGAGAGAATTCCAAGTGAATTATATGATCTGCCGCGTGAGTATGTATTGGCAGGTGCACCGCGCCTATGCCAATATTAGTCGGAATAGTTTGCAACTGGCCTTTGATATAAATATCCAACTTTGGATGATAATGGATGCCGGTTTTAGATATAGTGTAATTTTCGGTGGCCGGAGAAACTGTTGTGGCCGAGGGCTGTTTTATGATAGCCCAGACCATGGCCGTGGCTGCGCCTGCAACTAGTATTATTAGGGCAATGTTTTTAAGCATATTATTGCTGTGAACTATTTTGAACCGGAGGAGAAATTACTTTGTTGGTCGTTAGGTTTTTGTATGTTCCCATAAATGGCGTGCCAGAGGTAAATACATACGTGCCATCACTGGCTATCACGCCAACCTGTGCCCAGACCGGCTTAAGACTTGGATACTCGTTCATGTCTCCGGATAGAATAAATGTTGGTACAAGAGTTATTCTATATTTTTTAATGAGCGCTTGGCCAGCCGCGGATTTGGCATCAATTACGGTGCCCGGACTCGCAATACCAAACTGCTGTAAAATTATTTCGTGTTGGGTTACGTCATAGCACTCGGTACAGGAAGTGTCAGTAATCATGGTAAAGTTTACTTGGCCCTTTACTTCTCCAGTAGCAGCTAAACTATATGGAGCGCCTACTTGCCTAAAAACAAAAGTGTTTTCTTCGGTATCTCCGGTTTTAGAAAAAAATTGGGCCAGGACGGAGTTTTTTTGCAGCTCGCCCTTTAGAATAAAGGTCGGTAGTTTTTTTATGGAATATTTTTCAATTAAATTTTTGCCTTCCTCGCTGTTTTTATCCAGATTTTTTTGAGAAGTAAAATTTACATTTTCTTTTTTAAGGTAATCAAAGACCGGATTTATATCAAAACAATCTTTGCAAGATTCGTCTAGAATAGCTATCCATTCCAAATTAGCCGGACGTTTGGTTTCGGTTGCGGCCGTGATATTTTTGTTCGCCAGAGAGTTGGTTTTTAAGAAGAACGCGGTAGAAACAATGCCGCCAATAAGTATAAACCCGGAAGCAGCCATTAAAAACCAGTAATTAACTTTTAAATTGTTTTGTTGTTCATTCATACGATTTAGCATCCGCCCACCATATCCGGCAAGCTTTGCAGAGAGTTATTTTGAGGCGCTCCGGAAGCGGCTTGGACATCGCCGGTTTTTAGTTTGTTAAAAATAGTAATAGAAGCGGCCATTTGCGAAAGAGAGACAATGGTCAGTACCGCTAAAACGGCCGTTACCACCATATTATTCCAAGACAAAGATTTTTTATTTTGGTCGTTTAGTTTAGTGATAATTTCGTTTTTTATAGATTCCAGCCCGCTGGAATTTTTTTGTTCATCCATATAATTATATTTATTAAATAATTTTATTTTTTAACTTTATAACTTTCTACTTTAAACTTTTAACTTTCAATCTAGCATCCGCCTACCATACTAGGCGCGTTTTGTATGTCTGATGGCAAAGGCGCGGCTCCGCTGTGGGCGGCTCCATCGTATTTTGGCAATTTTACATCCAGAAGCAAGGAGGCAATATCTGGGGTGTAGCTGCCGCTTTTTAATTGGTCCGACATTTTTTGCACCATCTGTTTTGGATACCAGCGGCTTTTCCAACTGGCCAGCTCTCTTAAAATTTGATCATCGGAATATTCGGTCCCATGGTTTTTTATTAAATAAGCAGTTAGTCCTCTCATGGCCTGCGAATGGGCGCAGCCGCAGGAAGGTTCGCCATTTTCAAAAACTATCGCCTTTGCTCCACAGCAAAATTCGCAAGAAATTTTCAAGTTTATATCCGTATATCGCTTTTTTTCTTCTGCGGAAAGGTCGGGCTTATTTCTTCCATAACCCAGATCAAATTGTTTGAGCGCCCCCATTGATTCTGCCGGCTGGTCAAAATTAACATTTAATTCAGCGCCGTATACCTCCGGTATGCCCTGTATAAAGGCCAATTTTACCGCATCTTCGCCCAGATTTCCGGAAAGACCCACGCCGCCCTTAATAATTTTTTGGAATCGCACGGTAAGAGAGCTGAGAGCGGTATTATTTTTTATACCGACTACTTTTTGTGTTTTTGCCAAGATAAACTGGTTGGAAGCCACCGAAACGGTAAGCAGCACCAGGAGAAGCGTGTTTAGATTATTTTTTAACCAGCCTTTGTTTATTTGCATAAGTGATATAATTATTTATTACTACATATTGTAGTAGGTATGGCTTTAATTGTAAAATTTATTTATCCACAGGGCAGTAGAGTTAAACTCACTACCCTGCAGGCAAGTAATTAATTTTTTAACTTATCAAAGTATTTGATAGATTTTTGACAATTGGTTTTTTCTTGATGATAATTTTGTTCGGCGCATTTTGTCCAGCCGTTTTGGCATTTTTCAATTTTATAAATTTGTTCGGCGCAGCCGGATTTTGTATATATTTCTTGGGCCTTGGACTGTTGAACATTTAGGTTGGAGCTAAAAAATAAAATAAATATAGCTGCACCAGCTATGCCAAAAGCTGCTTTTAGCAGCTCTGTTTTAAATGTTGGTTTATAACCAGCTTCGCTTAAATTTACAACTCGTTCTTCTGTCATCTGGCTGAAGAAAGATACGGCTAACTCTTTTTGGATAATGTTTTTTTCTTCCAGTTCCAAAATTTTGGCCATAGCCGCGGCCAGATGGTTTTTTTCTTTAAAGTTATCTGTAGCCAGTTCGTCGGCCGCGATCTCCGAAAAAGACAAATATTTTTTTATTAAACTATTGATGCCCGGGATAAAACCAAATACCCCGATGAGTTTTAGGATTAATAATCGAGCCGGCTCTTTTGTAAGCAAATGATGGGTCTCGTGTAGCAGAGCTGTTTGTAACTGGGCAAAACTCAAAGCTTTTACTACCGTAGATGATATGTATATTTTTTCGCTTTTTAGTCCGTGGCAAAAAATAAGGGGTTGGGTTGTATTTATTTCTACCACCTGATTTTGGATGCCGATGGTGGCCGCTACCTGGGTTAATTTTTTAGAGCTTTTAACGAAGTTTATTTTTTGCAGGCTTATAAATTTTTTGGTTTTTATTAAAGAAATAATTATTTTGGATAAGGCAAAAATAAAAGATATGACTATAGCCGATCCCAGCAGAACAGCAAACCCCGTAAGGACAGAGTTGTTGGCGGATGAAGGTATTTGGCAGCCGCAAGCATTTTGTATGCGGTTTAGAGTAATATTGCCTAAAGCGCCGAATGTGAAATTATAAATTTTATAAAATAAACCGGCGATAAGAATAGTTATAATCGTTCCCAAGATTATAATTTGAGCAAACAGCCAGTTGGATTTTTGCCGCATGTTAAAAATCATAATTTAAAACCGGAATCATTTAATCTTTTTCAGTTTTTTTCTCCACTGAGCTGATTTTTTAAAATTACCCGCTTCCACTATATCTATAAATCTGGCCACGGCTACCTCGCCGCAATTTTTTATTAAGTTTTTTATTACCCGTTCGGAAATTTGTTCCAAGAATTTTTCTTTGCTTTGCGCCGGGGCGTAAACATAAGCGCCGCCGTCTTTTTGTTTGCGGTTTAGTATGCCTTTGGCGTGCAAGCGGGACATAATGGTCATAACGGTAGTATAGGCAATCTCGCGTCTTTTTTTTATTTTTTCAAAAACCAAACGCACCGAAGCCGCGGGCTCTTTCCAAATTATTTGCATGATTTCTTCTTCCAAACTTCCTAAGGAAGAAGTGGTAGCGTTATATCGCATATATTTTTTAGGATAAAAAATTTACTACAATGTGTAGTATAGCATAAAACAAAAAAAGCCCGCAAGGTATGCGTGAGCTAAGTAATGGCTGAGTTAATTATAGACGGAGTGGGCGGCGGCACCGTGTCCGAAGACTTGGTGCCGCCGCCCTTCCGGTGGCTGCTTGAGCCAGGTGGAACATCCTGTTGTCAGGAAGTTCTCCATGATGCTCTCCCGCAGCGCGGAGGATCGGCCCCGGCCCGGCTCCTCAGGATGAGGATTCAGGTCGCGAGACCGTTGTCGTCGGCGTCGAGCTGGGATCAGTTGGCGCCGGCGCCGGTGTTGTCGAGATTCTTGCGATCGCTATGAACGAGGGCCTCCGTGTTGCTGGTCGGACGACCGCGGGGGTTGGCGATGTTGTTCTTCTGCATGTAGTTCCTGTGCGCTAGCGGGAAAGCCTTGCAGGCTGTCGCTAGGGCGAAGATAACTTACCATATTTTGAGGGGTTAGTCAACCCCTCTATGGTCTGGGACCATTAAAAAAACGCGCTTGAGGCGCGATGCTTTAATTTATAGGTGGTAGCTGTTCTGTTTCCTCAGAACAGCTACCATATTCTCCTTGTTCGCCCTCGCTAGGGAAGGCGATTACTCGCATCCGTACCGCCGCCAATGGAAGCGTCCACGTTAATGGCTTTCCATTGGTGAAGCCTGGCGTCATGGGCCGGACTGGACTTGGCAGTGCCGATTTGACCGCTCATGGTGACGGGCTGATTACGATCAAACTTCAGATCGTCATCAATCACCTCGTCAATGGCATCGGCGATCTCGCCGAGCTCAATGAACACGGCCTCATCTGCAAGCGGGGAGCCGTCGGACGGGGGTCGGTTCCGGTCCATGGTATCGGCCGTGGACTCATCGTCTTCGCCAGTCTCGTCGCTGGTCGTAGTTGTCGGCGGCACCTCGTCGCCGTGCAGCGTCTGGTCCAGTTCATCGGGCGGATCGAAAGGATCGGGGTTGTTCATGATGCTCCGTTTCGGAAGGGAAAAGCCCTGTTAGGTGCTGGCGGATATTAGTTCCGCCGAAGGAATCACCATATATGGGTGAGACCCACACTACTATATTTTTTTGATTTTGTCAATGTAAAATATTGCTAAAAAAGAAGATAAGCATTAAAATTGTAATGCTTATTGGAAAGCTAATTATTATGATTATATATATTTACGGCGAAGATACATTTTCCAGCCACAACTATCTAAAATTACAGATAGAAAGATTTAAAAAAGAAAGAGACCCGCAAGGCATGAATGTGGTGATTTTGAATGGGCAAAAGGAAGAAAGCAGCCGTTTGTGGAATGAAATAACTGCCATGCCATTTTTGGCGGAGAAAAGACTTGTAGTTATTCAAAATATTTTATCTACTAAAGATGCAGATACACTGGAGTCCTTTATCCAAGGAGTGAAAGAGAATAAAATCCCCGAAAAAAACGTTGTAATTTTTTACCAATCCGAGCCAATGGGAAAATCCAAGGTCGTTCAGGAATTGCATAAAATATTGGCTAAAGCAACATGGGCTAAAGAATTTGCATTGCTTAGCGGCGCAGCACTTACTTCTTGGATAAAAAATGAAGTTGTTGCGCGCGGTGGTACAATTTCCGCCGCCGCGTTAAATTATTTGGCAGAGCACGCGGGGAGCGATATGTGGCATGCCAGTTCGCTCATTGATCAGCTGGTGGCGTATGCTGGCACAAAAGAGATCGCTCTTTCTGATGTACAGTTGTTTTTGGAAGAAAAATCCGATGATAATATCTTTAATATGGTTGATGCGATCGTCGCCGGCAATCAAAAGTTGGCGTTCAAACTAATTGAAGATCAGAGGCGCTTGGGACAAGACGACGGATATTTATTTAGTATGATTTTGCGCCAGTTTAGAATTCTTATTTCACTTCGTGATTTATTTAATAGAGAAGAAAATATTTCCAGCGACCAGATGGCAAAAATGCTCGGGCTTCATCCGTTTGTGGTAAAAAAATCATTACCGCTTATTAAAAGATATTCGCTTGATAAATTAAAAGATATTTATAATCAGCTTTTGGAAATAGATATAAAAACAAAGACCGGTCTTGCGGACCAGTCTTGGCTTATTGATTTGTTTGTAGCGAGATTGAGTTAAATTAAAAAGAGGAAGCTATATTTAGCAAACATAAATAAAACAGGTATTGTCTTTTGCAAACAGCGTCCCAGTCGCTGTGGCGACTGGTCGCTTCAGACCTCGGCCGATGCGAATCGGCCTCCGGTGTGTTGCAAAATACAATACCTATTTTAATTTATACTAAGCTTTATTTTTTGGTCTTATTCAATTTTTTCATCAAGCGGGACAATTTGCGGGCGGCGGTGTTCTTTTTGATAACACCGTTTTTAGCGGCTTTGTCTAGGGCTTTTTGAGCGGCCTTGACTGCATCTGCAGATTTGGAAACCACGGCGGTTTTTAGCAAATTTTTATATGTATCGCGGCGCAATTTATTTAAGGCGGCGCGTTTTTTGGCTTTACGAAGTTCTTTTCTCGCACTTTGAATATTAGGCATAGTGTTTAAAATGTTGATTTAAGGCAGAATAAATAAAAATGAGAGTGAAGTTTATTAATTCCAACTTGCATACAGTACTACTTTTTACAGTAAAAGTCAAGGGTTGCTATTCTTCAGAGTCCGGCTTGTCTATGAGGGCAATTTCAAAACCGGCCGAACCACCGGTAATACGAACCACATCTTTATCTATCTTTTTGAATTCCTTGCTTGAACTATTGAAATGGTTGACTGTCGTGCCGAGAGAGCTGCCTAACTTATTATGGTACTCTTCATATTTTTTTAAGTGGGTGCCAATTTCCCCAACGCGCTTTATGATATCTTTGGTTGTTTCTTCTATCTGCATGGCTTTTAGGCCCTGCAAGACAGTTTGTAAGTATGCCAAAAATGAGGTGGGTGAAACAATTATAACTTTATACTTACCGGCGGCGCGCTGGATCAGGTTTTCGGTATCTTCGGTGATGGCGCCAATTTTATTTATAAGAAGATCGTAATATATAGCCTCATGAGGAATGAACATAAAAGCAAATTCCATTGTCCCCTCTTCGGGCCTGATATATTTGGCGGTTTCGGTAATGCGCAATTTCAGATCATTTACAAAAAGTTTTTCTAATCTGGATTTCTCTGTCGCATCAGTTGTTTCAATCATTCTATTATAATTTTCTAAAGAAAATTTAGAATCAACCGGAATAATTTTATCCTTTACAAATACAACCGCGTCCACAATTTCGCCGTTTTTAAATCCGTATTGCATTTGGTATTGGCTAGGAGCCAAGACATTTTTGAGGAGTGTTTCCAGATAATATTCCCCCAAAATCCCTCTCTGCTTTGGATTTTTTAAAATATCTTGCAAATTTTGTAACTGGTCGGTGAAACTGATAACCTGGCGATTAGTTTCGTCCAGTTTGGCCAGGCGTTCCGTGACATCGGTAATTATTTTCATGCTTTGGCCAAATTGCGATTGGATAGTTTTGTTTAAATTTGCCTGAGTATCGCTCATTACTTTATGCGTGTCGGTAATCTTTTGTTCTACCAGCCTATTTAAATCCTGGATTTGGTTTTGCAGCATTAAGAAAAGATTTTGTTCGCCGTCGTTTGGTTTAGTTCCTTGTTTTTTGATAAGTAAAAAAACCGCCGCGGCCAAGCCAAGTGAAAGTATGATTAGAAATATGAAGAGAATGGTTTGCATAGCACTTGCAATTATAGCCTTGAACAAGGAAAGTTTCAAATCGGGATAGGCTCATTGTCAAAACAACATTTTTCCTATATAGTTTCATTTATCAATTCAATTTGCCCCCATAGTTCAACGGATAGAACAGACCCGTCCTAAGGGTAAGATGTGTGTTCAATTCATGCTGGGGGCACAAAGCGCAACACACCTGCGTGTGTTGCGATATGAATTGAACGCCGGAGTGATGTCGCACGACGCAGGCTGGCGAGTGCGGCCGCGAGGCGGTGGCTAGGCCGAATGAGTGGAAGCGAGTAAGAGCCGAAGCCAATTCATGCTGGGGGCACAAAATATTAGGGCCTGTATTACAGTGGTAGTATAGGGCATTCGCATTGCTCAGACGCGAGTTCGATTCTCGCCAGGTCCACAAAGAAACTTAAACGAAAAAGTAGTTTGGCTAAGGGAACTAAAGGAGAAAGTAATGAAGGTCAAAGTCCCGAAATGGCTTTTTGTTTTTGCCGGGCATTTGGCAGCAATCCTCGCCTTTCTGGGGTTAGTATTGCCGCATGTGCCGGCCGCCCTGTTTGCGTTTCTGGCAGCCGGTTGTTACAACAAGGGATCGGAAAAATTCCACAAGCGGCTCTTAAACAGTCGTGTATTCGGGAAAATGATTCGGGATTGGCAAGAGCGTAGAAAGATTTCATGGACAACCCGGTTGTGGATTGGAGGTTCAGTTGTTTTCACTATTGCATATTGTGTATGGTGAGGCGCCGTCAAGATGTGTGTAAATTTTGGCGGCTTTTGTATTTTAATAAGCAAACTCATATCCTACTACACTATGTAGTAGGATATGCACAGCGATCCAAGATTATTCTAGTTAAGAAACTTTTGTAAAAAACAAAACACCACCTTTTAGGGTGGTGGACGACGGAAGCCGGTGGCTTCCTTGATTGCTCGCCTACTCTCCAGAAAGCCAGTACTGGCCATTCTGGAGAAGTTGCTTGTGAGCAATGTGGTCTTGTCGCTGCTGCGGTGTCAGCTCAAGACCGTGGTTGAGTGGCGCTTCAAGTTCGGCTTCGCCGCGAGCAACCATTTCTTCGGGCAACATGGTTTTGATCTCCAGTCCTATACCCTCAATCTCGTCTTCCAGCGCTTGTCGGGCTTCTGGCGAGAAAGGATAATCAAGTCCGGAGATCTTTTGCTCCATTGGTCCGAATGTTAGGGCGTTGCGGTGCATGATGCAGCCTACTTCAAATTCACCTGGTGGCGCGCAACGCTCATGATTGTCTATTTCGTCATTGCAGTAATGGTGGTCGTACCCCATACACCAGCCATTCTGGTCATAAGGTTGAGGGCACAAGTGTGCCGCCTCATGTCCAACGATAGCCGGATAAATGAGGTAGAGGTACTTGTCTGTTGCAAACGACGCTGGTCCGTTGTATCCGACAGCCAAAATCAAACGAGCTTCTTCGGCGTTGACCCATCTGGAACCCTCAGAGTTGAAGGTGAGATAAAAGTCAAAGCCTGAAAAGACCTTTTCCATGTACCTTTCCATAAGGTCACGGAAGTGATCTTCTTTTTCCTGCGTCCACCCATCTCTGAAGAAGGTCGGCTTTCGTCCAGCTCCTCCATAATAGGTTAGAAGGACCAGAATTTCCGCGGCCTTGTCTCGGCAGCGAGTGTGGATGTAGGGATTCTGGTAGGAACCTTTGTGTTCGTTGACCCAGTTGGTCCAGGCCTGTGAGAGGCCAAACTCCACTTGGGCGGTTGCCATGTCGGACTCCCACATGGTCAGGAGGGCATCCCGCTCTCCTTGATCCGCACACGGATCTGTGGAAGTCGGTGTCCCATTTGATTGGGAGCACTTGGTGCAGCCAGTGGTGGACAAAACCACCAGAAAGGCAACGACTAGCCAGAAAGTTCTGGGCATGTGTATCTCCTTGGCGGTTAATGAAGGTACATATACCTTAAAATAGGCCATTTGTCAATGGTTTTAAGGTAAAAAATAAGTGGATAAGTCTGTGTATAACTAGGTGGATATGGGGATATTTGTATACATTAGTCTATACAAATTTATACACTTTAATTATAAATAGTGGCTAATTTTAGAAGATTTTTAACTATATTAAACTTGAATTTGTGTAACTACTACTATTAGTAACTTTGTTAACTAAAGTAGCTATAAATAGAACTTATTCCTACAAAAGTTTCCCGTGAAACATTTTGTATCTATCTATAGTGTTTATAAACAAAGTTAAGCTTCTCTTGATAATACTTATTTTTCCAGTTTTCAAATTGAATTGCTTTATTTCCAAATAATCTCCCGTCAAAAGTTGGAATTATGACATTTTCTATACTTGATCGTTTTCGGACTAGTAAAAGAAGATAATTTGTATTTTTATACTTATATTCATATATTTTTTCCTTAAGACCGAGTTTTAATTTTACCGTTTCAAGCAAGTCTCGGTCCGAAATCTGCATTTTTATTTGGAATACGGGAACCTTTAAGTTTTTTTGCTTTACCCACATAAAGGTAGCGCCTGTGCTAAAGAAACCGGCTATAAAGTCTAAAGAAGGAGATATTAAAGAATTCATAATATATATGTTTCACATGTAACATTATGTTGTTAAAAGGAACATACTTATTATAAATATTTTTAAGTTCAATGTCAAATCAATAAAATTAAAATAATTTATATTATTATAAACTGTGGTTTAATTTTTAATTGTAGAAGCCTAGAAAAACTAGAAACCAGATAGCCAAGAGCAAAAGAGGATAATATTTTTGCCGGTTTCTATAACTGTGATATAATCAATACGTTAATTCATATTTTTATCTATGCTTAGTCAGAATGAAAAAGCTATTAAATTTTTTGACTGGTTTTCGTATGGTTTAGTTCTGTTAAATATTATTGTCGTGCCGTTGTTTGTGGATAGAAATTTGCTTAACGCGTACGCGCTTCCTAAACAATATATCTTTTCAGGATTTCTGTTGGTTAATCTTTTGCTATTTGCCTTAAAGACAATTCTTTCCAAGAAAGTGCACTATCGTAAGTCAATTTTAGATGTACCGCTTCTCATATTTTTATCTGTCGCGCTTGTATCATCTCTCTTTTCAGCTAGTATTTATGACAGCTTTTTGGGTCGCACGGAATATTTTGTCTTTAACTTTAGTTTTTTTGTTTTTTTAGTTTTATTTTATTTTATTCTTGTCAATTTATTGCATACGCCCGATAGGTGGCGCGGAGTTCTAGATGCCATACTCGGAGTAGGGGGATTTGCTTCAATTTTATTTATTTTAAAAACCGCTTTTGGTTTGGACTTGCCGTTTATAAATCAATTCTGGAATACGGTAGACGGAATTAATAGCTCGTTTGGTTTGTGGATTATGCCGGTATTTATAATCGCGGCCGGATCGCTTATAAAAAAGAATGTGGAAGTTGGCCGCGCCTTGTTTTATTTTTTCGTAATGATCTTGTGCTTAGGAGTATTGCTTATTATGGGTTTTGGATTTTTCTGGTGGGTAATGCTCATCGGTTTAATTTTATTATTGCTGCTCGGTGTAAGTTTTTTGCAGGATGCCAGACTTGGATGGCTTTCGGCATTATTCGCGCTACTAATCCTGTCTTGTATTTTTATAATTTTTGGCAGTCCAAAATCTTTGCAGTCCATAGTGCCGGCAGAAATTTCTCTTGATATGGCTCCTTCTTGGGCAATAACTAAAAATGTATTATTTTCCGGCGCCAAGAATTTTTTGGTTGGCAGCGGGCTTGGCACATTCGCATCTGATTTTTCTAAGTTTAGAACAACGGATTTTAATTATCACCCGACGGCCTGGTCTTTGCGATTCACGCAGCCGCTTAATTCATTCTTCGCGATGCTGGCTGAAGGCGGGGTGCTTGTAGTATTAGGGTTTGTATTTATACTGCTTTTTGTTTTAGGACATGTGTTTAGCACTTGGTTTAAAGCCAGGGGCTCGGCCTTTGGTATTTCACATAGTTTGCATTTAACCAAGACCAATATTCGGTTGGATGTATTTTTAGTTGTAGTCGCCTGGGTAGTTTTATGTGTAGGACTTATAACTAATTTTTACAGTGTTTCGTTGTGGGTTTTTTGGTGGTTGTTGCTTGGAATTGTAATCTCCGGCTTGTCACTCCTTGGTCATAATATGGTGAAAGAAAAACACTGGACTTTGGAAGATACGCCTCAGTACAATTTGGTATTTTCTTTTAGCGCGATCGTGGTAATGGCGATGGTAGTAATGGTGGGAATTCTTGGCGCAAGATTTTATGTGGCCGATCGCGTGTTTGCTCGCGGTTTGCAGGAAAGCGGTTATGAGCAAACAGAAATGAGTTTACAAAAAGCGTTGTCCTTGCGTCGCAGTTCGGACATTTATCATACCGCGATTGCGAGCGCCTATTTAGTACAGGCAAGCCAGCTTTCAAAAGAAAACAATCCCAATGTGCAGGCTGTTACGGATTTATTATCCAGGGCTGTAAATGAAGCTAGGGTGGCAACTGAACTTTCTCCAAACAGCGTGGCTATTTGGGAAAATTTGGCTACGATGTATGAAAATACATCAGCCTTAATTCCTGAAGCCACCGATTGGGCAATAAAATCTTTGGATAAAGCAAGCGAGCTAGAACCTACCAACCCAATTCTTATGTGGCGCTTGGGAAATAATTATATGCTGCAAAAAAATATTCCCAAAGCCATTGAATATTATGAAAAAGCGGTTTCTCTAAAAAGAGATTATCTGGGCGCATATGTAACGCTCAGCAGCGCGTATGAATTAAACAAGGAAACAGATAAGGCGATAGAGGTATATAAAAATTTATTGCAATCCGGCGCGGGAAATAATCCGGAAATTTTGTTCAACTTTGGAAGACTGCTGTACAACCGTGGCACCAGAGCCGACAAAAACGACGCGGAAAAATTATGGTTGGAAGCAGTAAAATTGCAACCAAGTTACTCCAATGCGTTATACAGTCTTGGTTTGTTATATGAAAATAGAGGCGATAAGGCCAAAGCTTTGGAATATTATTATAAAGTGAAAGATCTAAATCCAAATAACAAGGATATAATTGATAAGATAAAATCATTGTTGGCTGGGGTGAATTAGTAAAATTCCAAATAAATTATGCGCCGTACACTGAGTCTGTTTGTGATAGTGCTGCTCGTGGGGATTTTTGCTTTTCCTTCCGTATCTTTTGGTGTAATGTCTTCTACCAATTACACGATTTTTTCCGATAGTATAGATGCGGGAGGAATTTTAAGTACCAGCGGTACATATAGTTTGGAAGATACATTAGGCGAGTCTCCGGCCGGAACTTCTACCGGTGGCGTATATGAAGTGCTTGGAGGGTATCAGGCAATGGATTGGAGTGTGCTCGTCGTGGAAGTAAGCAGTACGACTCTAGACCTGGGTACGTTAAGTGTTTTAACTGTGGAGAGCACCTCGACCATATTTTCCGTTACCGCGGACGCGAGCACCGGTTATGTGTTGTCCGTTGGCAGTGTAAGTGGGACGAGTTTAACCGCAGTTACGGATGGAACGGTAACTGCCGGATCACAAGAGTATGGTGTGGCGGTGAGCGGAGTTGATAGGGCCTTTAGTGATGATAGGGGAATAGCCGCAGGTTTGAATTTGTCTTCATCCAGTACGGCGGTTGTAAGCGCGGAAACAACCTTAACATTTAAGGCGGCGATTAGTTCGGCAACCACCGCAGGTTCTCGCAGTCAAACGGTGACCATTTCAGCTTCAACAAATATTTAATTTTGTATGCAATTTTTCGCTAAAACATTTTTTTTATCAATGATTTTTATTCTTTTTATCGCAATTTCTCCGGTGCATGCCTTTGGTATTACACCGGTAAAAATGCTCGTAACTGCCGACCCGGCCACAAGTCAAACCGTAGTGGTAAGAATAAACAATTCAGACAAAACAAATTTGACGTTTAAATTAAGCGTTTTAGGGACAAAGCAAGACGAAATGGGGCTGCCTGTTTTTGAGCGAGGGGTTGATGAAGCTGAAGCTTGGATTTTTCCAGAAGAGAGTTTGGTAACATTAAAACCCGGAGAGACGAGAGCGGTTAATTTTATCATTAGAGTTCCGGAAAACGCTTCCGCCGGTTCGCATTATGTGGGGCTTGCGGTTGAGCCGGCATTAAAAAATACAAATCAAAACGCAATAACTTCACGGTTGCTTTCCCTGCTTACTTTGCAGGTAAAAGGTTTGGTGCAAGAATCAGTGATAATAGAAAAGTGGGATGTTATAAAAGGATCTGTTGGAAATAAAAGTTGGAAATTTGCCTTAGGTTTGCAAAATAATGGCACTGTGGAAGTGCCGCTTAAAGGTACGGCAGCTATTAAAAATTGGCGGGGAGAAGAAATATTTATAGAACCAGTAGTTTTGGGCAACACGTTGCTTGCCGGTTCTCGGCGCGTACTTTCACCGGAAATTAGTTTAAAAAATAATATTAGCCTGCCGGGCATTTATCAGGCACAGATACAGGTAAACTACGGCCGCACGAATCAGGCAGTATCCGCGATTGATTATATTTGGTATTTCCCAATTTGGAGCAAGGTTGTTTTGGCGGCAGGTGGTTTATGTATGGCTTTTCTCGTATTTTTGTTGATAAAAAAATTGAGAAAAAGTTAACGAAAGACCCTGTTTCTCTAAATTAGAGAATTATTTGGAATTTGGATCAAAATTCCATGTTTTTAGTTTCAAAATTACGATGATTTTTTGTGTTTTTTTAGTAGAAAATAGCAGAATTTTTTGTTTATCATTTTTCTGCCTACTTATCCACATCTAAAGCCTCTAATTTTGATAGAAATGGCGATAAAAAAGTTGTATAATGTATATATATAATAGATATAATTACAGTGCGTTCGGAAAAGTTCGCAAGCGACCTTTTTTCTCACTTTACTGTAATTATAAAGAAGACGCATGATTATGGAGGAAACGCCACGTAGAAGCGGCAGAAATGCGAAAAACCTTCCCATTTTTTTGATATTTGGGCTAGTTTTGCTTTTTGCAATTATTGGTTTTGTTTCAAATAAAGCCAATGCGGCCGTTGCTCCATCAATTATTACCTATCAGGGTAAACTTTTAATAAGTAATCGTTTGGCCACGACCAGCCAAAACATGTATTTTATTTTGTACGATGCTTCAAGTGGTGGGAATGTTTTATATACCGCCAGCGGTACGATTGGCACTCCTGTGGCTGTTAGCACAACTCCATCCCAAGGTTTGTTTAGTATAAATTTGGGCGATACTGGCACAAATTCATTAGAACCGGCAATTTTTCAAAATAACAGTTCCGTATATTTAGAAGTCAGAATTGGTTCCGATACCTTGACTCCAAGAAAAAGAATTACCGCTACACCGTATGCATTTAATTCAAAATACTTGGACGGTTACGGTGTAAATACTCTCTCTACTACCCCCTATATTCCCAGATCAGATAGTAGTGGCAATTTTACGTTTAACAGCACTACGGTTTCTACTTCCACCATCCTTGGCAGTTTGAATGTTTTTGGTGGATCTAGTTTTGCCACTATTACCGCCGGAATTTGGAACGGAACGGTAATCTCATCTACATATGGCGGTACCGGACAAAACTCGCAAGCTTGGACTGGTTTGGTTCGCGTCACAGCCGGAAATTGGGCAACTTCCACCGTCAATTTAGCTTCCGCCTCAGATGTTACGGGTGTTTTATCTATTGCTAATGGCGGCACTAATTCTTCTACTTTGGCAGCCAACGGTTCGGTAATTTATTCAGATGGTACCAGATACAACGCCACCGAAGTTGGAACACTTGGTTACTTGCTCATGTCAGCTGGCGCAGGCAGACCGGTTTGGATAAATAGCACTACCTTTGGTACCGGTACAATTAGTAGCGGCACCGCCGGACAGTTTTCTTATTATGCTTCTAGTGGAGCAACCTTGGTTGGCACTTCCACCTTGTTCATATTACCCACCAGTTTAATTGGTATTGGCACCAGCACTCCACAGGCAAAATTGACTATCCAAGGAACTGGTTCGGCAAATCCGTTTTCAATTCTTACTTCAACCGCGGCCGCTAGTTCTATGTTTACGGTGCTTACAAATGGCCGTGTTGGCATAAACTCTTCTTCGCCAATTGCTAGTCTTGCTTTGCAAGGTACAGCCGGTGTTAATCCTTTTGATATTACTTCATCTACCGGCGCCAGTTTGTTAAGAATAAATACAAATGGAAATGTAGGTATTGGCACCACTACTCCGGCTCAAAGATTATCGGTCGTAGGAAATATTTCCAACATTACCGATGTTAGTACTACTATTTCTAAAGTTGCTTCTACGACTATGGAGGTCGGCGCTTGGTTTCCTTTTGTTTCCGGCCGTTATGTGTATATGACAAATTTTGATAGCGGAAGTTTGTCTATAATTGATGTTTCTGATCCATCATCTCCGACGCATGTGGCCAGCACTTCCATAGGCAACACAGGGTCTAATCCGGCTTCTGTATATATTTCCGGCCGTTATGCCTATACCGCCAATCAAGGTGAAGATAGCATGTCAATTGTAGATATTTCTAATCCATCTTCCCCTCGGCAAGTGGCCACTACTTCAGTCGGCACAGGTCCTAGATCAATTTATATTTCCGGTCAGTACGCCTATATTGCAAACTATGGCGGCGATAGCGTTTCGGTTGTAGACATCTCTAATCCATTGCGCCCAACTAAAGTAGCTACCACTACTATGGAGGGCCTAGGTCCTTATTCCATATATGTCTCCGGTCGTTATGCGTATACCGCCAACTATGGCGGCGGTAGTATTTCTGTAATTGATATTTCCAACCCGCTTAATCCGGTTCGCATAGCTACTACCAGCCTTGGCACTAATCCATCTTCTATTTCTGTATCCGGACGCTATGCCTATGTGGTAAATAGTGGATCTGAAACTATTTCTGTCGTAGATGTTAAGAATCCGGCAGCCCCGGTTCCGGTGGCGACAAGCTCTGTTATTGCGGGAATATTTTCAATACATATCTCCGGTCGTTATGGTTATACGGCTAATACCACCGACAATAGTATTTCTATCGTAGATTTTTCTAATCCTTTAGCTCCGGCTGTGCTTAATACTTTTTTGGGGGCTGGTTTTAATTATCCTAGTTATGTTTTTGTCTCCGGCCGCTATCTTTACATGGCCAATTATCAAAGCAACGGCCTGATAGTTCTTGATATTTCCGGTACCGAAGTTACCAGTCTTATTGCTCACAGCGCCGAAGTCGGAAACATTCAATCTAGAAATGATATTTTTGCCCAGGGAAATGTAATGGTCGGAACATCGCTTTTTGTTGGGGCCGGCGGTATTCAATCGCAAGGAGCGTTGTCTGTTTTTGCTTCTTCTACCGGTGCTACTTCATCTATTTTTAACATTGGCTCTGTTCAGACGCCATATATATTTAGAGCCCTTGCCAACGGAAGAATCGGCATAGGCACATCTACCCTGTCTGCTAAATTTACAATTCAAGGAAGTGGAACAGAAAATCCGTTTTCAATTGTATCTTCCAGCGCGGCCGCGTCTTCTATGTTTACGATTTTAACAAATGGCCGAGTAGGCATAAATTCTTCCTCGCCAATAGCCAGTTTGGCATTGCAAGGTACGGCCGGGGTTAATCCTTTTAGTATAAACTCTTCTACAGGAGCTTCTTTGTTGTCTATTCTGACAAATGGCCGAGTGGGTATAAATTCCTCTTCTCCGATAGCCACTCTTTCAGTTCAAGGCGATTTAGCATTAACGGGTGGAATTTATGATAGTGTTTCCAGTCTGGGAGTAAATGGTTATCTTCTTCAAAGTAATGGTTCGGTAGTTACTTGGGTTTCCACGTCTTCTTTGGGTATAGGTGGCAGCGGCACGGTCAGTAGCGGCACCGCCGGACAGTTTTCTTATTATGCTTCCAATGGAACAACCTTGGTTGGCACTTCCACTTTGTTTATTTTACCAACCAGTTTAATTGGAATCGGCACCACTACGCCGCAAGCAAAATTAACTATCCAAGGAACGGGCACAGCCAATCCTTTCTCGGTTGTAAGTTCAACTGCCGCCGCTACTTCTATGTTTACCATTTTAACAAATGGCAATGTTGGTATTAGCACAAGTACCCCGGCGCAAAAATTATCCGTGGTGGGAAATATTTCTAATATTACAGATCCAAGCACTGCTGTTTCTGTAGTTGGTACTGGTTCGGTTGGGTCAAACCCACTTGGAATTTTTGTTTCAGGTAAATATGCTTATACAGCCAATCAAGTTGAAAATAGCATATCGATTGTTGATGTTTCTAACCCAGCGTACCCGAGATTTGTTGCCAGCACTTCAGTTGGTACTAACCCAAATGATTTATACATCTCCGGTCGGTATGCTTATGTAACAAATGGTAACGGCGCTAATGTTTCTATAGTTGATATTTCCAATCCGTCTGCCCCAAGACAAGTTTCTACCATAACTGTAGGTGGCGGCCCTAAATCACCATATGTGTCCGGTCGCTATCTCTATGTAGTTAATGGCAGTGCAACTACCATGACCATTATTGATATTTCTAATCCTTTATCTCCGGTAAGAATTTCTACTACTACCGTGGGTTCTCAGCCTAACGGTGTTTTTGTCTCGGGCCGGTTTGCTTATACAGCCAATTATAACGAAGCCAGTGTATCGGTAATTGATGTTTCCGATCCTCAGGCCCCAGTATTTATAGCCTCTACTTCTGTGGGCACAGGCCCAGCATCTATTTATGTTTCCGGCCGCTATGCGTATACGGCAAATGATGCCGCAAATACTGTTTCTGTTGTTGATATATCCAGTTCATCAAATCCCGTAACAGTCGGTACTGTTTCCGCAGGCGACCCTACAGATATCTATGTGTCAGGGCGCTACGCCTATGTGGCTAATAGCGCTTCAACTAACATGTCTATAATTGATGTTGCCAGCTCAACGAATCCTGCCCTATTAACCAGTGTCACTGTTGGTTCGGCTCCTAAATCGGTCTATGTCTCCGGCCGCTATGCGTATACGGCTAATTACACTTCATCCAACTTTTCCATCATTGATATTTCCGGCACGGAAGTTACCAGTCTTATTGCTCACTCTGCCGAAGTCGGGAATATTCAATCCAGAAACGATGTTTTTGCTCAAGGCAATATCATGGCTGGGACATCGTTAAATGTTGGCGCTGGAGGAATTTTTTCTCAAGGCGGTTTGTCTATATTTGCATCTTCTACAGGCTCCACATCTTCCATATTTAGTATTGATAGCGCCGCCTCTTCCAGTATTATAAAAGTTTTATCCAATGGAAATATCGGTATTGGTACAAGCACTCCAACCAACGCGTTAACTATTGGCGGAAACGGCGCGTTAAGTATTGGCAATGTTCCAGCCACCGCCGGCGCTATCCGGCTCTCAACCAATACAGGCATAAATATAAGAAACGCCGCCAACACCGGAGATCTAAATTTAATTAGCCTTAATTCTTCTAATCAAACCATAGTTGGCAATAGTACCGGCGCTACATTGTTCGGCAGCGATGTTGGTTTTAGCACCGATAATACTTTTGATATAGGCGGCGGCACGAGAAATCCGCGCTACATTTTTGCCAAAACCGGAATATTTGTCGGCACTACTACTATTCAGTCGGCAAGTTTGGCAGTCCAAGGATCTGGATCTGTAAATCCTTTCTCGGTTGTCACTAACACTGCCGCCGCCTCTTCTATGTTTACGATTTTGACAAATGGCAGAGTTGGCATAAACTCTTCTTCACCGGTTGCTAGCCTTGCTTTGCAAGGTACGGCCGGAACAAATCCTTTTGCCGTTGTATCTTCTAGCGGGGCGGATTTATTTAGAATTTTAACAAACGGAGATATAGTGCACAGCACTGCCAGTGATAGCGCTATTGTTAACTTGGTAAATAGCGCGGGAGGCGTAGAAATTTACGGACAAGGGGATAATGGATTCAATATCAATTCTGATAACTCAATTTTTATGAGAATTGATGCTAATGGCAATGGTATAAATGAATTTCAAGTTTTAAATGGCTCTAATAACACCGTCTTTAATATTGGCGAAGCTCCATATTTTGGATTTAACACCACCTCTGCCAACGCATTTATCACCATGCAAGCTGCCGCCAGTGGCAATCCTATTTTAGATATAGTATCTTCTTCTCCTTCAACAAACATTTTTAGAATAAATGCAAATGGCAATGTAGGTGTTGGCACGACTACCCCAACCCAAAAATTATCCGTAGTCGGAAATATTTCCAACATTACGGATGCTAATACCGTTATTTCCAGGATTTCTACCACCTCTGTGGAAAATAGCCCCCAATCAATTTTTGTCTCCGGCCGCTACGCTTATGTTGGTAATTATAATTCCAGCACAATATCTGTTGTTGATATATCCAACCCGGCAGCGCCAGTGCAAATTGCCACCACTTCCGTTGGCACAAATCCACGGTCAATTTTTGTCTCCGGTCGTTACGCTTATACAGTAAATCAGGGTAGTAATAACATATCAATTATAGATATTTCTAACGCCGCAGTTCCAAGACAAATTTCTACCGTTGCGGTTGGTTCAAGCCCAAGATCAATTTATGTCTCCGGCCGCTATGCTTATGTGGCGAACTTTACTTCAGATAGCATGTCTGTTGTTGATATATCCAACCCGTTAGCGCCAGTGCAAATTGCCACCACTTCTGTTGGTGATGGGGCAAACTCAGTTTATGTTTCCGGCCAATATGCTTATGTAACTAATTTTTCCGCCAATACTGTTTCTGTTGTAGATATTTCCAATCCATCAATCCCCGTTCAAGTTTCTAGCACTGTTGTGGATGCAAGACCAATGTCCATTTATGTCTCCGGTCGTTACGCTTATACAGCCAACGACACATCTGATAGTATTTCTGTTATTGATATTTCAAATGCGTCTGCGCCAACACAGATTGCCACCACTTCTGTGGGTGCGAGTTCAGGTCCTGCTTCCATCTTTGTCTCCGGCCGCTATGCGTATGTGGCAAATCAATCAAATCAAACCATTGCTGTTGTTGATGTTTCTAGCTCTTCGGCGCCGACTCTTATTACCACGCTTGCTTTAGGTACAAACGCCGGTTCTAACTCCATTTTTGTCTCTGGTCGTTATCTCTATGCAGTAAGCAGTGGTTTAAATTCTATGTTTGTTATTGATATCTCCGGCACGGAAGTTACCAGCCTTATCGCCCACAGCGCCGAAGTCGGAAACATTCAATCCAGAAATGATATTTTTGCTCAGGGCAACATTATGGCCGGCACAGGATTAAATGTTGGAACCGGAGGCATAATGTCGCAAGGATCAATATCTGTTTTTGCTTCGTCTACCGGAGCAAGTTCTTCTCTATTTAGTATTGATACTGCGGAAAGATCAAATATATTAAAGGTGGTGGCAAATGGCAGGGTTGGTATAAACACATCAACTCCAGTCGCTTCGTTTGCGCTTACCGGTCAAGGAGGAGTTCCTCTTATAAATATAGTAACATCATCAGTTTCTGTTCTAAGCACAGATTCAATTGGCGATCTAACTTTAAAAAGCTCTGGCGGAAGTCATAGCTTCCAGTTCTCAGAAAGCGCCGGGCTTATATTTACCTCCAGCTTTGGTAAGTATTTCTTTGCAGGCACAAACCCATATATCCGTGCCTATACTAATACCGGTATGGGTGTGGCGGGAAACCTTGCAACTAATTTATCCGGTGTTTCAGTATTCTTTAATGATGACAACCAACGTCAAGCTACCTCAGGGACTTCTACTATGGCGCAAGTTAGAGGAACGTTTAATCCTGGTTCTGGTACAGGAAATTTTATCGGGCTTGATGTTGCCCCCACTGTTTCAACATCCCCATCATATAACGGTCAATATATTTCCGCTCTGCGTGTTTCTCCTTTAGTCACGGCCATGTCTTCAACAAATGCTTATTTATTTGATGTAGGTACCAATGCTTTGGCAAACGGCGCTGGCAATCATACATCTTTGTTTGTTATAGATAAAAATGGCAGAGTTGGCATAAACACAACTTCGCCAATAGCCACTCTGGCTTTACAAGGAACAGGTAGCGCAGATCCTGTGGAAATTGCCTCATCTACTGGCGCCAGTTTATTCCGTGTTTTAACAAATGGCGATGTGGGTGTAATGACTGGCAACCTTGGAGTTAGAGTGACTACACCAAGTGAATTAATCCATGCCCGCCTAGATCAATCTGCTCAGTCTGGTCTTAGAATTGATAATAACAATTCTGGATCTAGCGCCTCTGCGGGATTTGATTTTAGAAATGGAGGTTTAGGAACTGATGATCGAGTTTTATTGCTTACCGCAGGAACTGGCTATACAGCTGTTACAGGCTGGCAGGATGCCGGAATTTTGTCTTCACAATCTAATATCTCGGGTGGGTTAGTTTTTAATGCAAATGCAGGTGGAATAAAGTTTGAAACCGGCGGCAATGGTTCGGCTTTCCAAAAAATGGCTATTACTAATGCCGGTAGAGTAGGTATCGGTACAACTACTCCTTTGGCATTCTTTACTATTGCAGCTTCATCTACAAATGGAGGGAACTCTATTTTTGAGGTGGCTTCTTCTTCCGGTGCTAGCTACTTAAGAATATTACACGATGGGCGTATTGGCATTAACACAACTTCGCCAATAGCCAGCCTGGCTTTGCAAGGAGCAGCCAGTGCAAATCCTTTGGAAATTGCATCATCTACCGGCTCCAGCATGTTTAGAATTTTACAAAATGGTAATGTTGGTATTGGTACGGATGCTCCAAATGCGGATTTACAAGTAGGTAATACTACAGAAACGCAAGGACTTATTGCCATTACGGCGGCTACTAACGGAACCAGCGATATATTCTTTGATACCACGGCACAAAATAGAGGTGTAATTAGATATACATTTGCTGGTGGGTCTCAACTTAGTGCTGACAGCATGGCTTTTTGGACAGCTGGAACTGAAAGAATAAGAATAGATGCTCTTGGTAGAGTTGGTATAAATACCACGTCGCAAAGAGCGACATTTAACATTTTCAGCACTCCTACCAGCACTCCATTATTTGATATTGCCTCATCTACTGGTGCTAGTATGTTAAGAGTGCTGGCAAATGGAAATATTGGGGTTAATTCCTCTTCGCCAGTTTCTATATTTTCCGTGGTTGGCACATCCACCTTTGATGGTAATGTCTTGCCAAATGCCTCGCCGACCGCTGGCGCATCTACTCAAGTGACCACCACCATTGACAGCGCCGGAGATCAGGGTTCATACTCCTCCATCGCCATTGGCGCAGATGGCTTGCCGGTAATTAGTTATTACAACGTCACAGATCTTGATTTGAGAGTGGTCAAATGCGGCAACGCCTCCTGCTCATCGGGTAATGTGACCACTACGATTGACAGCGCCGGAGATCAGGGTTCGAATTCCTCCATTGCCATTGGCGCAGATGGCTTGCCGGTAATTAGTTATTACAATGCGACAAATGGCGATCTTAGGGTAGCCAAATGCGGCAACGCCTCCTGCTCATCGGGTAATGTTACCACCACCATTGACAGCACCGGAGATCAGGGCCAGGAAACCTCCATTGCCATTGGCACAGATGGCTTGCCGGTAATTAGTTATTACAACGTCACAGATCTTGATCTTAGGGTAGCAAAATGCGGCAACGCCTCTTGCTCATCGGGTAATGTGACCACTACGATTGACAGCACTGGAAGTCAGGGCACGGACACCTCCATCGCCATTGGCACAGATGGCTTGCCGGTAATTAGTTATTACAATGCGACAAATGGCGATCTTAGGGTAGCCAAATGCGGCAACGCCTCCTGCTCATCGGGTAATGTGACCACTACGATTGACAGCACCGGAGATCAGGGCCAGGACACCTCCATCGCCATTGGCACAGATGGCTTGCCGGTAATTAGTTATTACAACGGTACAGATGGCGATCTGAGGGTAGTAAAATGTGGCAACTCGTTCTGCTCATCGGGTAATGTTACCACTACGATTGACAGCGCCGGAGATCAAGGCCAACTCTCTTCCATCGCCATTGGCACAGATGGTTTGCCGGTAATTAGTTATTACAACGGTACAGATCTTGATCTGAGGGTAGCAAAATGCGGCAACGCCTCCTGCTCATCGGGTAATGTTACCACCACCATTGACAGCACCGGAAATCAGGGCCAGTTCACCTCCATCGCCATTGGCACGGATGGCTTGCCGGTAATTAGTTATTACAACGTCACAGATCTTGATTTGAGAGCGGCAAAATGCGCGACCCCCGGCTGTAAAAATACCACCGGCGGCTCTTTTACCGGCGGCTCAAATATCGGTTCTCTTGGCGCTTTCTTTATGAACGTCTATGCCAATAGCTTCTGGGGAAAGCAGTTCCAGATTGAAGGCTTTGACTTGGCCGAGTCATACCGTGTGGATGACCTTTCAATCACGGCCGGCGACCTCGTACGGATAGCCACTTCTTCTTCCGGCGTTAGACCAACCGTGGAAAAAACAACCGGCGCCTATGATGGGGTAGTTGGTGTAATTTCCACGAACCCCGGTATCCGGCTCTCCGATTGGACGAGCAGCGAAGATGGGCGTCTTGTCACTCTGTCGGGTCGCGTGCCGACCAAAGTCTCCGATGAAAATGGCCCCATCCTGGCTGGCGACCCCATTGCCGCTTCCTCGTTGCCCGGCGTTGGTATGAAAGCTAAAAAAGACGGAGTAATTGTCGGTCGGGCGCTGGAATCGTTTGCTGGCAGCGGCACTGGCGTCATTGAAGTCTTTATTTCGCCTTCTTGGGCGCCGGGACAGTCGCCTTTAACGATAGATACTACCAGCAGCACCATTACCGTTGGCGATTCTACCAATCCTTTTGATCTTATCATTTCCGGCAATATTTCCTTTGCCAATAACAGCATAGTCAACAAGCTTTCATTTGCCACCTCCACATTGTTTGAATCTAATGTTGGTAGTTTTGCCGGGTCAAGAGCCTTTACCTTTAATGCCGCCAATTTTACTTCGCCTCTGGCCGATAATTATATTATTTCTCTGCGAGCTAATAATAATTCAGTATTCTCTGTGGCTGCCAATGGTGATGTTCATACTTCCGGCAATTACTATGGCGCAAGCGCGGTCTTGGGCACTTCCACTAATCCGGGAGATTTAGCCGAACGAGTAGATATTGCCATTGACGATACGGCTGAAGCTGGAGATGTAATGATGGTAGATCCAAATTCGCCAGATACATACCGTCGTAGCAATTCTGCTTACGAACAATCGGTGGCTGGTGTAATTTCTACCAACCCAACTATCGTAGTTGGGAATGGCAAGACAGATTACACGGCCGTACTAGCCATGGTGGGCCGCGTGCCGGTAAAAGTTTCTGCTGAAAATGGCGCCATTGCCAGAGGTGACTTGCTTGTGAGCGCGTCAACTGCCGGATTTGCCATGAAATATGATCCGACCAAGGACAAGAATAATAAAGTTGTAGGTATAATTGGGGTGGCGCTTGAGCCATTGCCAGCTTCTTCAACCGGTAAAATTTTAGCGTTAATTAGAACCGGTTGGGTGTATAACAGAGATAAAGATATAGATAATTTGCATAATAATATAGAACAGTTGGCAATAGCTCAAGGTATAAATCTTTCTCCAGGAGCTAACCCAGGTACATTAAGCGTGGAAAGTAATAATAATCAATTAGTATATTCCGGCGGCAATCTTGATTTGCAAAATAATTCCATTATTAACGTGGCCGGTATTATTGGCAAAGATGATAAATGGAAAATTGATGAGTTTGGCAACTTAATACAAAAAATCACAACCGCGGTTGGCGACAAAGAAATTTATGGTTTGCAAAGCGCTGGTAAACAGGAAATCGTAATTTCCGGCACCAGCACTTTGGAAAATGGGACAAGACGAGTAGTTTTAACCGATCTTGATCAGGCAATTATAGATAGATCCGTACCGCTTAATATTCAAATTACGATGTCTGGCGACACCAAAGGCGTGTATGTATCAGAAAGAAATTATGACAGCTTTGTAGTGAAAGAAAATGAAAACGGCCAAAGCAATGCTGCGTTTGATTGGACGGTGATTGCCAAAGTATTACAGCCCGAAGAAGTTGTTCCGGAAGCTATAAATGAATCATCCGGGGGTGCAGGTATTCCAGAAACTCCAGAAGTTTCTCAAGAAAGCCCAAGTTCAACAACTTCTACTACTACAGACCCCTCCACCTCTACCGTATCGGAAACCATTGAGCCGGTTGCCAGCAGCACGGAACCGGTTGTTTTGGAACAGCCTCCCGCCGAAAATATTGTTAACACCAGCACAGCCGCAGAATAATATTAAAATAGTTTTTCAGAAATAGGCCGTTTTGTGTATGGCAAAAGAATTAAAAAAAATTATATTATTTGCAGCTGTTATTTTTAGCAGCTTTTTTTGGTTTGGAATTCACACTGAACAGGGAGAGCGTGCGCACGCCGCAGAAGTAAATCAGGGCATAACTGTAAATGCTACCGTGCCTTCCGGTGGCGGAGGAGGCGGTGGCGGAACCGGTGGCGGCCCCGGCGGATCGGATGTGCCGGCAGTAATTTTTAACGTCGCTTCTTCCACTTCCTTTACTACGGCCGGTATTAGTTGGAGTGCTACCGACGACTTGGGTATTTCCAGTGTAACTTTTGTGTATGGTCTAAATACTAGTTATGGAAACTCTGGCACAGTTACGGGAAATTATCAGACCAGTTTAACCGGTTTGGCTACCGGCACTTTATATTATTTTAAAATTTCAGTTGTTGATACTAAGCCGCAGACCACCGAATTTACCGGCACTTTTTCTACTTCCCCCGAACCACCGGATACTACGCCGCCGGTTATCAGTAGTATTCAAATTTCAACCGGAGTAACTACAAGCAGTATACGGTGGGATACAAATGAGTCAGCTGACACGCAAATAATTTACGGGCCAACCGCAGTCTACGGCAGTAATTATTTTGATTCCGCCGGAGTTTTATCGCACACCGCATTGTTGTTTAATTTAAGCCCTAATACTACCTATCATTTTAGAATTATTTCCACAGATAGTAGCGGCAATAGCGCCAGCACAACCGACGCGACATTTACTACAGGCGCGGACACAACTCCGCCACCAGATGTTTCTAATTTTGTTTTGGTTACAACCAGTAATTCCATTGTATTGTCATGGACAAATCCCAGCATAGCCGGAACTCCGGATTTTTCCCAGGTGAGGGTGGTGCGAAAAATTGGTTCAGCTTCAAATAATCCCAGCGATGGCACAGTTGTATATGCCGGAACCGATGGAACATTTACGGATACGAATATAATTGTAAATGTTACTTATTTTTATACGATTTTTTCCTTTGATACGTCGGGTAACAACAGCCCGGGCATTTTTAGAAGCGGCGCAGTCGTACCAGCCACCACTCCGACAGAAATATGCGGAAATAATATAGATGATAATAACAACGGACAAGTAGATTGCGCCGATACCGCTTGCGCTTCTTTACCCGAATGCGGTCAAACCCCGCCTACCTCCACACCTCCTAGTCCGGAAATATGCGATAATGGTTTGGATGATAATAACAACGGACAAGTAGATTGCGCCGATACCGCTTGCGCGGGTTTTGGCAGTTGCGCGCCAAGTCAGTTGGTTGCTTGTAATAATGGAGCAGATGATGATGGTGATAGTTTAGTTGATTTTCCCGCTGACCCGGGGTGTGAAAGCGGCAGTGATACGGACGAGTATAATCCACCCGAACCTACCGTGCCGGAATTTGTGCAAATAAATTTAAACGGCCTAGTATTTTTGGCAGGCAATCGTAATATACGGCTTCTTCCAGTTGACGAAGTTGTAACTGGTTTATCGGGAGCAAATCTTACCGTAGCGATTCCTGAAGAAATTTTATATAGCCGGCCGGAAAGTATGGTGCTTCGTGTCGGGGATACGGACGCGCATCAGTTTGTCTATAATGCTACCGACCGGATGTACTATGCCAGCTTATTTTTTAATCAACTCGGATTCACCCAAGCATTTGTGGAAATTGATTATGGATCAAATCAGCGTGATTCGGTCGGATTTAGATTGAACAGTTTGCCATGGGGCCAGGTGGTAGATGATGACCGTCAAAGTTTGGTTGGAGTTTTAGTTTTGTTGTATGGAGCAAATGACGAACCCATAAACATGGGGAATTATGGTGAATTAAACCCAATTGTAACTGATGCCAACGGCAGCTTTGGCTGGATGGTGCCAAACGGAAATTTTAGGATAAGCCTGGAGAAAGATGGGTATTATAACCGTACACTCAGTATAAATAACGTAGGTAATAATGTAATCAACCCAGAATTCACGCTCATTGCCCGTCCACCGGAACTTATTTTAGAGATAGATCCGGAAGCTCCGCTCGTGGAAAATATTCAAAATATTGTTGGAGCGCTAGCCGGTCAAACAAAGGTTTTAACAACCGTAGCCGTACAAAAAATTCAAGATGTAGTTTCGGATCCCGAGGTAAAGAAAATAAATGAACAAGTAGTAGCACCCGCGGTAATTACCGTGGTTGTGGCCGGTGCTGTACCGCTTATTTCGTGGTTGGATTTTTTGCCTTTCCTGCGACTGTTGTTCTTGCAGCCGCTCATGCTTCTTGGTTGGAGAAAAAGAGAAAAATGGGGTTTGGTATATAATTCATTAAATAAATTACCGGTTGATTTGGCAATGGTGCGGCTCATCAACGCGGAAAATGGACGGGTTATGCAATCCAAAGTGACAGATTCAAAAGGCCGCTTTATTTTTATGGTTGGCCCGGGAAAGTATAGGCTGCAGGCACAGAAGAGTAATTTTATTTTCCCATCCAAGTTTTTGGAGGGTTTCCAGAGCGATGGCCAGAAAGTAGATATTTACCATGGGGAGGTAGTTGAGGTTACAGGTACAGCCGGTATTACAGCCACTATACCTTTGGATCCAATAGGCGCGCAGAAAAAGCCAAGCCGTTTGGCCTGGGAAAAATTTGGACGCAGGTTGCAGAATATTTTGTCTGTAGTCGGCATTTTGGTTACAATCGCTTCCTTATTTATCTCTCCTAAATGGTATATCGCAGTTTTGTTATTTGCCCATATTTTATTATTCTTCGTTTTCCGCAAATTAGCTATGCCTGCCAAGGCCAGAAACTGGGGTATTGTTTATGATGATGCCAGCAAAACCCCTGTTTCCAGAGTAGTCGCCAGACTGTTTAATTCACAGTTCAATAAACTGGTAGATACGCAAATTACCGATAGTAGCGGTAAGTATTATTTCTTGGCCGGAGATGCAAAATATTATGTTACATACGAACATAAGGAGTATCATCCGCAAAAAACGGACATTATTGATTTGGAAGGCAAGGATGCCGAAACCATTAATCTTGATGTGAAATTAAAGAAGAATTAGGCCCATTATCATGGTTGACACGGCGGTAGTTTTGTTTTACAATGCAACAAGTTTAAAAATAATGGGCCTGTAGCGTAACGGCTATCGCGCTTCCATGGCATGGAAGAGACTATGGGTTCGATTCCCATCAGGTCCACAATCATATGTCATTATCTGTTGGTATAGTTGGTTTACCAAATGTTGGAAAATCTACGCTGTTTAATGCCCTTACCCGCAGTAAACAGGCAAACGCGCAAAATTATCCTTTTTGTACCATTGATCCAAACGTTGGCGTAGTTGAGGTGCCTGATAACAGGCTGCAAAAATTAAGCGAATCTTCTTCCTCTTTAAAAATTATCCCCACAGTAATAGAGTTTGTTGATATTGCTGGTTTGGTAAAAGGCGCTTCCGAAGGCGAAGGCTTGGGAAATAAATTTTTGTCTCACATCCGCGAAGTGGACGCAATTGTTCAGGTAGTACGTTCGTTTACCGATCATGATGTTATTCATGTTCATAATAAAGTTGATCCAAAAAATGACGCAGAAGTAATAAATTTAGAGTTAGCGCTTGCAGACTTACAAACAGTTTCCAAAAAATTAGATAACACCAAACGATCTGCCAAAGGCGCGTCAGCTAAAGAATTTGAAAAACAAATCGCAGTTTTGGAAAGAGTGGAGCAGCAATTGCAAGCCGGTAAGCCGGCTCGTGAGTTGGAATATAATGAAGATGAGAATATTTTGATGAAAGAATTGCAGCTACTGACCATGAAGCCAATGCTTTATGTGGTAAATATGGATGAAAATATTGCCAGTGCCGAGGTTCCAAAGGTGAGCGAGTCAACACCGCAGATAGAAATATCGGCAAAACTAGAAGCAGAACTGGCAGATCTAACCGAAGCCGAAGCCAAAGACTATTTAAAAGAATTGGGAATGAGTGAAACCGGATTAGATAAATTGATTACCGCTAGCTATAAATTATTAAATTTACTTACATTTTTTACTTCCGGAGAGCAGGAAACCAGGGCTTGGACTGTAAGAAATGGCGCTAAAGCGCCTGAAGCCGCCGGGGTAATACATACGGATTTTATTAAAGGTTTTGTGAAAGCCGATGTGGTAAACTGGAAGGATTTTGTAGAAGCTGGGGGATGGAATAAAATTAGAAGTACAGGAAAGATGAGGTTGGAAGGAAAAGACTATGCGGTGCAGGATGGGGATGTTTGTTTTTTTCATATAGCTAATTAATTCTTCTTTTTATCTTAGGCTTTCCACCTTGTGTAATTCCTTACAGCCGCTTTCCTTAGTAGAAAACCGCTTGCCAACATTTATCACCTCATTTTGTCAGCAAAAACACACCTCCCTTACCCCCTTTCTTTTAAAAGAAAGGGGGTGGAAAGAAATCGCTCACGGTGGAATTATTCGGAGCCAGACAGGACTCACCATCACTTTTGTCCTGAACTCACTCACCTGTATATAACAGGTGAGCTCAAACAGCAGGACAAATTCTCCGACGTTCCGTCGGAGCAACCGTTCCGGTTCATCTCTGTCTGCTATCCTCTTAATTCCAATGTTCGCCGGGACAATGTACGGACAAGCGACAGACACCCAAGTGTCCAACCGAGCATATGAATATTGAACCAAGCAGTTCGAGATTAGTTTTTCCGTGTCTGGACGTATCGTCCAGAGGAAAAATTCTAATCCGAACTGGCTGTGAGATATTCATCCGCGAGGCAGTTTTGGGGCATCACCCCGTTTTGCTGACAAAATGGGGTGATAGAAGGTGTGATTACACTTTTTTAAATCTCCAAATTTCTCTAGCTACTCTCTGGTCGGGGCGGGCGTAGATAAGAGGCATGTTGTCTTCAAAAAATGGCAATAATTTAAAACCAAGCCCCTCTATTTCTTTTTGGCAGTTAATGGTTATCCATTCACTTTGATACTTAAAACGAGGGATTAAAAATACAGCCACGCCTCCCGGTTGTAGTATTTTATAAAATTGCGCAAAAGCCGAAACGTATAATTTTTTAAGTTCGTTTGCTTGCAACAGCAGCTCTTCTTTAGTTTCGCGGCCTTTGAGCGGTTTGCCCATATAAGGTTCGGCGATAATGCTGCTGACAGAAGCTGGCGGAACAAAAGCTCCTATTTCTTCCGCGTCTTTTTGTTCAATTGTTATACGCGACTCATTAGTTGAAATATTAAATTTAGCAGTTATCCAATCAATATTTTTTTTCGTGTCTAAAATTGCCTTTTTCGAAATATCGGTACCAATTACGTTCGTATATCCCATCAGTAATGCCTCGCTCAGTATCGTGCCGGATCCGCAAAATGGATCCATAATTACAGCCTCCAAAGGAGCTTGGGCAAGATTAATCATGATCATAGCTAGTTTTGGAGGCAGCATGCCGCTTATATCATCGCGTCCGGGCCGGCCAAAATCGCGCGCGCTGAAATCCTCAAATGGCTGGACAGCCTCGGTTTTGGCCACGGAAAACGTATTGTTTATATTTTTTTGAATTAAAAATTCTCGGCCTCGGCCAGTCAAATTATTTTTTTCAACTGTAACCGAAGATAAGATTGGTTCGCGGTTTTCTACGTATCTTACGGAAAACCCCTCGTCTTTTAGAGACCTTTTTATTTTCTTGCCAATATCGGTTGCCAATTTTAAATCGGCATACTTATCTTGGTTTTCGCGGTAAATACTAATGCCAAAGTTTATTTTTCCAGAAATAGTTTTCAATTCTTCTCGGATCAGATTGTTCATTTGCTGTTCGGTGATATTTACAGCCAATTCTTTCGCGATTTTAATCGTACCGCCCAAACGGCGCATCAACTGAGATGGGTCCAGTGTCATTTCTGATGTAAACAGGCGTTCTCTAAATGATATGTCTTGAATTTTTAATATTGTTGAGGCGTATGTATGCTTTTTAAAATTTAAAATCGCGGCTATTTCAGCCGCAGCGATTTTTGATTCCCTTCCTAGTACAAACCAATACGTTGGCTTAGCGAGAAGTGCTGGAGTTACCATAGGTGGAAGTAGAAGAATTATAGTAAAAAATATTTCTGGAGTTTGAGGGAAACCCTCCTATTTTTTGTTTTTTTTCAATTGCCGCCGTCGCTTTTTCAAAGGCTGGAATATCCAGGTTGTAGATGTTTAAACTTGATTGTAGCGATATGATCGCGTTGGCATTGGCAATCGCGCTATACACATTTTGATAAATGAAATAATACGTTAAGGCCACAGCGGAAGCCAGTAAACCAAATATTAAAATATAAATAAGCCGCCAGTGGCTGTATTCCGTTTTTAGCGATGGCAGTATTTTGTCTTTACTCAGTAACATATAATTCGGTTGAAATGTTTAAGTTGGCAGTTTGCGTAACTTGTCCTTCCTTGGAAAAAACAGGCGTGATTTGCAGCTGATCAATATTAATAAAATAATCGGAAGTTTCCAGGTCGGTAATATAATTTAAAATATCATAGTAGTTGCCTTTGAGATTTATGGAAATGGTGGCTAGGCGATTATTGCTTATTTGATCTAGGTTGGAGGCGGTAATGGTTTGAACGACATCATGTTTGGCAGCCGAGGTTTCCAAAAAAGTAATGAGCTCCAACTCTTCCCCGGGTTTAAAAATAAAACGATCAAAGTCAGCCGTGGCTTCTTTAATCTCGCTTAGTTTTTTCCTGGTAATGCGTGAATTAAGAGACTCTTGGTATTTTTGTTCTAGAAATATCCTTAATTTTAGGCTCTCTTGGGAAGTTTTTTTAATGCGGATCAGGGTAGGGGCCAGAATACCAAATAATATCCCTAAAAATATTAGGCAGAAAAAACTCACGGTGAGGATTATTTTTTTGGTTGGATCGGCGGTCATATAAAATTATCCTAATTTTTTATGGATGAATTTTTTAACTTGGCTTTAAATT
Organism: Candidatus Magasanikiibacteriota bacterium; assembly: GCA_016182085.1. Lineage (GTDB taxonomy): Bacteria > Patescibacteriota > Patescibacteriia > Magasanikbacterales > GWA2-37-8 > XYD2-FULL-39-9. Next base: position 19,643 of record JACOYB010000008.1, on the reverse strand, counting down.
CAAAGTTGATATTTTCTTTCTGAAATAACTGTGAAACCGGAGTTTCCACGGCAGTTATCCAAGGCGTTTCATTTAGGACAGCTTGGTAGTTGAGCAAAGCAGATCGGGAGAGTGCCGTGCCACTTATGATAATTTGCTGTTCGGCCATATTTATTTGCAAAGAGCCAATTTTTATATCTGCCGGCAAGGAACTAGTGATATCTTTAAGTTTCGGACTGAGAGGTGAAAACTTTCGGCTGGATAAATTGATGTTTTTAATTAAACCATTTATATTTTTCGCGTCCTGGTTATATGTATAATACTCGCGATTGATAAGGTTGGCGTTTTCTGCCAGATTGGCAAAGTCGTTTTCCAGAAAAATCCAGCTCCATACGAGAGTTGCCCCCACCACGGCCGCGGTTAAGAGAAATAACTCCAAGATATTTTTAATAAATAAAACCTTGATCGTAGTTTCCAGACGAGCTTTTTTCGTATTGGGAAGTAAATTAAGGTTTATGTTCATCATATTTTTGTCTCACTTTACCATAATTAAAAGTCTTCATGCCTGTGGTTTAAAAGTGGATTCTGCGTGGCGCGAAGCGCCAGGCCGATAGCGCTCGCCAGAGAAAGACTCCTTTTTGGTTCAAATTCGTATAATTTTTTATTTTCTAAGTTTTTCCATGGATGACCGGCCTGGGCTGGTATTTTTAATTCTTTAGAAAGGAAAGTTTCTATATTTTCCATATTTGCCGTGCCTCCGCAGAGGGTAATCCTGTTTATGTCATTTGTATTATCAAAATGCTCTTTATAAAAAGTTAGAGCTGTTTTAATTTCAGCGATCAATTTGTCGGCAATTCCCGAGACCGCCGCTAAATATTTCGGATGTTTTTCATCATAGGTGAGTCCGTTTTTAATTTTTAAACTTTCAGCCCGCGCGTGTTCTATTTTTAATTCTTGGGCGATTGCGGATGTAACTATTTCTCCGGAGAAGTTTAGAGTGGTGCTGAACTGAATGCTGTTATTGTCGTAAATAGTTAAATTAGAACGGGTAGCGCCCAGATCCAAAATCGCCCGCGCTTCACCGGTATAATCTTTGTCATAGGTAATCATGGTTCTCGCAATAGCTACGGCTTCCGCTTCCAAGACTATCGGGTTTAAGCCCGTGCTTTCCAGTAAGTAAGTGTACGAATCAGCTATTATTTTTGGTGTCGCGGAAATGAGTACCTGTGTATTTTTTTCTTTTACGGTTCCCGTAATTACTTGCCAATCCAAGTATGTGTCCTCAAGTTCATAGGGGAGATGCTTTTTGGCTTGGTAGGCAATATCAACGGAAGTGAGCGCTTCATAATTAATATCAACATCTATTAATTTGAAGAATGTTTTTGGTTCCGGAAGACTGGCTACCACCCATGGCGAGCGGATTGGTTTAAAACCCTCGCCTTCTTTGCCAAGTAGGTGTAAAATTTTTTTACGTACGGGTTCCGGCTGCTGAATCTCGCCGTTTACAATCAGGCCCGGTGGCAGTGGCGTCGTGCGAAGTTCTTTAATTTTAAACACCTGCTTGTGGTAAAAAGACACGGGAGCAAGCTGGACAAGTTTTATTGACAGATCGCCAATATCCAGACCAAAGGCATCGTAGAAAGGATTGTGCAAAAACATACTTTAAATATTTTGCGCCAGAGAGTATAGAGGCATAATGATTGCTACAGCGATGCCAGCTACCGCCAGACCCATAACTAAAATAATGATCGGTTCAATAATAGTCGTAAAATTCCTCATAGTCGTATCTACTTCGTTTCCGTAGTATTCAGAAAGTTCTCTTAACATGCTTTCACTTTTTCCGGCTTTTTCTCCAACCATGATCATTTCGGTTACCATGGGAGGAAAGATTGTCGGCGACTGTCTTAATATATCTGATAATGCCTCGCCTTTTTTAAGGGATTCAGAAACTGCCATCAATTTTTCTTTATAAATTACGTTATTTAATACATCCGAGGAGATGCGAGTGGCGTCAATGATTGGAATGGTGCTCTCTAGCAGGGATGAAAGGGTAAGGGTAAAACGAGCCAAATTTATTTTTTTAATAATACTGCCAATAATGGGCAATTTTAAATTTATTGTATGTACCACCCGTTTAACTTTATATTGTTTTAGCAGTTGTACGGCCCCGATGATTAGAAGAATTAAAACTATAACCATCCACAATCCGTATTTCTGGGTAAAATCCGTAATACCAATGAGGATTCTGGTTGGAAGCGGCAGTTGCGCGTCAAATTCTTTAAACATTATCAGTAATTTTGGCAGGATAAATACCACGACTTCAATACTAATGCCTACCATAGCGATAACAATCACTGCCGGATACATTAAGGCGCCTTTAATTCTAGAAGTTAACTCGTGATTTTTTTTCATCTGTATTGAAACTTGTTCAAGCGCCGTTTCAACTTTTCCCGCGGTTTCTCCGGCCGCGATCATACTGACATATACGGGAGGAAAAATTTTTGGGTATCGCGCGAGTACCTCGCTGAATTGCTGGCCTTTCTCTACACCCTCGGTAATATCCGCAATAATATTTTTTAATTTTTTATTTTCAACTTCCTGGCTCAAAATGCGCAAAGCATCAATCAGAGATAAACCAGCCTTAACCATAGTCTTTAAATGGCTGACAAAAAGAATTTTTTGCATTATTGGTACGCGGTGCAAGTGATGTTCTATCCAAGCATTGATTTTTATCTCAAGCGGAGAAAGTTTCCGTTCTTTTTTGGGCATATTTATTCTTTGGTTACGCGCAGAACTTCGCTAATGGTTGTAATTCCCATCTTGGCTTTTATAAGTCCGTCTTCAAGCATGGTAATCATGCCTTTTTCACGAGCGTATTTTTTAATATCATCGGCGGTGCCGTGCGCGTTGATCATTTTTATTAACTCTTCATCCATTTCCAAAATTTCATAAATACCCATGCGGCCTTTATATCCGGTTTGTCCGCAGCGATTACAACCTTCGCCTTTATAGAAAGTAATTTTTTCTACATCACTGCCTTCATCTTTGTAGTTTTTTGGAATATTATCTTTAAATAGAGATGAAATTTTTTTTACGTCAAAGACGCGGCCTAGTTCGTTGCCAACGGTTTTATCAAGTTTGTATTCTTTTTTACAATAGGTGCAAATTTTGCGGACCAAACGCTGAGCCATGACAATATTGGTAGTATAAGCCACCAAAAACGGCGCCACACCCATATCTACCAAACGAGGCAGGGTAGTGGGGGCGTTATTGGTGTGCAAGGTGGAAAGCACCAAGTGTCCGGTCATGGCCGCATGAATAGCAATTTCGGCTGTTTCTTGGTCGCGGATTTCACCTACCATGATGATATTTGGATCTTGACGCAAGAAGGAGCGTAAGCCAGCCGCAAAGGTAAAGCCAACCTTAGCGTTTATCTGGCTTTGGTTAACACCCGGCATACGATATTCTATCGGGTCTTCAATCGTGCAGATATTTACGCCGGGTTGATTTAAAATTCCCAGGACGGAGTATAGGGTGGTAGTTTTACCGGATCCGGTAGGGCCGGTAACCAGAATCATGCCGTGCGGTTTTTTGATGGCAGTTTCCAGGATTTTTCTAGGGGCATCTAAAAACCCAAGTTGGTCTAAGGTTAGCGGTTTTGTAGTTTCGTGGAGTAGGCGCAAGACGATTTTTTCGCCATCATAAACTGGAATAATAGAGACGCGGAATGCCAGTTTTTCATCCTGAAGTTGAATTTTAAAACGGCCATCCTGCGGCACCATGTGCTCGTCTATTTTAAGATTGGCTAGAATTTTAATTCTAGCAATAAGACCGCTTTGTACGTTTTTGGGCAGGGTCATGACCGGTTTTAAGATACCATCAATGCGATAGCGTACGGACAGCTCCTTTTCAGCCGGTTCAATATGAATATCGGACGCGCCTTCGTACACCGCGTGCTCCAGCACCGTGTTAACGATATTGATAGTCGGCACTTCTTCAGCGGCTTTTTTCAGGTCTCCGCCATTTACTTCATTGCCACCGTCTTGTACGATGCGTAAATCATCTTCAAGTTCAGCATGATACCGGTGTAAGGCCTCTTTTAAGTCACCTGGAGAAGTGATAAAGACTTTGGGTTCCAATCCAGTTTTACGGCGTAAAAATTCTATGGTTTGAATATCTGTGGGGTCGGTCATGGCAAGTTTAACCTCGTCTTTGTCGGTGTCAAAAGCCACGACTTGATGGGTGCCAGCTACGGGTCCGGGAATTAAATTGAGAATTTCTTTTTTAATTTCCTTACCTTTTAGGCTAATATAAGGGATTTCTAGGTAGTCAGCCGCTTTTTCATATAGATCTGTTTCGTTTACCACGCCATCAGCAATAAGGACTTCTTCCAAATCTTTATTCATTTTTGCGGCCTTAGCTTCAGCAGTCTTTAAGCTGTCGGCATCGCCCAGTTTATATTTTTTTAAGATGAGTTTGAGGGTTTTTGGTAAAAGCATAAATAACCAAGATTGAAACAACCTATGTTTACCGAATAATTATACCATAGTTCTGTGGTTTACAGAACATATAATTAATCTCAAATAAAGTTAAAATATAAAGAGGTGTCGTTATATTGTTTTTATTGCCAGTTAAGCCAAAAATACATGAATTTTTTGAAATTATCCGCACCTTGACTTTTTCGAGCTTTATTGGTATGATGGTCGCACCTTTGGTATCTAAGATAAAATGATTCAAATAGTGAAAATGGTTAGATCGATAGTCATTTTCTGTATTTGAAATTGATAATATATTGTTTAGTAATTCATTATGTTGAAAAAATACGAACTATTACTGGTTTTGCCAGGTACTTTGGATGAAAAGGAAGCCGGTAAACAAGTACAAGAAATAAAAGATTTAGTAAGTTCCAGCGGTCAAGACGTGGAACTTAACAACCTTGGTAAAGTTAGGTTAGCTTATCCTATCAAACAAATTCGATACGGATATTATTACACACTCGTCTTTAACGCCGAGCCGGAAGCAGTAGGTGTTATCTCTGGTAAATTGAAATTACGATCAGATGTACTTCGCAGCATGATCACAATTTTTAATACCAACGCAACCACTCCTAAAAAGATCGTTTATAGCACTAACGAAGTAGGTGTTACCACCATGATAGAGAAGGAAGAAAGCGCTGTTGCAGAGCCGAAATCTTCTCCGGTTGTTAAAGAAATCAGCGAAGAAAAGAAAGTAGATCTTAAGGACATTGACGAAAAGCTTAATGCTATCCTTGATAACGAAAATATAATTCCAGGAGTTTAATTTAAATTATTTTACTTATATGGGCTAAAGCCCATATATACTCATTCACTCGGAAATATCCAGCTTCAATATTTATAACTCGCAAGCGGTTATAAATATCTCATCGGCTATTTCCCTCATTCATTTCGCATATGGATTTAAATAAAGCAATGATCATCGGACGACTTACTCGAGACCCTGAACTCCGCAATACTCCAAATGGTAAAGCTGTGGCCACCATTGGTCTTGCCACCAACCGAGTCTGGATAGATGGAAACGGTCAAAAGCAAAAACAGACCGAGTTCCATAATGTGGTAATGTGGGGGAAGCTGGCCGAAATTTGCAGTCAATATTTGCGAAAAGGCGGTAAAATGTATGTGGAAGGCAGATTGCAAACTCGCGAATGGACTGGTCAAGACGGCGTAAAGAGATACCGTACCGAAATTGTGGGTGAAAACATGATCATGCTTGATTCCAAATCTGCTGGCACAACTTCAGCCCCTTCATCCGGACCTTCAGATACCGCCTTTGGATCCGAAGCGCCGCAAGAAGTAATTGAAGAAGAAGTGAAAGTAGAAGATATTCCGTTTTAATATTAAATTATGTCAATTCAAAATTCTAATTCCAAAGAACAAGCTCAAAAAGACAAAGCCTGTTATTACTGCGTAAATAATAAATTGGTTGTTGATTATAAAGATTTCAACACCCTAAGACGCTTTGTTTCTTCTTACATGAAGATTGCTCCTCGCCGCCGCAGCGGACTATGCGCCAAACATCAACGTCAGGTAGCCAGCGCTGTAAAGAGAGCCAGACAAGCATCACTCATGCCATACACAGCCTAAGAAAAAGTAAGAGCCTCCGCAAGGAGGTTTCTTAAATTCAGAAATATTTATGAGCAATTGGTCTGAATTAAAAAATAACCCTAGATTAAAAAAAATATATAATACCCGGATTGAAATTATAAAATTAATCCGCGAGTTTTTTTGGTCGCAAAATTTTGTGGAAACAGATACGCCGATTGCCGTAAAACTGGCCAGCCAAGAGCCGTATCTTAATCCATTGCCCATAACAATTCATGATCCGTACGGCAAAGCGGAAAATTTTTACCTGCGCACTTCGCCGGAGTATTCATTAAAAAAATTGCTAGCCGCGGGGTATGAGAAAATTTTTGAGATTGGTAAATGTTTCCGCGACTATGAAAGTTTCGGCGGCAACCATAATACTGAATTTACGATGTTGGAATGGTATCGGGCACCAGGAACTTATCAGGAAATTATGGATGATACGGAAAACCTGTTTAGGTTTATTGGAGAAAAATTGAATGTAAATTCCTTAACATATAAAGATAAAACCGTTTCTATCTCTGCAGCATGGGATCGCTTAAGCGTCAAAGAAGTGTGGCAACAATTTATTGGCGTTAATCTGGATAATTATTTAGAAACCGACAAATTAGCAGAGCTGGCGCAGTCAAAAGGATGTACTGTATCAAAAGAAGATGCCTATGAAGATATTTTTTATAAAATTTTTTTGAATGAAATTGAACCGCATTTGGGCGTAGCCAAGCCGGTTTTTATCTATGATTATCCAGTGCAAATGACCTCGCTGTCCAGATTATGCGAATATGATAATAGATATGCAGAAAGGTTTGAGCTGTATATGGGTGGTTTAGAGGTGGCTAACGCCTTTGGGGAATTAACAGATGCAACCGAACAGGAAAAAAAATTAGAAGAAGATAAAGAGAAAAGAAAACAGCTAGGCAAGCCAGTTTGGCCGGTTGATAAGGATTTTATTGCTGCCCTAAAAAGCGGTATGGCTCCGGCTGGGGGTATTGCCTTGGGCGTGGATCGTATGGTAGGATTGTTTACCGGAGCGAAAGATATAAATGAAGTTATCTTTCAATCCGTAAATGATCAGCGTACATAATTTTAATTCATAATTCTTGATTCTTAATTCATCGTATATGGCCTCAACCTCAGAAGTTCGTAAAGGCGTAGTCATTCGCCAACCCAATGATTTATTTGTAGTCGTTGAATTTCAACATGTAAACCCGGGTAAGGGCGCGGCATTTGTGCGCGCGCGCATGAAAAGTCTCAGCAGCGGCAAAGTGTTGGAAGTAACCTATAAAACCAGCGAAAGCGTGGATATTGTACAGGTAGATTTTCGCACCATGCAATTTTTATATAAAAGCGGCGACAATTTAGCGTTCATGAATATGGAAACGTATGAGCAGATAGAGATGAATGGTGATTTAGTCGGCGATGATGCCAAATATTTGAAGGAAGGCTTGGATGTGGTTGTTGGTTTATATGAAGGCCGTCCGGTAAGTATTGAATTGCCAAAGAAAATAAAATATAAAGTTGTGGAAGCGCCGCCAGCCGTGCGCGGTGATAGCGCTACCGGCAATGTTACCAAAGAAATTACTTTGGATAACGGATTAAAAGTACAAGCGCCGATATTTATCAAAGAAGGTGAAGAAGTGCTCGTAAATACCGAAACCGGTGATTATTCCGCCAGAGCAAATTCCTAGAAAATTATAAAACAAAAGAGCCCTTTTATCAGGGCTTTTTTGTTAATCTAAAGTTTATTCAACCACCAGAGTTCCGGTCATGGCCTTATGGCCCGTGCCGCACATTACGCTGCAGCTAAAGGTAAAGGTGCCAACTTTATCGGCAACAAATTCCACCGTTTTAGTCACGCCCGGTTCTAAAGTTTCATTAATATTAAAGGCAGGTAAGTTGAGGCCATGGCTTACATCGGTACTGGTAACTTTGAGTACAACCCTGTCTCCTTTTTTAACTTTTATAGTGGCGGGAGAAAAAGACCATTGTTTGGCAGTAATTACAAATTCTTTGCGAGTACCTTGGGAGGTCGGTGGTGTAGGTTTTGGGGTATCGTCATTAGACGTGGAAGTTGGTTTGCTTAGCTCAAATTCTTTAATAAGTTCGCTTTGGTTTAAAATCGCAAATTCTTTCAGGATAACCTGCTGATCCTTAATTACCGGTCCGTCGCTTCCCGGTGATTCAAATGTGCCTTTAGGGTCGCGGTCATAGTGGAGCATGGCTACCAGTGAGGGCGTTACTTTATTTCTATCTACCGTAATTTTTATCTTTGAATCCTTGCCAGCGGCCAAAAATGTATAACCAATTATTTCCCCCATCTGTCCGTTTTCTTTGGTATGGATGGCGATCCAGCCGTCTTCCGGGAGCGAAGCCTCGTTAACAAGAATTTCGTTATTTTCTTCCAAAGCTTGAGGTGAAACAGATATGGCCGGCTCTATTGGCTGTTTGTCTTTATTTGATAGTAAAGAACCTTTGGAACAACCGGCGCCTAAAAGAACAACAGCCCCAATAACCATCGCCAGACCACTAATTCTTTTATACATATGGTATATAATTAAAAATTAAGAAGTTTCACTTGCCGTCTTGTAGTATACCCTACAGTTGACTTTTTTGTAAATTTTAGTAAAATATTATCTACAGTTTACAGTATCTATAATGCGAAGCGCTGCAGGTATCATATAACGGCTATTATCCCAGTTTTCCAAACTGGTGACGCGGGTTCGACTCCCGCTACCTGCTCACCGATAAAACACCGCTTAAACAGTGGTGTTTTTGGTATGTTGGGAAGACCAGTAGAACCAATGGACAAACTTCTCAGTTTATCTTATGATAAATGAAATATTTTTATACATAAAATTATATGCCAGATAAACCAAGATTTCCTGGACCAGACGATGAAATAATAGGAGAGAGAATCGGTCCGGCCGAAGCAGATGATATGCCAGTGGGCGATGCAAGTATTTTTACATCAAGAATAGATTTAGATGAAGATGATAATAATATAAACGGAGATTTAGGTGAAAGTGAGTATGCACGGTCAATGCGTGAAAAAAGTGAAAGGGAGGCCCGTAGACTTTTAGGTCTTAATGTTGAATGGCAACCCTTTACTGCTGCTGAGCAAGGTGCTCAATTAGGAAGTGCAGAACGAGTGGCGAGTTATAGAAATATTGATACGACAACGAATCCTCCTTCGGCTAAGATTCGTGAAAAACAAGGTATTGTGGCAGAAATAGTAAGACAAGAATTGTTGTCCCAGGAATTGCTTCGAACATTACCAACTGTTTATCTTGGGTCAGGAACGGATGTTGAGTATCCAATAGCTTTAGGGGCGAGAAAAATCGATTTAGTAGACCCTATATTTAGTCACCCGGAGGCAATTAAAATTTTAGAAGAACGATTGAAGCAGATTGTACGAACGGAAGTTAAATTAAATACAGAGGATGTTACTGATATATCTTTTGACTTTGGTAGCGGACCAGAAACCTTATCTATAACTATAGTGCCAAAGGTTTATTACCAAGAAGGCATGTCTTTCAACAAGCCCGATGAAACCTATGTTTTTCCAGATAAAGCGGGGCTAGTTATTTTATTTGCTTCTCAGGGGCCAGGTGGGGAAATACGGCGGGATAAAGAAATTGAACGGCATATTGTAGAGGGAGGCGCGATTTTAGGTGAGCGAACCCTCTTAAAGTATCCTAAAGGTCCACAAGGTGAAGCGGAAGTAATAAAATTAGGAAAAGAAATAGATTAATCTAAAGCAGTAGTTCTAACATCGTTTACTAAACAGCTCTAAAAATGGCCTATAGGCCATTTTTGTTTACTTTTAGTACTACGCTTGCTAGACTTATATATATGAAAATCACTATTCCGTATTAATTGTTAATAAGAAATTTTAGTATTATGTCTGCTGAAGAAAAAAATATTACCAATAAACCAATGTGGCATACGTTATCGGTATCAGAAGTTGCCGCCACGCTTAAAACAAATGTAAATAGCGGCCTTTCAAATACCGATGTGGTTAAGCGAGTTAAGGAATACGGCTCTAATACTTTGATTAAAGCCAAACGCCCGTCTGCATGTTGGCTGTTGCTTAATCAGTTTAAAAACAGTTTTATTATAATACTTCTAGTGGCTACGATCCTTTCCGGATTTCTTGGTCATGGGGTAGAGGCAATCGCGATTGGTATCATAATTTTTTTTACGGTTATTTTTGGTTTTGTCCAAGAATGGCGCACCGAACGAGCGCTGGAAGCGCTGCAAAAAATGGCCACGCCGCTTGCCTTGGTGCTTCGCGATAATGTGGAAAAAGAAATACCTTCGCCGGAACTTGTGCCGGGCGATATTATTATCCTGGCCACCGGAGACAGGGTGCCGGGCGACGCTCGTTTGGTTGAGGCGGTAAATTTAAAAGCTGAAGAGTCGGCGCTTACCGGCGAGTCCGTTCCAACAGAGAAAGATAGCAATATTATTTGCCTCGCAAACGCCGTGGTAGGTGATAGACGAAATATGATTTTTGCCGGTACGGCTATTACCTATGGCCGAGGGCGAGCCGTAGTAGTTTCTACCGGTATGACCACCGAGTTTGGCCAGATTGCTGGTTTGCTTGAAGAGATAAAAAGAGAAATAACTCCGCTGCAAAAAAATTTGGCTAATTTTGCTAAGACCTTAACTTTCGTAGCGCTGGCGATTGTTTGCGGGGTTATTCTACTGGGTGTATTTCGTGGTCATCCATTATTTGAAGTGATAATTTTTGGGATTGCGCTCGCCGTAGCCGTAGTACCCGAAGCCTTGCCGGCGGTCGTAACTATTTCTTTAGCTATTGGCGTGCAGCGCATGGCCAAACGTCATGTGCTGGTACGATATTTGCCAGCGGTGGAAATGCTTGGCTGTGCGACAGTGATTTGCTCGGACAAAACCGGTACGCTTACTAAAGACGAAATGACTGTTCGAAAGATTTACCTAAATGGGGGTACAATTTTGGACGTTACCGGCAGTGGCTATGATCCGCACGGTGAATTTTGGTTAGACGGCAAGCCGTATCAAACAAATGATGCTTTGCGCACATTACTTCAAGCTGCCGCACTGTCTTCCGATGCGCGACTCGTAAAAACCGATGGAGCATGGGATTTGATGGGAGACCCAACCGAAGCCGCACTTGTGGTGGCGGCCGCCAAAGGCGGATTAAATAAAGAATTATTGGATGAACAATTGCCGCGCGTGGCAGAAATTCCATTTAGTTCGGAAACCAAGCGCATGACCACGCTCCACAAAACACCGCAAGGGAATATAGCCTATGGCAAAGGCGCAGCCGAAGTAATGCTCGCCGCTTGCTTACAGTATCAAACCGGAGAAGGTAAGGTGGAACCGCTCACCGATAAAATAAGAGAGCATATTTTAAACACCACGCATTTATTTGCCCAAGAAGCCCTGCGGGTAATTGGCGTGGCCTATACGCCAGCCACGGATTTGGCCGTGTCTCAAAACAACATGATATTTTTAGGACTATTTGCCATGATTGATCCGCCCCGAGCGGAAGCTAAGGCATCTATTGCCAGTTGTTTTGAAGCGGGAATAAAAGTCATGATGATAACCGGCGACCATCCGGTTACGGCTGCGGCAATCGCGCGCGAATTGCAGCTGCTTTCACCAGACGGCAAAGTTGTAACCGGTACGGAAATTTCAGCCATGAGCGAAGCGGATTTGGAAAGAGATGTTGAACATATTACGGTCTGCGCCCGCGTATCTCCGGAACATAAAATGCGGATTATAAACGCGCTGCAAAAGCGAGGTCATGTGGTAGCCATGACCGGTGATGGCATAAACGACGCGCCCGCATTAAAAAAAGCGGATATTGGTATTGCGATGGGTATTACAGGTACGGATGTTACCAAGGAAGCTGCGACAATGACACTTACGGATGATAATTTTGCTTCCATTGTGGCGGCCGTGGAAGAAGGCAGGGTTATTTTTACCAATATTAAAAAATTCTTGGCATATTTAATTTCATCAAATTTTGCCGAGATTGGAATTATTACGGTTGCGTCTTTATTGGGGCTGCCGATTCCGTTATCTGCTGTACAAATTTTATATGTCAATTTAGCATCCGATGGGTTGCCGGCGCTTGCGCTTGCGGTTGATCCGGCCGAGCGGAACGTAATGAAGCAGAAACCCCGTAAACAATCAGAAGGTCTGCTTAATCGGCCGTTGAAAATTTTAATGATAATCGGCGGTTTGTGGTCAATATGCATTAATACAATTTTGTATATCTGGGCGCGAGAATCTGGCCGTAGCAGCGCCGAGGTTATGACTATGGTTTTTGCATCGCTGGTGCTGATTCAATTTTTGAATACCTATAGTTTCCGTTCAATATCTCATTCAATATTTTATCGTCCGTTTGCTAATAGCTGGCTTAACCGAGCTGTTTTTTTTGAGCTGTTGTTACTTATACCAATTATTTATCTGCCGGTATTTCAAGTGGCTTTTAATACCGCTGCCTTATCGCTGGTTGACTGGCTGGTAGTAATTGGCGCGGCTATTACGATAATGCCGGTTTTGGAAGTTGTTAAGCTAATTCAGCGCCGAATAGGGAACGGATCTCTAGTAGTTTGACAGAGAACAAAGACAATGGTAATATGCTTCGTACTATTGTCTACAGACGATCGCTCACTGCAGGTGTAATATACAACGGGTATATAACACCTACGATAGTGCTCACTGCAGGTGTAATATACTAAGGTATATGACACCTTTATTCGGAAATACCCGATAATATATTTTTCGCTCGCAAGCGATCAAAAATATCTTATCGTCTATTCCACTCGTTGCAGGTGTCATATACTGTGTGGTATATAACACCCTCGTTCGCAAATATCCAGTATAAATATTTTTAGCCCACAAGTGATCTAAAAATATTTCACTGTCTATTTGGCTCACTGCAGGTGTCATATAATGGTTATTATACGTCCTTGCCAAGGATGAAATGGCGGTTCGATTCCGCTCACCTGCTCACGCACGATTCAAGATACAAACAACATGATACAAAAATTGTTTAGGTACGTGTATCGTGAATATTTTATAATAGCGGGATAGAGCAATGGAAGCTCGCATGGCTCATAACCATGAGGTTCCCGGTTCAAGTCCGGGTCCCGCAACAAATGTAGCAACGCTCTAAAATATAGAGAAGTCTGGTTGAGTAACTGGATGCAACAAATACAAAAAAATCCCAATCTTACGAAAGGGGTTTTTTGTTTTTCTCTTTCGCAAGAGAAAAACATGTCCGAGTGAGCCGCAGCGAGCGAAGGCGATTCCTTTAATTTTATAAAGCTCGGATAATGCCGCAAGCAATACGCGGTCCGCCGCTTACGCCCGAACCATGTTCGCCGCCTTTGTATGGATCTGGATTGGCGTGAATCATAAGCGCGCTGCCCACGCCGCTTAAGATACATAACGGTCCTTCGGAAAGAGTGACTCTGGTGGTTACGGCCTCAAGAGTTCCTTTGCCGTTTTCGTCTATGACGATATTTGGCAGATCTCCGGCATGGAACGGATGGTTGACATCAGGATCGGTGTTGCCGGCTGGCCCCGGGTCAAAGTGTCCGCCCGCGCATTTGAATTCACCTTCACAAGTTCCTTTTTCATGAATATGCACCGCGTGAAGACCAGGTTTGATATTAGCCGGGTTTCCTTCCAAGGTAAGTACAATTTTAACTAAGGTTTGAGTGCCAAATTCATATTCGGTTAAGATGGCATTGCCGCTAATTTCTTTGCCGGAAATTTCTGCCTGGGCCATCATCGTTTCTTTTCCCTCCATGGAAAATAAATTCATAAACGCAATGAGTGAATATAAAGTTAAATGTGGTTAACTTTATATGAGCGAATAAGTTTATATAGGTTTTAACCCCTATATTCGAAATGAATGAGGAAAAGATAAAATGTATTTTATCTTTTCCGAGTGAATGAGTATGTACGGGCTTTAGCCCCTATATGTATGGATTTAAAGTTAAATTAACCAGGTTAATCTCGGTCATTATCCAATTCCTTGCTAAAATATTGTTCGTACATTTCCCATAAAGATAGAAGTAGGGCGGTGATAATCGGGCCGATAATAAATCCGGAAACGCCAAAGATTACCAGGCCGCCGAGGGTAGAGAATAAAATAAGCAACGGATGCATCTGCGTATCTTTTCCAACCAGAATTGGTCTAATGAAGTTATCTATAGTAGAAATAAGCAGCGCTCCCACTAAAACTATAATCATGCCTTGCCAAAAATTTCCTAAAATAAACATAATGAGCGCTGCTGGCAGCCAGACAACGTAGGAACCAAGTCCTGGTACGATAGAAAAGAGAGTGCCGATTATTGCCCAAATGAGAACACCCTCAATTCCCACAATATAAAATAAGACTCCGGTGAGAAAACCCTGAACAGCTCCCACGATAAGCGTGCCTTTAAGCACGGCGCGCGCCGTGGAAGTAAATTTTTTATACATGATGATTTCGTGTTTTTCGCCCAGTGGAGAAAGATGAGAAAGTTTTTTTAGGAATTTTTCTCCGTCCTTAAGAAAGAAGAACAGTGTATACAACATGACGATAAACATTATCAAGAAAGTGACTGAATTCTGGGTTAGGTTTTTAACCGCGGTAAAAATAAAATCCGTGGCGGTCTTAGCCAGTTCCGTAAGCCTATCCGTTACTTGCTGTTCGTTAATATTTAATTTATCGGTGACCGGGTTATTTTTTACCCAGGTAAAGATATTGCTAACGGTACTCACGATTGGGCCCCGATTGCCGGATAAAGAATTATAAAGATTAAGAGTTTCTTTTAAAACCAGACTGCTCAAAATTGTTATCGGGATAATAATGCTCACTAAGAAAATTATTATCGTAATGAGCGAACTTATATTTGGATATTTAATTTTTGAATTTATTTTTTTGAAAATCGGATAAAAAATCCCGGCAATTATTGCTGACCAAAAAATCGGATAAAAAAACGGCCTGATCACATAGAGAAAGACCAGAGTAACTACCGCCAGCGCCGTGAAGAACACTAAGTTTTTAAATTTTGAAAATTTCATACAATTATTGTTTGTCATCCCTTCGACAGGCTCAGGGCAGGCTCTGAACTTGTTTCAGGATCTATTAATAAACTTGCCTGAGATGCCGAAACAAGTTCGGCATGACAACCACTTTAATATTTTATCAAATTTTATATAGCTATACAACCTAGTTTCGTTTCAAAACCTCCAAAATCGTTTGTTTGGAAATAATTCGCAGCGCCAAAATCAAAAACGCATAAATGCCAGCACCGAGGATAATTGAGAAGATAAGATTTAAAGAATTGATTGTATGCAAGGGTTGTAATTTATAAATAACTATTCCCATCAAGCCGCTCGCCAAAATAATTTTAAATAAAGTTTTAAAGCTGGGAACAAATTGGGCATAATAATTAGCCAAAAACATGAGCCCTAAACCAGCGTATACTTCGGAAAAAATTGCCGCTCCGGCCGCGCCGTAAATGCCGTATCGCGGAATTAAAACAAAATATGCAATGGTCGTAAGCACGGCATCGGAAATATAAATCCACAGGGCTTGGCGCTGGCGATCTATGGAAAGCGCCATGTAGCCGAAGATATTGCCAAAGGCTATACCCACTATGGCGATAGATAAAAATTGTAGAATTCTGCCCGGGTTATCAAAGTTTTTAAAGTCCGCGCCGCCGATGAGGTGCATAATTGGGTTAGCCAGCACCACTATGCCGGCAACCATCGGAATTAAAAATAGAGTTACCAAATCCAAGCTCATCTGGTATTTTCGTTTGAATTCATCCTGTAAATTTCGCGACCAGGCAAAGACAACCAGCGGCATCATAACTCCCATAATCATCCAGGCGCTCTGGGTAACAACATCCAAAATACGATAAGCGGCGCCATAAAGAGCGACTTCTGTTTGGGCGGTATATAACGGCAAGATTACCCGATCTCCCTGTAAGTAAAAGGCGTTAAAAATAACAGTGGTAGCTGTCGGCCAAATGTTATGAAAAATTATCTTTGATGTTTCTTTGTCTATGGAAAATCGTACGGCGGGACTTTTATACCAAAGATAGCCGGTATAAATGACCGAAGCAATTGTAATTATGGTCATAGCAGGCAGAAAACCGTAGTTTTGGGCGGCAACCATCAGCAAACCGGCAACTAAAACAATTCTTCCCAAAATCTCACCGGTCATTTGCAGGGCCATTTTTAAGGCAGACTGGCAGTAGCCAATAAAAATTTGGTTAAGGGAAATGGCAAAGAAAGAAAGCGACATAATAGCCACGGCCATTTTTATCGGAGCTGGATAGGGGAATAGTAGAATTATAAATGGAGCTAAGCCTTGAAAAAACAGAGCTGTTAAAAAGCGCCAGGTGAAAAGGTTGTTGAGCAATTTTTCTTTATCTAAATCCGGTTCGGATAGCATCTTAGCGGTAATGGCCGTAAAGCCAAAATCGGAAAATATGCCTATAAATTGCAAAAAACCAGTAGCTGTCACGTACCAGCCGAACTTTTCTACACCTAAAGCGCGGGTCATTATACCAACGGCCACTAATCCTAGGACGGTGCTTATGGCCTTGCCGACAACTTGCACAATTGTATTTTTTGCAATTAGTTTTGTAGTTGACATATTTGGTTTAACGAAACCATGTCGCGCACCGTCAGTTGAAGCGCGACGCTGTTAGAAGTATACTCACTATCTGAAAATTCAGCAAATAATTAGCGATTTTTGCCCTGATTTTATATTTTTATAATTTTTTATCTATAAATTATCCACAAGGAGGCTTTTTTATTTTAGTATAGCTAAATTTATGCTATAATATACTCATATATTTAATAGGTATGCTGTTTGGGAGGAACAAGAAGACAGCTGGGGTGAAAAACTTGCAGAAAATTTTTATTTTCAGCCTATTTTTTGTATTTTATTTAATTTTTAAACCAGATTCTTCCTATACCGCCACCGGCGTACCTAAAATTTTGAATTATCAAGGAAGGCTTCTGGATTCAAGTGGAAATTTGCTTGGCGGATCATCGGGCACAAATTATTGTTTTAAATTTTCTTTTTATACTACTTCTACGGTCGGCTCGGGTACCAAACTGTGGCCTTCCGGGTCTCCGGCCACCACTACGGTTTCGGTAAAAAGCGGCGTATTTAATTTCGGGATAGGCGATACTTCTGCCGGCAGTGACTTATTGGATTATAATTTCCAAGACAATGACACCGTATATTTAAATGTTGAAGTTGGTTCTCAAGTAAGCTCAGCTTGTACTAGCGCCAGTTTTGAAACTTTAAGCCCCAGACAACGTATTACTTCGGCAGGTTTTGCCATTAATGCCAGTACCGTAGGCGGTTTTGAGGCTAGCCAATATGCCTCTGGCAACCAAATCCCCGTTCTTTCGTCTGGAAACCTAGCTTTAAGCAGTACAAATCCGCAAATTAATGCTACTTCTACTAATACTCTAACGTTCCAAGGCGGAACTGGCACAGGCGATATACAATTTTTCTCTTCAGCAAATAAAATTACTTCGGGTGGCGCGCTTACCATAGCTGGAGCTCTAACTTCCGGCGGGCTTACTGTTAGCGGCACTTCTACTTTGGGTACCACTACTATTTCTAACCTAACTGCTACAAATGCTACCACTACTAATTTATATCTTTCCGGGCTGTTTAATTTTATAAATGCCTCCGGAACAAGCATAACTTCTACCAACGCCACGTTTGCTTCTTCCATCAAACTCACTTCCATTACCAGTTGTAATGCAGCCAACCAGGCTTTACAAACCGGCTCGGATGGTTCGGTGTCTTGCGGCGTTGTTAGTGGTGGCGGCGCCGGGGGAGGGGTAAATACTTCAACAGCTAATTATTTTGCCTATTATTTAAATGGCACATCGGTAACCGGCACGCCATTGATGCAATTTTCTAATGGCGCTATCACCATTACCACTAATACTATTTTGGCCAATACAACAATTTCTAGTTTAGGAGCTGTTAGTATAACCAGTACCAATTTATTTACCACTTCTTCGGTTGTTATTAATGACTTGATTACCAATGCTTCTACCACCAATCTGTATGTCTCCGGCGCGCTAAATTTACCTTCCAACTCCGTCACCGATGCCATGGTTATTGATACGATCACCGCATCAAACTATCTACCGCTTGCAGGCGGTACACTTACTGGCCCATTGTATTTCACCTCGGCTTCAGGTACGGCCATGACCTCAACAGTATTTCTTGCAACTTCTGTAACATCAACTAATGCATTCTTCACAACCCTTGCTTCAACCAATGATACAGTCACAAACCTAACTGCCACTAATGCCACTTCAACCAACCTGTATGTTTCCGGTGTATTAAATTTACCAAACAATTCTGTAACAGATGCCATGGTTGTAGATACTATCACTGCCTCCAACTATTTGCCTTTGGCAGGCGGAACACTCACTGGTCCATTATTCTTTACGAGTGCCAGTGGTACAGCTATGACATCTACTGTTTTCTTGGCAACATCAGTTACATCCACCAACGCCTTCTTCACAACTTTAGCGAGCACTAATTTCAGTCCCGCAAATATTTCTACTACTAATTTAACCTCCACCAACGCTAACTTAACGAGCATTACTTTTAGTACAGCAGCGGGTACTTCGGTTACGACCACTAATTTAAATGTGAGTGGTGTGTTGTCGTTACCTTCTAACTCAATTACCGATGCCATGGTGGCAGACTCTATCACAGCAAGTAATTATTTGTTACTCACCGGCGGCACTCTCTCCGGCGCTTTCGGTTTCACTACCGCCACCGGTACAAGCGTAACCAGCACCAATGGTTTCTTCACTAATCTGGCTGCCACCAATTTAATTACCACTTCTATTACGACCACAAATTTTAATGCAACTGGCGTAATTGCTCTTCCCGCAAACTCTATTACAGATGCTATGGTTGTAGATTCAATTACTGCTTCAAACTACCTGTTGTTAACCGGAGGAACATTATCCGGCCCATTAATATTTACAACAGCTAGCGGAACAATGGTTACAAGTACAAATGTTTTGGCAACAAATGTTACTTCAACTAATTTGTATGTATCTGGTGTATTAAATCTACCAAATAATTCAATCACCGACGCGATGGTGGCCGATACAATCACCGCATCTAATTATCTACTCCTCACCGGCGGTACTTTATCTGGTGCGTTCGGTTTCACTACTGCTACTGGTACTTCGGTTACATCAACTAACGCATTCTTTACCAATCTGGCTACAAGTAATTTCAGTCCGTCAAATATTAATACAACAAATTTAACTTCCACCAACGCCAACCTCACGAGTATAACTTTTACAACGGCGGTCGGTACATCGGTTACGACCACCAACTTAAATGTCAGTGGTGTTTTGTCGTTACCGTCAAATTCTGTCACCGACGCCATGGTTGTAGACACCATCACAGCCTCTAATTACTTGCCACTTGCCGGAGGAACCTTAACCGGCCCGTTATACTTTACTTCTGCCAGTGGCACA
>JACOYB010000003.1 GCA_016182085.1 Candidatus Magasanikiibacteriota bacterium | reverse complement strand
CTGGATTCCCGCTTGTGGCGGGAATGACAACCCTACTACTTTGCAATAATGGTAAATAAATCTGCTTTGGCGCTATCAATTAGGGAACTATCCATATTTGCTTCAAAACGCAATACATTTTCAAGTTTGGCCTTAATTTGCGGATGTTTGGCTACAAATAAACTGCAGCAATCCTCATATGGCCGGATAGAAATATCAAACGTGCCGATAGTTCGAGCGGCCTCTATTATATCTTTTTTATTGGTTCCTATCAATGGAGATAATTGCAGCATTTCCGACGATTTGGAAATGACTGACATATTCTCTAAGGTCTGCGAAGCTACTTGCCCCAGGCTGTTGCCGGACACCAAAGCCAAATATTTATACTCTTGCGCGATCTTTTCGGCAATTTTATTAAAAATTCTGCGAGTAACGATCATGCGGTACTCGGCCGGAATTTTCATAATTACCTCTTTTTGAATAGCCGCAAACGGTACGATAAATAATTTTATTTCCGGTTGATAACGCGCCAAAACTTTTGCCAAATCAAATATTTTTGCGCTCACTTCTTCGGTTACGCTTGTTTGGTTTTGAAAATGCACCAGGTGCGCCTGCGCACCTCTAGTCATCATTTTATAAGCGGCTACGGGGCTATCCAAACCGCCGGAAAGTAAAACCAAAACTTTGCCACAACTAGAGGTCGGCAATCCTCCGACGGCATTGTGCGTATTGCCAAAAATATACGCGCTATCTTTACCAACATTGATATGGATATTTAAATCCGGATTTTTCAAGGAGACCTTCCAGTTGTACTTTACTCGCACATACTCTCCTATTTCTTTTTCTATTTCCGTTGAAGGAATGGGGAATTTTTTAAACGAACGCTCGGCTGAAATACGAAATGTCCGTTTGTCATTCTGAGCGGAATGAAATGGAGTCGAAGAATCCCTTACACTTTGGTTTAAGGGATCCATCCGCTGCGGTCGGGATGACAATTGAACCAATTCATCAATGGCCTTTTTAATATCTTCTGTGGCATGGCTGGTTTTGAGCGCTATGGCAAAATTAGCAAAACCGGGAATTAGGGCCAACTGTTTGATTTGCTCAAGTACAATATTTTCAATCCACAGACCGCTTTCTATTCTTTTTACCTTTATTTTTGGCAATAAATATTCCAAATTATTTTTAAGGTGTCCATAAAAAACAGGCTGATTGGAGCCTTTGAGAAATATTTCATCTATATGGATTATTACATTCATAGCACACTATGGGGATTTAAGCCTTATTCTACAGTCTTTTCTGAAACTGTAAACCCCTCTATAAATTGACTCTTTATTATACTAATGATAGCGTACTAGTACACCCTAGAAGGAGTAAAAGATGACAAGAAACCCATCTGCGGGTGTCTTTCAAAGAATGCAATGCGTTCAGTGCAAGGGGGAGCCTGACGGCCAATGCTCTCGCTGCAGAGGAAACTTCTGCATTCCTTGCTTTGAAGCGCATGCGCAAGAAAACCATGCGCCAAACATGGTGATGACGGGGGTCAGTTGCGTGGAATGCGGAAATGAACCGGATGGTCAGTGTGCCTACTGCCCAGCAATCCTGTGCAAGGGCCAGGAATGCCGAAAAACCCACGAAGGCAGGCATTAGTCGTAACAGTGAAGACGGCTATGGGAATATTTGCCCGACCGGGCAACCAGGACATCTGCAAGCCCAGCTCTGTCCTTGTTTTTTTAAAATATAATTAAATTTTTAATTATATGTGGCTAAAGCCACATATATAGGTTCCCATATTTACTGCGCTTGTTCGGAAAAGTACATAAATGTCCTTTTCACTCACTTCGCTTGTAAATAATTTCATTCATTCGAAAATATTTAAACAAGTTTAATTATTTTACTCATTCATTTCGATTATGACAAAAAATATTGCAATTATCCTGGGCGAATTCCACAAAAGAGAAGCTGCGGAAATGTTAGCTGAAGCCAGAAAAGTGGCGGCGGAAAATAATTTGAATATTGTTGAAGAAATTTGGGTAAATGGAAGTTACGAAAAACCATTGGCTCTAAAACGAGTGCTGATGAAAGAAAATATAAATGGCGCGGTAATGTTGGGAATCATTGAACGAGGCGAAACAAAACATGGACTTATTATGGCGCACACAGTAATGCAAGCTATAATAAATTTGGAACTGGAATTTATGAAGCCCGTCGGTATTGGAATTTTGGGTCCGGAAATTTTGCCAAGCCAAATTCCTTCGCGATTGTTACCTACCGCACAAAAAGCGGTGTTGGCAGTGGCGAGAATGCTAGTGGTTTAAATATTTTAATTAAAAAGAGCTACCTGCGACACTGTCGTTGATAGCCCAAACTGCACCGCTCTTAATCAAACAAACATCCCATGTCTTTGATTATCTTCCACTGTCGTGTACCAAAAATCTATCTCCCTCCCTTCCTCAAACGCAATCTCCTTCACAATGCGTGTTCGTCCGGAGGCATTCAAATACAATAGCCAATTACCATTCCACGGAACAAGCAGCAGAAAGGTCTCTTGATTACGTAGAGGAACCATGTCGGGTCTCTGCCCCCAACAATAGGGAGTCTCAACGCGAACTAAACCATCTTCTTCAACAAGACTAGTCTTGTTCTCTTGACTCCAACAAAACTGGATGGACTTCTTTGCGACAATCGCACTGCTTAGAACCACACACAGCTTGTCTTTTTGCATGTTAGACCCCCCTCTCTAATTATTAGATACCATGGTTAAAACAGAAAGTCAACCTCGTATGGTGAGGTTGTCATTCTGAGTAAAACAGAGAATCCATTAAATTACGAGGGCGGGTAGAATTTATTTTATCGCATCCAGTATTTTCTCTTTAATATCATTTGGAGACATTTTGGCCAGTTCGTATACTTCTTCTACATTGCCGGATTTTAAATATTGGGTTATGCCAATTGTTTTTTTGTCATAATCTGACGGCAGTATAAATAGACATCCAGCCCTTCTTTGAGCATGGGGCCGATAATCCAGTATTTTATTCTTTTTCCAAAACCGGCAGAATGACGAAATGGTATGGACATAATTAAATTTAAAAATTAAATATATAACTTGACAGCCGGCATATTATAAGGTTTTTATTTCCCCCAGAATCTTCCCTGCTCAAACATCTGGCGCTTCCATCTGTAAAAACCCAAATATTCACACAGGGTAAGCGATGTACTGGCAGCTATGCCCTCTTCTTTACCGCATCGCAATTCGCTGGGAATTTCATAGCTTATATTTCTACTGCCGCCTACTTCTTGGTTTATATACAATCCGTACTCATGCATGCCCAAAATATTTTGATATTTATTTTTATCATCAAAAAGAGAATGCCCCTCAAAACCATTGGCGGTATTGATATTTAAAATTTGTAAAATCGTTGGTGTAATATCTATGCTGGACGAAAATAAATTTACTTCTTTTGGCATGGTTTTGTTTTTGTCATTCCCAACTTGATTGGAAATCAGGTTATTAGTTGCCTGGATTCCCGCTGTGGCGGGAATGACAGTTGTTGTAATGCCCGGCAAGTATATCATCAGCATATTTTCATCGTAGAAACTCAAACTTTTGGCATCGGCCGGAAACAAATCTTTGATATCTCTCCCCGGAAAAACCGCATGATCGGCCACGGCCACCACAATGGTATTACTATAATGCGGGCTTTGCTTGAACTCTTGCCAAAATCTACCAAAGGCATCATCGGCCGTATGATATGAATTTAAGACATCATTTTTTCCGTCTTTATACAAAACCATATCTTTGGCCAAATTAAACGGCGCGTGCGTATCTACCGTAGAAAGCATCATGAGAAAGGGCTCTTGGTTTTTTTCATTTAGCATTTTCCACATGGCCGGGTATAGCTGATGATCCGAATAGCCCCAAGACAACGGCTCGCCTGTAATAATCTTTTTTAATTCTTCTTGGCCATATATGCCATCCATATCCATGCTTTTAAAAATGGCATTTTTATTTTCAAATTCTTTGGGCACGGCGGTAATATATGTAGCTGATTTATAGCCGTTATTTTTTAAAATAGTCGGCAAACAAAGCAAACGCAATCTTTGCAAATTTTTATTATCCTCTACCTCGGTATAACCGGTCGGCGGCAAGAATGAACACATCTGGGCAATAATGCCATTTATAGTGGGCGTGGAAGCGTTAAAATAATTTTTAAATATGACGGTACTTGAATCATTGGCCATCTGCTCTAATCCTGGAGTTAAACCAGTTAAATTTTTGTTATATACGCTGGTAAGCCGGCTGGAAAAAGATTCAAAAAAGATAATAATAACATTGGGCTTGGTCGTGTTAAATTTTTCCGGCAAAAATGTTTTGTTGGCCGTAAAAACTTTGTCTTTATGAGCAAGATAGAACTCATCTATATTGTAAAACAATCCAAATCTTTCCATTTTTTCTTTTATGGCCGGGCTTAGTTTAACTTCGGTTTTATCAACTAAAAAATAATTATAAAAATTTCTGGCAATAGTGTATTCGGGCGTGTTTTGAAAAGAGCTTAAACCAAATAAAGAAAACAAGGCTATGGCTATAAGCGCCAGGCTATAATAAACCCACTGGCGAAAGGCGCTCGTTTGAAAAGATTTGATAACTTGGTAAAAAATCAAGCTAAATATAATCAAGGCTGATAAATTGCCCGCTACAACTATGATTGTTATCCAGTTAAAAGCAAGGCCGGGAGCTCCGCCAGCCACAGCGAGCATTAAAGGGCTAAAATATAGCCCGGTAAAATACATGATGCCAATATTTATACTCCAAAAAACCAATAAAAATATAAAAAATATCGCCCACAAACCCAAGGCAGCATAACGCAAGAAGGGGGTTTTTATTTTCCAATAAATAAGAGTAGCCACCACAAAGCCCAATACCCAAAACATAGTCATAGCCCAGGCGCGAAACAAAACAATGTTATGAAACTTTAAATACGAATCAAAGTTGGCAAAACGATAAGCCGTGTATTGAAAAACTGAAAACAAAGTAAAAAGGAAAAAAACCACGGTAAAAATATTTCTATTTACAAGTTTCCACTCGCGGGCGCCGGGATGGTGTGATAAGTAGGTTTGAGTTTTGTAAAAAAATAAACTCATTAAAAATAAAAATGAGAATATGCTTAACAGCTGATAACGGCTAAAAAATATTAAGAAAAAAAGAGAAAATAGAAAAAACAAGCTATCCAAAAATCGGCTGAATTCTTTCTGCCAAAAAATATGGCGGTTGAATTTGGCTGTAAAAAAATGATACAGCCATTTGAATACCTGATAGCCGATAAATACCGCCGCCCAAGTGGCGATGGAAATAAAAACAAACCGGCTATGCGGCCGATATGGCGTATGGTACCAGTTCCAGCCGGCGGAAATTATGAAGGCCGCGGCAAGCGTTTGAATTTTACTCCACCATATTTTGAGCCTTGCAAACATAATTACCCTAGTACAATTTTAAAAATTATAAAAAGGTACGCAACTTTTTGTATTGTTATACCTCTTAGTCCGGCAAAATTTCTTTTCTTTTGTTCCATCTTCCGCCAAACAGCCTCTAAATGAATTCCGTTTGGCGCAGGTTGCCGATAAAGATACATTTATGAAATGATAAATTATTAGCAACAAAAAAGCCAATGAGAAAAATATAGAGTATTTAACATTTCTTGACACAGGTTTTTACTTAGAGCTCAACGTGGTATTCCTTGTTTGCCCTGGAAATTTTTTTGTCTTTTTCAGTTACGCGATGTTTGAGTTTGTATTTTTTGAGCTCCGTTTCCAAATAATCCCGAACCGCGTCTATAGCTTTATATAAATTTTCTTCTTGCTTGGCGGCAAACAAATTTTTACCAGGCACATCCAGTTTAAATTCCGCGAAAAACATGTCGCCTTTACGGTGGTGGCGGCTATTCAGGCCCAGGATTATTTCGGTTCTGATAATGCGGTCATTATAAAATTTATTTAAAGCCTCTGCTTTTTTGGATGCGTAATCTTTTATGGCTGATGATAGTTCAATACCCCTGCCTGTGATTTGTATTTTCATATGCTTAATTGTCATCCCGAACTTGTTTCGGGATCTGGATTAAATAATTTTAAGATACTGAAACAAGTTCAGCATGACGTTCTGTCATTTAACAATTTGCACTTCAGGCTCTAACTCCACCCCATATCTATTATATACTTTTTGCTTTATCTGTTCAACCAAATCAAGCACGTCAGATTGCGTGGCTTTGTTAAAATTTATCAGATAATTGCCATGCTCATCGGAAATTTTGGCGCCTCCCACAGAAAGGCCGCGCAACGCCATTTGTTCAGTTATCCATCCGACCGGCACCGTACCGCGCTGCAAAAATAATTCAGGTAAATTTTTTGTATCCTGCGCCCACTGGGCCAACTTTATATTTTTGAAAAAACTTCCCGCGGACGGGTATGGCGTATGCTTGCGTTGCTGCAAATATTTTTGCATCCGCTCCAAAATTTCTTGTTTATCTCCCGGTTCCAAGTAAATTGCGCCGCGCAACACAATATCCTTATTATGCTTAAAACTGCTATTGCGATAACTGAAACCGCACTCTTCGGGCTTGAGCCGCGCCACTTCTCCATTTCGCCAAACCTCCACCCATTTAAGCACCCGGGCAATTTCTTTCCCCATGGCGCCGGCATTGCCCCGAATCGCGCCGCCAAACGTACCCGGAATACCTATTCCCCAATCTATGCCGGTTAGACCATTCTTTGCGCCTAAGTTTACAACCGCGCTCAGCATTACCCCGGCTTCCACCTCTATTTCAAAACCAAGACCATCCGCAGTTATTTTTGGCGGCGTTGTGGTAGCAATTTTTATTACAATTCCATCAAAACCTTCGTCGCTGAGAAGTAAATTTGAACCCCCGGCCAAAATAAAATAATCAAACCCTTCGGCGTTTAAGTAATTTAACAATCCAACCAATTTATCCGTTTTACTTACAACTACAAAAAGCTTGGCCGGACCCCCGATCTTAAAGGTTGCATGTTTAGCCAAGGATTCATTGATTTTTACCTCGCCAAATTCCTTAAGTTTATTATATAACTCATCCATATAGAACAGCTTGCTTTTTACGCCTTTCTAGAGTATAGTATTATCGTAAAATAAGAGAAATTAAGGCTTATTTTAGCCTCCGGACAGCGTCGCGCAGGTCACTTAAGTATATAGCAAAAGTATGGCAAATTCAAGCCAATTAAGCAAGTCTTTGGCCAAACGATTATCCAACCACCGTTTGTTTTATGTTTGCCGCGATATAGAACGCGCTATAGGCAGTGAACAAGGCTTGAAAAATTATTATATTATTACCAACTATAGCAATCTTGCCAGCCGTATGGCCAGCCAGTACCAAAATATAATAATTATAAAAAATAAATCCACCTTGGATACCGCCGAGTTATTAAATCACCACGAAACTATAAAAACTATCAAACCAAAAGATTTTGTTTTAGTGTTTAAAAACAATGCTATTATTGAAAAAGCTTGCCGTACTCATAAATGGAAGCTGCTCAACCCTTCTTCTCAATTAGCGGACAAAGTGGAAAGCAAGGTGTCGCAAGTAGAATGGCTTGGAAGTCTGGCTAAATTTTTACCGCCGCACCAAATTAGCACCTGCGCTCAGATACAATGGCAACACAAAAAATTTATTTTACAATTTAATCATTCTCATACCGGCAGCGGCACTTTTTTAATTGATTCTCAAAAAAAATTAAAGGAATTACAAAAAAAATTTTCCAACCGGCCGGTGCGAATAATGGATTTTATTAGCGGACCTGTATTTACTAATAATAATGTAGTTTGGGGAGCCAAAACGCTCATCGGTAATATCAGCTATCAGATTACCGGTTTAATGCCGTTTACCGATAACAAATTTTCTACGATCGGCAATGACTTTGCGCTGCCAGAGACTCTTTTGGAAAAAAAACAAGTAAAACAGTATGCTAAAATCGTAATGAGTATCGGAAAGAGGCTGCATAAACAAGGCTGGAAAGGGCTGTTTGGCGCAGATATAATTATGGACGCAAAAACTAAGCGGCTTTATTTATTAGAAATAAATGCGCGCCAACCCGCTTCTACCGGTTTTGAATCACAATTACAAAACTTACATATAAAACAACAAAAAGACAGTCATATAAACACCTTCCAAGCTCATTTCGCAGCCTTGCTTGGTATAAAATTCCAAAATTATCAGTTAACCGCTATCCAAACCGGATCTCAGATAGTGCAGCGGGTTACTGCAGAAAAACCGTATAAAAATATAAATGAATATTGGAAAAAATTAAAAAAATTAGCGTCTACAAATCCTGCTGTAATTAATATATTGCCATATAACAATACCGCTCCCGGTTCAGACTTAGCTCGCATTCAACTAAGCGAAGGGATTATGGCTAAACACGGGTACTTTAATAAGCTCGGCAAAGAAATCCAAGCGTCTATATGCTAAATCAAACTAAACTATCTCCTCAAGCGGAAGAAGTTATTACCAATTACCTTAATCTGCCGTTTCCAACCCAAGACGTACGATGTCCGTATTTTAATAATGCCAGAATTGGCCAGCGAGGCCAGCTAAAAGTTTTAATTGGCAAAGGCACGCCGCGGGAAATCTTGGAAGAAGCCCGTATTATTGCCACTCAATATAAGCAAGATATTTTTGCGTTTACCGATCCGGAACAAATCCGTAAATTTTTAATAGAACACTGCTTGGGCATAGATTGCTCCGGATTTATTACCAATGTCTTAAAAGAAGAATACGCGGCCAAAGGCACGGACTTAGCCAAACGAATTTTTATTACACCCAAGACAAATGTACTGCGCTGGTTAATTAGCCGTCTGCGGCCCGTTGAACAGATCGGCGTAAACGTCTATGCTCATGATAAAAATACTGAAATAATTTATAATCTGTCCGAAATTAAGGCCGGCGATTTGATTGTCATGCTAAAAACCGGCCCAAATAAAAATCACGATCATATACTGCTGATTACCGAAACAAATGGAAATGTTATACAATACGCTCATGCTCGCGCCTGGTCTAGCGAAGGCAGATACGGCCATGGTGTTGCCGCTGGAACTATTACGCTTACCGAACCAGACAAATCAATTCTTTACCAAACTTGGGAAGAAAAAAATAAAACCAACGAGGATAGCGAAACCTTTATAGAAGCCAAACAAGCCACGATTCTACAAATTAAACGATTGAAATTTTAACTATACGGGCTAAAGCCAGATACATTCTCATATGAACGTAGATATAATTCAACACGCTCTGGTCTACTTATTATTTTCAGCCATTGGCGCTTTTATTTGGGCACCGCTGCTGACAAAATTTTTGTATAAATACAAAATTACCCGCCGTGATGAATTTGATTTTACGCTGAAAGGGCAAGAAAGAAATTATAAAATTGGCACCCCGATCATGGGCGGACTTCTGGTGGTTGTAACCGTAACCGTAATCACAATACTGTTCAACTGGAACCGAGAAAATACCTATGTGCCGATTGGCGTCATGGGTATCGCAGCCTTACTGGGCGGCGCCGATGACTTGCTTAATATTTTTGGCAAAAAAAGACGCGAGCGCCATATTTCACATATTTTAAACCTGATTGTCGTACACAAACTGTGGTATATGAAACTGTGGTATATGCTTATTTTGCCATGGGAAGTATTTAGAAAAACCGTTTCTATTTTTGGCTCTCATCCGGGCCGCGGCATTCAAGTGCATGAAAAACTAATTTTTCAATTTGTGGCCGGCGCGATTACCGCTTGGTGGATTTATTATAAATTGGGCGTGCAATGGCATTCATTATGGATACCTTTTGACGGGCAGCCATATATTGGCTGGTGGATAATTCCAATTGTGATCTTTTTTGTGATGTTTACCGCCAATGCCGTAAATTTTGCCGATGGACTGGATGGACTAGTGGGCGGATCGCTTATTATTACGTTTTTGGGTCTTATGCTTATCAGCTGGACCGAAGGCCGTATTTCTTTTACTTATCTTAATGCCACAGTTGTCGGAGCGCTCATAGCCTACACCTATTTTAATGTTAAACCGGCACGGTTTCAGATGGGCGATGTTGGCTCTTTGGGGCTGGGGGCGCTGCTCGCCATTAACGCCATTGCGGTTAACCGCACCCTGCTTATTCCATTTTTGGGTTTTATTTTTTATGTAGAAATTATCTCGGTGATTATCCAGGTATTCTGTCGCAGATTACTAGGAAGAAGATTTTTTAAAATGGCGCCTTTACACCACCACTTTGAATTCCGAGGCTGGAGCGAAGAAAAAATTGTGATGCGTTTTTGGCTGCTGCATGGATTTTTCGTTATTTTGGCGGTTTGGATGAGTTTGTATAAATAAATTTGAAATTACGTCGGGCCTCACAAATTAGAAACTCGTTTCTAATTTGATTCAACCCTAGAAATTATAAGTAATATGTATCTAACCTGGAAAGAAAAAACTATAACTGATTTTTCTGATAAAAATATTGAGGCCATATATAATGAAGGCTATGTTTTTACGCGTCTGGGCAAGGGTATGATGAACCAAACCAGAATTTTACGGATTGATTTAAATCAATTCAAATTATCCTCGGAAAATAAAAGAATTTTAAAAAAAACAGAAGACTTGAGCTTGTTTGTCGCGCCTATCCCCTACGACAACTATGACTGGGCTATTCATAAAATGGGAAAAGAATTTTACGAACATAAATTCGGCGCCAAAACATTTAGCGCGCAAAAAATAAAAGAGTTGATTACCGATAGAAATAAAAGCAATTTTAATAGGCTGTTTATTTATTATAAAAGCGGAGAAAATTTAGGATATTGCATAACTCTGGAAACAGCCGATATTTTGCATTATTGCTACCCCTTTTATAATTTAGAGTCAAACTACCCCAATCTGGGCATGGGCATGATGCTCAAAGCCGTTATGTGGGCCCAAGAAAATAACAAAAAATATATTTATCTGGGTTCGGCTCAGCGCCCCGCCGATACGTATAAATTGCAATTTTCCGGATTGGAATGGTTTGATGGAGAAAAATGGAGCGAAGATACAACAGAACTAAAAAAATTACTCACTGTCATTCCCGCCACAAGCGGGAATCCAGACAATTCAAACGGATACTAGATTCCCGCTTGTGGCGGGAATGACAGATAACATTGCACACAAACATGCTATGAAAATTCATTTTATCGGCATCTGCGGCGTAGCCATGAGCGCGCTCGCTGCCGCCTTTCATAATGATGGTTGGGATGTCACCGGCAGTGATGTGGGATTTTTCCCGC
Organism: Candidatus Magasanikiibacteriota bacterium; assembly: GCA_016182085.1. Taxonomy (GTDB): domain Bacteria; phylum Patescibacteriota; class Patescibacteriia; order Magasanikbacterales; family GWA2-37-8; genus XYD2-FULL-39-9. Next base: position 9,038 of record JACOYB010000003.1, on the reverse strand, counting down.
CGATTTCGGATTATTTAAAAGATAATAATATAAATTTTTACCCGGGCTGGCACGTAGAAAAAATGATGGCAAATGGAACTCCGGATATTGTTGTGGTTGGCAACGTGGCCGGTTCCAGTAATCCGGAATTTGCATATGCGCAAGAAAAAAATTTGCATTATCTTTCGTATCCGGAACTGATTGCCCAATATATTGTCGGAACTAACTCAGTGGTTTGCGCCGGTACCTATGGCAAAACTTCCAGCGCGGCCTTGCTCGCTTTAATTTTTACAAAAGCCGGTTTAAATCCAAACTATATGTTCGGCGGCTTAAGTTTAAATTTACCCGTAAGCGCTAAACTGGCAAAAGAAAAGGCGTTGTGGAGTATTTTGGAAGGAGATGAATATAAAACCGCTCGCTGGGATAACCGGCCAAAATTTTTCCACTACTCACCCACCCACTTACTTCTAACCTCTGTTTCTTGGGATCATGCTGATATTTACCCAACCGAAGAATCTTACTTTCAGGCGTTTAGAGATTTAATCGCTCGCATTCCCGCAAATGGTCTTATTGCCGCCTGTAGCGATTCGGCAACCGTACGAGAAACTATACATAATAACCCAAGCACAACAAAAGTCGTAACATACGGAAAAAATACAGACGCGGATTACGTATATTCTAACCCTATACAAACAAAAAATGGTACGACATTTAGTATTAAAAATAAAGAAAATGATTATAGTATAATCACTTCCGTGCTAGGCCAGCATATGGCCGAAAATATTTGCGGCGTGTTTGCTATGGCCAAAGAAATTGGTATTAATACAAATATTATTCTGGAAGCTATAGCTGAATTTAAAGGCATAAAAAGACGTCTGGAAAAAAGATATGAAGGCGAAATTATTGTATATGATGATCTGGCTCATTCTCCGGCCAAAGCTGCGGCTTCTCTAGCGACCCTAAGAACCATTTACCCCAAGAGTAAAATAATCGCTGTATTTGAACCCAATACCGGCAATCGCAAATCCGCATCCACAGCTGGTTATACCAACGCTTTTGCAGACGCAAACGAAGTGATCATTCCCATGCTTAGCAAAGTAAAAATAGCCAAAGATGATATAGATCCGCCATTTGACGCCGCGACCCTGCAAAGCATTATTTCGCAAACACATCCTAACGCTCTATTTATTCCTGATGACAAACATGTAATTGAAGAAATTAAAAAAACCACTCAGCCCGGAGACGTTGTGGTCTTTTTGGGGTCGCACGGATTTAGAGGCATGATTGAAGGTTTAATTACTTCCCTTCATCAACCACTTCGGCCGTAACTGTTTCACCGCTGATTGCATTTATAAGCAAAGTAATTCCGCAGACATCGCATTCAACCACGTTTCCCACGGCTAAATTTACATACGGAGACAAATTAACTTGATTTTGGCATTCTGGACAAGTAAGCTGCATACAAAAAATATAAAATTAAGTTAAACAGTAGATAGATTGTATAATAAATTAAAACGTAAGGCAAGAGTTAAAAATTATGATTACTCCCCAACCCAAAGCTGGTACTTTAGCCAAAATTATAGGCCTGCATACCGACCTGTATTTAAAGCGCGAAGATATACATCCGTACGGTTCGCACAAAGGCCGGTCTATACCGCTGATGATTGATCATTATGCCGCCAGCGGCCAGACATATTTTTGTATTTCCTCATCCGGTAACGCGGCGCTCTCTGCCATACACGCGATTCAAAAATTAAATAATAAAAAACCTTCGCAATTTTTTACTCTGCATATTTTCGTCGGCAAACATATTGATCCAGAAAAATTAAAACGACTACAGGAAGCGATTACTAACCCGGCCCATATTACCATTGAACAAGTGGATTCTCCAAAACAAACGGCTTTTCAAATGGACAAACAGGGCAAGACGCGAAACTTGCGTCAATCAACGGACGACACTGCCCTAATAGGCTACGAAGTCTTGGCTGACGAGCTGGCAGAAATTAAAGACTTGGCGGCTGTTTTTATTCCAACTTCCAGCGGCACTACGGCTCAGGGATTGTATAATGGATTTAAAAAACATGGACTTAAACCCCAAATTCATATTGTTCAAACGCCAAAATGCCATCCGTTTGTGGATTCTGATTTGCAAACTAAAACATCGCTCGCAAACGCCATTGTAGACAACATTGGCTATCGTAAAGAAGCCATACAACAAATACTTTCGGAAAGCGGCGGACAGGGATGGGTAGTGAGCGATAAAGAAATTGAAAAAGCTATAACACAAGTAAAAGAAACAGAAAATATAGATATTTCCCCAAATAGCGCTCTATCGGTCGCGGGCCTGCAGCTTGCCATAAAAAATGATTGGCAATGTAACGGGCCGGTGGTTTGTTTGATTACAGGAAAATAAAAGCTAAAAAAAAAGGAGGGGGTAAGTTGGCTTTGATTTTTGCAGCGGCAATCGCATCCGCCGCAGCGGGCATCCCCAAGCAAAGCGAGGGGTAGTTTTGGCGCAAAAAAATCAATGCCAACTTACCCCCTCTATAAATTTTGTTTATTTGTTCATCAACACCACTTCATCTTTGCCGTCAAAATCCACATCGGCCGCCCCAACACTTACCGAACCGGCGGTAAAACTATTTGAAACTTTAAATTGAGAAAGTAACTTGCCGGCCAAATCATAAATTTTAACCTGCTTGCTGCTGCCCGAATCAAATGCCGCGATTATTTCTTTCTTCTTGTCGCCGTTAAGATCGCCCACCGCCACGCTTAATCCTGTTCGCAACGTCTTGGTGTCAACAAAAAATCTTTTATTTATTTTGGAAAAATTATTATTATAGATAATAATTTCCGGGCGGCGGCCGTTGCCTACTCCAACTACGACCTGCCCGTTTTTGTCCGCGGCCGGCATGTTATCCGCGGCTATGGCTACGGATAATCCAGCCTTAAATGTTTTGCCAAGCGGAAAAATGTTTTCTTTTACAACTGCTCCGTGATAATTATAGAGTACTGCTTGCCCGCCTTTGCTTTGTGAAACAATAATGGAATTAGTATTGTTGCCAGCCAATTTGCCCACAGCAATATTTAATTCTCCTTTGTAATTTCCGCCAAACGGAATGCCTTCAAACCATAGCTGGCCAAGACTGTTAAATATTTGCAATTTTTGGCCGCTGGCCGCAATTTTTTCTTCCGCGCCATCGCCATCTAAATCGCCATAGTATATTTTGGCTCCGCTTAACACGCCTTCTTCATAAATAAAAAAACCATTACGCGAACGATTGCCTTTCATATCAAAAAATCGGATAAAATTTCCATTGCCAAATACCACGTTTTTGACGGTTTGAAACGTACGCAACATGATAAGCCCGTCTTTGGCCGGAACATTTACCTGGTTTACAATCGCGCCATTATTGGTAACTTTATCCTGCAAACCGGTTATTTTTTCATATTCTCCGCCTAAATCAACGCTTTGCGATTGGGCTGTAGCATTAACCAGCGCAATACCATTTTCGTATTCCCTGCGCCAAACATCTTCGGTAAATTGTGAAGCATTTGAAAGAGATAAAGCATTTCCCAGCGGCTGACCCAATTCTATATCATACTCATCATACCACCAGGTCTGGCCATGATCTTGATCACCGTAATCAAAGGAATAATATCCATCCAGCAACAAAGCGCTCGTTAATCCCAATCTAAATTTTTTAAGATTGCTGGTTTGCGTGCCTTTGTTTGCGGTATTTGCATTTATCACCATAAACCGAGGCAAAATACTGCCTTGCTGGTTAGACGCATACACTTGCATCGTACCGCCCCAACCGCCATTGATAGAAGGAAAACTCTCAAGCATCACGCCGTTTAAATCATTTTTATAGGCATCGCTGGTCGCATTTCCCACGATAATATACCGGCCGCCTGTAAGCCGCCTGGTTTCTTGAAAAAGAAAACGCATGCCTTCGCGCCAATGCAGATCAACACTGCTATCCGGCTGGCCATCTTTATTTAAATCAGTATTAGGACCGGATTTCCACTGCACATCTCTCCAGGCATTATCATAAAATACGCCATCCCAAACTTCGGTGGATAAAATTTCTTTGGCAACAAACTGAGCCAGGTACTGGTTGAAACGCAGACTGTTTATTTGAGGAGCGTTGTCGGCGACGTTTAACATCCACGTCCCGGGCCAAAAACTAATTTTGTTGTTGCTGGTATCGGTAAGATACCAATTCGGATTGATGCCCGAAACTAATTTTCGGCGCATAATGCTATAGCTGGTGGCCGCATCGGCTTTTATTTCTTGCGGCGTAATATACGCCAAAATTTTTATATCCGGATTAATTTCCTTGATTTTTTTTAAAGCAGCCAGGCTATTTACCTGCGTTTCCATGTCTAGTATAAGCAAATCCCATTTGGCCAATTCGGTTATTTTATTTGCCGGTATATCCCAATTTAAAAAATAATTGGCGCGGCGCGGAGATACGCGTACGGCATCTGAAGCATCGGGGTATAATAAACCAATGTATGTCGCGGTCACCAACGCCAAAGCCGCCCCTATAAAATATAGGCGTTTGATTTTGTGCTTTTTCGTTTTTTTTCTAGCTTTTGCAGCCATTGTACTGGGGCTGTTCCCCTACTAAAAAATAGGAACTAATAGCTGTATTTTATCATAAATTCATGTTATACTCAAGGAAATAATACCTATCATGAACTACCTGAAACATTTTTCCCTCAGCGCGCTTTCAGTAATCGCTTTGCTTGTTTTTACCATTATAAATCCCGGTACCGGCTTTGACCTTTTGGCTCTTTTACTGATAGTTTTTATCATCCTGCAAAAAATCTTTGGCGAATATTTTCTTCTTATTCTTTTGGCAATGCGTCCGGCCCTGGATTACTGGCGCGATCTGAACCTTTTTTCCTTTAACCTTTTTGATTTTAATATCAATGCCGCTCTTTCAATCTTTTTGCTTGCCTGGTCTATTATTTTCTTTCTTAAAAATCACGAGTATTTTGCGGATATTCCATTAAAGGCGCCGTTTCTGATTTTTATTCTTTGGTGCGCGGCTTCGGCTTTTTATACGTATAATTTATCCTCCACCATTACCGAAACTATAAAACTCGCAAATTTATTCGCTCTGTTTGGCATTTGTTATATTATGGCGAAAAAAGACGGACCTAGATTTAAGGATTTTTTCTTAAAATCAGCGATTTTGGCCGCAACCGTTCCTATTCTAGCTGGCATATACCAGTTCATCAGCAAAACCGGCGCGGATATTGATGAATTGTCCAATAGAATTTACGGCACTTTTGCCCACCCAAACGTGCTCGCCACATTCGCGCTTGCGTTACTTTTTATAGTTATACATGAAATTGTATCCAGACATAAAAAAACAGACAACATTTTTGATTTTAATACTGATACTTCCCTAAAAATTTCCGCTCTGTTTTTATCTTTTATAATACTGCTCACCTACACTCGCATCGCCTGGGTTGGTACGGCAATTTTATTTGCCATAGTGGGCCTAATATATTATCGCAAAATTATTATATACGCTCTTGCCGGCATTGCTTTGTTTTACGCGCTTTTTTACCCGGTGAATAATTACTTAATAAATAATTATAATGTTAATTTACAGGCTTCTCATTTTATCTTTAGATTAACTGCCCGTAATCAAGATTCGGATTCCATCCGATGGCGCGCCAATCTGATAACAAAAGTACTGCCTCTCTTTAAAGAAAAATATTTATTCGGCTATGGATACGGCACGTTCGCTCGGGTTTGGGATGATAATAAAGATATAGAAAATCTTTGGGACAATACATCCGAAGCGCACAACGATTATATAAAAATTGCGTTTGAATCCGGCATTATCGGCTTGGCATTATTTTTGATAATCTTTATTTCTTTGCTTTACAGACAAATACTGTTCGGCGTAAAAAATCATTGGGCAAATATTGTATTTATTGCCAGTATTTTTGCGTACCTGGTTATGAGTATGAGTGACAATATGCTGCATCATACGCCGGTGATTTGGTGGCTTTGGGCCGTGTGGGGTTGGTGGAGCGCGCAACAAAAAACCACCCGGAGAGAGTTACCTAAATAAGTGATAAATCATTTATTCGGGTAATCGGGTGGAAATTTTTGCTAGGCAGATAAATCTGTCTATTTTTATTCATTAAAAAGTAATGAACAGCGTAGATAGATTTTTATTTAATTTTTGTATCTTCTCATTTATTTTTCCACTATTTTTATATAATGGAAAAAATACACGAGAGGAGAAGGGCTGCCGACACAGACAAAAGTCTCTGCCGCTTCTCCTTTGCCTTGAGGGTTTCTCAAGGACTTGCTTGCCAACTAGGGCGGGGTCACCGTGATCCGAATGTAGGCCTCATGCGAAACACCGTCAACCGGACAGACAAAGCGATGGATACCGCTCTCATTCGGCGCGAAGTTGTTGTATGTGCCATTAGACGGATACGGGCCTCCTTGATAAGTCAGTCCGCCGTTCATGGGGCCGCCATTCAAATCCTGACTGCTTCCGGTGCAGTCTTCCGTACCGGGCGACTGCCAGTGCAGACTGGTGAAAGCTCCCTGGGTGATAGTGTAGTCCTGATCACCGATCTCCATCACCAAGGTATTCACCTTGAGCTGAACTGCTTGATCTTCACTTCCCTCGTCTCCGAAGCAATGGAGGTCATAGGCGTTCTGTCCGGACACAGACACAGGCACAACTTGATGTGAGCCCATGACGCTGGTGCCGCCGCTATCGGGCAACAGTTCACCGTTCTAGTCCAGCCGAACAGGATGTCCGGTCGCCAAACGAACGATGTCGGGGTTCTTGGTGAACTCCATCACTTCCGCCACCAGAGGCGGCGCATCCACCGGAGCGTCCACAGACGCATCGGTCTGTCCGTCGCCCATGACCGCGTCCACACCCACATCATCGTCATCCCCTCCCGGCGCGTTGCCAGACGGGTTAAACCCGCAGGCTGCCAGGAACACAAAGCAAACCGGAACCAAGAAAGAGAGACGCATTGGATTCCTCCATCAAGAGTGGCTAAGCCTTATGGCCAAGCCGTGAAATGCAGTCTTGCGACTGCGGTTAAACAACTTACTTTGCCGTTCTAAATCTAACAAATAATTTTTTTATTAAATCTAGAACGGCAATTTATTTTGATTTTTTTGTAAAGAACAATAAAGAACAATTTTTTGTCTCTTCATTTTACCACTATTTACATAATGGTAATAATTCAGAGGAAGAAGAGAGCTGCTAGTACAGACGCAATCTCTGCTCTCTTCCTCTACCTCGCACTGCGAGGATTTTTCCGACTTGAAGGTGTCGGGACCTTGTCTCACCTAGTGCAGGCGGGACTGATCGTTCCAGGCCCAGCCCCAGGCGCCTTCTCCACCGGTGAGGTGGTAGGGCACGCTGTGGCGACCATCGCCGTAGTACGACAGAACTGCATAGCAGCTCGTCGGGGCGTTGGCATGGAAGATTGCATCCCCCATCTGCCAGTACGACCACCAGTTCGGCCACTCCATGGTTGCCGAACCAGCACCCACCGGCGAATGCCAGATACCACCGCTTGAGGACACGTTGACCTCCTGCAGAGTTCCCGGACCATCCAGGGGGTAGAACTTCACCTTCGTGACTGTCGTGCCTACCGGACAGACCACATCGAACGCCATGGGCGTTGTCGAGGCCACCGTCACCGTCACCGAACTTGGCTGCGTCGTGCCACCGGGACCCGTGCAGGTCAGCGCGAACGTCGTGGTCTGAGAGACCGTGACGCTCTGCGAACCGCTTGAGGTCTTCGTGCCGGTCCAGCCGTTGCTGGCCGTACACGAATCGGTATTGCTTGACGCCCAGTTCAGGGTCGTCGTACAGGTACCGACACAGCTCGAAGGCGTGGCCGTGAACGAACCGATGCTCGGCGCGGGGTTGGAAGACACCGTCACCGTCACGGAACGAGTCGCCGTACCACAGGTCAGGACGAACTCCTGAGTCTGCGAAACGACGATCGACCAACTACCATCCACCGGAAGATCCTGCGTAGTCCAATTGCCGTGGCACACACCGTTGAAGTTGGAGGTCGTCCAAGCCAACGTGGTGTTACAGCTACTGGTGCAGGAGCTTGGCGATGCAGTGAAGCTATCGATGCTCGGCGCGGGAGAATTCCCCACCGTGATCGTCGCCTGACCCAGCTCGCCACTGGCACCATCATCGTCGAAGGCAGTTGCCTTGATGACGTAGGTACCGGCGGTCACGCCAGCCTGATCGAACTCGTACGGAGCCGACAGGTCGGTGTGCACCAGCGTGTTGTTGCTGCGGAACTCCACCCGGACGACGTTGCCGTCGTTGTCGGAGGCGTTCGCAGCCATGTGCACGGTGGTGGGAGCAGTGAAGGTCTGACCGCTCGTCGGTGAAGTGAGCGAACCCGTCGGAGGGTTGTTGCCAGGCTGCGGAGTGGTTAGAATGATCGGAATCCGCTGCTCGACCGGCATGCCAGTAATGTCCTGGCCATCCGAATCGTTGCCGCACTGGTTGTATCCCTCGGCGATCGCTTCGATCTGCCAAGTTCCATCAACCAGCAATCCCGCAGTCTGAACATCAAACCGGTAGCGGTTCCCGGTACGAACTGAACTGGCGAACCACTTCTCCTGCTGACCATCCATCCGGAACACGACCTGGACCTGCTTGAGGTCCGAGGCGTCCGGATCGTAGGCATCGACCACCACGGTCACCGTGCTGGCACCCGGACGCACGAAGGTGGTGTTGGGTGACGGCGACACGATCTGCACGACCGGATCGCGGTTGATCTGGCCCGGCGCGCATGCCGAGGGCGGCGTATCCACGCCGGCATCGGTCTCGACGACCGAACCATCGGGCTCGGACTGCTGGTCGTCCCCAAGGGGACGCTGATCCCAGTCGGCGCAAGCGCCGGCGAGGACCGAAATGATCACACACACGATGAGCTTCTTCATCTGAGTTCTCCTGAATGTGGCCCGAAGGCCGTTGAGAGGGGCGGCCACACGGCCGTGTGGGCCGTAGGCGCCCGGG
>JACOYB010000002.1 GCA_016182085.1 Candidatus Magasanikiibacteriota bacterium | reverse complement strand
CTTATGCTATCGCCGATGTCGTAGAACAAAACGGCCCAACCAGGTTTAATATGCTGGCGAAGGGCGCGGGCGGGTTTTACGATTTCTCCCACTGGAATGTTGAGCGCCAAAGCGACGGGTTCTTCACAGATGAGTTTTTCGTTGAATGGTATATCACACCCGGTTTTCCACCGGCTGTTTTCATCATCAACGCTACCGGCTCTGTGTTTTCGGAGTCGTTGAACTTCGTAAATCACTGGCTCGTCGGCTGGAACGATACCGGTGGAATTTGGCATACCGAATGTGAGCTATCCATTAATAATGACGGACCTCGCCGTTATCATAACTGGGATCGCGTATCCAGATCCGGCATTGATGGTCAGTGGCGAGTTTGGCATGAAGTAGTAGAGGATTCCATTGCGGCCATTCTTCCCGAGCCATACTACCAGTCAATTGACACGATTGCGCAAAACCAAGATGGTTCGCTGTTTGATTTAAAGGGGACAAGAGCCGGTTTGTTAGCAAATTTGCCGCGCGCATCCAATGGCCGTGTTGAAGAAACTATCCCTGCTTCCGGAACCGTGTACCGAATTACCGGATGGATCACAAACGACCATCTAGATTTGACGGTAACTTGGGACTGGTACAATCAAACCGGCGAATTGATTTGGCATGTCAAAGATCGTTACCGAGGCACGCCTCGCTTTCAGCCGCATGTCAAGAAAAGCCCATCGTTGCCCTTGGGCGCGTTCAATGCCGAGATTGTGCAAACTGCAAATACCTTTGACGGGTTGCTGGAAGCTCCTCATCGGTATGTTATTGATGTATTGCCGGCAGATAACGGCCAAATAGTTCTGTGGATTGGCGGAATAAAGACTCAGCCATCAAATCTTATCGCCAATGCTGACGGTAGCTTTAGTTTCCGGTTTGTTCGCTCTAGTGGTGGTTATTACTATGATTATTCTTTGAATGATCTGGTTATAACCGGCGACAAGATTTCTTTTCTAATGCAGGTTAACGCGATTCCGTCTGGTTCCACCGAGGTGTTATACATTTTTGATTATACAGCGAGTGGCGACAAGCGTTTTCGTCACTTTTTTTCTACGGCGCCATGAAGTAAAGGCGTCATGTCGTAATCTACGGAGCCGCGGCCCTAATCTGCCGAGACTCCGTTTTTGTTTTAAATTGTTTTATGGTACAATTTTAATGTATTTTAGATATTCTAAAGTTATGTCGGAAGCAGCTGAAAAACCGCAAAGTTCCACCGGTAATCCCGATATCAATTTTTTTGCGTCCACTAATTTTCGTAATAACAATCGTAAATTTGGCATAAAACTTGATGATCGCCGCCGCCATATGTATGTGGTGGGGAAAACCGGCATGGGCAAAACTACCCTTTTGGAAAACATGGTGCTTAATGATATTTATGCCGGTCATGGGGTGGGCGTAGTGGATCCGCACGGAGATTTTGCCGAAAAAATCATAAATTACATACCATCTCATCGTATAAACGATTTGGTCTATTTTAATCCTTCGGATATTGATTATCCGATCGGTTTTAATATTTTGGAAACTATAGATCCTCGCTACCGCCATTTGGTGGCTTCGGGCCTAATGGGAGTATTCAAAAAAATCTGGCCGGATGTCTGGAGCGCCCGCATGGAATATATTTTAAATAATACGCTTTTGGCGCTGCTGGAATTTCCCAATACCACTTTGTTAGGCATCAACAGATTGCTGGCCGACGATGCTTATCGCAAACGCGTGGTGAGAAATTTAAAAGACCCGGTAATCAAAGCTTTCTGGGAAACAGAATTTGCCGGTTATAACGATCGGTATAAACAGGAAGCCGTAGCGCCGGTACAAAATAAAATCGGTCAATTTTTATCCGCTTCAGTTATTCGCAATATCGTGGCGCAAGTTAAATCACGCATCAACATTCGCGAAATCATGGACAACAAAAAAATCTTTATCATGAACTTGTCCAAGGGTAGAATCGGCGAAGACAATTCCAGACTGTTGGGCGGCATGCTTATCACTAAAATTCAATTGGCGGCCATGGAAAGAGTAGATACGCCTGAAAAAGATCGTAAAGACTTCTTTTTATATGTAGACGAATTCCAAAATTTTGCCACCGAGAGTTTTTCTAATATTTTATCCGAAGCGCGTAAGTATCGCTTGGATTTGACCATGGCTCACCAATATATGGAACAGCTAGACGAAACAGTTTTGGCGGCCGTTATTGGTAACGTAGGCACGTTGGTGACTTTTAGAGTTGGCTCCACGGATGCCGAAATTTTGGCCAAAGAATTTGCCCCGACTTTTGTGGAAACGGATTTGGTAAATTTAACTAAGTTTCAAATTTATTTAAAATTAATGATAGATGGCGTGGCTTCCCAGCCTTTTTCCGCCAATACTTTGTCGCCCATAAACTTATCAACTGAAAGCGCCGACAAGGTAATTAGGGTTTCCCGAGAACGTTACGCGACCAACCGTGAAAATATAGAAGATAAAATCATGCGATGGACTGGTATGGATAGTAGTGGTTCGGAAGAAGAAGAGGATGAAGAAGACAAAGCCGCAGCCGAAACAAAAGAAAAGGATTCAGATGAAGAATATACTGAAGATGAAGAAGGCTTGCCGGTTAAAATTGAGAAAAAAACTGAGACACCGCCCCCACAGGTTCAAAAGCCAAAAGTAGAAGAAAAAAAACCGCATGCTAAGGAAAATAAAAAACATCATCACAATGAGCCGGGTAGAAAAAATAAATCGGACAAGGATTTTGATATAAAACAAAGTCGTCCGGTACCGCTTGTTGACGCGGCCCAAAAGGGCATTAGTCTGTCTCAGGCCATGCAAACAAACAAACAAGTTCCTTATAATCCTGGTTCAGGAAAAATGGATCAAAATAGGAGGCAAAATATACCGAGCGCGCAAAATTTTTCAAAAGGAGGGAGTCAGTTCAAAGGTAATCAACCTCTCGTGTCGCCTGTTGACAGTAAACCAAAACCCTTTACTCCGCCTCCAGGACAAACGCAAAACTCTCTACAACCCACGCCTCAATCAGTGTCTTTAGAAAATAAACAGTCCGCTCCGGTTACGCCACCGCTACCTACGCCATCCTCGTCGCCGCAGACTCCTGTTGTCAGTCCCGTGCCAAAAAGTGAGCCGGAAACCCCAATTTCCGCTACATCTAACGAAAAAACAGCCGAACCCATAACTAAAGATCATACCTCGACAGGTGGTAAGATTTTGCCTGGTAATGTCGTAAAAATTGACGATCAGAGCATCTAGAGGCAGAAGTACAAAAAAGGGGTTGACTAAATCTCTAATTTATGCTATACTTTTCTTAATAAATTGTATGGAACTTCTTCAAGTTCCCAAAATTTCTCCGGTAGCGCCCCTTTAAAGGGTGTAGGTGCCGGAAGTAAGGTCGACTTAATCAAAATCTCAAAAACCATTTTGGGAACAAAAAGTAGAAAAATTTATGGCATTTGATGGTGGAACAAGACAAATGTACAATGTGGATTTAAGCTGCGCTAAATGCGGTACCCACATTTCACAATTGCCTTTTGAGCCAAAGGGTGATCGCCCAGTTTATTGCTTTGATTGCAATAAAGCCTATCGTCAAGATAGACCAAGCGATCGCGGCCCTCGCGCTCCAAGACAAATGTACAGCGTAAATGTTACCTGTGCTCAATGCGGAACCCAGATCACGGAATTACCATTCCAACCTTCTGGAGACAAGCCAGTTTATTGCAGAGATTGCATGATGGCTCGCAGAAATTCCTAATTGAATTTTTAAAATAAAACGCCGTCCTTCACAGGATGGTGTTTTATTTACCATTGAATTTTTTATAAAATTTTGTTATGGTGCTGTTATGAATAAAAAAACAAATAGTAAAATTAAAGTCCTAATTGCTATGAGCGGCGGGGTAGATTCCTCTGTAGCCGCAGCTCTTTTGGTTGCCCGCGGGTACGATGTTACAGGTGCATTTATGGTTAATTACGATGATGCCGATATGCGCCAAGATAATGCAGACCGCTGTTGGACAGGGGACTATCAAGACGCTTTGCGTGTGGCGGCCAAACTCGGCATACCGCTTCTGCGTTGGGATTTTATAAAAGACTACAAAAAAACAGTCTTAGATTACATGTACAAGGAATATCGGTTGGGACGCACGCCAAATCCGGATGTTTTATGTAATAAATTTGTTAAATTCGGAGCTTGGTTGGATAAGGCAAAAAAGTTGGGGTTTGATAAAATTGCTACCGGACATTATGCACGCATTGGAGAGAGTAAAGCGTATGCAGTAAGGGGTAGTAAAAAAACAATACTCCCTACAACTTACTCATTACTCACTGCGGCCGATAGTAATAAAGACCAAACATATTTCTTGCACCAATTAAACCAGGACCAGCTTCCGCATATTTTATTTCCCATTGGAAATTATACTAAGCCGCAGATAAGAAAATTGGCAAAAAAATTCGGATTGCCAAATGCCGATAAAGAAGAAAGTATGGGCATCTGTTTTGTGGGCGAAGTGCCGATGAAAGATTTTTTAATGAAAGAAATTAAGTCTAAAAAAGGCAATGTAGTATTAAGCACCGGTGAAATAATCGGAGAACATGACGGTTTGCCGTTTTATACGATTGGACAGAGGAATTTGGGTGTAAAAACAAATTTGAATAAGCCATTATATGTGGTAGATAAAAAAGGGAGTACGAATGAATTGGTGGTTGGCTATGAAGATGATAAATTATTATATAAAAAAGAAGCGGAAGTTATAGATGTAAGTTGGACAGACAGCAAAAATGGTCGCGTTTCAAAGGACGTTACGCGACATGATTTCGTTAAATCAAAATTTCCCTTAATTTGTGAAGTCCGTTTGCGCCACAGACAGCCGCTGCAGAAGGTAAGAGTAGAAGAAAAAAATAAGAAAGTTATTATACGTTTTAAAAAACCTCAACGAGCAGTAACCCCCGGTCAGTTCGCTGTGTTTTATAGGAATGACGAATGTTTGGGCGGGGGAGTGATTAAGTAAAATTAAAAACCATTTTAAGATTAATTGTATTTTTTAGCTTTGTCAATCTTAAGTAATTTTTGAAATGAAAAAGGACCCCTTGACCTTATCTCATGTTGTGTCAGCGAAACGGCTTCTCAAACATTGTTGAAGCCCTGCTGTCCGTCCACCGCCTCGCACATGAGAAAGCTACTTTTGCCAAGAGTTCCGAAGTTCGGCACACGCTGGCCCGCTTCGGGTAACTCAACTAGACACAGTAGCAGCCTTAGAGTCCTCTTTGTTTCCTCTTTCACAAGTGATAGTCATAAACCTATTCAGAAGGAGGATGACAGGTTTATGCGCGTCCTTTCCTTTGCCTCCGTTTTTTTTCTGGAATGAACCAGAAATAGGTAGGCTTGGTAGGTTAGCGTCAAGGATTATGCTCTTCCCTTGAGTTTTGTCAATAGATTTGTTATGATTTATCCGAAAACTATTATGTTAACTACAAAAGAAATCCGTCAAAAATACCTAGACTTTTTTAAATCAAAGGGCCACGTAGTAGTGCCATCGGCTTCACTCGTGCCTGATAACGACCCAACAACTCTTTTTACCGGTTCCGGCATGCAGCCAATGGTGCCGTATTTACTGGGCCAAAAGCATCCGCTAGGGAACCGTATCGCGGATTCGCAAAAATGTTTTCGTAGTCAAGATATAGATGAAGTGGGTGATAATCGTCATACCGTATTTTTTGAGATGCTTGGCAATTGGTCTTTGGGCGATTATTTTAAAAATGAACAGATCCCCTGGATGTGGGAATTTATTACCAGAGAATTAAATCTGGATCCAAAAAAATTATATTTTACTTGCTTTAAAGGCAATACAGATTTAGGAATTCCAAAAGACGAAGAATCGGCCAGTTTATGGCAAGCGCAATTTGCTCAAATTGGCATGGAGGCCAAAATAGGCGAGAACCCGGAGATTGACGGCATGCGTGAAGGCGAGCGAATTTTCTATTATGATGAAAAGAAAAATTGGTGGAGCCGCAGCGGTGTGCCGGGTAATATGCCAGAAGGCGAACCGGGCGGACCAGACACAGAAATGTTTTGGGATTTCGAACCTCAAGGTTCGTCCGCCTCGGGCGGATTACACGCCAACTCAAAGTATGCTTCTCAGCCTTGTCATGTAAATTGTGACTGCGGCCGGTTTATGGAAATTGGCAACAATGTATTTATGCAGTACAAAAAAATTACCGCTGGTTTTGAATTGTTATCACAAAAAAATGTAGATTTTGGCGGGGGGTTAGAGCGTATGGCCGCGGCTGTAAAGGACAACATGGATATTTTTAAAATAGATTTATTTGATGGCATGCGCCAAGTGTTGGAAAAATTATCTGGACACAAATACGCTCAAAATGAAAACGAAACCTATGCCTTTCGTGTAATTTTGGATCATCTGCGCGCCGCTATGTTTCTGGTGGGCGATGGCGTATTTCCATCAAATAAAGATCAAGGTTATTATGTTCGCCGCCTCATTCGCCGTTCAGTTCGGTTTGCTCACCGACTCGGAATTGCCAATAATTTTACCAAAGATGTGGTTAGTGCAGTGATTGAAGAATATAAGGACGCGTATCCAAATTTAATAGAGAAAAAAGATTTTATTTTAGAAGGCATTAGCAAAGAAGAAGAAAAATTCCGTAAAACTTTAGCCAATGGTTTAAAAGTGTTTGAAGAAAAAACCGCAGGCTTAACGAACGGTGGAGAAGTATCGGGTGAAATCGCTTTTGATTTGTATCAATCATACGGATTTCCTATAGAACTTACCGAAGAATTGGCCACAGAAAGAAGCCTTGCTGTAGATAGGCCAGTTTTTGATAAATTAAAAAAGGAACATCAAGAATTATCTCGCGCCGGCGGTGAGCAAAAATTTCATGGCGGTTTAGCGGATCATTCCGAAATCTCTACACGCTATCACACAGCTACTCATTTGCTCCATGCGGTGCTGCTCAAAATTTTAGGCCCCCACGCTACCCAACGCGGCAGTAATATTACCCAAGAGCGCATGCGTTTTGATTTTCCGCATCCGCAAAAAATGACTCCGGAAGAAATTAAGCTGGCCGAAGATTTGGTAAACGCGGCCATTGCCCGCGATTATCCGGTAAGCTGGGCAGAAATGAGTTTTGAAGAAGCCCGCAGCAAAGGCGCGATTGGTTTATTTGAAGACAGATACCAACCGATTGTAAAAGTATATACAATTGGAGATGTAAACGAAAAAGCTGTGGCCGATCCAAGCTCTCCAACCTTTAGCCGAGAAGTCTGTGGCGGTCCGCATGTAGAGCATACTGGTTTGGTAGGTAAATTTAAAATCGTAAAAGAAGAAGCCGTAAGCGCCGGAGTAAGGAGAATAAAAGCAATTTTAGAATAGAATTAATACCATGGTAAAAAAAATAGCCTTGCATTTTTGGTCTATCCGTCATCAATTTTTCCGTTATTTTTCAGTCGGACTTAGCGGCTTATTTTTTGACATGGGAAGCTTGTATCTCCTCACTGATTATTTTCATATTCTTCCAGTGTTTGCCGTAATGATCAATGGGCTATTTATGATAAATTACATTTTTTTATTAAATAAATATTGGACCTTCAAATCAACGGGTGTTACTCATAAACAAATGATCAGGTTCTTTATCTTGTCTATTTTTAACTATTTTTTTGCCATCGGCTGGATGTATGTCTTCAATCATGAGTTGGGGCTTAACGATAAGTTAGTCAGGCTTTCCAATATTATTTTAGCTGTAGCCTGGAATTTTTTAATATATAAATACTGGGTTTATAGCCATGTGCCAGCCCCCATAGCCATAGAAACCGAAGTGGAAAAGGTCTAAATGTGCATAAAAGGGCCTTTTGCTCTTGACTTAAGGCTATTTTTACAGTAATATAAGGAAGTTATTAATTTTACTTAAATGGCTAACAAAGACCTAATAGAGTTAAAGGGAACAATTGAAGAGCTTCTTCCGGCAACCATGTTTAAGGTAAGGCTGGAAAGCGGTCAAATTGTGCTCGGTCATTTGTCGGGAAAATTAAGAATGAACAAGATCAGATTAAGCCTAGGGGACAGCGTACGGGTAGAAATGACCCCCTACGACTTGACAAAAGGACGAATAACGTATAGATTCTAAGTATTACAATTTAATTTCATCTAGGTCGACTCATCCCGCTTAGCGGGAGTTCGGCCTTCAATGAATATCAACCATTGCGGTGTAGCTGGATCGTCGTTATACAATGCCTAAGTGTCCGTATAACGTAACTATCTGGTGCTGATATCGCGGCAGTGGTTGGTATTTTTTGAAACTAAAATTCGTTAATTAAACATCATTAAGTATGAAAGTTCGCGTGTCAGTTAAAAAAATTTGCATAAAGTGTAAAACCGTTCGCCGTAAAGGACGCGTTTGTGTTATTTGTGAAAATTCAAAGCACAAACAAAGACAGGGTTAATATTAAATCTTAAACTCTAAATTTCTAAATACTAAATTCAAAAAGTATGCGTGTCGCTGGTATCACTATTCCTAAAGAAAAGAGAATCGTAGTTGCTCTCAACTATATTTATGGTGTTGGTCCGACTTTATCAAAAAAGATTTTAGCTAAAGCAAAAATTAGTGAAAATACTCGCACTAAAAACCTTACTCCGGAACAAGAAGACACGTTGCGTTTGATTATTGAAAAGGAATATAAAACCGAAGGTGATTTGCGCCGTGAAGTACAGGCCAATATTAAACGCTTGAAAGATATTAAAGCTTACCGAGGCATTCGCCACATGAAACACTTGCCGGTACGCGGTCAACGCACGAAAACCAATTCCCGCACGGTACGCGGCAATGTTCGCAAGACCATGGGAAGCGGTCGAGTAAAAGAAGGTATCAAGACCTAATAAGGCAAAGTAGGTAATATATAAATAAATTTTCAATATTTATGTCAGACGCTCAAACAGAAGTAAAAACAGCTGCCGCTCAATCCGCTACAGCCGTAAAACCAACCGCAGTTAAAAAAGGCAAGAAAAAGAAAGTTATAAAGCAAATTGCTCACGGCAATGCTTTTATTCAGGCTTCCTACAACAATACTATCGTTAGTATTACCGATCCAAATGGCGACGTGCTCAGCTGGTCTTCTTCCGGCAAGGTTGGTTTTAAAGGGCCAAAGAAAGCTACCCCATACGCCGCGGGCATGGTTGTAAAAGATGCCGTGGATAAAATTGCCGCTTACGGACTTAAAGATATTCATGTGTTTGTAAAAGGCATTGGCGGCGGACGTGAAGGCGCCATTCGCGCTTTGCACTTGAATGGTTTAAATGTGTTATCGATCAGCGATGTAACTCCTATCCCGCACAACGGTTGTCGTGCTCCAGGCAGACGCAGAGTTTAATTTTCTAAATACTATACTATGGCAAGAGACCTAAAACCAAAACATAAATTTTGCAGAAAATACGGACTAAAACTTTGTGATTCTCCAAAGTGCCCGGTAACCAAGCGTAGCTATGCGCCTGGTGTTCATGGAAATAGCAAGAAACATACCAAGCAATCCGTATACGGCAAACAGTTGTTTGAAAAACAAAAAGCAAAACAATTGTACGGACTTTTAGAAAAACAATTTTCTAACTACGTTGCCGAAGCTTCCAATAAAACCGGTGATACCGCTAAATTTTTGGTGAATTATTTGGAATCCCGATTAGACAATGTTATGTACCGCACCGGACTCGCTTCTTCTCGCCGCGCCGGCAGACAGCTCGTAAGCCATGGACATGTTTTGGTAAATGGTAAAAAAGTAAATATTCCTTCCTATCGCGTACGCGTGGGTGAAGAGATCGCTTTGGCAGAAAAAAGCAAAGGCAGGCCGCTATTTGCAAAAATCAGTGAAAAATTAGCCAAAGTGGAAGCTCCGGGCTGGCTTGGTCTTGATTCAAAGAAAGTTTCAGCAAAAGTGTTGAATGCGCCAACGGTGGATGATCCTGGCTACGATGCCAAATCTATCATTGAGTTTTATTCACGTTAATTTTAGGAGGGAGTTTTCCCTAATTAAATATAATATATATGGAAAATTTGTTACTGCCATCAAAAGTAGAATTTGTGCCAGGCGACAGCCCAAACAAAGGGGCCTTGGTTGTTTCTCCTTGTTTCTATGGTTATGGTACCACTTTGGGTAACACACTCCGTCGTGTGCTTTTGTCTTCGTTGCCAGGCGCGGCCGTGGAAGCTCTGAAAATCAAAGGTACGCAGCATGAATTTAGCTCTGCCGATGGACTCAAAGAAGATGTGATTGATATTATTTTAAATTTAAAACAACTTGCCGTACGAGTACATACCGAAGAACCGGTTACCTTGCATGTCAGCAAAAAGGGTCCGGGAGAAGTTACCGGCGCCGATATCGAAGCAAACTCCAATGCCGAAATTATGAATCCGGAATTGGTTCTGGCCACGCTTACTTCCAACAAACCGTTTGAAATGGATTTGATTGTTGGCCGTGGCCGCGGGTTTAGACCGGTAGAAGAAAAAGACAAGAAACACTATGATTTGGGGACTATCGTAATTGATTCCATTTATACTCCAATCAAAGATGTTGGTTATAATGTTGAGTATACTCGCGTGGGTGATATTACCAACTACGAAAAATTAACCCTAAATATTGAAACTAATGGCACAATTTCTCCGGGTGAAGCCATAAAACAAGCTACGCAGATTATTACCGATCACTTTGGTATTATTGCCAGCGCGGCCAATGAAATGGCGGTAGATATGCCAGCTCCTATAGCTAAAGCCGAAAAAGACGAAGAGGGCGATGGGGGAGAAAAGAAAGCCAAAAAAACCAAGAAAGTTAGCAAGAAAAAATAAATTTAATCAGTAGAAGAATGTTTGAATATGCGTCATAAGAAAAATAAAATTACGCTGGATAGAAAGACAGCCGCCCGCCGATCTCTTTTGGCAAACTTGGCTGAAAGTTTAGTATTATATGAAAAAATTAAAACTACCAAGGCCAAAGCCAAGGCTACTCGTTCTTTGGTAGAACGTTTGATTACCAAAGCTAAGAGCCAAAGTTTGACCGCTCGCCGAGAGCTCATGAAAGTTTTGTATACCGATAACGCCATTAAAAAAATCATGGAAGTTTTGGCTCCAAGATACAAAGATCGCAACGGCGGCTATACCCGAGTGATTCTGTTTAAAAACAGAAAAGGTGATGGCGCTGAAGAAGTGATTGTAGAGTTAGTTTAATAGTTAGCGAAATAACTTATATTAATGTATGAAAAGAAAAAAAATCACCATTGATGCCTCTGGCCAAGTAGTCGGACGCCTTGCTACCAAAATAGCCATGATTTTGATGGGAAAAAATAAACCGGATTACCTGCCTCATATTGATTCCGGAGACAAAGTAGAAATTCTAAATGTAAGCGAACTTCGTTTCACCGGTAAAAAAATGGTTGCTAAAGAATATAAGCACCACAGCATGCATCCGGGCGGATTGAAAATCAAATTGGCTAAAGATGTAATGAAAACCAATCCAAAAGAAATTGTTTTACATGCGGTTTCCAAAATGTTGCCAAAAAATAAAACACGAGACGCACGATTACAGCGTGTATCCTTTAAATAAAATTAGATTAGAAGCGAAGCTTGTAATTTCGTCGGGCTTCGTAAATAATAAATAAATTTCTTATTTAACTCATCCCTAGAAATTATGACAAAGATTGTTAAGAAAAAAGAAAAACAGGAAGCCAAAACTGAAGAAATGGTGCGTTCCGTAGGTAGACGCAAAACTGCCGCTGCTCGCGTACGGATTATGCCAGGTAATGGCGCTTTTACCGTAAACGGCAAGCCAATGGCGGAATATTTCCCATACTTTGAATGGCAAAATATCGTGATGGCTCCTCTTGTTGCCACAAGCAAGGAAAAAACCTTTGATGTTTCCGCAAAAATTTCCGGCGGCGGCAAGAAAGGCCAAGCAGTTTCCGTGCGACATGGTGTAGCCAGAGCTTTGGTGTTATGGAATGAAGATCTAAAGAAAACACTTAAAACTCAAGGATATTTGACCAGAGATGCGAGAGTAAAGGAAAGAAAGAAACCAGGTTTGAAATCTGCCAGACGCGCGCCGCAGTGGTCCAAACGTTAATCCAATTTTACTTCAGAAAAGCCCCGAATCTGGGGCTTTTTTGTTATAGTTCTTGATTTTTTTACATATTATTACTATACTCTGTTTAAGTTAATTAAAAACTATATGACTAAAAAATTATTATTGGTAGGACTTGGAGCGGGGTTAATTGTTGGCGGTTTTTTTGTAGGGATGAGATACCGAGAAACACCTAAAGACAATACAAAAAATGACGTGGTCAAAGAAGAGTCTGTGCCAACCCTCGACTCTCTTCTTATGACCACTAATTTATATTCGGTTGGTGAAAGCAGAACTATTTTATCTCTTAAAAATATTGAAGCAAGAATAGCTTTGGGATTTGTTTATGAAGTGAAAACTATCATGGATCAAGTAAATCATTTACAGTATCGTATATATAGAGTTGGTCAAGGTGACGCGCCACCAACATATTCTGAAGGACGCCTTTTTTTACAGGTAATAGACTCTTCCAATCAACCGAGATACGTTTGGAGTATGTTTGATATGCAGATTGATAGAGTGGAACCTCTGGGTGAAGTTTATGTTCAAGGAAGCAAGTTAATTATTACCTGTGCAAAAAAACAGAACATAGTTCCGGCTCAACCTTGTGAATATCAAGTAGATTTTTCATCAGATACACGTAATTTAACTGTGATTAGATCTAAGTAAAAACTAGAACCCCGTTATCTAGAAGGATTTTATTTTTATTTTATCTACCCTAGTGTATAATGTAGAATAAATATATAAAAATTGGCATCATATATACTCTAACTTAGTTGCTAGTTTATCTAAATTTGATATCGTTATGTTACTATATCTTGCCTACCTACCTTAACCTGATATTTTTTATATAAACGACAAACTTTTAACTCAAATTCTTAAATCAGATATTCATTTTATGAAAAACATGGTTAAAATAATTGCAGTTCCTGTAATTTTTGTCCTGGTTGGTGGGGTAGTTTGGTTTATAAAGATATATAACAAGTCTGCCGTAGATAGCCCAATCACAGCCACTTCTACGTATAAAGCTGATTGGAAAACATATGTAAATAAAGACTATGGTTTTTCATTTAAGCACCCGTCAGAGTGGATAGTCATAAATTATATCTCTTTCCCTGAAAGAGCTCAATTAGTTATCGGTCCAGATGAAAAGCATTTTTATAATTTGCTTATTCAAAATTATAAAAATGCGCCTACATCAACTCCTCGTTTAGCAGGGGATGAGCCTTTAAAATCACAAAGGGAATTAGATGGAATAAGAGAAAAGATAATGAATAATCCGACAGTAAAAAATTATAATAATATATTTATATTAGAAGATAATGCCGTGTATTCACCATTTGATTCTGGGTTTTTAAATGTGGCTAATTTCTTTATAAATAAAGACTATGTTTATCTTACTAGTTATCTTCCTATAGAAGACAATGACTGTTCTACCGTTCAAAATCCAAATGCGAAGTGTTATATGTTGGACGAAAAAAACTATGTACGGCGTAATATGGCCAATATTGAAGCAAAGGCAGAAGAAATAAATAAGGGAATCGTATCTGTGGAAGTAAAAGAGTCAATCGAATTATTTAATAAGGTGTTGAGTACTATAGAAATATTATAAAAAAATTTCTGATCTGGTATATCTTTTTTATTATTAAAGCATATGCACCAGATCAGGAATTCGCCTGGTTTGGTACGGTTTCTTTGAAACAGAGATGGTGGAGAGAACATGTTGAAATATTGCGTCGGGCTCATTTTTTTCTCGTGTATGTTGGCTCTGTTTGCGCCACAAGTGGCGTTGGCACAACCAACTACCTCAGTCTTCTCTTATCCGGTAGGAGATCAGACCGCTGATTTGGGCAATTATCGGATTGAGCAGTATTACAACAATCCTGTTTCCAATGGTTATTGTTCTAGTGATCCAAATAACAATACGCTTACTTTGGCAACTTGCACTGGCACATGGATGTATGGTCATGATGGTATCGACCTTAATCGAGGTGCTGGCAATGCTGACTGTAATGACCCGGTCTATGCTGCTGGCATTGGCACAGTCGTGTTTGCCCAGGCTTCGTCTGGATGGGGAAATCTGGTTCGTATTCGTCACAACACTGTAGAGGGGGTGCGCTATACCTTGTACGCGCACTTGAATAACATGCTGGTCAGTGTTGGTCAGCAAGTTGTGCGTGGACAACAGATTGGAGCGATTGGGAATACTGGTACGGGATCATGCCATCTCCACTTCGGAGTTCTAACCGCAGATGAAAATGGAAGCGGCTACTATTTCGACGCACCAATTTTCAACCACCTCAATCCGGTTGACTTCATTGTTAGCCATTACCCAGCTTCTGTTACTCCTGCTTGGCAGGATTCGTTCGACTTTACTCAGGACAGCAATAACGTCTATGGTTGCACCGATGCGGTGACCGGCGGAGAAAGCACGAACTGGATCTACAGTTGCCAGAATCGCCAGACTGTCTTCCAGCCTGGCCAGAATGTCAACATGGTTGTTCGGATTGACAATGTTCGCAAGAATGTTACCTTTAGCGTTCAGGCTTGGCGTCTCGGACAATCATCACCTGATTGGACATGGACTGACCCTGAGTTGCAGGTGGAGCCGAACGTGTGGAGTCACGCGTTCTACCTTCCTCGCTTTGACAACGTCTATGCTGGTGATTGGGAGATGCGAATCTTCGCAAATACCGGTAGCGGACCTTTTCAACTTACCACGTTTCATTTCATCGTACCGGGCGGCAATCAACAATGGCCAGGTTCGCCGTATCAGTACAATGGTAATAGTTACACCTGCAAGAACGGTGTAACCGGTGGAGAAAACACCAACTGGATTTACACCTGCAATGGCCAGCAGAGCTCATATGCTGCCGGCGATATCGTTTCGGTATTGATGCGAATTGACAACGTGACCAGTTCACATCGGTTCCGGGCCAGGGTGTTTCAACAAAACGGGCAAAGCTGGACGCACCTGTTTACTACCAATCCTACCAGCTGGAACGATGTGCCGTCTGGCCAGACCTGGCAATACGCACATTATTGGACGAACATAAACGTCACAGCAGGTTCGTATGAAGTTCGAGTGGATATTGATCTGCCTGGCGGAACGGAGTTTGAAGATGTAAACGTAGCAATCATTCCGTTCACAGTCAATCCCGGTTCTTCCGCTTCCCCCTACACCTACAACGGCAACGCGGTGACATGTTCCAACGAACCGACTGGTGGAGAGAGTACGGGGTGGATTTACACCTGCCCCAGACCGGCGTCGGTGTTCTCGCAAGGGCAGAATGTTCGCGCTTTGGCCTTTGTGCAGGATGTTCGGCAGTCGTATAGGTTCCGTTCGCGGTTTTACCGCAACGGTTCTTCAACCGTTTACTCCGAACAACTGACAGACTGGACTACGGTTCCATCTGGACAAGTTTGGAGTACGGCTTACACATGGCCGACCCTGTGGTATGCACTTAGCGGCAACTGGCGAGCATCGGTGGAAATCGATGTCGGCAGTGGCTGGCAAATGCTTCGGTCCGATATTACCTTTACGGTTAATGCGCCTGCTGGGGGATATTCCTCTAGCTCGTTCAATGTCTGTCTCGGTAATTACCAGAACGAACGTGATGCGAGCGGAGTGCCGCAGTGTTGGACTCCAGTGTCCAGCCAAAGTTCGCTTTCGACGCTTAGTACGTATTATTGGCGATTGCGCTTTACTGGGCTGTCTGTTAACACCAACATTCAGTTCCGTATCGAGGCATATCACAATGGTACGTTCGGCTGGAGTTGGGACTTCGGTCCGTATACGCCAGCTAGTAACGGTGAATCCTGGTTTTTCCCGGAATTTGCAAACCCCGGACCCGGAAACTGGGAACTGCTTTTCTTCCTCAAGATTGGAAGTGGTAGCTTCCAGCAAGTTGATGCTCATTCGTTCTTTGCTTACTAGGAGGCTTTTCTACTAGACTTCGCACCCATCAATAGCTTCGGCTTTGGTGGGTGTTGTGATTTTTGCTTAAAATTAAGCCTTTTCTTGTTTTAGTTTATAGGGTAAAATAGGAGGGTATTTTTGGTTATGTAATATATATGTTTGGAAAATTTTTTGGAGAGAAAAAAAGCCCGCCAATCCATTCTGAGCCGGATGATATAAACGCAGAAGATGTTGCCGGGGAAAGACTTAGTGCCGATATAGGAATTTTTGAAAGAAGCTTACAAATTTCCAGTCCATTATTGGAAGGAGTAAGCAAACAAATTAGAGAAATGGGATTTTCTGTGGGGGATATAGTGGAAATTGAGTATGATGGAAAAAAGAGAGTGGGAGAGATAGGTGCTGTTCTAGTTAGTCCAACACCTCTTTTACCGACTCCTTTGTCGGATGCTAAACCTGGAATTCGTATAGAATTTAATGATACGAATAATTGGATAAATTTTGATTTAAAGAAAATAATATCTGGAGAAGTAAAAATGACAAAAATTAGGTAAATATGTCCTATACCGTGGCCCAAAATACCTCTTTTCTTACCATTGCCTCTGTCTTGCAGAAGGTAATTTCTTTTTTTTATTTTATCTTTGTAGCTCGTATCGTGGGGGTAGAAAATACGGGCGTTTATTTTTTTGCCATCAGTTTTACCACTATTTTTACCGTGGTGGCCGATTTTGGCTTGGGGCCGGTGCTTACTCGTGAAGCCTCCCGTTTTCCCGATAGAACCGAAAGTTATTTTAACACCGCTTTTTGGACAAAAATAATGTTTGGCCTCATGGCATATTTGCTGATAGTTCTATTTGCCAATTTGCTTAGGTATCCGGAAAGCACAAAAATTCTTATATATATATCCGGTATCACGATGTTTTTTGATACCTTGGCCACCGCGTTTAACAGTATTTTTCGCGCCAAGAAAAATTTGATCTACGAATCAATCGGGGTAATTGCCTCGCAATTTACTACTTTAATTATTGGCACGGTGGCACTCCTTAATAAATGGCCGCTTGTCTGGCTTATTTTAGCCTACACCATTCCAAGTTTTTTAAATCTACTTTATGTGAGCGGTTTTCTTAAAAAGGTATATGGCATTCGCGTTCGGTTTGCTTGGAATTCTCAAGTCTTTAAAATTTTTATTATTACAGCTTTGCCGTTTGCGCTCGCTGGAATTATTGGCCGATTGTATTCATATAGCGATTCACTTCTCATGTCAAAAATGCTTACCGCCAAAGAATTAGGGTGGTGGAGTGTGCCTTACAAAATCACCTTTGCCTTTCAATTTATACCCGTAGCGCTCTCGGCTAGTGTTTACCCGGTCTTTAGCAGCCTGTTTTTGGGCGATAAAACGGGTATGGGGCCGCTTTTTGAGAAGTCGTGGCGATATTTATTTGCGGTCGTGTTTCCCGTGTCTTTGGGGCTTATAGCGGTCGCGGACCCGGTTATACATAAGGTATTTGGTCAGGAATACGGGCCATCGGTAGCGGCTTTGCGGATCTTATTAATAAGTATGATTTTTGGTTTTTTATCATTTATTACCGGGGCTTTGCTTAACGCAATCAATAGACAAAAAATCCAAACTTCTCTAATGGGTTTGGCGCTGGCCGTAAGTATATTATTAAATATCGTGTTAATTCCTAAGCTAGGTATAAATGGCGCGGCTATCTCGGCCATGGTTAGTAATTTTGTTTTATGTTTGGTTGGTTTTTATTTTTGTGTCACCTGGGTAAATATAAATATAAAAAATATTTTAAAATATTTATATCAAACGCTCTGGCCGGCCGCGGTTATGGCCGTGATAGTATATATTTTATCGTTTAAAATTCATTATCTGGTAACTATTATCATCGGTGGCATGATATATCTTGGTTTGTTGTATTCCACCAAAGTCATAGATAAAGAATTAATTTTAAATGTTATAAATAAAATTAAGCCAAAATCCAGTGCTATGTAATAAATTGTAGAGAGTGTTCCTCAAATTGTCATTCCCGCCGCAAGCGGGAATCTAGTATCCAATCAAGTCG
>JACOYB010000007.1 GCA_016182085.1 Candidatus Magasanikiibacteriota bacterium | reverse complement strand
AAGTTAGATTTATCAAATAAGATTAAATCAATTCGATTATTTTTCAATGGTTGCCTTAATAGCTATAATCTCACGCCAAGACTGTGGGGTTATCTTTTCTACTACAATTCTTAAGTTCCTGAAGGAAGCGTCTTTATCAGTTTTATTTACGCCCAATATACTCTTTAGCTTGAACCCACTTGAATTGAAGATTTCTTTTAGTGTCCTATAAGGAAACACCCTAGGATGATCCCACACTGGTGCTGTGCCTAATATTTTAGGGACCCCCGGTGTCTTTCCTGGATAAGGCGTATAATTGGTAGGAGGAAATCCTAATATCATTAAAATTCTATTGGACCATGAATTCAGATTTGGCGTGTCTATTATTATATCTCCGCCTCTTTTAGAATCGGTAATGAGGTTTGATTTTCCAAACTCAACGATGCGCGGCGCTTCGTTAACGCGCAGCTTTTGACCGCCAACCACTTCTACTTCCAGCGTATTATCATTAACCGGCGATACATGTACCAGTTCTTTCATCTGCCACTTACCGTTTTCATTCACCACTACCATGACACCGGCCTTATATTCTCCTAAATTATGGCCTTTAAACTCATTACCACCGTGCGTTTTTCTAGCTTCGGCGCGCATATATTTATTGATTATCTTGTTCAATATGTTTTAAAACTGATTCTAATTTTTCTTTATCCAAATGTTTGTGCAAATCTTTTATCAAAACCCTCTCTTCATTCTGAAATTTTTCCCAAAAAGAAATAAAATTATTATAACTATCTTTAAGCTGGCTGAGTGTTTCCTCCGCTTTTTTCTGCCTATCGGTAAGTTGCGTTTGCGAAGGCAATCCCCCCATACTATTATTGGGTAACTCCGGCTAAAGTTTTCTTAAACTCCTGGGCAAATTGATTGAGTGTTTGTTGAACTACCTGTTCAAAATTAGGAACATTGTGCTGCCAAAAATTTGCTAAATTTTCCGAAGAAGTGTTTTTATTGGCTAATTCGGCAAGTTCTTTAGCTTGCGCGTCACTAAGCAAGGGCAAAAGCGCCATACCCAATCGTCGTTCAGCTTCGGCCACAAACATTGGCACAAATTGCGCTCGGGTTGCCTCGGTCATATTTTCAAAACCGGCATCATCAAGAACTTTATGGATAAATGATTCTAAGAAGTCAAATTGGCTTGCCATATAATTTATATTTATTAAAAAACTTAACCTCCAAATAAATTATGTTTTTTGTATCGCAATACCCATAACACGCCCAGCAGCGATCCGGCCAAGAAACCAACAATACCGTTTAATAATAAATTGGGGCGTACCGGCCAGCGAGAAGCAAGCGGCTCGCTAATGAGTTTTATCGCCACATCACCGCCTAAATATTCCCAGCCTTGAGAGACCAAAACTGCGGAAACGGCTTTGGATAAGTTTACGGCTTCGGCTTGGTCGTAACTATATACTTTTACACTCATCACGCTCACGCCATAGAGCATGTTAGCGCGCACATCCTTGGTCCATTTTTTTCTTTGTTGGCGATCGTTCAGATCTGTCCACGGTTCTCTATCAAATACAGCGATACTGCTTATAACTTTATTAAAAAAATCTGTAGTCCCGATGACTTGGGCCAAATTTGAACCGATCTTTTCGGCCGATCTGGCCTGGGTGTACGGATCGGTGCCAGTTCGGTCTCGAGAAATAATCAGAAGTTCGCTGGTGGCGCTATACTGTCTTGGAAAAAATAGACTGCTAGCCACCGATAGCAAGGCAAAAACTAAACCCCAAACTACGATTAGTCTGGTATGTTTAACAAGCACGCGCCACATAGTAGTAAGTATTTAAACATTAAAGTTACTTTGTTTCTATAACTTTTACCGTTACTTCTATAACCTTTCCATTTCTTAAAACACGCGCGGTAACACTTTCGTTATCATTAATAATATACCATAAACTGTCAGCGGTAACAACACGCCCGTTTATTTCGCTTAGCAGATCGCCCTTCTTAAGAAGACTGCCGGAGGTTAAGACGTTTGTAACCAAAAATCCTTGGGCTGTTTCTCCGGTCTTTGACGTTTCATCTGAATCAATAAATATAGTCTGCTCTTCGCCAAACCAACCCTCTACCCCAAGCGATGGATACGCTAAAGTTTGGCGGCTTAAAACCTTGGGCAAGACGCGAGAAATATAAAAACCCGGCAATAACAAATTATCCTCTCCAATCATACCTACCACTCGTCCTTGATTATTTATAGCAATTTCTCCGGCATTAAAGGTGCCATTTAGTGAATATGACCGAATTGGCGCACTATCTAAATGCGGAATTTTATAATTGAATATTCGATATAAAACCACGCCGTGATACCAATTATTATCCTGCCAGACAAAAATATCATCCAAGTTTTCGCTTTCATCAACAAACCCCACGACTTTAAATTGCTCATTTTTAATTTTTAAATATAAAACTCCCGAGTATTTGTCCCAGACAGCGTTTTCGGGTTGAAAAATATTCCCTCTTTCAACTACGACATATATATTTTTATAATTCCCATCATAATTCGGCTGGTACAGCGCCAGCCAGCCATCCGAACTTAAAATAATGCCATCGCCAATTTTTTTATTAAAAAAATTTACTTCGCCCACGCTGGCCGTGCCGCGATGTACGGCCACGATGCGGGAAGCCACTTCATTGCGAATGCGATTCTCTAGTTCCGCGCGCGATATGCCCGGACGAGTATACGAACTTATCCAGCTGTCGCCTTCGGCAAATTTTGGCCAAATCCAGCCAAGCATTATGGAAGCGCCGCTCATGCCGGCGATCAGTCCAAATAGTACGACTGCAAATAATAATTTAAGCCGTTGCATATAGCGATGACTTTCTACACTGCTGGTTTTAGGAGGAAGATGCGGCGGATTAATGTTGGTGCTCATACTAATTTATTTCCAACGGACAATAAAAATTAAAAATAGTATAAATAGAATGGAATTAACGCTTAAAAATAATGACTGTTTTTTCCAATGTACGCCTTCAGCGGTTAAGTTAAACCTGGCCAGAAGCCAGAGCGCATACCAGCACCACGTTAAAATCAAACTGCTTACCAAATAACCAAGCGGCAGAAAGTTTACCACCCAGAATAATTCAAACATCAAGACAAACCAGAGCGCCACCCATATCCAAAATCGTTTATTTATCGGTGTGCCATATTCCCACCACCACCAACCGGCAAATACGGCCGCAAAAACCGATGATATGACGGACCATGTGAGTGTGCTGACCGAAGTAACGATCTGAAAGGAAATAATGGCTTGCGCGCCTTCAAAGATGCCGGCCAGGCCAATGACTGCCATGATAAAACGCCAGCGCAAGTGCGGTTTTAAAAATACGCCTAAACTTACGGTGGATGTCGGCAACAGCCAAAAACTATAAAAGGAAAAAAATGAAAAGAATAGTCCGAATAAATACCACGCAAATTTCCATTCTATGAACAAAAGAAATGCGAGTGTTCCAACTGTCATAACTACAAGTGACAGCAAATGCTTCCACCTGCTGATTTCTTTGGGGTAATATACCATCCAGGTAAACACACCCCAAATTATTACCCGGAGCCAAAGCCATGTCCATACCATCCACCAAGCGCCGAACTGCCGCACCCACCATAACATGAATAAGTTGATCATCAAATCAAGCACTGCGGCTAATTTTGGATGGAGTGATATTGATTTAATCATAATCTTTTTATCATTCTACTCTTTTTAAGAGAAAAAGTAAACCTGTACGTTTGTCAATTACTCCTGTTTCTGCTAAGATTTAGAAAACTTATGTCACTTGCCGAAAACAAAAAAGCATTTTTTGAATATGAAATTCTGGAAAAACTAGAGGCTGGTTTGGTGCTCACCGGACAAGAAACCAAATCCGCTAAACTTGGCCAAATAGACCTAAAAGGGACCTACGTTACTTTTTACGACAGCCAACCTTATATACTTAACATGCATATAAATAAATATAAACCGGCCGGACCTATGCCCGACTATGACCCCACCCACTCTCGCCGGCTATTACTGCATAAAAAACAAATCACTTATTTACAGGGAAAATCGGTGGAAAAGGGCTTGACAATCATCCCCTTACGCGTGTATACTAAGGGACGATTAGTTAAGATAGAACTCGCTGTAGCTAAAGGAAAGAAATTATACGATAAACGAGAGTCTATAAAAAATAGAGACTTGAAGCGAGAACTGGATAGAGCCAGAAAAAATTAAGGGGGTGCCGGGCTTTCGATAGAAATTCCTGGCTACACCGGCATACCGAGGAAGCTCTGATCCTCGTAAATCACAAAGAGCGCCATAATAAGTGTAAACTTGTTATCAAAAGCTAAAGTAGCTGTAGCCAACTTGTTTGGTTCCCGCGCTTTGGCTCCGGTAATGGCTTAATAGCCTGTTACCCATCGCGCCGGCAATACTCAGTAACCGATCCGCGGTGTCATTAACTGAGAGTAGTTATGTGTTAGCGCCGACTGACGCACAACGAAGTTACTCGGCTCGTCAATCCGATTTTCGTCCTCTTTTATCGGGTTGATTAAATACCAAGAGACACTAAGTATGTAGAAGGTTTAGTCAAAGTTATCTACACGCGAGTTCAACTCTCGCCACCTCCACCAGAGTTATGCGTATATCACACAAAAAACATAAACCCGAGCCAAAACGAACCTATTTTTTTAATTTAGGAATCACCGTGCCGGAAGTAATGGTTTTGGATAGTGACGGAAAAAATTTAGGCGTTATGCCGCCAAACAAAGCCATGGCAATTGCCAAAGAGCAAGAGTTAGATTTGGTGCTTATCAACCCTAAGTCAAGTCCGCCGGTAGCTAAAATTATTGATTTCGGCCAATTTAAATATCAACAAGAAAAAGAAGAGCGTTTAAAACAGGCCCACGCTCACGTTACGGAAGTAAAGGGCATTCGCCTATCGCTCCGTATTTCTCCGCATGATATGGAGATTAGACAAAATCAAACAATTAAATTTTTAAATGAGGGCGATAAAGTAAAAGTGGAAATAATTTTAAAAGGCCGGGAAATGCAGCAAAAACCGATGGCTGCCGAAGTAATTGAAAGATTCGTGAGCAACGTCAATACCGCGTTACCAATCAGAAAAGACCAAGGCGTAGAATTTCAATTTAATAAAGTGACCGCCATTATCGCCAAGCAATAATACGGTCATCCTAAGGTTATAAACCGAAGGATCTTTAAGAATAACCACCAATCTCACTTAGCAGAGATTATCAATATAAATAAAACATATGCCAAAAATGAAAACACATAAAGCTACATCCAAAAGATACAAACTCACCAGAACCGGAAAAATTATAAAACGCACGGCCGGACAAAACCATTTCAATTCCCGTGAAAGTGGCAAAGTTGGCCGCAACAAAAAATCAGACGTAATTGCCAGCACCACGCTTAATCGTGTAATGGGCACTAACTTACCAAATAACTAATTTACCTGTCATCCTGAACTTGATTTGGGATCTACGGACAAAGATGCTGCAATATATTCAGCATGACAAATAAAATAAAATTGTATGACACGTATTAAAGGTGGACTACTTCACGCCAAACGCCGCCGCGGCATATTAAAACATACTCGCGGTTTCCGCTGGGGCCGAAAATCAAAAATTAAATTAGCCAAACCGGCTAAAATGAAGGCCGGTCAATACGCTTTCAATGATCGCAAGATAAAAAAGCGCACCAATCGCGGCATCTGGAATATTAAAATCAATGCTGCCGTACGTGAATACGGTCTTAGCTACAGCCGCTTTATAGACGCGCTCAAGAAAAACAATGTTGCGATTGATAGAAAAATTTTGGCAAATTTAGCTGAAAATCACAAAGCTATCTTCGCCAAAGTGGTTGAATCTGTTAAAAAATAAGCCCTTCATTTCATTACGGGCGCAAACAGCAATCATCCACAGTCGGACTCTTGACAAAATAAAAAAAACCAGTAGTATACAAATATACAAAACTCCTTAAGGCCCCGACAGTGTGTGGTATAAGGAGGAAACGTACCCTCCTTCGTTTCCTCTCCTCTTGCCACACATTGTCTGGGTCTTTTTTTGTCAGGTTAACGTGAGTATTTTGAGCATTTCCGCGTTCCATAATAACTTAAAATAATTAAGTTGCTATGGAACGGAGACGAAGCTACAAGGGTAATATTTTGCGCGCTTCGTCATGTGCACCTACCACCAACACTTGTATCGCAAGAGGGACTCTGCATTCACTATCCCGCCCTTCTCAACAATATCAGCGAGCATCCCTCGCCGGCTCATTTCTTCCTTCAGTACTTGGCACCACTGGTACTGTCGGCTAAGCATGAGATTGTCTTCATCTTCTCGGATAAAGACACAGTTTGAATTGTCCGGATCGCCACCTTCGCTGGTGAGTCGATCTCGTTCAAAAAGATATTGTTGTAAGAGTTCAGAAAACTCTAACCCTTTGGCGCGCTCGCGCAAGCGAAGCACTTCGGGAAACTCATACGGACGATACTCTCTCCTGGGTGTTGAAGTCATGGTGATCCTCCTTCATTCAATATACCCATCAAAAATAAAAAGCACAAGACCCGGATTGACAAAAACACATTTTTATGGTAGTGTAAAAATATATGATTTGACTAAATCATTTTATATAACATGATTAAATGGTCCATAAAAAGACCGTGATAATCTACTAAATTACGCTGTTCATTTTATAAACTAGAGAAGCCAACGCGCGTATGAGTAATAATATTGATTATTATTGATACGCGCGTTGGAG
This sequence comes from Candidatus Magasanikiibacteriota bacterium, assembly GCA_016182085.1. Classification (GTDB taxonomy): domain Bacteria; phylum Patescibacteriota; class Patescibacteriia; order Magasanikbacterales; family GWA2-37-8; genus XYD2-FULL-39-9. The sequence goes on along the minus strand of JACOYB010000007.1, from coordinate 66,613 downwards.
TGAGGGTTTCCATGCGCTGGCAACTACCCCGCCACAAGTGGGTAATGAGGGGGAAAAACAGTCATGGAGAAAAAACTGGCAAGTCCCGGTCTGAGTACTCGCGGTCTCGCGATCTGCATGCTCCTGGTTCTGGGTCTGATCTTCGGCTACCGCTACTGCTTCAACAGCAACAGCCCCCTGGCGACGAGCGTCGTCAACCAGCCGACGGTACCCAAACAGGACAACGCTCCTACTGGCTTCCTGATCTCGGAGGAGGGCCTGCAGACGGTACGGAACAACAACTGCTCTTGCACCGAGTCCGGTATCATCTGCGAGGCCATGATCATCTACAAGGCCCGCATTTGTAGCCAGGGTGGATCTTGTTCCTGGCGCGGCACACCTGTCGCGCGCGGCTACGTGAACCTGGATGACCCGGACAAGCTCATCATGCAACAAGAACCGCAGGCCACTCCGCTGCCCATGTGCATGTGCTCGCCGCAAGTCAACAAGCCCAACGGACGCGACCTCCGACCTCACTACAAACCCGCCGGACACAACCGTTCCAGTCCCAACGACACAAGTCCGACCGGACTGAGCATCTAGCCACAACTTCTCTACCGGCCGCCACGCGGCCACATGAACAGCAAGACCCTCGAAACTCGAGGGTCTTCGCATTTTTAAATGATATTTTTAACCTAAATACGGGTGTAATTTCATACACCTGTACCGTGTAGACTAAATTGAAGGGACATTTGTTCGGCGTTGTGTGTCTATTCACAAAAAATTTATAATGTAACCAAAAATAAGACGGCCCAGCGGCTGTCTTATTTTTTATTTCTAAAACAAAAATCCTGCTCGCTATCCTCCCTGACCTGGTTCTGAATATTTCAGAAACAAATCAGGTGTTGCGAACAGGATTTTGTTCTGCCGTAGCACCTGGTTGATGTCTACTCGGGAGGCAGCAGTGGCAGCGTTGCAACGTCATCGAAATGGAAGACAAACATACGCTTGCGCCACTGACCGAATCTCCTGGCAAGCTCCCACATCAAATCGTCCGCCTCACGGTCGCCATACAACACGTTGAACATCTCCTCGCCAGACACCATGTACCCGCCATCGCCAGCAGCATCCACATTGCAGATGCTGTCTTCCGGAGCGGGAATGATCGAACGCTCATCAGCTTCGAGGCACATACCGCGCAGCACATCCAGAATTCCAGAGGCAATGTTGCCAAAAGTCGGACAACGCCGAACGAAAATTTTCATTGCAAACCTCCTTTACTAATTACATAGGTACCATTTTTTAACAATTTTGTCAAAGGTTAAAGAAAACAAAAAAGCCACCAACCAATCATACTTTCACTGAGTGCAAATATAATTGGTGTGGTGGTGACTTTCTTTGCTCGCCCTCACACGAGATCCGAGCACTTACTTCTTGGGGCGAGGGGTTATATGCTGAAGGATTTGGCGAGCCCAACCGAGCCACTTTCCTCGCTCCTTGAGTCCATAACCTGGCACAGCAGCGCCGAGGCATGCTCCCAACCGACGCAGCAACACTACATGACCTTCTTCAATACGAAGCCCTATTCCGTTAGCTGCGGGCTTCAGCCTTTCAAAGCGCTGAAGAATACTGGGGAAAGCCAGGCGTGGCTTTTCGCACAACTTCTCCACATCTTTTGAGTTGATGCTTACCGCCATCACTGACAAAGCGCTAGTCCGCACATCTTTCATAAAAGACTCAATGAGCCCTTCAATTTCCGACATTGAAACCCCCTCTCTGGGAAACTAGCCGAAACTCTACTATCAAAATAGTAAAAAGTCAATATATAAATATATTTAAAAACAACTACTTAAGGTGTAGCTGTTTTTATTGGCGGTCAGTTATTTTTGTTTCTTTAACAAATCAAGTTCAAAATCTAATCCTTCCAATTGTTTCTTGAGAAGGGTCTTTGTGTCTTCAACAGCTTTATTATAAACATCGGGTGCTATATTTTGTAAGAAAAAATCCAACACATCCTCAGCGGCAATTATCCCTATAGTTTCGTTCCGCTCATCTTGAAAATATCCGATAATTTCTTTAATGCAACGCGATCGAGCTTCTTCGGTAAGTATGTCCAAACCACGACGAATGTTCTTCATATAATCAAGTTTATAAATCCCCCCAATACTTTATCATAAAGTTCTACACCACACCAGGCAGGGGCAACAAAAAGTAGCTAGGATAAGCCACGTTTTTGTGAGCGGGTCGGACGGGACTCGGCTTCACCTCTCACTCACTTCCATTCGTTCGGGTTAGCCACCTCCTCGCGGTCGCACTCGCCCACCTGCGTCGTGCGACATCGCTCCGGCGTTCTCGCCCCGACGTGAGCAAAACTATTTGCTCGCTTCCGCCCACGCAAAAAGAAGGCTTTCGCCTTCTTTTTTCGCGGGTCGGACGGGACTCGAACCCGCAACTTCTGCCGTGACAGGGCAGTGCTCTAACCAGTTGAACTACCGACCCAAATTGTAGAAAAAGTATACAAAAAAAATAACAATATGTCAACTTTAAGCTTAGCTTGAATAATTAGCCATAACTACACCTTGTCAAAAATGCATAGGCTATCTATACTAACTACAACTTCAGCTGTAAGGAGAGTTGTCATGCACAAAGCAATTTGCATTACCGTGGCTCCCCATCCCCAAGATCGGGATTGTACCAAGGACATGTGTAATTCTTTGGTGGGCATGATCCTCTGGGCCCAAGAGGATGACAACTGCTTTATCGTAGCACGCCGTGACTTCTTGGATGCTATTGGTAAACAGAGGCCCGCCGGAGTCTTCAACCACTGGAAGGACACTTTCGGGTGGGGTGCTTCTCCCATCTATCTGTCCAAAAACAACTGCTCGGAAGTGAAGAAAGTCAAGGTCGTAACCGCCCTGCCAGGAGAAGATCCGCCTGGAATCCGTGAAGCGTGGATCGGAGTGGAAATTGAGGTGGTGGCAAGCGCGTTTGATCCTTTTCTGAGCTGTTTCTGTCTCAGTAGGACCTATGCTCTGATGGCCTTGGCGCTTCACAGCCCTCACGCTTGCTCGCACTACATGGGCAGTTCTACCGAAGTTGTTGGTACGATGCTTCTACCGGCGAGTATCTGCGAAGTGATTTCGTAAGCTAAGGTGCCAAGCGAAAAAACCCGTTCGCAACACCTGATTTGTTCCCAAAAACTGGAAATAAATCAGGAGGAATAGCGAACGGGTTTTTTGTTTACATAATATATTTTTTATTATATGCTTATACTGTTAAGATATAATTAATATATGCCAGAAATCACATTTACGCCGCCAGAGGCTCAGTTAAATAATAAAAAAGAAGCGACTTTAGCTGAGTTAAACTCAGACAAAACTCGAAATTATATTATAAGTATTGCCAAAAATATAAACAATAAAATTTCTAATGCAGACGCTGAAGAAGTGGCGCAAAATGCAATGCTTAAAGCCAACCAAGAGATTGAAAAGGGGCAGTTTAAATATCAATCAAATTTAAAAACATGGCTATATACAATAGTAGAACGCCTCATAATAGGCATTCTGAGACATGATACTATGAAACGCCGTAAAGGATTTGTTGATGCGGCGCCTGAATATCAAGAAACAAAGGACGAAGAACCAATCGCAGAGCAAAAACTAATAGAGCAAGAGGCTCTAGATATTAGAGAAGAAGAAATAAAAAATTTAAAATCAGATATAGCAAAACTGCCCCCTTTATATCGCGCTGTAATGGAGTTAGTTACTCAAGGAAAGCGACCTGTGGACATTGCTAAAGAACTTAATATTCCATATCCGACAGCGCGCACTCGTATAAAAAAAGCAAAGGAAATTATAGACGAAATCTTGTACGGAAAACAAAAAACTTAAATAAAAATACCCCGACTAAGCCGGGGTATTTTTATTTTGATTATTTTATTTTAAAATCAACTATACTCGTTAAAATATTGTTAAACTGTTCCTTATTTCCTGAAATTTTAATAATGCTTTTTGATTTTTTATAGCCTTGCGGATATATTTCTATAACGCTGATAGGGGTACCTGTTGTAGCTGCGCCATTAAAAACAGCTTCAGGATTTATAAAATCATATACTTTAGCCGAGTAACCAAAAAAGGTTGAGGTTGTTTTATTTTTTTCTGGAATAGGATCGTGTTGCTCTGACAACGACGCACTTTGTTTAAAAATATTAAAATATCCCTGCGGCAACGATTCTTTTCCCGCATAAAAAGATATACTATCTTCCATATGAAATACCGACCATGCTGAAGGGTATTTAATAGTAAATTTAACAAAACTATTTTCTTGATATTCTGATGTCTGTTGCGCCTGTTTTTCTTCAAATTCTTTAATCAATTCTTTTTTCAAATTGGATTTTGCCAAAGCTACTTGGTTGGCAATTTCAACTTGCATTTCCGGAGCGGAAATCCGGTTAACGCTGTTGCTCTGGCACGTATACCCTCCCAAACTGGTAGCCAGCCCCAAAACGCCAAAGATCAGAAGCATTTTGGAAGCCACGCCCACCTTAAATCTGCTGGCCGGTTTGGCAGCCACTTTTTTCTCCATAGCCGCAATACGCTCGCGAGTCTTTAAAACCGTATCCGGATTAAGCGAAATACTATCTATCCCCTCCTGCACCAAAAATTCGGCAAATTCCGGATAGTCGCTTGGCGCTTGTCCGCAAATACCAACTTTTCTTTTATTTTCATGAGCTACTTTTATTACCTGCCTGATTAATGTTTTTACCGCTTCGTTTTTCTCGTCGTACACATGACTTACCAAAGCCGAATCGCGATCCACACCAAGCGTTAATTGGGTTAAATCATTGGAGCCAATACTAAACCCATCAAAAATCTCGCAAAATTCTTTGGCTAAAATGACATTGGCCGGAATTTCACACATTACATATACTTGTAAGCCGTCTTTGCCTCGCTCTAGGCCAAACTCTTTCATGGTTGCCAAAACTTTTTTTCCTTCTTCTATCGTACGGCAAAATGGCACCATCACAATCAAGTTCTTCATCCCCCACTCATTACGCACTTTTTTTATGGCTTCACATTCCAATTTAAAGCCAGGTTTGAATTTTTCATCATAATAACGAGAAGCGCCGCGCCAACCGATCATGGGATTTTCTTCTTTTGGTTCGTATTGGCCTCCGCCGATAAGAGTGGCATACTCGTTGGTTTTGAAATCAGACAAACGAACAATAACATCGCTCGGAGAAAACGCGGAGGTGATAAAAGCAATGCCTTCGGCAAGTTTGTCTACGCAATATTTGGATTTATCTTTATAACCAACGGTGAGTTCATCTATTTTTATTTTTACTTCTTTGGGCTGATCTTTATAATTAACTAATGCGAGCGGATGAATTTTTACAAAATTAGTGAAGATAAATTCTTCTCTGGCCAGACCCACACCGTCATTTGGCAGAGCCGAAAGTGAAAAAGCGCTACTTGGGTCGCCCACGTTCATCATGATTTTGGTGCGAGTGTTTGGGACGGATTTTATTTCTGTTTTTGTAACTTCAAATGGCAAAAGTCCTTTATACACATAACCGGCTTCGCCTTCGGCGCACGACACCGTAATTTCCTGGCCATTTTTTATAATCTGCCTGGCTTTGGCCGCGCCAACAATCGCCGGCGTTCCCAGTTCACGGCTGACAATGGCCGCATGCGAAGTTTTGCCGCCCTGCTCTGTTACAATCGCGCTGGCCATACGCATAATGGGTTCCCAATCCGGATCGGTGATTCTGGTAACCAGCACTTCACCCGGCTTAAACTGCTTCATTTGCTTAGGAGAATTGATAACTCTGGCGCGCCCCTGGCCGATTTTTTGCCCAACACTGGTTCCTGTAAGTAAAACTTTGCCTTTTTCTTTTTGCTTAAGCTGGTATTGCTCAATAACATTTACTATTTTTGAACGAACGGTTTCGGAACGAGCCTGCACGATAAACAACTGACCGGTAAGACCGTCTTTAGCCCATTCCATATCCATGGGGTGGCCATAATGTTCTTCTATAATTACGCCCCACTTGGCCAATTGCAAAACTTCGTCGTCGGTTAAGCAATACTTTTTTTGATCCGGCATTTTTACTTTTTCTTGCTTTGTGCCTACTTTGTTATACACCAATTTTACTTCTTTGCTTCCTAAACGCTTGCTGATAATAGATTTAAAACCGTTTTTTAAACCGTCTTTAAAAATATAAAATTGATCCGGAATAACTTGGCCTTTTACAACGTATTCTCCCAGCCCATAAGCCGCATTGATTAAAACCACGCCCCTAAAACCGGATTCGGTGTCTAAGGTAAACATTACCCCGCTGGCGCCAACGTCGGAACGCACCATTTCTTGCACGCCCACGGATAAGGCAATGGCCGTGTGTTCATAGCCCTTGTCTTCGCGGTAGGAAATAGCTCGGTCGGTAAATAATGACGCAATACATTTTTTGCTGGCTATCATTAATTCTTCTTCGCCGCGAACATTTAAATAAGTTTCCTGCTGGCCCGCAAAACTGGCATCGGGCAAATCCTCGGCCGTGGCGCTAGAACGTACGGCCACGTCTACATTATTTGATTCAACGGAATCATGCCGCGTACCGTCCTTTGAAACGCGGCCTTTTTTACTTGTTTTACAAAGTTGCTTGTAAGCATTTCTGATATCTTTTTCTATGTCTTTGGGAAATGTGGCGGCCAAAATCATTTTACGCACCTTATCGCCCACTCTTTTTAATTCGTTGATGTCTTTCTTATCTAAACCCTTTAATGTTTCCTTGATTTTTTTATCCAATTTATTTTCACGCAAAAAAGACCAGTACACGTCGGCTGTTAACGCAAAACCGTTTGGCACCGGAATTCCTTTAGATTTTAATTTCGCGTACATTTCTCCCAATGAAGCGTTTTTTCCGCCCACGGAGGGAATGTCTTTGATGGTGAGGTCTTTAAACCAGGAGATGTACATATTATAATTTCAAAATCCAAATTTCCAATTTCAAATCAAATCCTAAATCCAAATATCAAATTACCTAACTACCTAATTTCTACCGTCAATCTTAATACTATTTTTTTTCATTCCCAATAAAAAATATAGGGTAAGCGGCGCGCCCCAGTTTGCCCAGCGTTCAATAAAATCCCAAAATGATTCGCCAACTAGGGGGCGGAGCAGGGCGGTAAAGAAACCCCAAAAGGTCATCAATAAAAGTAACGGGCGTATGGGTTTAATGAGTACTAGTAAGGCGAGGATAATATCCAAAACACCAAGAGCGAACAGTAATTTAGTCGCTAAAGCCGCATCTGTCACTCCTAATTTTGCAAACCAGCCAACCCACTGCGGCTTGCCTTGTAGAGCGAAGACTCCGTGCCCAAGGAACTCTCCGGCCACGGCTACGCGCAAAACCCACTCCAAATATTTTTCCTTCATAATTTCATTAAAATAAATCAAACTAGTTGACGTTTATTATAACACAAATAAGCAATTTTTGGAAACATGGAGTGGGTAAATTGTTAACAAAAAAATTGATAAATGCTATACTGATATTGCTATGTTTTTTTAGCTTTATGAAATTTAAAGATCGTTACGACGCGGGGAAAAAACTTGCCCGCGCGCTTGCTCCGCTAATAGATAAGGAAACCGTGGTCTATGCTTTACCGCGAGGCGGTGTCGCGTTGGGCTATGAAATCGCCAAAGCATTAAAACTGCCGCTGGATATTATTGTTACCAGAAAAATTGGCCATCCTACTCAGCCGGAATATGCAATTTGCGCCGTGGCTGAAGATGGCCACGAATTATGTAATGAGGTAGAGCGGGCGGGAGTGGAAAATCAGTGGTTTGTGAATGCCAAGCAAAAACAGCGGGGGGAAGCCAAACGACGGCGGGAAACTTATCATTCGGGTTTAAAAATTCCCGACGTGACCGGAAAAACGGCTATTCTGGTTGATGACGGCATTGCCACCGGCCTGACCATTCGTTTGGGTATTGATGAATTAAAACATTTAAATCCAAAAAAAATTATTGTAGCCGTTCCGGTGGCACCGGCCGATACGGCCAAACAAATTGAAGCTTCTGTGGATAAACTGGTCCTACTGCACGCGCCGGTAATTTACGCGGGAGCCGTGGGAAATTACTACGAAAATTTTCCCCAGATTGAAGATGGAGAGGTTGTTAAACTGCTAAATGAAATAACAGACAAGAAATTTTAATATATGTTGTTATTTTCATTGGAAAAATTCAATTACCTCGCTCGTCCGCTTCTGCGCGCTCCCAAACTTGAAATCGGCATCTTTAAAATGCGGCGGTTTTCTAATAACGAATTGTTTTTAACCGTAAAAAATAAAGTTGACGGCCAAAAATGCTATGCTCTCGGCACTTTTGCTCCTCCGGATGAAAATTTGCTTAAATTGCTCCTGCTTAGCCACACTTTAAAAAAAGAGGGCGCGCGTGAAGTAATTGCGGTGGTTCCATACTTAGGCTATGGCCGACAGGACAAAGCCGACGAGATGGAAAGTCTGGGACTGGCTTGGATGGGCAATCTGCTGGCCGCCTCGGGAATAGACAAAATTATAACCGTTGATTTGCATAATCCACGAAGCGTTCCCTTGCTTAAAACGCCCGTTATTTTTTTAAAAAGCAACGTTTTGTTTGCTTCGGCTATTTTAAAAGATAAAATTAAATTTGATTCCATTTTGGCCCCGGATGAAGGCGCGCTAGAGCGTTGCGGCGAGTTGGGTAAAGCTTTAAATTTTACTGACCAGATTGTTTATTGCCGGAAAACGCGCGGACCGGAAGGCGTATCTGTCTCGGGTATTATCGGCAAATTACGCGGACCGCGAATTCTTATTCATGATGATATTTTGGATACGGGCGGCACGCTAATTGCCGCTTGCCAAGCCGCGCGCCGCGCCGGAGCCGAGGAAATTATAATCGCCGTCACCCACGGAGTATTTACCGGCGCTAAATGGAACCAACTTTGGAAATTAGGAGTAAGAAAAATTTATACCACCAATTCCCTGCCCTCGGCTATGACACAAAAAAGTAAAAAAATAAAAATTGTTTCTTTAAATTCACTATTAAGCGATTATTTGACTGTTGAATAAGTATGCCAAATTCATTTCGCAATTATTCCGCAAATATTCTCACCGCGGACGGAAAAAACCTTCCGGGAACGGTTGCTTGTCCGTCCAACGCGCGCGGTTTAATTCTTTTTGCTCATGGCAGCGGCAGCAGCCGTCTTAGTCCGCGAAACAGGCTGGTAGCCGCCGCTTTAGAAAAAATAAATTTTGCTACTTTTCTCTTTGATCTTTTAACGGATGAAGAAGAGAGCGCAAATAACCGGGCGCTGGTATTTAACATTGATTTTTTAGCGAACCGCCTAATTGATGCCGCTAATTGGGTTAAAAATCAACCCGAACTTTCTTCACAGCCAATAGGTTATTTTGGAGCCAGCACCGGAGCAGCCGCGGCTCTGCAGGCGGCGGCTAAATTTCCCGATAATATTTTTGCCGTGGTTTCACGCGGCGGACGACCCGACATGGCCGGCGATTTTTTGCCGCGCGTGCACGCCCCCACTTTGCTTATTGTGGGTGGAGCGGATGAGGATGTTTTGGAGCTGAATCGCCAAGCGTTGGAGTTGCTTTCCTGTAAAAAAGAACTTAGTGTAATTCCGGGCGCCACTCATTTATTTGAAGAAGCGGGAGCTCTTGAACAGGTAGCCCGGCTTGCCCGGCAGTGGTTTATTAATAATTTGCCTCCCCATGACTAAACTTACCGTACTCGGATCTTCGTCCATTTTTCCTTTTCCCCGCACGCAATCAAATCTTTTTGAAGATTATTTGGATATTGAACACTACCAAAAAAATTTTCCTTTGCACGATGACTCATTGTGTAATGAAGCAAAAAAAGGCGAAAAAAATCGTCGCACCCGTTCGTGCCTCGCCATACAACACAATGGCTATTTAATTTTGCTTGATTCCGGACCGGACATACTTTATCAACTGCGGCGCGCCAAGCTGCCAAAACCGGACGCTATTTTTATCACCCACAACCACCCGGACGCTAATTACGGCGTTAAATATCTTGCCAACGCGCTGTTATACAGCGAATCCGCCAAAACTATGCGGGCCGGCCATCCGGTAAATCTTTTTGGCATTAAAATACTGCCTTTTCGCGTTCACCACGCCCGCAACACACCAACTGTTGGATTTCTTGTACGCTTTCCCAATGGCAAAAAAATAATCTACGCCACAGACATGTCTTCACTTGGCGGATTAAAAAAATATTTCCAACAAGCCAACATGGCGCTCGTTGACGGTTCTATTTTAAAACGAAGTTTTGGCGGACATCTGGCCATAATCAGCCAGTTAAAAACTTATAAAAAATGGAGGATTAAAAGCGTGCTATTCACGCACATTGGCCATTCTACTCTGCCATACAAAGAACTTCGTGTCTTTGTTAAAAATAAATACAAAAATACCGACGTGGCTTACGACGGCATGACAATAAAATAATTATCCCAATAATTTTATAAATTCGTCTTCGTTTAAAATCCTGACCTCTAATTTTCTCGCTTTATCTATTTTACTGCCCGGATTTTCACCTGCAATTACCGCAGATGTATTTTTACTGACCGACTCCCCCACCACGCCACCCAATTCTCTAATTTTTTCTTTGGCTTCGTCGCGAGACATGGCGCTAAGAGTGCCCGTGAGGACAAAGGTCTGACCGGATAATTTAAGATTTCCGATTTTAGATTTAGGATTTTGAATTTGGACTCCATTTTTTAACAAATCTTGAATAAGTTTTTTGTTTTTTTCATCTTTAAAATATTCAACAATTGATACGGATACTTGAGGGCCAATATCTCCAATAGATTCTAAGTCGGCAATACCGGCTTTCATTACACTGTCTATAGTTTTGAATTCTTCCGCCAGTTTAATAGCGGTTTCTTCGCCGACATGACTAATACCCAACGCGTTTATAAACCGGGCCAAGGTTACTTTTTTTGCAGAGGAAATGGCATCTACTAAATTTTCGGCGGATTTTTCGGCAAAGCGTTCTAAAGGCGCCAAATCACCTTTGGTTAACGTAAAAATATCAGCGGCGTTTTCTACTAAACCTTCTTTTACCAAATGTTCCACGATTTTTTTACCGAGTCCGGTTATATCAAATCCCGATTTACCGGCGAAATGAATAATACGGCGCAATTGCTGCGCGTAACAATTTTTATTTGAACAAAATAAAGCCACGCTTTTTTCTTGACTCGCGTCTATCACATCCTTTCTTTTTATTTCACTTTTACAAATTGGACAAATTTTTGGCTCGCGGATAGTTTTTTCTTCGCCGGTACGCATTTTATCCAGCACCCGAATAATTTTTGGAATAATATCCCCGGCCTTTTCAACCACCACCACATCACCCACTCGCACTCCCAAACGACCAATTTCATCAAAATTATGCAACGTGGCATGAGTAACGGTGGTGCCGGCCAGTTGTACCGGGTCCATTACTGCCACCGGCGTAATTGCGCCCGTACGACCCACTCCCCAAATAACCTCTCGCACTTTGGTCGTCCCCTGTTCCGCCGGAAATTTAAAAGCGATCGCCCAGCGCGGCGCCTTGCCGGTAAAACCAAGAAGGGTTTGATATTTTTTTTGATTGACTTTAATTACCACGCCATCAACCCAAAATTCCTGGCTATGTTTATGCTCCTGCCAGTAGCTATGAAACGTAAATACTTCCTGCAAATTTTTACAAATTTTCCAATGTGAGTCGGTTTTAAAACTAAGGTCTTTTAGCATTTCCAATTCCTTTGCCTGTGAATCCGGCCCATTATCGCTGGAAATATCGTACGCTGTAAGAGATAACTTACGAGCAGCCACGATAGATGGGTCAAGCTGGCGAATCGTACCGGCCGCGGCATTGCGAGGATTGGCAAACAGCGGTTCGTCTTGTTTTTTTCTTTCTTCATTTATTTTTTCTAGCATGGATTTATTCATCCACACTTCGCCTTCGGCCACTAAACTAATATTTTTTTTGAGCACAACCGGAACGGATAAAATAGTTTTAATATTAGCCGTTACATTTTCCCCCACTTTTCCATCGCCTCTGGTGGCCGCAGTCTTGAGCTGGCCGTTTTCGTATGTTAAAACCATGTGCAAACCGTCTATTTTTAATTCGCATACATATTCCATATCTTTAGGCCGCTCGCCCAAATCTTTTTCCAATATTTTTAAAATGCGCTCCTGCCAATCTTCCATATCTTCCTGGGTAAACGCATCATTAAAAGACCATTGCGGCACGGTGTGAGCAATTTTTTCAAATTTTTCCGAAGGTTTTCCGGCCACACGCTGGGTCGGCGAATCCGGTGTGATTAACTCGGGATGCTCTGTTTCTATTTTTCTTAGTTCGTCCATTAGCCCTTCATACATAGCATCGGTAACTTCCGGGTCATTAAGCACATGATACCTATAACGAAGATCATCAATCTGCATTTTTAATTTTTCCACTCTAGATTGCACTTCTTTAGTTAGAGACATACTGCTAACACTTGAACTATGAATCATGAATTAAGAATTATGAAAAAAATAAACAGACTGTCCGCATGATTCGTAATTCATAATTCTTACTTCATCGCAACAGCCCCACATACCAACTCACAATCTGGTCGCCCCAAAAAATACAAACCAGCGTTCCCAAGGCCAAATATGTGCCAAAGGGCGTAGCGCTGCTCAGAGTTTTTCTTTTAAAAAGCAATAAAAAGAGGCTGCCAATCGCGCCGGTAACATACGCAATAATTAACGCAACTAAAACTACCGGCCAACCAAGCCATATTCCCATCATAATGCCCAAACGTACGTCCCCGCCTCCAATCCAGCGCCCTTTGGAAATCACATATTGCAAGAAAAAAAACCCGCCAATCGCAAGCGCGCCAATAAGCATATAGCCTAGACTACGGTCTAAGTATAAATTAAAAAACAAGGCCGCGAGCGCCCCAAACCAAACAAGTTCCGATAAAATTTCTTGATAGAGAAAATCATAAATAAAAACCATGATCAGAATTACCAAAAATGTCAGGTCTCGTATAAAATGAAGCGAATCAAAAACCGGCGCGCGAACATGCAACCAAGCTGCCAAAAGAAAAATCAGGGCTGTGCTTATTTCTACAAAAATAAAATGAATTGGAATAGGATTGTGGCAGGTATGGCATTTTCCCCCTAATACTAAAAAACTTATTACCGGTATATTTTCATACCATCTTAGTTGACGCCGACAATTCGGACACATGCTGCGCCCGCTGATAATTCTAAAATTTTCCCGTGTGCGCCAAACCCAAGCATTTAAAAAACTGCCAAGGGATAGGCCGATGAGAAAAATGATAAGATAAAAAAAATAACCGGTATACACTAAATAATTCATGTTTTTGGAGTTTTGCCGAAGGGCAGATAACGGGTATATTCTATCACAAAGCTAAAAAAAACAAAAAACCCCATTCAGATAAACTGAAGAGGGCTTTTTGGTTTTTGTATATACATTAGTCGGCTATACCCGATGGGCTGAGAGTTACTCCGCCGGTCAAACCGTTCATGTTTGTTTCCAAAGTCGCAGTTACAGTATAAGAACTGGAGGCTGCGGTATAAACGTAATTTTGAGTTGACAATGGATCGGCTGGAACCTGGCCCATATAGGCACTGGTACAACCTGGGGCTCCCCAACCACTGGCGTTTAGACAACGATAGTTGCCTGCGCCCAAAGTAACTGCAGCACCGGCTGGATAAGCGGTCTGATCTGTATAGTAAAGTTCCAAAGCGGTCTGTAATTGTTTTAGGTCGGAAAGACGTCTCGCGTCGCGAGATTTTTGTCTGGCGTTTCCTAAAGACACTACGGCGAGTGTTGATAATAGACCGATAATGGCGATTACAACCAACAATTCAATCAACGTAAAACCTTTTTCATTCAATTTCTTCATATTCTCACCCCCTTTCTGTGATAAGACATAAATTTTTTACGCAATATAATAAAACGCTACTTAATTGTATCACAATTATAGGTGCAAAATCTTTCTAACTTTATCCACAACCTCTGACGGTTTAAAATGAGTCTTGATTAAATAATCGGCGGCGCCTTTTTCCAGGCCTCGCTGCACATCGTCTTGCTGGCCCAAGTTGGTAAGAAGAATAACGGGAATATCTTTGGTGGCTTTGTCAGACTTTAACGCTTCCAGGACGGAAAATCCGTCTAATTTTGGAAGTAAAATATCTAAAAGCACTAAATCCGGCAGTTTCTTTTTGATATCCACAAGGGCCTTTTCACCGTTGTTTGCCATGCTTACTTTAAAACCCTCCATTTCAAATTTTTTCTGATAAATTTCCGCTAAAAAAAGATCGTCCTCCACGATCAAGATATGGGTTTGTTTGTTTGAGGCCATAATCAAATGTATGAATAAGTATTAAATATTATACCACACTCCGCAATGCTAAACCAATAGCCACTGACATTCTAGGAGCAATTTGACGCAACAAAGGTTTTAATCCGTCTTGGTAAACGACTCTCGCCCAGGCATCGCCGACATAACATTTTATCCTAAAATTATTTTCAATATACTTTGCCAAAAATGGCATAAGTGACATACCGCCGGTAAGAATTATTTTCTCCGGTCGCTTGCCTTCGTTGCCGCTTTGGCGCAAATACATTTCCAAGCTTACGTCTATTTCCTTAAGTATAGGATCTATAACCGGCATCAGCGTGTCCAGCCATTTTTGCTCGCTCAGCACGGCATTATTGCCGGTTGGCAAATAATCAAACAAGTCATATTTTACCCGTTCCACCAAATCCGCTTCAATACCCAAAATATTTTGTAAAATTTTGTCTATCTTATCTCCGCCGGATTCAATGGTCTGATGAGTAATTGGCACCCCCTGGTCAATAATAAAAAAATTTGTTCGTTCCGAACCGATATCTATAATCATGGCCACCGCTTGATCTTTGCCCATAAGGCATCTGGTTAGGGCCGTAGATTCGGGCTCTAAAGCATCCAGAGTTAATCCGGCCCGGCTAAACACTTTGGAATAAAATTCAATAATTTTGTTTGACACCGCATTTACGAGTACGCGCTGGCTTTTACTTTCGGAAGATCCGTTTAATACCTGAAAATCCAAAGCCATTTCTTCCAGCGGCATGGGGAGTAATTTTTTTACTTCGGCTTTAACAATATGATCCAATTCTTCTTTTTTTACGATTGGCAGCGTAACTACCGCGTGAAAAACTGAAGAAACCGGCAGGCTGACCACCGCGTTTTTTGAAGTTACCCGAGCGGCTTTGCATAAACTTTTTACAGTATCGCTATAACTTGCTATCTGTGCTTCCGTAAACTGTTCGACTGCGGCGGCGTTTTCGGTTTTTTCTTCTCGTTGAAGCAGACTTGCAACATTTTGATCCTTGTGAGCTTGAATTCTATGAATATCTTGTTTGGTGGAAGTTAGGCCATATGTAAATAACACCGGTCTTTTCTTTTCCAATCGCAACTCAACCAGCTTCATACCGCCGGACCCAATATCAATTCCAAGATAGGACTTTGGTTTACCAAAACCGAACATAGGACGCACTTTGAGAATATAGAATATAAAACTTAGCAGTACGTTCTTTAACTTCGTCTATTATAGCAAATAATAGGACTTACTAGTATAGGTTGGTTGATAACTGGGGATAAATAAGGTACTATTATCAATAGTATAAATGGTAAATTATGTTTAGACAGGTACCAAAATTTTTAAGTGTAGCAATTCTCATAGCAGCCTGTTTACCGGTTATTATTCTTTTTTACCCTGGGATCAAAGAATTATACGGCGCAAATATTGAAGAATATTTTGCAAAACATAAAGTTGAAAAAAATAAAAGACAGTGCAACTCAATTGGTGGCTACTGGATGGAACCAAACTACTGGGATTTTACTATTGAGGCCAGATGCATCCCTCCATACGCCGATCAAAACATGCCTTGTAAATATTCAAACCAGTGCCAGGGCAGTTGCGTAGCGACAATACCAAACATAAAGGACTATACCGGAATATTAGAAAATTGCTCTAGGCTAGAAAATACAGAGGTACGGGGATATTCAGTTTATACCGAAAATTATTCTTGCCCTAATATTAAATTCGAAGGAAGGTGTTCTAAATTTAAATGGCAACGTAATCCTGAATTGAACGGTAGTAAAATTAGCGATCATATCGAAGCACTAGATTTAGAACTTTAAATATATGAAAATATATAATACCCTCTCCCGAAAAACTGAAGAGTTCAACGCTATTAAAAAAAATAAAGTTGGGTTATATACCTGCGGTCCGACTGTTTATAATTACCAACATATCGGCAATTTGCGCACTTATGTTTTTGAAGATATTTTAAAAAGGGTTTTACTGTATAACAATTACAAAGTAAAACATATCATGAATATTACCGATGTCGGTCATCTTACCAGCGATGCCGATACGGGTGAAGACAAAATGGAAAAGGGCGCGGCCAGAGAAGGCAAAACCGCTTGGCAAATCGCTAAATTATATACAAAAATTTTTAAAAAAGATTTGGAAGATTTGGGGATTATTTTCCCAAACAAATTTACCAAAGCGACAGACAATATTAAAGAACAAATTAATTTAATAAAAAAGTTGGAAAAAAAAGGTTTTACCTACAAAACCGGTGACGGCATATATTTTAACACCTCCAGACTTCCTGATTACGGAAAATTAGCGCGGCTTGATAAACAAGAATTAAAAGCTGGGGCCAGAGTGGATATGGGCGAGAAAAAAAATATTACGGATTTCGCGCTGTGGAAATTTTCCCCTCATGATCAAAAAAGACAAATGGAGTGGAAAAGCCCCTGGGGCATAGGTTTCCCCGGCTGGCACATAGAATGCTCGGCCATGGCTGCCAAATATCTGGGCCAGCCGTTTGATATTCACTGTGGCGGCATAGATCATATTCCCGTGCACCACACCAACGAAATCGCCCAAAGCGAAGCCGCTGAAGGCAAACCTCTGGCAAACTATTGGATGCATGGGGAATTTTTGGTTCTTGACGGAGCCAAAATGTCCAAATCTTCGGGTGAGTTTCTAACTTTAGGAGAAATAAAAAAGAAAGGCTTTTCTCCCCTCGCCTATCGCTATCTGCTTTTGCAAACTCACTACCGCAAACAGCTCACTTTTTCCTGGGAAGCATTACAAGCCGCGCAAAATGGTTTAAATCACCTTTATAATATTGTCGCCAGTTGGGACAAACCTAAAATAGGCTGCGCAGAATATGAGAAAAATTTTCTAGAAGCCGTTAATGATGATTTGGATATGCCTCGGGCTTTAGCGATTATGTGGGAGATGATAAAAGATCCTATTTTCCCGACCAGCACCAAAAAAAGAACTATTCTAAAATTTGACAGGGTGCTGGGGTTAGGACTGGGCAAAATTAAAAAATATAAAACTAAACTTTCCGCAGACACACAAACACTGATTGAAAAAAGAAACACGGCTCGTAGTGAAAAAAATTGGAAAGAAAGCGATAATTTAAGAAAGCAAATTGAAGATTTGGGATATGCAGTTGAGGATACTCCCGAAGGGACAAAAGTAGTTAAAAAATAGTATGTCACTGTGGCATCTGCATCATCAGTTATCCAAAAATGTTTTCTCTCTACGGAGAAAAATTACCGTTAAGGATTTTTTTCTGTTTTCCCTGGCAGAACTGCTCATTTTAACAATTACGATTACCCTGGTGCTTAATTATACGACTGACCCGGTCTTAAATGCCGTAATACCGATGGTGGTATTTATGGGCATTACCATATTCTTTATTGTTGACAGATACCGGGAACTGGAAGTTCAGTCCGGCATGTTAAGAATTTCCCATTGGGGCAAACCAAAATTGGAAATAAAAAAAGAAAATACAGCGGATATTGAAGTTAATTTCGGCTTGAATTTTAAACCGTCTATTTTTGACCTGCATCATCATTATACCCATTATATAAATATAATTTTTACATTACGAAACGGTAAAAAAATAAATAAATATCAGTTAAATAATGTTCATTTTTTAGATTTCAAACAGCTTCTGGCTCATCACCAGTACCCTATTATCACTGAATCCGGATGGAATAAATTTGACGATAAAAAATAATATATAGGACAAAAGCCATATATACTCATTCGTATGGAATTTATAGAAAATTTTGCCGGAGATAAAAAAATTGGCAAGCCCTTATTTCATAAATTAGAACAAAAATTTATCGGCGTTTGCGTGCCAAAAATTCCCGCCTGGATTCAGTCATATCACCTTACTCTTTCTACGCTGCTTTGGTCTTTCTTAATTATTGTTTTTGGCTATCTGGCCGGCAAATATAATATCAACTGGCTGTGGGGAACAACCGTTATGATTGTCGCTCAGTACATTACCGATTCTTTGGACGGATCTTTGGGGAAATACAGAAAAATGGGTTTGGTGCGCTGGGGATTTTATATGGATCATTTTTTGGATTATATTTTTCTGTGCGCGCTGCTTATCGGTTATTCTTTTATTTTTTCCGATAAATATAACACCCTGTTTTTTATCTTGGCAACATACAGCGGCTTTATGGTTAATTCTTATTTATCATTTTCCACCACCAACCAATTCCGCATTTCATATTTTAAAATCGGTCCCACCGAAATTAGACTGGGATTTATTATTACCAATTTTCTCGTTATTTTTTCTCACGATAAGGTGCCGCTGGCAAACTTGCTGCCTTTCATTTTCATCTTTTCCCTGGTCGGTCTGGGTGTTGTCATTTACAAAACTCAAAAAGTAATGTGGAAAAAGGATAGAGAAAATAACAAAGATCTACCGTAACCTTAGGGTCATAAAATCTCTTATTTTAGCCAAAATACATTTGCTACCATTGACAAATAGTAGGTCTTTTGTTAGATTATACAGTTCTTTTTAATAGATTCAGCCCCTTACTGGCCCTTGCTCTGAACAAATGTTCGGGGTGTCAGTGGGGTCTGAATCTCAAGACAATGAAACCAAAGGAGCGTTACGATGCCCAACATGCGGCTCATCATCGCGATCACGACCACCCTCTTCATCATGGCCACCGGCTGTGGTGATGGGGTCAACATGCAGTTTGCCGATGCTGGCCCCGCCACTTGCCCGGCCGATACCGAGCGTGAAGGCGAGGCCTGCGTGCGGGAAGTGGAGGTGCCCGTGACCTGCGCTGATCCCGGCGGCCCCCAGTGCCCCGATGGCAGCGAGTGCCTGGCAGATACCGGGGTGTGCTACCAGCGCGCCCTCGACCGCCTCTGCAAGGTGGAGCTCACTTTCCCGACGTCGAGCACCGCGCTCAAGATGCCGGCCGCCGAAGTGGAAATCCGCCACTTCAACGCCGTACCAGTCGGCGGGGGTACGGAGGGTTGCAATCCGCAGCTCATGTACATTCAGTACGAGATCTACGGCACGCGTTCGTCGGCCAGCGCGACCAACTTCATGCCTACGTTCCGGATGATGATCAACGGCCAACCCGCGCCACTTACGGAGATTGCCGGCGGTGACATCACGAGTCAGTGGTATTCCCGCCTCTACAGCTGGAGTGGGCCGTTTGCGCCCAGCGGAAACGTGGGTGGCGAGGACATCCGTCTGTTCTGCACCAACTGCAGCGCCAGTGTGATGCCAAGTGGGATCGCGATCGACGCCAAGGTGAATGGTTTCCGCTGGAGCCAGTCGCCACTGGATGCCGAACAGTCGGTCTACGAAAATGTTGGGCGGGAACATCTCACGATCTTCGCTCCTCCACCTACCTGACCTCTCACCGACCCCTCTCACGGGTCTGTGCGAGTCCTTGGCGCAAGTCAAGGCGTCGCCACTACGATATGTGGCATTGACTAAATTTCTAAAACTTTTGGAAATTTTGAGAAACAAAAAACCGCCTAAAATTCAGGCGGTTTTTTGTTTTATAATTTTAATTTTTCTTGACAAACAATTTTGCTAGCGTATTCTACCTATACGGAGGAAGTATGCAGTTCAACAAGAAAGGGTGGGTATTTCCTTTTATCGCGCTTATTCAGTTTTTCGCAATTGCGTACCTGGTTTGGCCAAGCGCTCCGGTTGAATCCAACAATTCACCGGCCGACCAGTGCCAAGTACCGGTTGCCCAGAAAAACAAGGCGCGCACCTTGACAATAAATGCCGCGGCAATTGCAACATGCACCAAGGATGATGACTGTCCGTCGGACAGTGTCTGCGCGAGTGGCAAATGTTTGCTAGATGAAGGTACGGAGGACAATTCCAGGGGCGAGTATGCTACCCAGCATACCTGCGCCACCGCCGAAGATTGCGGTTGCGGCTACGACTGCTTGGACGACGAGTGCCACAAGTCGGATTCCTGCTGTGCCAATGCGGATTGTCTGCCGGATGAATTTTGTGATAAGAGCAGTGATGAAATTAGCGGTACCTGCACCGAGTCAGAATGCGATGCAGATGCCGATTGCGGTGGAGGTTGCGCAGTTCATTGCATCAACCATCGCTGTGATCACCAGCCTGGCTGTTGCGCTGACAGTGACTGTCCGGTTGGATACTTCTGCAGATTCAGCGGCCTTATGGTAAAAGAAGGGTACTGCCAGGAATCGGAATGCAACTTTGATTCCGATTGTGATTGCGGCGAAATTTGTAACGAAGTGCATAGTTGCAGCACCTATAGCCCCGGTCGTCCCATACTATGCTGCGAGGGTGATTTCTACTACGAAGATACCTGTCACTCTCGTGAAGAAATTGAAGATGGAAATTGCCTAGACAGTTCTCACTGCCCCGGCAACGAAATCTGTAACTACGAGAAGTGCTTCCCGCCAACATGCGCGAAAAATAGCGACTGTGGTTGCGAGGCGGTGTGCGATGAAAGTGTGTGCATGCCGGGTTGCGAAGAAGATAGTGATTGTTGCAACGCGGACGACATCTGCCACTATGGCAACTGCAAAGATCCGGAAGAAGCCAAGGCCGAACAAGAACAATATAGTCAAATGTAAATCCGCGTTGCGGACGGCGCCATGACGATTCATGGCAAGCATAAAAAACCTGATACTATCGGGTTTTTTATTTTTAAACACTTCTATACTACATTGACAGAATGGCATTTTTATGCTAAAGTATGTTGTTCTTTTACAATGTTGAGATTCTTATTGGCCCTGTCGAAGCGTAAGCTTTCGGCGCCTAAGGGGTCTTAACACCTTGATGGAGAACACGACAATGAACAAGCTGCTGACCGCTTTTTGCCTGTATGCCATAACCGCGCTGGCCGCCTGCACTGATACCGAAGTGATCGTCAACGAACACTACGGCGTCTGCATGACCGATGGGGAGTGTCCCGGTACTAGCGTGTGCCTCGATGGCGTGTGCGTGGAGCCCGAAGAGCCCACGTCCTACTGCCAGCCCTACGAGTGGGCCGGCCGGAACACCCCGTGGTACTGCTGGTGCGAGGGGGGCGACTGCATCGGCACGGAGCAATCGGAACTGTCGTGGTCATGCTCCCTGGATCTCATTCCTGGCGACCGCTGGTGCAGCGTGCAATGCCACGACCACTTCTGGCTCGATGTTAGCGTGGTGGACCTGGACCAGAACACCTCTCCGCCGTCGCTGATGTTTGACCGAGGGACTAGTCTCGTGACCTGCACCCAGTACGTGGACATGTCGCCGCTGCGCTTCGTGCGCAGTGGGACCGCTATCTACCTCCTCTGGAACAATAACCGAGTTGTCAACATTGATTTCAAGTTGACAAAGCCAGGTGTGGCCACGATTAGTTATCGGACCAATCCAGGTAATCCTTGGATCTACGGAGGAATCGCCTTCACGTATTCGACGCCGCTTGCAAGCAACATCGGCAACATTCAGTACTTCTTTTCTCCAGAGGTATTCCCCCAAGGAACCACCACATACTGGCGTCTGGAAGCCCGACCCCACGTGAATGACTTCAACCCAGATAACGACATCTGGGAAGGTTCTCAGATCCTTCCATAAACACTCCTGTTACGCTCGCCTACCCAACGTGAGCAAGGAGATTCGCCGCCACAAGGCGCGCGAACGTGAGTGGCCACAACGCATGTGGCCAACTGATTAAATTTCTAACTTCTTGGAAATTTATTGGAACAAAAAACCACCTCAATAACGGTGGTTTTTTGTTTATACAATTGATTTAATCCATCCATTTTTTGGCTTTAAAGATCAACAGCATTGATATTGCACCGACTAACATTACGAAAGAAATTATCCAAAAACCAAGAGGACTGCTTATAAACGGCGTCCCACCCGCATGAATCGCAAAAATTGTGGCTACCAAAGTTAAAGGAAAAGTGGTAACAGAAATAACGGTAAGCGTTTTCATAATTTCATTCATGCGCAAACCAACCACCGACTCATTGGTTTCATCCAAATTATCCGCGCTTTCTTTCTGGCTTTCCAAGGAATGCCAAATATCATTAGTATGATCTCGCAAGATGCCAATATATGTATGATACGAAGAAATGTCCAAATCCCTGCCGCCGCTGGCCACCAATCTGTCCAAAACCGTTTTGTGGCTTTGCATGGCGCGGCGAAAATTAACTACATTCATCTTCAAGCGTAAAATCTCTTCCGCCATTTTTCTATCCGGAGTTCTGGTAAACAAAATCTTATCAATTGAGCTGATATCTTCGTTTATGTGCATTAAAATTGGGAAAATTGATTCCAGGAGCCGGTTGAGGAGTTCAAAAAATATATGCGTGGCCGTGCCCGAAAAATAGCTGCTTCTAAATTCTTCTTTTTTCTGACACTCCCTAAAAAACGCCTCTATAACCGGCAGGCTGTTGTTATGAACCGTAATTAAACTGCTGCCACTGAGGAAAAAATCCACTTCCGTAAAGCCAATACGGCGCGTAGTTCGGTTAAAAATCGGAAAATGCAAAACTAAAAAATAATAATTGGCTCTTTTAACAAATTTCGGCCGTTGAAATGACGGCAAACTTTCGTTTATTTCCTGATCTGCCAATTGAAATCTTTTCTGCAGCGTCCGCAATACTTTTTCTTCGGGTTTGGACACATTTATCCAAACTAAACCGTTTTGTTGTATTTCGTTAATATTTTTCATTTTGATTTTATAAAGGTAAATACATTATAACATATTGTGAGCGAGTGTGAAATATGCTATAATACTTGATATCTATATATGGCATTTAAACCTTTAGAAGAAAAACCCCGAATAGAACCTTCGGATGAAGTTAAAATTGCTCGCGAGGAGCGTGATTTGCAATTGGAAAAAGAAGCCGCGCCGGAAACGGAAACCGAAACAGAAGAACAAAAACATACTGCCGAAACCGCAGGCCCGCAAAAACCAAGGCCGGCAATGAAAAAAATCCCAGCTATCCCCTTGCCGCTTAAAAATGAAATCGTGGTAAAAATAGAAAAAATCATGGAAGAAGACTTGAATGATTCATACCAGCGATTGTCCCCCGTTGCCAAACAAGAATTCAAATTAAAGGGCGAACAAACCGCCGCCCAAATTCAAGAACTCCTAAAAGGCACGCATATCAAAGTAAAAAAAATCCTGGGTTTGATTCTAGATTGGCTGCGCATGCTGCCTGGCATAAATCGCTTTTTTTTAGAACAAGAAGCTAAAATAAAAACCGACAAGATTATCGCCTTAAAAAAGAAAGAATAGAAATGTGTTCTACGAAATTGTAAATACAATCATAGAACTTATAAACAGCTTGCTGGAAAATAGTCTTTTTTTGTATATTCTGCCGCCGGCTCTCGGCGTAATATTTTTTATTTCTCTTCTTTATATTTTAAAGGCCGTGGTTACGGCCAAAGGACGCCAAAGCAAGGCATTCCATAAAACCGTACTGCTCATAAAAGTTCCCAAAGAAAAAAAGGGCGACAAACCGGAATCCGCCGGCGCCGAAGATAATATCAATCATGTGCGCGAGGAAATCGCCGTTTCCGAAACTTTATTTTCTGCCATTGCCGGATTAAAAAAAGAAAAAGGCATCATGACCTGGCTGCGCGGACGCAACGACCATGTGGCGTTTGAAATCGTTGTTAAGGATAGTAAAATTTCTTTTTATATTATTGTCCCCGATAAAATAAAAGGGTTTGTGGAGCAGCAAGTTCATGCCCAATACCCGCACGCGGAAATCACCGAAGAAACGGACTATAATCCGTTCAAGCCGCAAAGCCATATCGTGGGCGCGTATTTATGGCTCAAACACAAATCTTCATTCCCGCTTAAAACATATAAAAAACTGGACAGCGACCCCCTGGTTGCCCTGCTCAACCCGCTCAGCAAAATCGCCGAAGACGAAGGCGCGATTATTCAGTACATTATCCGTCCTGCTTCCAGCCATTGGCGCAAGGAAGGCGTGCATATTATTCGCGATATCAAAAAAGGCGAAAAATTTGAAGACGTGGCCAAACGCGGCGAATTGCGACGATTCCTCAGCGGCTGGGGCAAATATATTTTCCCAAAAAAGAAAAAAGATACTCAACAAAGTTTTGAACCAAAATATCAGCTTACCCAGATGGAAGAAGAAATGGTTAAAAACATGGAAGAAAAAATCAGCCGCGGCGGCGTGGAAACCACGATTCGTTTGATAAGCTCGGCAAACAGCAAGGAAAAAGCCGTGCTCAATTTGGAAAATATTATAAATGCTTTCAGTCAATATAATTTGTATCGCTACGGCAATACTCTCAGCGCTGTTGTCCCCCGCCGTCCCACTACTCTTATTCAGGATTATATCTATAGAAGTATTAAAGAAAACCATTATATGGTTTTCAATACCGAAGAAATGGCCAGTTTTTGGCACCTGCCAATTCCCAGCACCGAAACGCCTAATATCAACTGGCTCGGCGCGCGCAAAGCCCCTCCGCCCACTAATATGCCAAAAGAAGGTATTATTTTGGGCCGGGCGGTATACAGAGGCGAAGAAACTATTGTGCGTATGAAACGCGAAGATCGCCGCCGTCATTTGTACACCATCGGTAAATCCGGCAGCGGTAAATCCGTATTTATCCAAAATTTGGCAGTGCAAGATATTATTAACGGCGAGGGCGTATGCGTCATAGACCCGCACGGAGATTTTGTAGATTATGTATTACAGCATGTGCCCAAAGAACGAGCCGAAGACGTGATTTATTTTAATCCGGCAGACGTGGAACGCCCGATCGGCTTAAACATGATAGACGTACAGAGCGAAGAGCAAAAAGATTTCGCAACCCAGGAAATGATTTCTATTTTCTATAAACTGGTTACTGATCCGTCCATGATTGGCCCGATGTTTGAACACAACATGCGCAACGTGATGCTTACCCTTATGGCAGATACCGAAAATCCGGGCACGATCGCCGAAATCCCCCGCATGTTTACCGATGACGAATTTGTAAAAGAGTGGAAGAAGAAACTTACCGACCCGATGGTACTTGCCTTCTGGGATAAAGAAATGGCCAAAACTTCGGACTTTCATAAATCGGAAATGTTGGGGTACCTTATTTCCAAAGTGGGCCGTTTTGTAGAAAACGCCATGATCCGTAATATTATCGGCCAAACGCATTCGGGTTTTAATTTCCGCGAGGTCATGGACAAGAAAAAAATTCTCTTGGTTAATTTGGCCAAGGGTTTGGTTGGTGAAATAAACTCAAACCTCTTAGGTCTTATTATCGTATCCAAACTGCAAATGGCCGCCCTGGAACGCGCTTCGCTTCCCGAAGATCAGCGCCATGATTTTTATTTATATATTGACGAGTTCCAAAACTTTATTACCGACTCCATTGCCACCATTTTATCCGAAGCCAGAAAATACCGTTTGGAACTTATCATTGCCCACCAGTACATGAAACAACTGGAAGATAACAAAGGCAAAACCACGGTGCGTGACGCGGTCTTGGGTAACGCGGGCACACTTGTATCATTCCGCATTGGCGTGGAAGACGCGGAGATTCTGGCCAAAGAATTCGCGCCAGTATTTAGCGCCTACGATCTGGTAAACGTGGAACAATACACAGCTTATACCAAACTGCTGATTGACAACACCGCCGCTAAACCGTTTAATATGTTCACCTATCCCCCACGTCCAGGCAACAAACAACTGGCCGCTGCGATTAAAGAGCTGTCCAGGCTTAAATACGGACGGCCAAGAGAAATCGTGGAAGCGGAAATCGCCGAAAGGGCCCAACTGGGCGTAGTAATAAAAGAAGGCAAAACCGAATTGAGTGAAGCTGGTCTTTAATCAAATGTCATGCTGAACTTGTTTCAGCATCTCCTAAAACATGAAAGATCCTGAAACAGGTTCAGGATGACACCTAAATATGTCCACCATCTACCGAAAATACCGCCCGCAATTGTTCTCGGATGTTACCGGTCAAGATCATATTATAAAAACACTTACCAGCGAAGTGGCGACCGGTAAAATCGCTCACGCGTATTTATTTTCCGGCCCGCGCGGCACCGGCAAAACTACGCTCGCCAGACTAATGGCCAAAGCCGTAAATTGCCAAAATCGCAAGGATGGCGACTTTGAACCATGTAACGAGTGTTCTTCTTGCAACGAACTAATGAGCGGCAGCAGTATTGATATTATTGAAGTTGATGCCGCATCGCACACCGGCGTAGACAACGTGCGTGAAAATATCATTGAAAACGCTCAATTTAAGCCGACCAAATCAAAATATAAGGTCTTCATCATAGATGAGGTGCACATGCTTTCTACCAGCGCTTTTAACGCGCTGTTAAAGACTTTGGAAGAGCCGCCGGCTCACGCGATTTTTATTTTAGCCACCACCGAAATTCATAAACTGCTGCCCACCATCATTTCTCGCTGTCAGCGTTTTAATTTCAAAAAAGTCGGCTATGATAACATGATGGAAAGATTGCAGGGCATTTGTAAAAATGAAAAAGTAAAAGTTGATAAAAAAGTTCTGGAAAGAATTATAAATAAAAGCGACGGCTGCGTGCGCGATGCCGAAAGTTTGCTTGGGCAAATTTTAAGCCTGGATTTGAAAAATATCGGCGTAGAAGACGCGGAAATGATTTTGCCTACTTCAAATATTGAATCAATTTTAGAATTTATCAACTTAATTTTGGATAAACAAGCCGCCGCGGCCGTGGAAATGATCCAAAAACTTACCGAGGACGGCGTAAATTTGGAACAATTTGCATATGACTGTATAGAAGCGTTGCGTCTGGCTTTGATTTCCCAAACGAGTGCCAAAGCAAAAAATATCAATACGGATTATAGCGATGAAGATTTAAAGACCTTAAAAAAAACCGCAGAAAAAATTCCCGCTCTGCAACTCATACGCATGATAGAATCTCTTATCGCTCGTCACAGAGAAATGAGATCTTCTCCTTTGCCTCAACTACCCCTTGAACTGTTTTCGATTGAATTCTCAATATCTTCACAGGCTGCGGTATCCGATCGGCATGGCGAGCAACAAAAAGCAGAACCTAAGACTGCGGCTGCGCCGAGCGATTTGGAATCTTTGCCAACTCCAGACGACGCAATAAAAATAAACGCCAAAGAAGAAAACAAACCCACCCCCCCTTCTTTTACCCAAACCATAAAGGAAACAATTTCTCATATTACCCATAAAGAAATAAAAACAACCTTAGAAGATGTTCGGGCCAAATGGGATGAAATAATTGAAACCATCGGCAAAGCCAACCATTCACTAAGCTTCATTCTTAAAATGAGCAGCTTACGCACCGTGGAAAATGGACAGTTATTTATTACGGTACCATACTCTTTTCATAAGAATAAAATTGATGAAATCAAAGTTAAGAGAACCATAGAACAAGCCTTATCAGACGTTTTTTCTGAACATATTACCTTAACCTGTGAGGTTTTAGAAACTTCCAGACCACAAACCGAAGAGGACACTGAATTAAATAAGCTTGCCGCAGATTTTGGCGGCGAGCTAATCTAATTTTTAACCTTCACCAATATGAAAACTACAGCCTTAACTTTTGCATTTGCTCTTGAATTCTTATTAATTCCCGTGTTATCTGCCCAGGCTGCCGAAAGCATTAATTTATCCGTACCTTATATCCCCGAAGCGCCGGAAGGACTTATGGTAAAACCATGGAATAACTCATGCGAAGAAGCGTCTACCGCCATGCTTGATGAGTATTATTTTGGCAACCGAAACAAGGGCGTTACTAAAGCTAAAGCCAAACAATCCATTTTATACTATATAGATGTTGAAAATAAATTATTTGGCTACAATGGCAATACCGATGCGGCGGAAATGGTAAAAGTAATAAATGAATATTCCAAATACTTTGAAGCTAAAATAAAAACTAACCCGACTTTGGAAGAGATAAAAGATGAACTTGGGGCCGGACGGCCGGTGATTGCATTGCTATATGGCAAACTTTTAAATAACCCTCGTATTCAATTCGCTCGCAACGGATCATATTACCACACCTTCGTTATAAAAGGCTTTGATGATGAAAAAGAAGAATTTATCGTAAATGATAATGGCGACCTTAAACAAGGCCTTGACTTGCGCTACTTATATGATACAATCATGGGCGCTTTACGGGATTACGATCATAAGACCAGTAAAACCGTAAAACCTGCAACCGTACTTTTTACCAGCCAACGAATGCTTGTAAAAACCAAAGATAGCGGTCGGATTTATCTGATTAAAGATAATAAAAAATATCACGTATCTTCTCCTCAAGTATTTAAAGATCGCAAATGGAGGTGGAGTTTTGTGATGGTGGTGGAAAAATCTTGGCTAGATAAATTCCAAGCCGGCGCGGCAATATAACTCGTCATCGGCCTGTCATTCCCGCCCGATAGCGGGAATCCAGACAATTTAATTTTTGTCATTCTGATCCCGAGTGTTCGGGAGAAGAATCCCTCTCGTCGTTGAAGGGATCCTTCGTTACACTCAGGATGACAATTAAACAAAACTCCGAGGTGGTCTAATGGTAGGACAGCAGACTCTGAATCTGCTTATCTTGGTTCGAATCCAAGCCTCGGAACAACGTAGGATATACATTTTAATCTACTATCTCCTCACATACCCGAAGGACGCCTTTGGCTTTGCAATTTAGGCCGCATTCGTATTGATCGCTTGGATTATTATTACGTTCTTTTCTAATTCCATTTCCCCAATTTCGGCACTCTTCCAGTGAAGAAAGAGCGGGACTGTAAATATAATCTTCCATACAAGAAAGACAGCCATTTGGATAATAAAAACCTTGCCATTCTTCTTGCTTACATCCTACACCTAACAAAATTAACCCTGCAATTATTACTAATAATTTTTTCATACCATACTTAGCTTAATATAATTACGATACACTAAGTGTGATAAAATTTAGTTAAAATTGAATATAATATAATAAAAATAATTTAGCAGGCCCTGTGGTATAGCCTGACCCCAACTGCACCACCGTGGTACGGATGTCCTCGCCGAGAATTTCCGAGCTCAAAAAGAACACCCTGTTATAAATCTCGCATTTCCCCGGTGACAGTTTGATCTTTCCCGCGTCTTGCAGTCCTAACAAAACAGATATTCCCCTAACTCCTTTCTGCTTAAGCGTTAGTTGTACCAGGCATAGTTTTGCCCGGCATTCTTGGTCTGGTTGGACAACCTGTTCTTCGTGCATAGTCCCTCCAAAGATGTGTCGGGTCTTTACAAAACTTCGTTCGGGAAAAAGTATATCACAAAAAAAGGATTCTAGTAAGAATCACGATAAAAAAATTTATAAATATTTTAACCCTCAAACTTTCTTAATTCCAAAAATAAAAATAAAGGAAACTCTTTTCTGGCTCTATCTTCGGCCGCAAATCGCGGGCCTCGGGTGGGTTCACGGTGTGAAATCCATTCTTCGCATTTGGCTACCCCAAACCCATGCTTGGAAAACATCTTAAAATACCACTGCAAAGACCGGTGGAACGAAACTGTTTTTTCGGATTTCTTTTGGCCCGGATGCATATCTATTTCACTTTGAGATTCTGATAAATACATGTCCATGCGCCGATACTGCACTTTTTCTTCTTCATCCCAGCCCCAGCTGGACATTTTTGGCACCCTAAAAGCCGGATGGTTCAAAACCAAACACACACTCCCCTTTTCTTTTAATACTCTTTTACACTCCTTTAAAACTCCGTCCACATTTTTTATATTTTGCAAAGCCAAAATTATTACAATCGTATCTACAGACTGATTAGAGCAAAAATTAAGATTATCGGCCGGAGCTACATGGTATTCTATATTTTTTACGGAATGTTTTTGCGCCAATTTTATTAACTCCGGCGAAATATCACTGGCTATTACTTTGTCCGCTTTTTCCGCGAAAATTCGCGAAAAAAATCCTTGGCCGCATGCCAAATCTAAAGCTGTTTGCGATTTTTCCAAATTCATTAAACGCGTTATATTTGGCAAAATAACCCGGCTCTGAAATGAGTCGTTGTCTTTTTCTAACATTTTGTCATACCAATTAGCAACTTTGCCCCAGGAAGTATTTTTCTTCACAAAAAATTATTAGTTTATACAGCCTATATCTTAGTAAAAATATGCCAACCAGTCAATCGGACTCCTCTTTACTCAACCCCCATAACTATGCTATTATTTGCCCATGACAACTATAATTGATGGTAAAAAAATTGCGGCCACCATTGAAAAAAGCACTGCCAAGGCTGTGGCTGCCTTGAAGAAAAAAGGCATCACTCCAAAATTGGCAGTTGTTTTAGTTGGAAATGATAAACCATCACGCACGTATATAGGCAGAAAAAAAGCCGCAGCGCAGCGGGCAGGTATGGATTTTGCTCTGTATGAATTTCCAAAAAATATTTCTAAAGAAGAATTAATTGACGCTGTACATGCCATTCAAAAAGATTCGCAGCTTACCGGATTAATTATTCAGCTCCCCTTACCTGAACGACTGTATAAACCAGATGTTTTAAATGCTATTAATCCCGCTATAGATGTGGACTGCCTTACGGATGCCAATATTGGAAAACTAGTCATGAAAAGCAACCATATAGAACCGCCTACCCCTTGGGCAGTCATAAAAACCTTAAAAGAAATAAAATTTAATCTGGTGGGAAAAAATGTCACGATTGTAGGCGCCGGCGCGCTGGTCGGCAAACCCCTAGCCATCATGCTTGTAAATGAACTGGCCAGTGTTACGACCTGCAACAGTTATACTAAAGATATAAAAAAGAAATGTTTGGAAGCGGATGTAATTGTCTCGGCCGTTGGCAAACAAAATTTAATCAAAGCCGATATGGTAAAAAAAGGCGCGGTTGTGATTGATACCGGTATTGTATATATAAACGGTAAAATGCAAGGTGATGTGGATTTTGCCAGTGTTTCCAAAAAAACTAAATTTATTACTCCTACTCCAGGCGGTATTGGCCCAATTACGGTGGCCAAACTTCTTCTAAATACCGTAACTTGCGCGAAAAAAATAAATAAGGTAGAGTAAAAAATAACAGAGGGGGTGTACAATGACGCTCAGAGTAAAAGATCTCTACTGCGGTGGAATTATCAGCCCAAAGGAAGGCAAGGGTTCCTGTCCGGGAATACTCCAACACCTGGCGACAAGCCGCATCGGCGTTATCGTCTTTTGCCCAACATGCAAAAAACGAAAGACTGTGGAGGGATTTGCAAGCTACCGGCAGCTTGTAGAAAAACGGGGCAAATAATGTCGTTAGAGTTCGACGGGCACTCTTCAACACCGTCAACTCGAATCTATAAATTTATTAATTAACAATAATCCACACCTTTATTTGACACTCAAAAATTTAGGTGCTAGTCTAACTTTACAATTTAACTAAAATATATCTGTGGAAGTGAGGTTTGATTCCTCCACTGTGCCGCAACGGTAAACTCGCCCTGGGCGAGAAGTCCGATCTTCAGATATAGGCCCCATAAATATGGGGTTAGTCCCGAGCAGGAAACAAAAACCCATATATTTTTGAATCTTTCCCGCTCGGCAAAGATTTTTTTGTTAGCGCGGATAATTAAAACTGCATATGCCCAATTCAAACAAACTCCTTCACCGACTATTAATTTTTCTGATTTTTATTTCGGTTTTTGCCGCAACCTACTTATTCCTTAATCCAGATAATAATAACGCCTCCCCGCCTTTATATACTGCCCCCACAAACACTGCCGCCGCCCTTCAAACTGAACCAGATTTAAAACCGGCGGTGCTAAAAAATAAAACTAGCGATAGTAACGAAAAAACTGTAACTAGCTCCGCAGGAACAAATACCGCCTCCAACACCTCCCCTTTGTCCCCACCACCTCCAACCAACTCAACCGAAACTATACCCGTTACATTCAAAATTGAAGATAGGGAGTACAATCCAACTGTAAAACCAGGCGCTACCGCTTATGAAGCAATGGTTGCATTACGAGAAAGCAACGAAATCTCGTTTTCTACCAAAGTATTTTCCGGCCTGGGGCATTTCGTAGAAGAAATCAATAGCCAGAAAAATAGTCCGTCTACCGGTTTCTACTGGACATTTTATATAAATAACGAGGAAGCAAAGGTTGGTATCTCAAATTATACCCTTAAACCAAACGATTTAATCACATGGAGGTACGAAAATAAATAATTTTTATGCAAATAAAAAACAGTTTAGGAGGATTAAAATATTTAGTAATTTTAGGAACGTTATTCTGGGCTTTACCGGCGCTCGCCGACACAACCAGCTCTACTCCTGATATAAATACTTCTACTCCGGAAATGGAACTGCCCACGAGCACTCCAGCCATGTCTTTACCTACTTCTACTCTAACCCTTCGTTACGAAGATCAAATTATCTGGACAGGCAGCATAGAACTCACAAGCACCCTACATCATGACGCAATAAATAATTTGGATTATCAACTTACTACTAACACAGTATTTTCTGCTCTCGTTTTAGCGGATCAACAAAGCGATGCTTTTACTATTTCAGATGCTCAGTATAATGCGGGCTATGATAGTTTCTATCTCGCTTGTATAAATATCTCACCAACTTCTACCCAAAATGCCTGCTACAACTGGAATTATGTGGTAAACAATAACTACCCAAGTACTGGCATGGACAAATACTGGTTAACTGGCGGTGAAAGTATATACGTCTACTTCTCTACTCCTTGGAAAATTTCCGCCTCCACTACCACATTTCCGCTAGACACAACCACAACTCTGCAAACCTGGCGCTATCAATTTGATAATCTATCAGAATCATGGGTATCTGACGAAAACAATTTGGTAGATATTTCTATTCCCAACCCTTCTTCAACCGGCTGGTGGGATCAAACGATTACGGTTACCACAACCCAAACCAGCGCCAGCGGCACCGTAGATTTTAAATTTTCCGCAACCGGTACATATTATGCCAAAATTATTTCTTTAGATTGGACCAAATGGAGCAATCCCATAACCCTTACTGTACTTGAAAATTCTTCTAGTACAGATTCAGTAACACCTCCGCAAAATGGGAGCGGTTCCGGGCCGGCTGCGGCGGTAAGCACAAGCGAAATAAACAACGCGGTGCAAAAAATATTAAACTTTTTGAAATCAAAGCAACTAGATAACGGCGCGATTGTTGATTTGTCTACTTCGGATTGGTCGGCTATGTCATTTGGCGCAAATGGCATATACGCTCATGATATCCGAACTTCCAGTTTTTCTCTATACGATTATCTAAACTCTGCGGTTGTAACTTCTACCACTGATACCTTAAACAAATGCACCGAATACGCCAGACATATCTTGGGCCTATTATCCAGCGGTGTTACTAAAACAAGCAGCCAGATTACAGAACTAAAAAATAAAATTAAAGACGAATGCTTTAGCCAGGGCGTTGTCGGTCAAAACGGAATTAATGACGATATTTTTATTACCTTATCGCTTCTGGCTACGGGCGAAGACGCTTCAAATGAACTTGTACAGGCAGCTGTGGCAACGATTAAGGCCGACCAGCAAGCAAATGGCGCATTTACCTGGAACGGATGGCCGGGACAAGATGTTACCGGCGCCGCTATTAACGCTCTTAAATATGCTTCTACCTTTGGCGCGGCCGTAGATGAAACAATTTTCCAGCAAGCAAAAAATTATCTGCATACCACTCAATTAAACGATGGCGGCTGGGGCTTTGATACTGCGTCCGATCCGCTTACTACGAGTTGGGCCATGTACGGCTTAAACGCGCTTGGCGAAGGTCAAACAGGGTGGACAAATGCTCAAAATAAAAATCCATGGTCAGTTCTCGTAAACAATGTGAATGATTCGGGCTATTATCAATCTCCTTGGAGTACTGACGGAATTGATTGGTTTGCCACCAAACACTCTGTCCCGGCACTACTAGGAAAATCATGGCCGATTATTACCAGCATTCCGGTTGTTCCCGCGGCTCCGGCTTCAACAGGCTCGGGTTCAAATCCTGTTGTAGCAAATACCTCGACTTCAGCTGAAACTACCAGTATAATAAGTACTACAACCATAGCAACCTCTACCCCTGCCACAACTACCTCTGAGCTAGTTAATACAGATTCAGAACCTCAAGGTGAAATCTTGGGTATAAAAATTGAAAACACGGCTAAACCGGTAAAAACCGCTCGCGCTATTTCCGCCAAACCAAAGAGCTTGGCGCAAGCTGAAGATAAAAATATAAGTGCTGAGACGAGCACAGTTATATCTACAAATGAAGACTTGAATACAGACAAAAATTTAGAACTAAATCAAAAAAATACCGGTTCTGATTCATCTGCTGTAAGGTGGATGATAAAGAAACTTCTAATAATTTGTCTTCTTGCCGCCGGGGCTACTGGCCTATACCTTGGATTTAACCATGTAATGAAGAAAAAATAATAAATTAATAAACGCATATGCAGCGCTACCTTCCCGCCTTTCTTCTTATTCTTCTCGGCATCTCAACCCGACTACTCCCTCACCCGGCAAACTTTGCGCCAATCGCGGCCATTGCTTTGTTTTCGGGGATATACTTACCAAGAAAATTTGCCATTTTTATACCTATGGCCACCATGTTTGTAACTGATATTGTTTTAGGTTTTTATCTCTGGCCGGTTATGCTATCTGTATATGCTACTTTTGCGCTTACCGGTATTATCGGTTTAGTAATTCAAAAACACAAAAAGCTTAACACCGTCCTTGGCGGCACACTGCTGGCAAGCATCCTATTCTTTATCATCACTAACTGGGCGGTATGGGCCTTTGGAACCATGTATCCACATAACCTAAACGGTCTGATGCAGAGCTACATTGCAGCCTTGCCATTCTTTAAAAATACCCTGCTTGGAGATTTGTTTTATACCGGAGTTTTGGTTGGAAGTATGGAAATCATACTGTCGTTGCGAACGAAACAAAGTAATCCCGTGGTTTTATAGTGCTTACAAATTATCATTACCCTACAGCAAGATCCCGAAAACTTGTTCAGGATGACATTGTTCGGGATGACAACAAATATTACGCGTATGGCAATTCGGCCGGCGATTCTTCTTTCGGCGGCTCTGGCGGAGGCGGCGGCGTCTTTCTCTTGAGCGGACTTTCAGCAAGTTCCTCAATAGGCAAGTTGATAGGCGGCTCGGCTCTCTTGCCACCGGTCTTTTGTAATAACGGAGTCTTAACCAGCGGCAGCGGGAAGTGCCATAAGGTAGCCAGCTCTTCCGTATTTAAAACATAAGGGTTTTTTCCCATTTTCAATTTGCGTTTTTTATAGGCTTTAATGAACTTATTTTTAAGTTCGATAATTTTAGCATTTTTAAAAAAATAGTGAGCGTTAGTTGCCGCAACCGGCACCAAGGCATTTCGGCCGGTAAAATTAAACTGATTTATAGAACCAACAAATCCGTCCAGACAACGGCCGGGATTAAACACCTCTTTTTTAGCCGCGTAAATAACACGCATTTTTGATTTAAATCCAACCTTGGATATTTTATCTTCTATGGCCGCGATCGTATCTCGGCCTCTTGGAGTCAGGTCAGAAACTTTGCCGGGTGTTTCGCGTTCTTCATGACTGCCACTATGATCCTCGGAAGGACCCTTGATCGCGTTAAGCAGTTCGCTGGCAAAAACATTTATCGCTTTAACCACAAAGATCTGATCGTGGTGGGGCGCTTTATTTTCAATAATTTCTTTTACGAGTTTTATGCCTTTTTCTTTCCAGCTGCTTGAAGTTGGTTCAATGATAATTTGAAACCATAAATTCTCGCCCGCGCCGATACGGGTAAAATTTTCCAAAATAGAAGCCATCGGATCATTAAATTTAAGCTCATCGGGCATAATGTTATGCTCAAATTCCTCGTAGGTGCGAATTGGATACGGATCAGCCGCGACCAGACCAAATTCTATGCCAAACATGTTGTGCGTTTCGTTTGGAAACTTGCTAGGAATCAAACTTACGTAATCTTCTACTTCGGTAATTTCTGCCATTGGATACTGCGCGTAAACAGCTGCTTCCACCAAATCACGATGCGCGATTTCGGTATAAACCAAGAATTGAATATATCCTTCTAAACTGATTATTTCCAAACTAAACCAGCGTTGCTTTGCCCCGCCCCAATATTTTTGTCCGAAATTTGGCTCATCCAAAGCACCGCTTAAATGAGCAAATATCTGTTCTACCGCTTTTGGGCTTTGTACCGTATCCGGCGGCACATCTACAGCCAGCACGACCCATTGCCAGTGATGGACATTTAAATCTTGGCGTAGATCAAGCCACAAATGCGCGCCAACGAAAAAAAACACCAAAGCCAAAAATGCCCAACCAAACATAGCAAAAACTACCCGCGTTAATTCCGAGGAAGGCAGATTCAGGATCATTCCCCAAAAAGAAAAATCAATTGTAAATCCAAATGGCAAACCTTCTAAACCCATACTTAGAAGTACTAGTGCTTAAGAATTGATATAATGCCGCCATATACTATAAACATGGCAAAAATCGTCCACCACCAGCCAAACTGACCGGAAACCCAGCCGCTATAATAGGCCAAAGCACAAATAATGGTGGCGCACATTGCGACTAGATGGCGCAGCGTATTATCGGACATACGATAAAATTACTAATTTCTAAATAGAATTTACTCACCATATCATAACATATTTTAAGTTAAAACAAAAACCGCCATTATGGCGGTTTTTGTTTATTGAAGTTGGGGTTACGCCCGACGTTCTTGCCATTTATATACCACCACCAAGAGCGGGCTGGCGATAAACACGGAAGAATAAGCGCCGCTGGCAATACCTATCAGCAAAGCCAAAGCAAAGTAGTGGATACTGAATCCTCCTAAAAAGAATAAAGCGAAGAGCGGCAGCATGGTCTTGAAGGTGGTGTTAATAGAACGCATTAAAGTTTGATTTAAGCCAATATTTACCACCTCGGCAAAACTATCCGCGCTATGTCTAAGCAAATTTTCACGAATACGGTCATAAACTACGATAGTATCATTTACGGAATAGCCAAGCACCGTTAAAATAGCTACCACAAAGGCCGTGTCTACCTCTATTCCATAAAATCTGCCTAGGAAGGAAAATACACCCATTACCAGAAGCACATCATGAAAAAGCGCTACGATGGCCAAGGCTCCATACTTCCAACTAGCTACCGGCCGGGAAACTTTTCTAAAAGCATAGGCTACATAACCAATAATACCTAAATTTACCATTATAATTGCCCATAAAGATCTGGATTTTAATTGTTTGCTGATGGCCGGACCGATAGTTTCAAATCTATCTTCATGGACAATATTATCGCCAACAGCAAATTTTTTAGACAGCCCTGCTAAAACCGACTGGTGTTCCTCTTCGGAAAGAAAATCGGTTCTGATAATTACAGCCTTATCTCCGGTTTTTTGAAAAAAGGTGTTTTTTAAACCGATAGTATCAAAAACTTGTTTTAATTCTTCGTTTTCTGGCCTGGTATTAAAGGTAACTTCCATCAAAGATCCGCTGGTGAAGTCTATACCCGGTTTCAAACCCCACATTGCCAAAAATGCCACGCAGGTAATCGTAACCAGGGCGCTAAATACTAACAGGAATTTTGAATATTTTATAAATGGTATAGTCATATTCGTTATTTATTAACAACTACTTCTTCCTTTTTCTTGTAGCCTAAAAACAAGATATTCCCCTCTTCTCTTTTCATAAGCAACAAAACAGCTCTCATAATTGTGCGGGTTAAAACAATGGCGGAAAACATACTTACCAAAACACCAATGGCCAAAACTACCGCAAAGCCTTTGACAAAACCGCCCATCCAAACCATAAATACACAACTTATTAAAGTGGTAATATTACTGTCGCGAATTGATGGCCAGGCTCTAACAAACGCTTCTTCTACGGCAGATTTTAAACTTCTTCCTTCCCTTAATTCTTCTTTAAGCCTTTCAAAGACAAGCACGTTGGCATCTACCGCCATACCGATGGATAAAATAAAACCGGCGATTCCAGACAAGGTTAAAGTAACGTTGATGGTTTTAAATAGAACTAAGTTTATGAGCACATAAATACATAGTGATACCGCTGCCAGCAGTCCAGGCAGTCTGTAATATAGAACCATGTAAATAAGCACAGCTATGAGGCCGTAAATACCGGCCATAAAGCTCTTCTGTAAAGAATCCGCGCCTAATGTGGCATCAACTTTTTGCTGGCTGATAAGCTCTACCGGCACGGGCAAAGCTCCGGAATTCAGGCGCTGAGAGAGCAGCCTAGCTTCTTGTACAGAAAAACTGCCGCTAATCACCGCATTACCGGTTAAAATAGGTTCATTTACCTGTGGAATGCTAATAGCTGATCCATCCAAAAATATCGCTACCGGCCTGCCTACATTGCGTTTGGTTAAATCCGCAAACAACTGCGTGCCTTCTTCATCAAACTGCAAAGACACATGCACTTGTCCGGTTTGGGGGTCCTGAGTTACTTCGGCTCTCTTTAATTGTTTTCCGGATAAGCCAGAGGCCTTCCATTGCTCTGCCGGAGGCACGATATCCGTAGGTGATTTTGTTTTAACTAAAATTCTGGCAACATTATAAACTTTCGTGCTGCTGGCCGTATCGGTCGTGGTTGTTTGTGAAGATAATCTTTTTAAAACATTTAACCCGTCAAAGCTCTTTATTAATTCCTTGCTCACTTCTCCATCTTTATGGCTTGCGGCCCATTTATAAAATTCGGGGAAAACTTGATCATCAATAAAAGTCAAATCACCACCATCGGTTTTGGTAGCTTCATCCTCAGAATATTTTGCCGCAGCCTCGGCAAAATCCATACCTTCAATAATTGCCTTTTGCGCTTCCTTGGCCTTGGCTTGCGCTTGGGCGTTATAGGCGTCCATTTCTTTCTTTTCCTCGGCAGTCAGCGGTCGCAGCGGTTCATCACTTTCTTCCTTAAATTCCAAAATCGGAGTTTCACCGATCATTTTTATAGCTTGATTAACATCGGTTATACCCGGCAACTCCACGATAATTCTATAATCATCATTAACGCGGGTTGTCTGTACCAACGGTTCCGCTACCCCAAGTCCGCCGCGCACACGCCGTTCTATGACATCGCGCACACCTTCCACTGCGCTAGCTCTGTCGCTTCCTGGAATTACATCCGTATTTGCCTGGTAAACCAAATGAGCGCCGCCCTGCAGATCAAGACCTAAATTAAATCCGGCAGCCGGAAAATTCGGCAACCCTATATTGGCTTTTTTATTCATCCAATCTATCCCTTTGTTGGCGTACGCTGGAAATACGACTAAAAGACAGAAAACTGCTAAAAACAAGATACCAATAACTCTCCATTTAAGACTTTCCCGTGAAACAGTTTTTACTTTATTTTTTACGGCCATACAAGCGCGCGTGTTAATGAGTAATGTAAGAAACGGGCAATAATACCCCTTTTATCTGCTTAATCTTAAAGGATTTAGGATTTTTTGGCAAGACCTGAATCTAGACCAAAACGGGGATAAATTACTCGCCAATATATTCAAAACGAGGCATGATTTTGCCGTCTACTTCTACATTTTCTATAAACATTGCCAAGGGACGCACCCAAAATTCGGAATCGCTTTTGTAAAGGGGTTTATAAATTACCATGTCTTCCATTGTTTCACTATGCCTGGCAACGCCTATAACTTCATACTCTTTTTGTTTATAATGCCTGTATTTACCAAGTTTTAACATAGGTAATTTAGATTTTTCTAGAATAATTTTTTTCTTAAAAACACCTCGTTCTTTGGCTTTTTTCTTTTTTATCGCTTCCAATTTTTTCTTATCAAATTTTTTATACAACCGCATCGCCTCTACTACTTCCAATATATCGGCCATTTCTTCCATGTTTTCATCAGCAAAAAATTCTTTGGTTTTTTCCAATAATTTTTCTTTTAACTTATTCCAATATTCTTGCTTGCCGGCAACATAAAAAATCGGCTTTCCACCTTTCTTTTTTATTATTTCCGGTATTTTATCTCTGACAAGTTTCATGAAGGGGGGGTCACTTCAAATGCTCTTTCGCTTTTTTGATTGCGTATTCAATCATTTCCTCGTTTGAAACACCTATCAATTCGGCCACCTGTTCTATATAATCGGGGTTGGCTGAATCATTGCCTTCGTAGGGGGCAAAAACAATAATATCTGACATTATGTCTTCCGAATTCATACCTTCTTTTTCAGCAAACGCATCTACCAATCCATCAATTATTGATTCTCTAATTTCAAAAATTGGAGGTGTTTCCATAAATTTAAATAATTAGGCCCCATGGCACTTTTTATACTTCTTTCCACTTCCACAAGGGCATAAATCATTGCGCCCAACTTCTTTTCCGTCCACACCCTTCTCTTTTCGACTATTTGAAACCTCAACCTCGCCATCTATGGCGTCGCTGGCTCCTTTGAAATTCAAATTTTTACTTGCGCCCATTACCGATGGCGCCAATTGAATACCCAAGTTTACTTTGTAAATAATATAAACCACTTCTTTTTGAATCAAGTTAAGCAGTTCATTGAACATGCGATACGTTTCTTTTTTGTATTCTACGAGCGGATCGTGCTGACCGTACCCGCGCAGACCAATACCGGTACGCAAGTAATCCACGGCCACCAAATGATCTACCCATAAATTATCCATCGCGCGAAGCAGCACTTGTTTTTCTATTTCTAGCAGCATCGCAATATCCGGTACCGCCTTAACAAGCAGCGCATCGTATTTTTTATTAGCTAAATCCACTAGGTATTCAATAATTTTGGTACGGGCTTCTACTTCTGCCAATTTTTGACTGCGCTCGCCAGCCGCCAGATCCGTAACGGTTTTCTTTTCTTCATCTGACAGGGCAAAAATAGTGGAAACATTTTCCAAAATTTCTTTAACATTCCAATCGTGTCGGCTTTCGGTGTTGGTATGAAAAGAAACAACTTGCTCAATCTCTTGTTCTACCATATCCAAAATCATTTCTCTAAGAGTTTTAGTTTTGCCCTCCCCGCCCGAGGCGGGTCCGCCTTGGGCGGAAAAAGCATCCAAAATTTCACGGCGCTTGCCATAAATAACTTCTCGGTGGCGATTTAGCACGTCATCATATTCCAATAAGTGCTTGCGGGTATCAAAATGAATTCCTTCCACTTTTCTTTGGGCGGATTCCAAAATACGAGTTATCATTCTTTGTTCTATCGGCATATCGTCCGGCACTTTGAGGGTTTCCATTACAGAGCGTATGCGATCGCCGGCAAAAATTCGCATTAGGTCGTCTTCGGTAGATAGATAAAACTGAGATTCGCCCGGGTCTCCCTGACGGCCGCTGCGGCCGCGCAATTGATTATCTATACGGCGGCTTTCGTGGCGTTCCGTGCCAATAACAAACAAACCGCCCGCTTCGCGAACTTTATTGGCTTCTTCGGACACAACTGGATTTCCACCTAACAAAATATCCACACCACGACCGGCCATATTGGTAGCAAGCGTCACCGCGCCGGCGCGGCCAGCTTGAGCAATAATTTCACCTTCGCGTTCGTGGTTTTTAGCATTTAAAATTTCGTGCTTGATTCCTTCACGTTCCAAAAATAAACTGAGGGCTTCATTTTTATCTACCGCCACGGTACCAATAAGCACAGGCTGGCCTTTGTCTTGTAGTTCTTTTACTTTTAAAGCAATCGCTTTAAACTTTGTACTTTCAGTTTTATAAATTCTATCCGGATGATTATGGCGTTGATTTTTTCTATTTGGCGGAACGACCACAACTTCTAATTTATAAATTTTTCCAAATTCTTCCGCTTCGGTTACCGCTGTACCGGTCATACCGGATAATTTCGGATATAATCTAAAATAATTTTGGAAAGTAACGGTCGCCATGGTGCGGCTTTCCTGTTGAATCTTTACATGTTCTTTGGCTTCTATGGCTTGGTGCAAACCTTCGCTATAGCGGCGGCCCGGCATTTTTCTGCCGGTAAATTCGTCTACAATTATCACTTCGCCATTTTCCACTATATAATCGCGATCACGCGAAAATAAAGCATGAGCACGAAGCGCTTGTTCCGCGTGATGCACCATGGCGATTCCACCCTCAGCATAAATATTATCTACACCCAAAGATTTTTCAATTTTATTTATACCCGCTTCGGTAAGCGTGGAAGACCGCATTTTTTCATCTACATTATAATCTTCATTTTCTTTTAAGCGGCTTACCAAATCGGCAAATTTATAATACATGTCGGTGGCGTCTTCGGCCGGCGCGGAAATAATAAGCGGGGTTCGAGCCTCATCAATTAAAATAGAATCTACCTCATCTACAATGGCGAAAAA
This sequence comes from Candidatus Magasanikiibacteriota bacterium, assembly GCA_016182085.1. Taxonomy (GTDB): domain Bacteria; phylum Patescibacteriota; class Patescibacteriia; order Magasanikbacterales; family GWA2-37-8; genus XYD2-FULL-39-9. Next base: position 23,850 of record JACOYB010000007.1, on the reverse strand, counting down.
AAACGGCCGCTGCGACATTTCTTGCTTGCTTTGCACCATGTTGTCGCGCAAATAATCAAAACCAAATTCATTATTGGTGCCGTAGGTAATATCACAGCTATATGCCTCTTGGCGGGAACAGCGTTCTAAAAATTCTGTTTCAACTTTATACATGCCCTTAACATCTCTTTCTTTATCGGCGGCGCTGCCTTCGGTTAAATCTTCCTCCGGTTTTATTGATTTTTGAGCATTATATTTAAAAGAAATTAATTGCTGTTGAATAATACCGACAGTTAAACCCAGCGCCTCATAAATCTGCGCCATCCAAACGGCATCACGTTTAGCTAGATAGTCGTTTACGGTTACCACATGCACACCTTTGCCCGCTAAAGCATTTAAATATGTTGGCAAAGTTCCTACAAGCGTTTTACCTTCACCGGTTCCCATTTCGGCAATACTGCCACGATGCAAAACGATACCGCCGATAAGCTGGACGTCAAAATGACGCATGCCGGTGATGCGCTTAGAAGTCTCTCGCACGACCGCAAAGGCTTCAGGTAAAATGTCATCTAGGGTTTCACCGCCGCCTAAACGATTTTTAAATTCATCAGTTTTGTTTCTCAGATCAACCAAACTCAGCTTTTCCATGGCCGGTTCCAAAGAATTTATTTTATCTACAATTGGCTGAATACTTTGGATTACTTTGACGTTTGGATCTCCGAAAATTTTAGTGAGGAAAGACATATTATTACAAAAATAGACCTCTGTAAGGTCTGCCTATTTTATCATAGACTATAAGGATAATCAAGGCTGAGAAATAGCCAAAAGCATCATACTTTTTATCCTCTCTGCCTCTCTTTCTACAACTTCGCCGTCGTATTCTCCGGAGTGAGCTGTTACACCTTCATAAATCGGGCGCTTTTGGTCTAAATGTAAATCAAAAATTACACTACCCCCTTCTACTTTTATATAGACGTGGAAACGCGGATAAAAATCGCGATGGATTCGCTTGGCAAAACTGGTCTTACCCATTCGTCTGTCTATAATTTTGGCATAACCGCAGCGCAATATAGATTTTTCCGGATCTTTTATTTCGTTCTGACTAAATTTTATTTGCATAATTATTTACCCGTTTTATACAAAGCCATGATTTCGGCCGGAGCCAGAGGACGGCTATAAACGCGGACATCATCAAGTAACCCATCAAAATTTCTTCCATTCACCGGATCTTTAGCTATATTGGTATAACCGCCGGCTGTGTCCCCTACGCCGCTAGAAAAATTACCGTTGCCCACATACGTATCTTCAACGCCATTTATATATAATTTTAGATTGCCGGATGCTAAAGCAGAGTTATAGGTTGCGGCTACATGATACCACTTGCCTGCTGATAAGACCGTATTGCCCACTAGCGTAACATTAGAACCGCCATTGCCAACTTGTCCGGTTAATTTTCCGTTTGCATCCAACAAAAGGCCATAAAAATCCGAATTAGCGTCGTTTTTCATAAAAACTTGATTATAATTTTTATGAGCGCGAACCTTAACCCAAGAAGAAACCGTAAACTGAGTTGTTAACCTTAAAGATGACGGATCGCCCAGGTTTATAAAATAATTGGTATCTTTAAAATCTAGACCTTGTCCTATTTTTCCTCTAGTCGCGCTTATTATCGTGCTTGTTCCATGATTTCCCTGGCCGCTTGTGTCGGTACTCGTAACGGATGTCATATTCCCGCCATCAAAAGTCCAATGCCCAACCAAACTGTTTTTAGGCTGCACTCTCACTGTGTCTGTTTTACTGGTTTTATTATTTGCCATTTTATATAGTTCAGCCGCTTCGGCATGGGATAAGGCGCGATTATAAATTCGAGCATCATCAATTGTACCGCTCAAAGGAAAGGCGTTTGTCGGTCTGTCGCCAATGGTAGCAGGCACACTGCTGGAAGCTATACTTGTAATTGCGACTGCACCCGTATCTCTTAAAACTCCATCTATATACATTCGCGCTTTACCGTCTCCATTAACATCTACCGTACCAACAACAAAATGCCATTTGCCATCGGAAATTCCTATCGCAGCAGTATTTGTGTAAGTGGCTCCAGATTGAAAAGCAAAAAATTGTACCCCTGAATTTGTCAATAAGGAATACTGCCTATTTGAACCACCGTCGTCTTTATTTATTATAATACCTGTAGAATCGGTGGTTTTCACCCACGCAGAAACTGTCATAGCTGTAGCGGGGTTTAAAGAAGCGCTGGTTGTAACAACAATATCGCTGCCAGTAGCCCCGTTAAATTCCATGGCTTGCCCGACTTTACCTCTTACCATGGTGGTTACACCGGTTCTTGTACCATGATTTCCCTGGCCACTTTTGTCGGTACTAGTATTGGGGGTCATATCTGCCCCATCAAATGTCCAGTGCGCTTTCAACCCCTCTCTTAACTGCGCTCTAATTGCATCTGTTTTATTTATTTTTCCTCCGCCCGTTTTGTAAAGCTGTGTTACTTCTACCGATGACAAGGAACGGTTATAAATACGGGCATCATCAATAGTTCCAATTGTATATATATTATTAAAGTTAGCGCCAATATGATACGGCTGAAAAAAACTTCCGCTGCCGATAGTGGAGCTGGCTCTATCAATTTCTAAAATACCGTCAATATAAAGACTGCCTGTGTTGTCCGAGTAGTTGGAGTACGTAATCAAGTGCCATTTGCCGTCTGCAACCAAAGTGGCTGATTTTATATTGTGCTGCCAACCGCCATTGTAATGCGCAAATTCCGCATAGCCGCTTCGCACTGAAAAAGAAGCAAAAAGATTGCCACTGTTCCAACCAATTAAAGATACGCCATAATCAACATTCTGCCTAAGGTCGGTGCCTTTATACCAAGCGCTTAAACTCCAATTTTCACTGGAGAGACGCCCCATATTCCCTCTAACATTAAAATCGCCCGTAGCCGGAAGAGTAATATAATCGCTGCTGGTGCCGTTAAATTTTAAGGCTTGGCCGATTTTTCCCGCAGCCCTAAGAGTGCCGTTTCTTGTGCCGTTCAACCCGCCGCCGCTTTTATCGGTAACTGTCGTTGCGGTCACATTTGCCCCATCAAAAGTCCACCACCCGACCAATCCGTTTCTTAAAGAATTTAGGTCGCTTGTTTTATTAATAACAGCCGCTTCGACCTGATTATTATTTATAATAAATACAACCAACAGAGCCGACAAAACGGAAATAGACACCAAGTTTGATTGTAAAAATTTTTTCTTACTCATAAGATTCTATTTATTGCGATTCGGCGGTGGTGGAGCCTGCAGCAGTATCGGAAACAGCGGGTGTGGAAGAAGCAGTATCCAAAACGGTTTCGTTAACAACAGTTTCAACTATATTTGTGGTAGAAGAAACAGCGGATTCTGGCGCAGATACGGAAGAAGTGGGGGCGGTTTGGGCGTTAACGGCTTCATTTTCCGGTATCACTGGCGACGGATTGGAAGGCGCCGGCTGTACATTTGTTCTATTTAAAATATCTTGCAGCTGCTGTTCGTTTACACAAGTGCTACCGACACAAAGCTGCTGGGTAGTAACTTTGTCAGCAAACAATTCTTTTACCGTGGCAATTCCGTTTTTAATTGCTAGCCCTAATTTTCTTAAACTATTTTTTATGGCCAAAGTAAATTTATCTAATACAACATCGGCAAAATCCGGCAAATCAGCGCCTATACTCTCTTCGGTTAAGCTGCCGGCCGACCAATGCGGATTTACAAACATTATCACAGTGCCGGTTTCAGCGTTTTCTTCCACAGATTGCAAAGCAATACCTATTACTCTGCCCGGCTCTATGGCTTTTACGGCTAACCCCGGCTCGGCGGAAGAAGTAAGATAATCCCCTTCTTTAATAGCGCCATTAGCGTTAGAAACTTTAACCGGCACGCGTCCGCCCAAAGCTACCGGCCTAAATGAAGTCGGGTATAAACCTTTTATTCTTACATTACTGACATCATAACCTCCCAAAATAAAACCGGGGTTTTCTGAAATCACACCGATAATATTATCGGCATAAGCGGCGGAACATTTTTTGATAAATACAGTAGAAGATGCGTCTTCTCCGGAACAAACGACTTCGCCATATGTAGGGCAATTTCCATTGGCCTCGCATTCCGGATCCAATGGGTAAGTTTCGGCAATATCTAAAGTAGTGGTGCCGGCAATATACCCGGAGGCTTTTATAAAACCATTTACGCCCAAACCGGCGGTGGTGCTGGCGCCCGCGTCTATATACAATTTATAAGTAGAAGTCGTGCTGGTGTTTATGGAAATTGTTTGATTGGCAATACCGCCCGAACCATTGCTTTCCGCATATATCATTAACATTGGGTTATCATTTATGGCGGCCGTATAACTGTTTGGCGTTCCGGCCACTGAGGAAGAAACTAACATATCAACCCAAGTTACCATGCCGGCATTATCATCAAAATTTAACGGACCTGTTTCTAAACTATTTATATAAGCAACTGAACTGGACGCTTCGTAATAAATACCATCGTTGGCAAAAAAGGCATTGCCGGCATCATCAATTTTGAAAGTGGAAGTGCCGGAGGCGCTATAAGTATTAAAAGCAATCGTAGTACTGTTATTACCGGAACCGACTACGGTTAATTTGGATAATGGCGTAGTAGTGCCAACGCCCACCAAACCGGTACTTGAAATTCTCATTCTTTCGCTTCCCGCGCTCCAAAGAGCCATACTGTCACTGGAGTGCGTATAGCGAATTACACCTCTATTTTGTGAGCTGTTATTAAAGAAAATATCGCTTGTTCCGGCAGTGCTAGCTGTAATACCCAATAAACCCTGCGATTCTGCTGTGCTGCCTATTTCTAAATCACCTAGAGGAGCGCTGTTTCCAATGCCAATATTTCCATTTGTTAAAATTCTAAACATGCTGGCGCCGGTAGATGAAGCTATTTCCAAAGGATTAATACCATCACTGCCCTGTAATGCTAACATAGCAACGGGAGAAGATGTGTTAATACCAACTCTGCCATTTGTCAAAATTGTAAACATGGAAGAAGCGGCGGCGGTTGAAGTGACAACCGAAAAAGGATTGGCTGTTCCATCTCCTTGCACTGTCAATCTGGCAATCGCGGTGCTGGTACCGGCAGCTATATTACTACGCGCAAAAATATGCCGCGGACTTCTTGTGCCTCCGCCGATGTCGTAGGTATTATCAGTGCTAAAACCTAAATCGGTACTTAATAATACGGCGCTGGCGTTGACGCCAATTACGATCTGGTTTGATGTGTTCAAACTAAGCAAGCCAATATCGGCGGCATTATCAGCTCTTCTGGCATAAATACCCGTATTATTTTCAAGGCGAATAGCGCCGGTAGTAGCCGGGGTAGTACCAAAACCTAAACCACCGTCAGTGGTCAATCTCAATAAATTTGCGCCGGTGGAAGATGAAAAGGCAAAAAGATTACTCGTACTCGTGCCTTGTAATGCAAAACTGGCTATGGGTGAGGTGGAGTTAATTCCAATTAAACCCGAAGGTGTAATTCTTAATTTTTCTGTGCTAACTCCCGCGTTGTAAGTACTAAACACAAGGGCGCCCGAAGTATCTCCTCCCGATCTAACACCGCCGATTTCGGCTATGGCCGTTTCCGAGATTGAAGGGCTATCTATGGCAAACTGCATCACCATTCCAAAACCATCGGCAAGACTGGAGTTGGTGGAGTTGTGCGCAACACGCAAACCCGTAGGCGCAACATTGGTAAGCGTGGAAGTACGAACTGACCTCATAATTTCTGAGGTGTTTCCTTGTACATACAGAGGGGTAGTAACTGTGGAATCATTATAAGGAACCCCGATACCGACTTTTGCCGGAATTACCAGATCACCATCATCACGAGCCATTAAAATAATGCCAAGGTTTTTTGTACCCGCCGCAGCTGAAGCGGCAGTCCATAAAGAAATACCCTCGGCTCCAACTTCCAATAAACCGCCTGTGTCGGCTGCTTCTAATTCCCAGTCTCCGCTGTTATAGACAAGATTGCGAGTCAGATGTAAAACGCCATCATTACGCAGAACTCCGTTGTTAATTCCTCCACGAGAATTTGAAATTAAACCTGCTTGATTGCCGATTCTAAGAGTACCCGTTTGCCCGGATGCGCCGGACCTGTTGAGGTGAAGTTGAGTATTAGAGTCATTTACCAAACTGAGAAGCGCTTGCGGACTTGAAGTGCCGATACCAACTCTGCCATTGGCCAAAACTTTAATTATGCTGGAAGAGGCGGCCGAATCAATACTAAATATAGACGAAGTGGAACCGGTTGTAGAGGCAAAGATAGATAACCCTCCTTGTGACATTATCCCTCCCGCTCCAACCATCAAACCAGTACCGGCCATAATATTTCCTTGAGCTAAAATATCATTTCTAGATTGAATGTTGCCTACTTCGGCAGAGTGAGCGATAAGGCTGCTTACTTCAGCGCCGGGTATGTCTACGATAGAAATTGTATTTGAACCATAATTAGCCACATAAACATTGCGGCCGGAAACAAAAATAGAATAAGGATTTGTGCCTACAGGCACCGTGGCAATGTGGCTGGGAGCTGAAGAACTAGAAACATCAACGATAGAAATATTGGCTGAACTAAAGTTAGCCACATAGGCATAGCGGCCGGAGACATAAATGGCCATAGGGCTAGTACCCACAGGAGCGGTAGCAATCTGAACGGGAACAGCAGGATTGGAGACATCAACAACAGATACGGTCGCTCCAGAAAAATTTGCCACATAAGCATAGCGGCCGGATACATATACGCCTCGCGGGTTAGCTCCCACAGCCACCGTAGCTATCTCGACAGGAGTCGCGGGATTGGAGACATCAACCACCGACATGGTATTTCCAAGATAATTTGCCACATACGCATAACGGCCGGATACATAAACTGAGCGGGGACTATTGCCTACGGAAGTCGTAGCTATTTGGACGGGAGTATATGGATTGGAGACATCAACAACGGAAATAGTGTTTGAAGTATGGTTTACTACATAGGCATAATGGCCGGAGACGTAAATTGTGGTTGGTTGCGCCTCTACCGCCACACTAGAAAGTTTTCTAGGGGCAGAGGGGTTAGAAATATCAACAACGGAAACAGTATTTGAATTATAATTAGCCACATATAAGTACCGACCGGAAACAAAGGTAGAGATAGGGTTAGTGTCTACGGAAGTCGTAGCTATTTGGACAGGGGCAGAAGAGTTAGAAACATCAACGACAGATATTGTATTATCATTATAATTAGCCACATATAAGTACCGACCGGAAACAAAAAGTCCTCGCGGCACAGTTCCCACCGTAACGGTAGAAACCTGAGAAATAGACGATGTATTGCTAGGATCCAGAATATTAGAAATATTTCCTACGACTGCTAATTTTTGAGTAGGGGTGGTGGTGCCGATGCCAACTAAACTGGTTGGGGTAATAAATAAAGTTGAAGTTCCTACTACGGCTGTGCCATTAGTGGCATAATAAGGAAATTGTCCAGCGGTGCCACTTCCCACTATACCGGTGCCTAAGGTAGTGCTATTTATCCATACCGGTCTGCCTCCTCCAGCGGACATAAGTAAGTAACCAAGGGTTCCAACTTCGGTAGCGTTGTATCTGGTGCCATCGGAGTAAACTATAGAACCATTGGCGGCGATGGTGGACGAATTGGTGCCGCCATAAGCAATGCCAATCACGCTTCCGTTCCAGGTGCCGGACGCAATCGTATTAAAATATGCGTTGCTTAAAAAATATATTTTATTTATAAAAGTAGTGGTGGCGGAATTAGTAGAGCTAACGGTCAGTGCCCCGTCTGCAGCCACGGTGAGAGAAGAATAGTTAGTGGAGTCGTAAGCAAACCTAATGGAAGAAGTACCCATGGTAATAGCGGTCGTGCCGGTAAGAGTGGTGGTAAATGGCGGATAAACAGTACAGTTGGTATCTCCGGGGGAACAAGAAGGATCGGTAGTTTCTCCGGGTGCGTAAGGACTAGAAGGCGGACTAGCAAAAGCGGGGTAAAAATAATAAAAAACCATTATCAGGCCAACAAAAACCGGGGATAATTTTAAAAATCCTCTTAAAAATTTACTTTCTTTTTTCTCGCCAGAAGCTGCGTTAACTTTGACGGAAAACAATTTTTGTTTCTGCGACTTTAGCATAAACACTCCTGATACTATACCCTAAATTGCCTGCTTTTTCAAAACTTGTCCCCTATTTTTATTTTAACGCGTACACCTTATCCACCAGCATGCCCAACAGCTCTTTTACATTGGCTTGCGCCTCGGCTTCATTGCCGCTATTTACAAATTTTTGCCACTGCGCCAAAATTTCCGGATCGTTATATTCTTCTTTTAGCCCCCTAACCGCATTTTCAAGTTTCAATCTAGTTTCAAAATCAACTTCTTTATCGGATTTTATTACCAATTTAATAAACATTTTCAGAAAATCCATATACTTGGAGCGGTACTGCTGCGAAGACAAAATCACCTTCGTGCCTTCCAGTTCTTTTTTTGCCTGCAAATACAAGCTAGCAAACAAAACATTTGTCCCAAACAATACCAAAAAAATTACAACCCAAAACGCTTTTGATTTCATAATTGAAATGAGTGAGAGAAATAAATTAAATGTTTTTAATTTATTTATTGATTAAATTATTAATTTGTTTTTTGTTTCTTCGGTAATCCCTGTAAAAATTAAATAATAACAACATTATCACGATAAATAGCATGGTTGTTTTCCAATCTAAAACTTTCAGCCACCAATATTTTGATTTGAGCTCAATATTCATATGCACTCCCCCGCCATTATCTACCGAAAACGGTTCGCTCTTGTATTCTTTATAGCCGCTTGCTTCCGCCTGTATATAATACATGCCGCCCGGCACCAAGAAAGAATAGCTGCCGCTTAATCCGGTAGTCTGCGGATTTTCCTGTTGGAAATCTTTAGCCGGCCACTCCTCGTACGAATTACTTTCCGTATTTAAATTATAAATTGTTACCTTAGCGTTTGGAATTCTTAACTCTTTATCACCGATTTTTTCATATACATACCCTTCGGGATCTATCACCGTAATAAGCCGAATTTGTTTTGTGCCCAATTCCGGATCCTGATATTCAATGACCGTAATAATTTCGTATTCTCCGGCCGGGACTGGCGATTGAATGTCGGCGGTATAAACTCCGTCGCCATCTGGGTCCGTATAATCAAACTCTAACAAAACCAATTTTTCTTCTACCGGTACCGGCTGAACTTGGTCGTGAGCAAAAACCGGCTCCGCAAATAATAACGAATTTACTAAACCGGCAAGCGGCATCTCGGCTCTGACTTGCGGTTTTTGCGATCTAAATACCAAATAGCCTTTGATGCTTTTTGCGGGAAAATCCGGCTTCATTACCAGTTGTAATGGCTTGCCGGAAACCGTGGAAATTTTTTGTTCCGGCCGTCCTTTGGACGTCAAAGACAAAGCTATTTTAAAATCTACCAGCTGGCCGGCCGTGCGCGCGAAAACTATATTGGCGGGAAGCTTGTCTTTGGTATTATCAGATAAATTGCCAACGGGAATCGCCTTCTCTACGCCAAATTCACTGGTTTTTATTTTTGGATTATCAAAAGCGACCGTGCGAGTTAGCCCGGGCAAATATAATTGCGCGGTTTTTACTTTTTCTATATCGGTAAAACGTTTTACCCCGACTTGCTGTAAAATATTATGTACTTGCGGGAATTTGTTCTCTAAAGCCAGAAATTCTTTTGGAAGTGGCGCGAAAACAAATCTATTTACGCTAGGTGTAAGAAAAATAGATGGTGTTTTAAATACAAAAGGCGTATTTTTTGCCACAAACCGCTCAATGGGAATAGTATTATCTATAGCTGGCGGTCTAAACCATTTTGGCAGCCAAAGTTTTGCTTCGGAATATAATTTGGCAAGCGGCGGCACTAACTTTTCAACAGGAAATATTTTGGTAATAATCGGCTTAATCACTTCTTTAACTTTTTCAATTACCTCTCTGACTGTTGGCGCGATCGGTTTGATAACTACAGGGGTTGTGGTAGCGGGAAAAGTAATTGTAGAAGTTGGCAAAGTGGTAGTGGCAACGGTCGTACTTGGGATAGATCCTCCTCCGGAACTGCCGGAAACTGGAAAGGCCGTGCCTCCGTTTGTTTGACCGGTGTTTCTGGCACTTGCCGGACGCCAATCGGTCTGCACCAAACAGTTAGCGCAGCTAAAATTTATGGCGCCCGTATTATCGCCTGTGGCTGTGCCCGTAAATACACCATTAGAATTTATAGTCACTCCGGAAAAATTTATCCAGCCAATATTTGCCCCCCAAGCGCTTCCGGACAAAACTCCTTCGCCATTATTAGTCACACCACTGGTTGTTGGGTTTAATTTTATCCATCCGTATAGGTCGCTCCAAGCATGCCCAGTCAAGCCAGCATCCGTAACATGTACATTGCCATTTGTGGCCGCAAACTTTATCCAGCCAATGTTTGCGCTCCAAGCATTGCCGGTACTAATTGTGCCATCTGTCGTGGACGCAAAAACAGGCTTTGCTAAAAAAAGCCCTATTAAAAATATTAACAACTGCCATTTACACCTGCCTGAAACCATAGAATTTCCAAAGGAAATTCACCTCAACGAGGTTAAGGCAATTTCAAAATTTATTTAAACTTCTGCTGTCATGCTGAACTCGTTTTAGCATCTCATGATAGATGCTAAAATCCCGAGCACTCGGGATCAAGATGACATAATTAGTGTATCACAATTCACACCAAACAACACTGTGGAAAATTTTAATAAGTACTAAGTATTATGTTACAAAACAATTTCTACAAACCGGCTGGTAGGTAAAGGTGCCATCGTCCGGTATAACCGGCGGCATACCACCGGTTAAAGGCACGCCTTTATTAAAAACTTGCGAGTAAACTGCGACCGGCTGACGACAAAGTTCGCAAACAGCGCGTTTATATTTAACTTCTTTCGGGCCAAGTTCTAGCAAACCTTTTACAATATCAAACATGTTGCCTTTGTAATCTATATCCAAGCCGGCAGCTACCACTTTTACGCCCCTATTTAATAACTCCGCTACTACGGCCACGTCTTTTGGATCAAACATATGAATTTCGTCCACACCCACAACAGCAAAATCTTGATCCAAAGTATCGGCCAAGGTATTAACTTTTTTGGCTTCTATTATTACTCCGTTTCTGGAAGAAATATGCTCATCACGGACATTACGTGCTGATTGATACAAAATATGGGGAATATCGGTATATTTTAGCGGCGCAAAATAGCTTATCAAATCAAAAGATTTTCCACTCTTCATTGGCCCCAGAATTAATGTTAAATCCATACGACACTGTCGGTCATGTAAATAAACTACATGATATTATATCACGCTTAGATTATTTTCAAAATTTGAAATTCGCTTAAAAAAACTAACGAGTCGGTTCCGCAGAGCGAAAAACGACTCATAATGTACCGACGACCACAACCTTTAATCTTTTCTATTCTTTAAACCCCCGTTGCGAACGACCTTAGAAGCTAAGCTTCACGGTTAGATCTGCCCCCCAGACCCAATCCTCTTGGCCAAACTTACCCCAGAGAACCCTTGTTGAGAGACTCCATCTTTCTCCCCCAACCCGCGCTTCCGGCGTAGCCCCAACAAGATGAATATTCTCTCGCAGCTTTTGCAGAATTCGCTCAGAGTCAATGAAGTTATGCTTCAAAGCCAGCTCTGCAACATCATCAGGAATGATATTGCCGCCAGGCCGCAGAATCCCCCATTCAAACCCCAAACCCAGATGAAGGTTCCGGTTCACTTCCAGCTCGCCCTTGACCCTGAACTTCCAGGATTTCAAGTAAACACCCAGGTCGACATGATCATTGGCGAATCCGGAAAAGTCAGAAAAGCTATGTCGGGTAGCAAATCCCAACCAATCCACTCGCCATGTGTCTACATCAACCTCCTGCCTCACAATCTCTGCCCAAACACTCCCTTTGCCAAGGCGCCAATCGCCCAGGCAACGGTGAAACAGGCACCAATTGCTGAGGTTCAGGTTCCAATTTCCGAGGTCCCTGCCCACTCCGATCAAGGTCTCAAACCCCTGGGCGGCTACAGACAAATTCCCCATCCATCTGTAATCCCAGTGAGACAACTTGTAGTCTTCGCTCCGAAGACCCTCGGAAAACTTCACCTTCCAATTACCGTGCTGATAACCGCACTCAAACCCCCAAGCTCTGGCACGAAAGGCGAGTCTATTGTCACCCTTGGTATTGCTGTGCGAAAAGCCGGTCAGCAACTCCAAACGGGTATAGATCCCACACAACAGATCGTGGTGTGGCGCTGGCTCAACCAGCTCCGGCGGCGCGCGCTCCTGCTTTGGCTCATCGGCCATTGCCGAAGTCGCGTACCACACTACCAGCAGAAGCCCTGCAAGAATACGAATGTGCATGGACTTGTCCCCCCTTATAATATAAGGTAAACTGTCCTGTAATTTATGTCAAATATATAAAGAAGATAAATTAGTTGTAAAAGTTAGAATACTTTTGTCTAAACTTTGCCAGTTTTGGAGCGATGACTGCCTGGCAGTATGCCTGATCCGGATTCTTTTGAAAATAATGCTGATGATAATTTTCCGCTTCATAAAACTTCTCTAGCGGCAAGACTTCGGTTACAAACGGATCATTATATACTTTTTCTTTAGTTAATTCTTTTATAATATTTTCGGCCGCTTGTTTTTGTTTTTCGTTTTCATAAAAAATTACCGAACGATACTGCGTGCCAACATCGTGTCCCTGACGATTTAATGTCGTAGGATCATGAATTAAGAAAAAAATATGCAAAATATCTTCCAGAGTTATTTGTTCGGGATTATAAGTAATCTTTACCACTTCCGCGTGTCCGGTACTACCGCCGCACACTTGTTCATAAGATGGATTTACGGTCATGCCGCCAGCATATCCCGAAACTGCCGATACTACGCCTTTGGTATGAGAATAAGCTGCTTCCAAACACCAAAAACAGCCACCGCCTAAGATTATTGATTCTATTTGTTGCATAGATAAAAAAATATAATAATACTAATAGTACTCTAAAAATCAGCCTGCGACAATAAAAAAATAACTACCCTTACGAGCAGTTACTTTTTTATTTATTAATAACGTCTGCGGAAATTTCTATTCCCACCGCTACCGCCATGCGGTCGTCTTGGCGGAAAATTACCGCGGCGCTGATTTTCGTGTTCTTTGAAGAAGCTAGGCGCGGTGTTGGCTCGGCGAGGAGGCAGAACCGGCAAAGCCATAATCGGGATTGTTTTTTTAATAAGCCTTTCAATCTGCCTGATATCGCCGCGTTCATCCGGAGAAGCAAAAGATATCGCCCTGCCAAAACTTTCAGCCCTGCCGGTGCGGCCAATACGGTGCACATAATCTTCGGAGTTATCCGGCAAATCGTAATTGATTACCAAAGAAATACCGGTCACATCTATACCGCGGGAAGCAATATCGGTTGCCACAAGCACTCGGTATTTTCCCCTCTTAAATCCTTCCAAAGCGTCTTTGCGCTGAGCCAAAGATCGATTGGAATGGATTTCGGCGGCGGTGTGGCCCATACCGCGCACGTTCATGGTGATTCTTTTGGCGCCATGTTTGGTGCGAGAAAAAATCAAAACCGAACCGGTATTATCGGATAAAATTTTATCCAAGAGCTGATTCTTGGCATCTTTGTTTATAATAAACATTTCTTGTTCCACATTTTTGGAAGAAGTGCCGGCCGGAGCTACTTCTATGCGAAGCGGAATTTTCATGTAGCGGCTGGCAATTTCGGCGATCGCTTTTGGCATCGTAGCCGAAAACATAAGTGTCTGACGATCCGTTGGCACTAAAGATAATATTTTTTTGATCTGCGGCATGAACCCAATATCAAACATGCGATCAGCTTCGTCAAGCACGACAATTTTCATTCTATTTAATGTAAGATTTCTTTGATCAATATGATCCATTAATCTACCCGGAGTAGAAACTATAACATGTGGGCCGCGAGCAAGCATCTGTCTTTGCTGATAAGCCGAAGCGCCGCCAATAAGTACAGCGGTGCGAAGGCCTAATGGTCGTCCAATAGTTTGCAGCACCTGATCAACCTGCAAAGCAAGTTCGCGAGTAGGAAGCAAAATTAAACCCTGACCAGGACCTGTCATTTGGGATAAAATTTGAATCATAGGTATGCCAAAAGCCATGGTTTTCCCAGTGCCGGTTTGGGCAATGCCAACGATATCTTTGCCTTGCAAAGCCTGAGGAATACACTGATGCTGGATCGGTGTAGGTACAAAAAACTTCAACCGATCCAAGTTATCAAGAAGTTTTGGGGCAATGCCAAGATCGCTAAAACGACCTGGCGCTGGTGTGTTGTGTGTCATCATATATTGATGTTAGTGACCCGATTAACTTATAGGCCACATAATGACACATAAAGAGATCCGAGTCCGTGGCTAGCCAAACAGCCAGCCTTATTTAATGAAAAATTAGTATAACACAAAAACAGTCCTTTGTCAACCCTAGAACATAAAAAGCACGCCAATCGGCATGCTTTTTACTAAGAGTTTAGAAGTTGATTAGGAAAGGTGTTTGGAAACGAGTTTAGTCATTTCAAACATGTTTACCTTGGCTTTTCCACCAAACACTACTTTCAAGGCTTCGTCAGCATTGATATCGCGTTTATTTTTTTCATCCTGAAGACCCTTTTCTTTAATATAAGCCCAGAGTTTTTTAACCACTTCAGAGCGTGGCATTGGACCTTTTCCCACTACTACAGCGAGTTCTGCGCTGATAGTCATCGGCTTCATGAAAGCCGCATTTGCTTTTGGCATAGACTTTGTTTATGAATTAAATAGTTAAATTGCTAGATATAATGATAGCACACTACCAGAAAAATGCAACAAGGGGGCTTATTTCATTTTAATATTTCGCACAACTGTCCATTGCATCACTGCAAATAGCACTGCCGAAAGACCAAGAATAACCAAAAAAGAAAATAACGGATTTACATCGCTGTAACCGGTAATGGCATAGCGAAAAAAATTAACATTGTGATGAATCGGGTTAAACAGACTTACGGTATTCCAAGGGGCAGGCAGCGTAGCCACCGGATAAAACACCCCGGCCAAAAATATCATTGGCTGCATCACAAACGTATTCATAAATGTTAAGGCTTCAAAATTTTTCGCCAAAAAACCAAACGCCACGCCAAGCATGCCAAATTCAAGGCCCGTTAAAAATAATGCCGCCACAAGCGCCAGCGGATGCGCTGGAATTCCCATGGCCGGAATAAACCAAACCGTACCGACAACTGCGATAAGCACCGTAGTTACCCCACGAGTAAGAGCCGCAAAAGCATAGGCCACACCGATTCTCCAGGCTGGAATTGGCGCAAGCTGTATATCTATCATATTTCCCAAATTTCTGGCGATGACAAGCGCAAATGATGGATTAGAAAAACTGGTGTTTACAATAAGCATGGCGAGTAGTCCTGTGTATACAAATGTTAAGTATGGCAAAGAGCCGATTTCACGGCCCGAAGTCACAATTCCAAATACACCCAAATACAAACCAATGGAAACTATCGGATTAAACACCGTATCAATCCAAATTTTTTGAAACCGTTTTACTTCTCTGGCGTACAGCGCCCACATGTTTGTTTGCATACTTAATTGTTTGTTAGGTGCTAAGTGCGTAAGTACTAAGTGCTAAGTTCGTAGGTACTAAGCTCTACCACACCTAGCACTTACCAACTTAGCACTTAGTACTTAGTGGTTTGTTAGTTTCAAAAATATATGCTCCAGCGATGCCGCTTCGGATCGGATTGATTTTAAATTATGATTGTAATGGCTGGTAAGTTTGGCCATATCGGTAGCCAAATCAGCGGTAATCGGATATTCATACTCCACTCCCACTTCCGAAACTCCGGCCAGCGGCGCAGCAGTTCGGTCAAACAATTCAAAATGAATAGTATTTTTGGAAAATTCCTGTTGAATATCTTTTAACCGGCCGCTCTTGATAAGTTTGCCATGATTGATAAGCGCGATTGATTCGCATAATTGTTCGGCTTCTTCCAAATAGTGAGTGGTAAATAAAATAGTCGTGCCTTCAGCATTAAGGCGCTGCACCAAACTCCAAATTTTTTGTCGCAAACTTACATCAACTCCGGCGGTCGGCTCATCTAGAATCACGAGTTTTGGACGATGTAAAATAGCTTTGGCAACCATAAGCCTGCGTTTCATACCACCCGAAAGATTACGAGCGCGTTCATGGGTTTTATCTTCTAGCCCCAAGTCTTCCAGCACAGCTTTTATTCTGGCTTTGCGTTCGCTTCTAGGCACGCCATACATGCCGCTAAAATAATACAAAACTTCTTCTACGGTAAAAGCCATTTCCATCACGATTTCCTGCGGCACAACACCGATAAGTTGTTTTGTCTTACTGGATTCTTTGGCCACATCTAAACCAAACAATTCAATACTTCCTTGGTTTGGCAACAAGAGTCCGCCAATCATGTTAATAAGCGTAGACTTACCCGCTCCGTTTGGACCCAAGAGACCGTAGATTTTCCCCGGCTCAATATCTAAAGAAACACCGTCTACGGCTTTGAACTCCTGGCCTTTGGGGTTTTTAAAAATTTTGGTGACGTTATTTATTTTTAAAGGGAGCATAAAGAATAAATTTATACAGGCGATTATAACACAAGTTTAAAATAAAGGCTATATGCAAGAATTTAAATATAAAAATACGAACGCACCGATGGGAATCGGTGCGTTAACTGGTTGAGCGGCTGATCGTCGGAGACGACTAGTCGCATCATTAGAAGAAATTGAACTACTCGTTCAGGCAGTGGAATTCTACAGCCGCGAGGCGGTCGTAGGTTTCCTCGGTGAGCTTTGCAGCCACACCGTGGTAGTTCGAGTCACAGCTTGCGTGATCGCAGATTTCTTCCACATCTGCTCCGGTCACGTACGCGCTACTAGGGCGCGAAGTCAGTACGCCTTCCTGGTCATCTCCTAGGTGTCCGGCGCCGAGCGCGTGTCCCAGTTCGTGGGTCACAACGTTCTGCATCATCCACGTACAGGAGGTGCCAACAGGGCAAGTGCCGTTGCCATAGACGAAGACATTCTCTCCGTCATACTCACCGGCAAGCCAGTCGCTTTCGTTTGCGGAACGCGCTCCGTTCCACATATCCCTGCCAGCTTGCGTGGGATAATTACTGTAGATCCAGTACACACACCGGACCCCGTTATTTTCCCCGCTGCCGTAGAGACCGGGCTTTTCGCCACCGTAGGCGAAGAACTGATTTTCGTTCTCGTACCGAGCGTTGGCGTTGATGTCGGCAATAGCCTCCTTGATCTGATCGATCTGGGGCTGCTGCCAACCACCACACGCATAGACCGTCACGGTCTCCTGCTCACCAGCCTCTTCCCAAGCCGGTGGCGACATTTCGCAGGCGGTAAGCGCTGCGAAGCAACACAGAAGAATGAAAGCCTTCATGTGATCCTCCCAGGCTTAGCCTGTAGTTGGTTGTTTGGTGCCAAAACTAGGCACGATAATATACCCGCATTATACCACAAAACAGGGCCTTTGTCAAGCCCCTCAACCTATTATTTTGGCTAATTTTAGCTAAAATTAATCTTCGTCTGCCAACTCTACCTCGGCCGGATCAAGGCCACGTTTGGCCGGGCCGTGCAAAAGAGAACCGTCTTTATTAAACCTGGAGCCGTGGCATGGGCAATCCCAAGTTCTCGCATCATCATTCCAACCAATAGTACAGCCAAGATGCGGGCAAACCGCCGAAAATGTTTGCACCTTTCCATCGATTTTAACTACCGCCACTTTTTTACCATCCAATTCCACCACCTCGCCTTTATCCTCCTGCAAATTAGCAAATTTTTTATCTTTTTTCATATTTAAAATGCTAGTTTTATTATTTTTTGGCCAAACCAAATCTCTGTCACAGGCAAAAATATTTTGGAAGGGATTAGTTTTATTCATTACCAAATCCGCGGCTATGCTGCCACCAAAAAATCCTTGGGCTGTGCCATTGCCCACCCAACCGGTTAAAAAAATAACATTATTCCCATAAACCGAATGCGGGCCAACCAAAGGCAGGGTGTCGGCCGTAGAAAAAATAGACCCTTGCCAGCTATTTATTATTTTAAACTGATTTTTCTCTCCTGCCAAATCTTTTAACCACGTTTCCAATTTTTCATGCGGATTTCCTTTTGGTTTTGGTTCGTCTACAAACCAATCCTCCCCGCCCAAAAGAAATTCATTTTCCCCTACCGAACGAAAATAATGATATGGATCTAAATCGTCGCAAAAAAATCCATTTCGCAGCGGCGGTTGGCCAGAAAACTTTATATCAATTATATAACTTATAGAACTGCGAATAATATTTGCCACCGCCGGGAAAAATTTAGCCGAAGGAAGACCCGAAGCGACAATAAGCTGAGATGCGGCAATACTCCCCTCTTTAGTTTTTATAATTATTTTTTCACCCTGTACAATATCTATCACTTCGCTATTTTCAAAAAATACCGCGCCATTTTTTACGGCCTTCTCCGCCAAAGCCAATAAAAATTTACGGATATGAAAAATACCGTCTGAATTCTGCCTGCGATACGCTTGGCTTATTCCAACTCCCAACGCTCTGCTTGCTTCATCTTTATCTAACATCTCAAATCTAAAATCTTTTTCTTTAAGCCGATTAAAAGTTTTAGAAAAATCTGCTAATGATTTTTTATCTGTTTGCTTTGTAAAACAAAACGCATCAATACCCTGCCAGTCGCAATTAATTTTTTCTTCAGCGATTGTTTTTTTAAATAAACTAATCGCGGCATCGCTCGCCTCCCAAGCTTTCAAAGTCGCATCTATATTTTCTAAAAACCTGGTAGCGCAAGCGGTGGAGTAGCCTGAATCTCCGCTGCCAATCGTGCCCGCCTCAACCACGGCCACTTTAACTCCGGCTTTAGATAAAAAATACACGGCCGAAACACCGGCCATTCCGCCGCCAATAATAGCCACATCAAAATTATTATCGCCTTTAAGCGTCGGAAAACGCACTGTGGTTGGCACATCTCTATACCAATAAGAGGGCTCATCTGAAATTTTTGTTACCTCTTTGCTACACGAACAATTTACGCATTTTTTCTGTTTCTCTTTGCCGGGTAAAAACCATAGGCTGATAACCAAATTGCCGATCAAAAGGCCGAATACTAATGGATCTAAACTATATAAATTAAATTTCCTGGCTAAATAAGTAATAACTACTGCGGCTACGCCCACCAAAACTCCATAAAATATTTCTTGCCGCTTGGTGACAAATGTTGAGGTAAGTGGTTCAATAAGCATTACCGTGGAAAAGAAAATTATTACACCGTTGAATGTTGATGAAAAAATCAAGCGCGGCAATTGGCTTGCTTCCACATCGGCGCTTAATGACAAAATGCTAAAACATAATAAATAGGAAAGAAAAAATGCGCCGGTTATATGCCAGCGGCTTTGCCGCCAAAGAATAATTATGGCCGCCGTGATTATAAAAATTAACAGCCATGCCGACGAGCCAAGACTAGCCGCCGCTACCCCCCACCAAGAAACAATCGGCGTAAAAATCGCCACAATCGCCAGCGCGCTGGCAGCGGGATTAAAAACATGGCGATTTTTGCCAAAATGAAGAAGCTGTTTGGTGGCCACAGCCAAAAATGGCAAAACAATAATTAAAATTAGAGACGGGTTGGGCAAGGCGGCAACAGAGAGCACCAAAGCCGATACCCAAGACGAAACTGGCAGATACCAAACCCGATCGCGCCAGTATGTCCAAATCAAATCATAGGCGGAATAAAATACCGCTATTAGCAGACCGCTGCCAAACATTTTTATATCCTTGAAGTATAGCGAGGAAAACAAAAGCAAGAAACCGAGATATGCAACCATGAAGTATTTAATAGGCAGCAGATTCTTTAGGTTCGGCATAATCCTTGTCTTCCAAAATTATTACTTAACAATAACGGTGCCATGCATGGAGCCGTGAAAATTACATACATACGAATAAGTGCCGGCTGTTGTAAAAGTTTTACTAAAAGTTCTTCCCGAAGACAAGGCGCCGCTATCAAATGAACCCTCCCCGGCCGTCACCGTATGGGGCGCGCCGTCGTTATTTGTCCAGGTAATCGTATCGCCAACAGAAATTGTAATGCTGTTTGGTTGGAAAGAAAATCCGGCAATAGCGGCACTAACTTTTTTAGGCGCAGGGGCTGGTTCTGGTGCCGGGGCAGGCGCAGGCATTGGCGCTGGAGTTGATTGAGGAGTTGGAACCGGAGCGCTTTGTGTAGGCTGGTCTGGGGCGGTGGACGGCTCAGATTTGGCTGGCGCGGTATCAGTCGGCTTACTTGCCGGTTCGCTCGCAGATGAAGCGGCTGGGGCAGATGTCGGCAAGCTTCCACCAGCCGGTTCTGACGAAGGCTGGCCTTGTGTAGGCGCAACTACGGCGTCTGTATTTGTACTTGTGTCTGATTTAACACAACCAGCGCCCATTAAAACTACGCCTACTAGCACTGCCAACAAAGAAAGTTTTGTTTTATACATAATAAAATTAATTAAAAACACTTTTATATTATACACGCAAAATTATCTAAGGAAAAGTCTATGGATTGGCCTATAAGACATACGATATAAGAAAGTTAAGACAAACCAATATGTGCTATGCTCAAGGTTTATAAACCCGCGAAAATTAAACGGACTGGCAGTATAATCCCACAAACGATAATCAAGCAAAGACAAAGACACGATTCCGCCAAAAAGCTCTAGAACCACACACAAAATTGTGCCAACAAATACGCTGGGCCAAAACTTTAATCTGGCAAATCTAAAAAGTACAAAAAGCATTACCGCGGCCATGCCATAGATAAGAGAAAAATATGGCACCAGTGTGCCGGGCAAGTATTTTCCAGCATAAAGAGTACGGTAGGCAGTATCTACTCCCCAGCCGAAAATTCCTCCGCCAATGAAAATCTTTACATATAACAACATCTGACGCATAGAGGAAAAACTTATCGCGATTATTGTTTCTTAATTAACGTTTTACTCACCCACTGACCATCGCCAATTCTATACCAGCCTGTCTTTTCTTCAAGAATACGAACAGTTATATTTTTATTTATTTTTGTAACTACGGAATATTTTGTAGCTGGACCACTACGAACATTTAATCCATCGGTTGTCGGATTGCCCCTGCCCAGCAGCGTGGAAGCTCCCATCATTACCGGCAACGTACGGTTTGGTTCTACAAAATATTGTCCTGGCAAATTATAACCGCAACTGGCGCTGCCTCCCCCATCCGCTTGTAATTGATTTTCCAGCGGCACTCCGGCAAGACTAAGCGCACGGCTAGCTTCACCCACCGTGGCCGACTGGCTGCAATAAATTACAAGCTCCTGTTTGTTTGGCATGACACCGATAAATAACCGAGCGGTCCCAACACCGTCGCTTTTTCCTACATCCGGCGCAAAACTTTCAAATGCCTGATCGCCGCTGGCTGCGCCCACAAAAATCTCGGCGTCAAATTCCTGAATATTTGCGCGGCCGGTACGGTTATTGATAAGCAACATACGGCGAGAACTGGCTATATCAAAATCCGGACGGCTGCCGCTGGAAACAATGGTTGTGGTACCAACTGTATATTTCATCCCCATACTTAAATCGGATGTTGGCAAGGTAACATTAAAAAATGGCGCGTTCCAAACAAACTTATTGTCAGCGGAAATTCTCTTGCCCTGTTCGGCAACAAATCGCGGGAAGGCAAAGTTGTGGTATGGATTGACCACTGGCGTAATTGGCACTACAACAGGCGTGGAAGTTTGCGCATTTCCAAATGGATCATCGGTAGTGGTTGGAGCAACGACTGCCGGTGTTGAATATTCAATACCAATGTTTGTAACAAAAGTGGTATTAGCCAGCCCCCAATCTAACGATTCGCTCGTGGTGGAAAAAATAAATTGAATTTGATTTTGAGGCAGATAAATACGGGTCAAAAAATCTAACGACCCGCTGCCGCTTGGCGCTTTAAAAAAACTGGCAATGCCTGTAGCTTTGGCCCAGGTAATCGGTGCATACCCTTCCGGTGTTACCGGTTTCCAGGTGGCAGCGCTGGCGGCCACTCCACTAGATAAAAAAGCAAAAATGGCAAAAAGGGCTATAAGTATTTTTTGCATACTAGCAGAAGTTAAGAATTAGATTTTTGTATTATACCACAAATTAAAATAATCCTCCGATGTTACGTCGGAGGATTATTTTATGTTTAAAAAACTAAATTTATATCCAAGTGCCCAAAATTGCACCGGCTGCAAGCAGCGTAAGCAACATATTCAAACTTTCCAACCAGAAAAGCGTTTTATTTCCGCCCCAAGCGACATCACCAACTTTAACCGGCAAAACAAAGCCGAGCCACATTATTAGTCCGCTCATTGCTCCTTTGGCCCAACCAACCTGGGCAAAGCCGACAATTATTCCGGCTAAAACATAAAACATCACCGTGCTGGCGATAAATTGCCCCACATAACTCATCCACATTTTTTTCTTCATCGCTGCCTGTTGTTCCGGAGTCCATTTATCCATCCCCATTGCGGCCATAAATTTTTTGCCAAATAAAGGCCCATACCAAATACTGCCGATAAGCATTGAAGCCACGGCTGCGGCCAACACCGCCAAATAATTAACGCTTGCCCACATACGAATTTTAAATTAAAAATTTAACCAACTTTATTTAGTATACCAAAAAACAAGGTTATTAGATACTTTATTTTCTTTCAGGTCTTGCGGGATGAGATTGGAACTTATTTGGTTAAAAATAACTAGCCATAGTTAATTTACTGGCTCATCTTCTTTTCCACGCAAGCTAGATTCAACTATACCAACTACCTCTTCAGGGGTATACATTGAGCCATCTTCTTTTACATGAGCATCGAAGCCCGGGCCGAATCCCTCATAACTTAACATTCTGTCCTTTACAGAAACTGTAATCTGAGCATCTTCAAGAGCTTCTTCACCCCATTTACTTTTAATTAAGCTCTCAAGCTCTTGCCGAAGTTGATCATCAGGCCATTCTTCACGCACGGCTTTACCCAAAAGCTCGGATGTCTCTTTTTGAGTTATGGTTTTTGCTAATTTTTCTGGGTCATTCCACTCCATAGCATTTTTTACTATATCAAAACTAGGCGTCATTCCATCTATATCCAAATGTTCAACTGCTAATTGCTTTTCTATTTCAAAAAGGATTGCAGCGCGATCTTCTTTAGTTAAAGATAAAAAAATAGGCTCTGCTTCTTTCAGTTTTTTTTGTCGTTCCATATCATATTCATGTCCTTGCCTACTATTCTCACGATATACTTCCGGATCTTTTCGCCAGTCAATTCTGCTGTTCTCTTTTATTTTAGCGGCTACTTGAGCCCATAAACGCCCTGCGCTAAGAAGTAATATCTTTAATATAGCTTTTTTTTCATCTACGCTTAACTCTCTTTCTGACATAGTGATTAAGAAAAATTTCAAATGATTAAACGGCCTTACTTTCGATGTTATCTACATAATAACTTTTTGCCTAACTATAGTCAATCTGATTCCAGAGTTATTTCCCCTATAAAAAAATAATCGCTTGGGTCAGCGACTATTTCGGTCTGTGCAGCGGGGATACGAAAAATTACGAGGGGAATTTACGGAATAGGACGGGCGGAAGGAGGGGTTGGGGGAGGAATTCCGCCCGCCCACCGGTGTGCTTTTTGACGATTTCAAGTTTTTC
>JACOYB010000001.1 GCA_016182085.1 Candidatus Magasanikiibacteriota bacterium | reverse complement strand
GCTTAATCTTTTATTAAAACGTTTGATTTATTTTAGACGCGGCCCGATTTAACACTTCCTGTTTCCATTGCAACTCTCTGCCTTCCGGAGCCGGCAAGAGCCATTCATGAGTCATATCTGCCATAGCTTTTACCGTCGCGTCGTAATCTTTTCCTTTATACCAGCTATCGGAAATAAGCACTTGCGAAGCAAACGGATACAACTGGTCATTATCAAGCTGGCCCGCAATATAGGCGCGTAAAGCCGCCGGACGACCGGATTGTTCTAGGTAATCTTTGGTGACTTTGGAGTGAGCCAAGTAATTGAGCAGCGCCCAAGCTTCGTTCTTATGTTTTGATTTATCGGTAACTGCTTGCACCCAATAATTTGCGACATTCACCGGCTGCTCGGGATTGAGCTGTAGCATTGGCAGCACCGCCATATTTAACTGCGGGGCGCGGGCTTTGATGACCGGATAGTGATAGCTGTACCCAAAGAAAAATGCCAGGGATCCATTAATAAATTTATCCAGCGACATTGCCATATCTTCGTTCCAGGCATAGGTATCACGCGAAGAATTGGCAAAATCCGTATAAAAATTCATGACTGATATGGCTGGATTTGCCTGATCGCGAGTAGAAAAATTCACCCGACCGTCTTTAATAAGATTAACGCCGCTTTGTTTAAAAAGTATATATATAATATCTTCAAATCCGGAAATATTGTTGCCCGTACCCAAGGCGGTGCCGGCCTGCACAATATTACCCGAGGTTCTATCAAATTTGGTTATTTTTTTAACGGCTTCTTGAAAATCTTCCCAAGTTTTTGGCGGTTCGGCAATGTTGGCTCTATCTAACAAATCTTTATTATAATAAAGCGCCATGTTTTCAAGTGAAAGAGGCAGGCCGTAGATTTGATTATCCATGATTACGTCATTTTTAACCGCCTGCACATATTCCTTTTCCAATTGATTGGGCGTTAATAAATTTTGGTTTACAGTACTGACCGTAGTCTTGGTGCCAAGCGTGGTTTTTTCTACGCGCACGGTGGTGTCGGAAACACTTCCCGGCATGGCCGCCAGTTTTGGTTTATAAAAAGTCATCCAGCGATTCCGCACGGAAATTATATCCGGCCCGCGATCTTCGGCCAAAGCCTCTAAAAGACGCGGATAGATTTCGTCAACGCGAAGTTGTTTTA
The DNA here is from genome assembly GCA_016182085.1 of Candidatus Magasanikiibacteriota bacterium. GTDB lineage: Bacteria > Patescibacteriota > Patescibacteriia > Magasanikbacterales > GWA2-37-8 > XYD2-FULL-39-9. The sequence continues at coordinate 30,648 of JACOYB010000001.1, read as the reverse complement.
AGTTTATGGTTAAATATGGCCTATCCGCCTTGTACTTGTCTATCTGCGCTTGCATGGCATCCACATCATCAAACACTGTCCAATACTCCAGGGTTACACGCTGGGTAGCCGCTTGTTCTTCCTTTGACAAGCCCTTACAACCCAAACCAACTAGCGGCAAGACTAGAATTAAGATAACTAAAGGAAGTAATTTCTTTTTCATAATAAACCAGACAAACTATGGTTTAGAATTTAGGATTTGGGATTTAGGATTTAGCGCTGACAATTCTCGTTCACCTCCATTATATCACACTCTTTAGATAATCTCTAAAATCATCCGCTAATTTTTTATCACGCAAAGCAAAATCAACATTGGCTTTGAGGTAGCCAAGTTTTGAACCGGTATCATAATATGTGCCATCAACTAAACAGGCGTAATAAGGCCGCTTCTTCAAAACTTTGGTATGAGCATCTGCCAGCCACAACTCTCCATCTTTGCCCAATTTCGTTTTTTCCAGAGCTTCAAAGATGTCCGGTGTTAAAATAAAGCCGCCAAGAATTGCCAGATTAGACGGCGCTTTTTCCGGACCAGGTTTTTCTACGATATTTTTCACTTGATATATGCCGGTTTCCACTTCTTTCGCGTCAATAATCCCATATTTTTTTGTATCTTGTTTACTTACTTTACAAGTAGTAATAACCGGATCGCCATATTTTTCATATACCTCTATAAGTTGTTTGAGCTGTGGTTTGTTTGGCGCATAAAAAAATTCATCCCCCCACATCACCGCAAACGGCTCATCGCCAATAATATCTTTGGCGCATAAAACAGGCGTACCATTGCCATACGGCCCTTTCTGACGAATAAAAATAAAATTAGCCAAATCGGCAATTTTCTTTACTTCTTCAGCAATATCTTCCTTCCCCTGTTTTTTAAGCAAGTTTACCAGTTCGTAATTTGGACTAAAATGATCCTCTACCGCCCTCTTGCTAGGCCCTGTTACCATAATAATGTCAGTAATACCCGACTTTACCGCGTCTTCTACCACGTATTGGATAATTGGCTTGTCTACGACCGGCAACATTTCTTTGGGCTGCGCTTTGGTGGCGGGTAAAAATCTGGTGCCTAGACCGGCCACGGGAATAACGAGTTTTGTAATTTTAGACATAAAGACTATGAATTAAGAATCATGAATTATCAATCATGGTTGTCTGTCTCCCATAATTCTTAATTCGTAATTCGTAATTCATGATTCAAAAGGGTTTGTGATATTTCTTTAATTATAAGCGAAGCTTTTGCTTTTAGCAAGCATGCGGAACGATTACTTCACTACCTCCCAACTCAGTAAATTATATTCCGAACCAACGGGAAATCCTGGCGGCGGGCCATAGGTAAGGTTAGCATCATAGGTGGCATCTGTATTAACATAGCCGGAAATGACCACGCTGCTGGCGTTTACCCAACTCCAGGTCCAAGCTTTGTTGGTTATTATTGAGCCGTATATCAACAAACTATTTTTAGTATTGCTGGAATAGTAATAGCGTTTTGCCGCGCCGTTTTGGGCTAACAGGGCAGCGTCTATTTCCAGATCATCAGGAGAATTTTTAGGTATAAGAACATTTTGTTCAGCGATAAGCCCTAGTACATCAGTACCATCTTTAGCAGTATATATAATATTACCATTTATAATTATGGATTTTCCCACCGAAGTACCAACCGTAACACGCCCTCTTACTACCCCATCTACCCACACAGTATCATCTACAAAAATATATCCATTACTCGGCATATTATAAACGGTGCCACTATCATAAGATGCCGCATCTATACATGGCCAAAACCAGCTATTACTCCCCACGTCCTTTGCTTTGTAGCAGTTAGTCGTTAAAACTTTATATGCAGTGAACTGACTGGAAGAAGTAAATTGCAAACGCCAACCCTGTTGACCGGAAGAACTAAACTTAATGCCGCCATCCTCTGGGTCGGAATTTTCTTCAATCTGAGCTAGACTGGCGGTAACAGCTGTAAAATCTTTGGCTGGCACAGGAAATTTCCAATATTGAGTAGGGCCGCCTTGACCCCAAATACCCGGTTTTTCATCATTGCCACAGCCTTGATCGCCCTTACAGGTATAAGTCGCCATAGCGCTGGTAATAGGCGCATCCCCAACACCATCAAAACGAATACCGCCGTTGGCATGGAACTTTCCGTGAGTAACTTCCGTATCACCAATCCAAGCATCGGTAGCGGTTAAAAAAGCATAGTCCGTAAGCGACGGGAAACCAACTCTGGCTTTTATGATTATCCGGCTATTTGGCTGAGAGCTTAACCAACCCGTTGATTTTATTTCAACGACTGAAGAGCCCGGTGATGGCGGGGTAATCTCCAGAGAATACTGTCCAATAACGGTTCCGTCTTTATCTAGATAATCATGCACGTAGGGCCCCGGCGTACTCGTGCTATTGCCATCGTAATAATCGGTTTTATTATGAGCCAGATGCCAGCGATAATAATTTACACCGGCATCGGCTATTTGCAGAGCCATTTCGCTATTATGTTTTTTATTGGAAGCAGAATTCTCGGAAACCGCGTAACCGGTCAGGCCGAGTACGATTACGGTCAAACTAATTGTTCCAAAAATCATTACAACAAGCAGGATGTTTCCACGGTTATCGGAATGAAATCGTCTTTGTAATTTCTTAAGTGTATCTATTAACATAGTGACATTAAGTACTGAGCAAGTAAGTACGTATGTGATAATTGTAAAAAACTTAGTACTTATGCGCTTAGTACCTATTAACTTCGTTAGTTATCTTTCAAATTTCTTAACATCACCTTTGATTCTATATAAAATGGAACGGGCGACGCGTTTGGATCTTCTTCTAAAGTGAGCGAGATGCCGACCACTCTAATTTGCGTAACATCAACCGGACTGGGAAGCTGCGCCTCCGCTCCGGTATAACCGCTGCTATAGTAAGAAAAAAGTACGGTGGAAGTAACTAAATCATACGCTAAATCAACAATAACTTCATTGGCAGAATTATAAGTTAGCGGCGAACCGGATGGCTCTATTACACCTCTTTTCAAAGTCCTGCCTGATAAAAAATATCTTATCTTTTCTTTCACGGTATCAGCATCAATATTGCCATAAAAAACAATTTGAGAACTTGAAGCTGATTCAATCGGATACGCGCCGATGCTGGAAAGAGATGCCACGCGAAGTTCATTGGTAAAATCTCTGGTCACCTTGCGTCCTTCATTTTGCGTTTTTAGCTGTTCCCAAACTATCTTATTATATTTCCAGCTTGTTAAAAATAAAGCCGTAATAGCCACGACCAAAAAACTAAATATCCCAATGGATACAATCACTTCCACCAAGGTAATGCCTCTACGATCGCTTTTTACTTGATTAAAAAAAACTTGCATAATTAACTGGCTGGTGAAATATTTACTACAGTTTCCGTAGCGCCACTGACATCAATGGTGCCGTTATTGGTAATGTATCCGGCGCGAGAAACATCCAAGGTATAAGTGGTAGCAGATAGGCCGCTAAAAAATATCTGGCCTGGGGGGACGCAGCTGGTGATATAGGTAAAGGCAGCCTCGGAAAGTGTTGGCGTAAAAGAGGTATTTTCAGTATTTAGAAATGCTTTATACCGTAAATATCTGTTTCCATTATGTCCACTCCAAATCAAAGTACTCGTAGCCGTATAATAAGCGCTCGCTGAACCTCCCGGGCCAACAAAATCCCACTGACTAGGGCTGCTGGAGTTGCTGACTGCAAGTTGAAACGTAATCGGATTAATGCCAGCTTCCGGCGGTTGTGATAAAGGAGAAAAAACTATATTGTTAAAATTTGCGGCTGTGCCTAAATCAATGGTGGAAGATTCCAGCCAACCGCTATTGAGATACGTATTGCCAACTTTTTTTAATTTTAGATCGCCACTGGGAGAATTTTTATCTATATTAGCATTATCGTTAAAATATCTTGTTTGGTCTATGTAATCCGTCTGGCCAGCGCCGCCGCTCCAATCGGTTTGTCGCACAAAACCATAACCGGTTACCCGGCTTTCATCGTAGCCAGTGGCCGTAAGATGCACGGTAGCATCGGATAACGGCAATCCGGTGCCGGCATCTTTTACTTTTACAAGCAATGAATGAGAAGAGTACGGATATAAAATTACCGAAGCATTTTGCGTTAAACCCGGGGTTAAATCTATCGGCAATAAAGGAGTTGATCCGCCGATGTTATATGTAGTTCCGGTAACTGTAATATGATATTTATCCCATTCAAAATTGGCAAAGCTATAATTGCCGCCGGCGCTCGCGGTTAAACTCTTATCATATTTAAACACATCCGGATCCGTTCCGATCTTTTTTTCACCATGAATGCTAAAAGGCATGTTAGCCACCGGCGCGCAGACGGAAGTAAGAAAATTTAAATCTAAATTGCTCAACTGATCTATAGAGAAACTAATATCGGTAATTGTTTGACTTGCGACGTTAGACGGAGGTTTTATCGGCGTGGGCACACTGCCGCTAACCGGTACGGTATAATCGGTTGAGTAGCCGGATTTACTGACTTTAATGTGATAGCTTTGTGTGCCGGTGGGAGTGTCTATAATACGCAAATAGCCGCTATTATCCGTTACGTCATTTATTACCACATTTGGGGTTTGCGCTGTATTGGTTACAGTAACACTAGCGCCGGCAATTGGCAGACCGTCATATCCAAATACTTGGATAAATAGCGCGCCGTTTTCGCTAGCTCCTTCAAGTTGTTTAGGAGCTACAACCGTACTTAATATTATGGCTTTCTGTTGGGAACAACTATTGCAAATGGCGGACATTTCCACTAGCTTGTAATCCGCCGGAGCCGTATCGTTGGGATTGCCACCGAGCGTTCCGTCAAATGGATCGTCTACGTTTCTTACGGTTGTAATAATAGTAAATGTCTGGCCATTGCGCACGGTAGTGGTGGAATATGGCAACACACCGCTTGGTACGCCGTTTATAATACCAACATCGTTATAGGGCAAATTACGTACGACCTCCAAACGTTCAGCCAAAAGCGCGGTTTCCAAAATTCGCATGCGCGATTGGTAGACAACTTTAAAAATCAAACTGATGCCGCTATAAATACCGAGGGCAAATAACAAAAAAATTGCGGTGGCTAAAACAATTTCCAGAAGTGAAAATCCTTTTTGGTTTAATATGCGTTTCATGCACATATTATATCATAAAAAACAAAACCCGCTCAGACGTTTTGCGTTGAGCGGGTTTTGTTTTACTGATTTTTTTACTGAAGAGGGAGTTGTTCGACTTGAGCCTGTGAGAAAGCGGTGTTGTAGAGGCGTATATCGTCCAATAATCCTGAGTAATTTCCGCCGTGGCCGATAATATCTAAGCCATCGGTGCTAGCTGCGCCCAAAGTCTTGCCAGTACTGCCGCTGCCAGCCAATTGACCGTTGATATACAATGTTACATTTGTACCCTGGTGAACAGAAACCAAATTTACCCAGGTGTTAAGCGGTATCGCGGAAGAAGAATAAATGTGCGTACCAAACGGAGTGCCATCGCTGTGAGTAGCCACAAATTTCAAACCGGTTGAAGTTTTCTGGAGTCTGGTCTGCAAAATGCGGTACTTGAAGAGCTGTGCATGGTAACTATTATTTGACCATGAATTGTAGGTGGTGCTCGTAATTCTTACCCAGGTTGATACCGTGGCTTGATTCCAACCATTTACAATCAAAGTGCCATCAGTCGCAAGATATGTGCCGACCGCGCCATTAAAGGATAACGAAGCGGCATTGGCGGCCGCAATCGGTGCGGCATTAGTACTATATACAATTGTGCCTCTACCAACCGTGGTAATACCCTGCATTGACTCGGTTACGTTATTATTGAATTTCCAATAAATCGTCGGTAGTGGCAGAGTTGGAGTGGTCTGAGTTGCCATAGTTACCGTGTATGTTGTGTTGGCACTTGGTGTAGAAATAACATGGCTGACCGCGCCGCCATCTGACCATGAACTAAACTCATATCCTTGTCCGCCTACGGTTTGCGGAGAATTTACTCCCAGAGTTCTCTGTACTCCGGCTACGCCCACAAAAGTATATGGCGTAATTTGCGGTGAACCATCAAGCAAAATTTCTGTGCCTGTGATATTGGAATCAATTGTTATAGTTGCTTTTCTTGGAAGTACATCTCTACTTACTGTTGTTTGAAGACCGTTGGAATCTGTAACAGTCAAATTAATTCTATACCAAACATTGTCTTCGGTATGACCGAAAGTTGGTATAGAGAATGAACCGCTCGTAACACCGGTTACAGGTCCTAGATGAGGATGGGTGTGAGCATCATGATGGAAAACAATAGTCCAGCTATACGCACTGGCTGGCAATACGCCATCGTCTGGATCGGTAGCAGTACCTGCAAAGTTTATTGTGTCACCAGCAGTGTACAATAAACCTTCAGCTGGAACAGTTATGCTTGCTGATGGCGGAGCACCCACCATAACACCGGTGGTAACAGAGTGGGTTCCACCATTACCATCTGATACCGTTAAACTGGCAGTATAAGCGCCGCCTGCATTGTATGTGTGAGCGGTAGTAACTCCGCTTCCGGTATTACCATCACCAAAGTCCCACGAATAAGTAAGTACGTCGTTATCTAAATCGGAAGAACCGGAACCGTCAAAATTTACAACTAACGGCGATGGTCCGGAAGTTGGATTAACAGACATAACCGCTACCGGATTACGATTTGTGCTACTGGCAACAAATGTAATTTTGGAAATTATGCCCGATCCATGACCAGCCACGAGCAGACTGCCATCCGGCGCGGTTTTCAAGTCCACAGAAAATTGTGGCACGGAAAGACCAAAGGTCGCGGATGAATTATCTGTTTTGAGATATCTTAACCAAGTTGAGCAATAATCAATTAAGAAATAGTTGTTGTAATATGTTGCTGGGAATTGGCTGCCAGTATAGAAAGCGCCGCCGGTAATGGCACAGCCTTCTATGCCGCGTTCATGAACATAGATTGGGTTGCGGGCAAATGTGTTGGAGCATATACCTTCACAGGTTGGCCAACCGTAATTTATACCGGCATTGCCAACATTTACTTCTTCCCATAAACCTGCGCCCACATCGTTAATATGCATCAAACCATTTATTGTATTGAAGGAGAATCTGTACGGATTACGCAAACCGAAAGCCCAAATAGCGCGGTACTGTCCGGCTGGAGTCAATGTTTGACCGGAAGTGTTAACAAAACTGGTTGGGTTGTCATTTGGAATAGTACCATCACTGTTTAAACGTAAAATCTTACCATTATAATTATCAACTAACTGTGAATTTAATGGTTCGCCCGCATCACCAAGGGATAGATACAGTTTTCCATCCGGACCAAAATGAATATCTCCGCCGCGGTGATTACCGGAAATATTTGCGTACTCAAGCAAGATGAGTTCGCTGCCTGGAACAACCACATTTCCATTAGCAGTAAAACGGCTTAGGCGGGAACCCTGCGAGTTTTCTGTGTAGAAGATATAAATGTAATTGTTGGTAGCAAAGTTTGGATCAAAGGCAATGCCGAGTAGTCCGCGCTCTTCGTCGCTGCGCATGTTGGTGGTTACCAAAAATGGTGTCGCGAGCAACTGTCCTTCCGGAGTAATTATTCTAACTGCGCCCGCTTGTTCGGTGACAAACAACCGGCCATCCGGCGCAAAAGCCATGGCCGTAGGATTGGTTAGGCCGGTAATATAATTATTATCAATTTGGAATGTGCCTTCGTCGCCGGGTGCAGTCGTAAATGTGGCGGAAATGGTTTGATTGGAATTTACGTTTGTGAATGTATAACTGGAAACCGGACCTACGGAACTGCCGTTGACCAAAACACTCGCAATAATATACCCGGCATTGGTAGTGATACTGAAAGTTTGACTACTACCCGCGGCGACAGTTACGGTTCCATTTGGAGAAATTGTTCCGCCCGCACCAGCCGAGGCATTAATTGTATAAGTAGATTGAGGGATTTGAGAGAATGAAGCTGAAATGGTGTGGTTGGTATTTACATTTGTAAATGTATAGGTAGAAATAACACCTTGTGATACATCATCTACCAAAACATCACTAATTTGATAACCGCTATTTGGGGTAATGTTAAAGGTTTGATTAGTTCCATTTGTCACAACTACTGAACCGGAAGGAGAAATTGCTCCATTGGCTCCGGCGCTAGCAGTGATAACGCTAGAAGTTGGAGGAATAGCAGAAAAACTGGCTGCGATTGTGTGATTGGTTGTTACGTTGCTAAATGTATAAGTAGAAACAGCACCGACAGATGTACCGTCTACTAACACATCGGCAATTTGATAACCGCTATTTGGTGTTATGGTAAATACTTGGTTAGCTCCATCATTTACAACTACTGAGCCTGACGGTGAGATGCTTCCGTTGGCTCCGGCAGTAGCCGTAATCGCATGTGAAGTTGGAGGAATAGCAGAAAAACTAGCACTGATGGTGTGGTTTGCGGTTACATTTGTAAATGTGTAGCTGGAAACAGCGCCCTGTGAAACACCATCAACTAATACGCTAGAAATTTGGTAGCCGCTGTTTGGTGTAATGTTGAAAGTTTGATTTGAACCACTATTTACTACCACTGAACCGGATGGGGAGATACTGCCATTGCTGTCGGCAGCGGATGTAATGGTATAGGTTTGTACTGGTGGAGTGCCGGTGGCGTTTGCCAGTTCGGCTGCTTCGGCCTGAGTAATGGCGCGATTATAAACTTGGAAATCATCTATATAACCGGCAAAACGGCCATCATAACTAGAAATTTCAAAAATATCAGCGCTGGCAATTCCTAAAGTGTTGCCGGTGCTGCCAGTACCAACCGGTTGACCGTTAAAATAAATAGAAGCGGTAGTGCCAGTATGGGTAGTAGCAATATGAATCCAGGTGTCAGTAGGAATGGAAGCAGAAGAGGTGATCCAAGTACTGAATGGAGTGCCATTACTATGAGTTGTCATTAATTTTAATTGCCCTGTTTCATCTTTAAATACTCTGGTTTGAAGAACTTGGTATTTAAAAAACAAATCATGATCGGTGCTGTTTGCCCAGGTACTGGCAGTGGCGCCGCTAATTCTCATCCAGAATGAAACGCTGCCTCCGGTCCAACCATTAAACAGCGCATCGCCTCCCAAAGCCTGGGATTCAATACCTCCGTCCAAGAAGAGCGAAGTGACACTGCCGCTTACCGGAGCTACGAGCGGACTAAAAGAAGCTGTGCCGCGCAAAACAAAATTATTAGGACCAACCGAATCTAAACTATCATTATCAAATTTTAAATGAGCGACTAACCCGCTAACCGCTGCCTCCGTAGACGGATTATATACATTAAAAAATACAACCAACGACAAGACCGAAATTACCAACCCTCCCAATACGCGCGCCACTTTTGATTTCATACCATTATATTATTATAAGACACTGAAAAAATTCAGTGTCTCCTTTATAAATTAAATTTATTTATTAAAACTCTTTAACTAGTGGTCCAGGTGGGAATCGAACCCACATACCTTTCGGTGCAGCATTTTAAGTGCTGTGCGTATACCAGTTCCGCCACTGGACCATTTATTATTTATATCGACGCCTGCCTCGGTGCGTAGGTTTCAAACTGTGGCAATTAGGACACAGGACACGTAAATTTATCAATCTATTATCATGACGATTGCCATTTATATGATCCAACTCTAACGGCAAATAACCTTCCGCTGATCGTACGGCCCATCCGCACTCTTCACAATGTTGCGGTTTTAACTTAGCTGTAAATAATCTCTTTTTTAATTTAAAACTTTGAAAATTACTCCCATTAACAAGAATATCTTCTAACGGTATGCGCGGTTTGCCAATACCACGAAGTCCGGAATTCCAACCCCTACCTTTGAAATGCTTAATATCTAATCCGAGCTCTTTAATATATTTTTTTACTTGTTCATAGTTACCGCCGGCTTCTCGCAAACCTAATTTTGTCAATACCTGTCGATAACTAAAAGTTTTCTCGACCGCCTCTCGCAATTGTTTTTCTGTCCATTTTCTTTTTCTTGTCATAGTATTACCAAGTATACCATAATGGCATACGTATAGCAATACTTATTTTTATATGTCTACCAAATAACTCGGAACCCGAGCGTATCAAACTAAAAAAATATTACCATTATTGTAATAAAAAGTCTAGCTTAAACTATTATTTCTTGCGCGCCCTCTTTAAAATTCACATAGCGCGCGGCCGCAAACAAAAAATCACTAAGGCGGTTTAAATAAATATTTAATTCTGTTCGCACAGAAATGGTTTTGCTAAAACCTACCAGCTGCCTTTCGGCGCGACGGCAAATCGTGCGGGCCATATGAAGCTGCGCGCCGGCTAAACTGCCTCCGGGCAAAATAAAATTTCGTAGTGGTGGTAATTCGTTCCAGAACTGATCAATGAAAACTTCCATTTCTTTTACTCTGGAATCGTCTATTTTTTCTATACTGCCTTCAAGCGGGCCTTGTAGAGCCGCAAGCTCGGCACCAAACTTAAACAAATCTCTTTGAATATTCTGAATAAAATTTATCAATGTATTTGTCATCTCGACCGAGTCTTCAGACGAGCGGAGAGATCTCTCTCGTTTTTGTTTAAGGGATTCCTCCACTTCGGTCGGAATGACAAAGGACAAGTGCGCCACCACCAGCCCTAAAGACGCATTTAATTCGTCTACTTCACCTATCACCTGCATTTCCACACAGCTTTTACTCACTCTTTTTCCGCCCAAGAGTGATGTTTCGCCCTTATCTCCGGTTTTGGTATATATTTTCATCATAGTATATTTTGTTATTTTTTGTCACCCTGAGCACAGTGAAAGGCCCCTGTCGTTTGTCATCCCGAGCGGACTCGCCTAGGCGAGGGAGTCGAGGGATCCCTTACACAAAGTTAATGCAGATACTGTGTTTAAGGGATTCCTCCACTCGCCTTAAGGCTCAGTCGGAATGACAACTGAAAGAATTTAATGCCTATAAACAACAACTCGCCCCGACGGGCATGGGGGGCGAGTTGTTTTCATAATCAGATTTCTACTTTAATTTTAGGAGCAGCCGGTGGTACTGCCACAATTTAAACATTTATAGCAAGCGCCATTGCGAATTGTAATGTGTCCACAAGTACCGCAGGGTGGAGCATCCCCCATCATACTTGATAAGTGTTTTCCAATCCCGTCTGCACTCGTATCCTGCGCAGCCTCAGCTTTTGGCATATTTGGCAATGTGGCTTGCACAGTGGTTGTTTGGGATTTAATTTCAGAAGTATCAGATAACGGCATCACATGTTGTCCGCCTAACTTGGCCGCAAGCTGTTCCATTTGCTGGGCTTTATTTTTCTGGATGCCAGTCGGTTTTACTTGCACAAAATCCGTGCGTCCCAAATATTCCATGCCCAAGAGTCGGAAAACAAAATCAATAATGGAAGTACAGAATTTGATATTTGGATGATCGGTAATGCCGCTTGGTTCAAAGCGAGTAAAGGTAAACTTATCTACATATTCTTCCAAAGGTACGCCATACTGCAAACCTGTGGAAATAGATATCGCAAAAAGGTTAAGCATGCTGCGGAAGGCTGCACCTTCTTTATGCATATCAATAAATATTTCTCCGAGTCTGCCGTCCGGATATTCACCGGTGCGCAGGAACAGTGTTTGGCCGACGATTTTGGTTTTGATGGTAATACCGCCACGCTTGTATGGCATCTTGCGCTGTTCGCCGTGCACATAAATGCGGTTGCCCTGGACGGATCCATCGTGATTATATTTAATCAAAGCTTGCGCTTCGGCTACCATTTGATTTATCACCGCTTCATTTTCGCTTGATAAACTATAGGTCTTATGAGCTTCTTCTTTTACGACGGTCTTTATTTCTTCCACCATTACTTTTTCTTCAACTTTTGTTTCAACTTTAGCATCTTCGGTCTTTTTCTTATCGGATTTTGCCGAAAGCGGTTGTGATAATTTTGATCCGTCACGATACAAAGCCATGGCCTTTAAGCCCAATTTCCAGGAAGCAACATAGGCGGTTTTTACATCATCAAGCGTAGCTTCGTGCGGCATGTTGATAGTTTTGGAAATTGCGCCGGAGAGGAATGGCTGAACAGCCGCCATCATGCGAATATGACCCAAGAAATGAATATAGCGCTGGCCTTTCTTTCCATTTTTGTTGGCAGTATCAAATACTGCGTAATGTTCTTTGCGCAAATGCGGAGCGCCTTCTATAGTCATAGCACCACAAACAAACTCATTGGCCGCGGCAACTTCTTCACCGCTAAACCCAAGAGCAGATAACAAATTAAAATTTGGATCGTTATACTGCTCGCTAGAGAATCCTAACCGTTTTAAGCAATCTTCTCCTAAAGTCCAAACATTAAATGCAAATGCCAGCTCAAATACGCCAGCCAAGGATTTTTCTATCTTTTCTAACTCCTGGTTAGTCAGACCCTTGTCTTTCAAACTTTCATGGTTAATGTGCGGAGCATTTTTGAGGGTAGCCCGACCGCGCAAATAGCCGATTATGTCATTGATTTGATTTTCAGTATAACCCAAAACACGCAGCGCTACCGGCACGGATTCATTTACAATCTTGAAGTATCCGCCACCGGCTAATTTTTTGAATTTTACCAAAGCGAAATCCGGTTCCACACCGGTGGTTGCGCAATCCATAAGCAGTCCAATGGTGCCGGTTGGAGCCAGAAGTGTTGTTTGAGCATTGCGATACCCATATTTTTCTCCCATTTCCAGGGCTTTATTCCAATACTCTCTGGCTGCAGCCACCAAATATGCCGGAGCGTGCTCGGGACTGATGCCCATAGGCTTAACAGCAATATTTTCATATTCATCATCCGGAGCATTAAAGGCAGCGCGTCTGTGGTTGCGTATAACACGCAACATATCTTCTCTGTTCAAATCATAACCGGCAAACGTGCCCAAATGTTTTGCCATCTCTGCCGAAGTGGCATAAGATTCGGCTGTCAAAATGGCAGTAATTGAAGCCGCAAAAGCCATAGCCTCTGGTGAATCGTAAGGAATACCGGCTGTCATAAGCACACTGCCAATATTGGCATAGCCCAAACCAAGCGTGCGGAAAAGATAACTATTCTGAGCAATCTCTTTGCTTGGGAACTGAGCCATCAAAATACTTATTTCCAAAACCACTGTCCACATTCTGGTGGTGTAAGCAAAAGCATCTACATCAAAACTAAAACTATCTGTATTATAATAGTGAGCCAAATTTATGGAAGCCAAATTACAAGCAGTGTCGTCCAAGAACATATATTCACTGCATGGATTGGAAGCATTTATACGTCCGGATTTTGGACTGGTATGCCAGTCATTTATAGTAGTATCAAATTGTAATCCTGGATCTGCACAAGCCCAAGCGGCGCTGGCAATTTTGTCCCACAAGTGGCGAGCTGGCACAGTCTTAATTACTTTTTTATTAATACGACCAAGCAAATCCCAATCTGCTTCGTTCTCCAGTGCTTCCAAAAATTCTTGAGTAACACGCACGGAATTATTGGAATTTTGTCCGGATACTGTTTGGTATGCTTCGCCTTCGTAAGCAGTGTCATAGCCGCCGGCAATAAGAGCGGCGACTTTTCTTTCTTCTTTTACTTTCCAATCAATAAATTCTTCTATGTCCGGGTGATCAACATTGAGTACCACCATTTTGGCGGCTCTGCGAGTGGTGCCTCCGGATTTAATGGCGCCGGCTGCCCTGTCGCCGATTTTAAGAAAACTCATTAGGCCCGAAGAGGTACCGCCGCCGGAAAGTTTTTCGCCGGTACCGCGTAAATTGGAAAAATTAGTGCCAGTGCCGCTGCCATATTTAAATAATCTGGCTTCACGAATCCATAAATCCATAATACCGCCTTCATTTACCAAGTCGTCTTTTACAGCTTGAATAAAACAAGCATGTGGCTGGGGATGAGTATAAGAATCTACGGAAGCGGTAAGCACACCGTTATCTGGATCAACATAATAATGGCCTTGAGCCGGGCCGTTTATGCCATAAGCCCAATACAAACCGGTATTAAACCACTGTGGAGAATTTGGAGCCACACGCTGGGAAATAAGCATGAAGACTAATTCGTCGTAGAACACCTGAGCATCTTCCGGACTGGCAAAATATCCATATTTTTCTCCCCAATAACGCCAAGTACCAGCCAGTCTGTGGGCCACCTGTTTCATACTGTGTTCAGGGCCAAGTACCGGCTTTCCTTCCGCATCCATTACGGCTTTGCCGCTGGCGTCATATTGAGGCACACCCGCTTTGCGGAAATATTTTTGAGCTAAAATGTCGGTAGCTACCTGAGTCCAGGTCTTTGGCACCTCTACTTCGTTCATTTCAAATACCATCTTGCCGCTTGGCTCTCGGATAACGGAAGAACGCAGTTCATAGGTGAACATGTCGTATGGGCTAACTCCGTCTTTGGTAAAAAGCCTAGGGAAACGAAGCCCCTCTGGGGAGTATTTGAAGTCATTATCCAAAACAAATGTTTTGGTTGCCAAGGCATTTTGCATATGATTTATAGTGAAATTTGATTAACTTTGGTTTAAACCCCTTTAGCCCATATAGTATCATAAATTGATTTAAGACACTATATATAGTAAAAAGGAGTGGAAATTCATTATACCATTTCTAAAAAAATTGTACCAAATGAGCTAGTTTGCTGTTATCTAAGAGCAAATACAGTATGCTCGATTAGTTATCCACACCTTAATAAATTATGCTTTCCAAAAAATCAATTTATTTTTTGAGTTAAGTGGACTTTGAGTTTTTTTTGGGATATAATTGTGGGCAGCGCCGCGCTTCAACGGACGATTGCGCGGCATGATTTCGCCAAATCAATATGGGACCATCTGACCAAGAAGAACAATCCAGACTCACCACCCCAGAAGCCGATGTAGAAGAGGTGGCTTTGGATATTACTTTGCGTCCACAAAAATTAGAAGATTTTATCGGCCAGCCGCAAATAAAACAAAATTTGGGAATCTCTATGGCTGCGGCCAACAAACGCGGCGAAATGTTGGAACACATACTTCTCTATGGCAATCCGGGCTTAGGCAAAACCACTTTGGCCAACATTATTGCCAGAGAAATGAACAATAATATTAAAATTACTTCCGGGCCAGCTTTGGAAAAAGTAGGAGACCTAGCTGCGATTTTATCCAACCTCCAAAACGGAGAAATTTTATTTATAGATGAAATACATCGCCTAAATAAAACTATTGAAGAAGTGCTCTACCCGGCACTAGAAGATTATTCTTTAGATATAATTATCGGCAAAGGCCCAGCTGCTCGTACTATACGCATGCCGCTGGCAAAATTTACTCTTATTGGCGCCACCACCAAAATCGGCATGATCTCTGCGCCGCTGCGAGATCGTTTTGGGCATACATTTCATTTGGATTTTTATGAGCACAAAGATATTGAAACAATTCTCAACCGCAACGCCAAACTTCTAAGCATGGATATAGAGCCGGAAGCCACAGCCATTGTGGCCGAACGTTCGCGCCGCACTCCGCGTATTGCCAACAGATTACTTAAACGAGTACGGGACTTCGCCGAAGTAAAACACGACGGTGTCGTAAATAAAAAAATTGCCAGCGAAGCGCTGGGCATGTTGACCATAGATGAACTGGGACTAGATGAGACAGATAGAAGATTATTACAAACCCTAATAGAAAAGTTTAGCGGGGGCCCGGCCGGGTTAAATACTTTGGCAGCAGCCATTAGCGAAGAGATGGACACAATTGAAACTATATACGAACCATTTTTACTCCAGATGGGATTTTTGGAACGCACGCCTCGAGGACGCAAAGCCACGCCAGCCGCATATACTCATTTAGGGTACGATGCTCCTAAAAATCAAACGCTGTTGTAGCACCCTTTAAGTACTAGGTACTAAGTGCATAAGTACTAAATTGTAAAAAACAAAATTTGGCACTTAGTACTTAGCACTTACGTACTTAGTACTCATAATTTAATATTCTATGATCACCGTCCCTCTATACGCCCTGCTCATTGTGTACGCTATTTTCCTGTTCGTTTTCTTCACATTTTTTATCATCAATTTTTGGCATATATTTTTAACCGGCACAACCAACTTTAACAGTTTTGTTGTAACCATGCTGGTTATAATTTTATCGGTTTTAACTTTTTACGGCACTTGGTATTTTTTACGGGGCACAGATTGGCAGCAGCCATTATTTACTCTGAACTTAAGCAATTTTAGTAATTTATTCCAGCCTGGCGGCAACAATAACGAATTTCTAAACTTTTAATATGTCACTAAGCAATATCATTAACCAAAAATCATACGAAAAAATAGTTCGTACCTGCCGCCGCCATCCCGTAACCTTTGTGCCCTATGTGATTTTTTCTTTACTGCTTCTGATAGCGCCCCTTGGCTTATACTGGCTGGTTTCCGAGTCATCTCTTTTGCCATACTTTCAAACCCGAACTGGATGGACGATCGTGGTGCTTGGCGGAAGTATTTATTATTTATCCTGCTTTTTATTTTTTTATACGCACTTTGTTACGTTCCATTTGGATTTATGGATCGTAACCAATGACCGGCTTCTGGATATGGAGCAGAAAGGATTATTCCACCGAACAATTTCCGAGGTTGATTTATACCAAATTCAAGATGCCAGTTCGGAAGTGCACGGGGTTTTCCCGTCTATTTTTCATTACGGAAATATAATTCTGCAAACGGCCGCCACTGTGCCAAAATTTACCTTTAAAAACGTCTCTAATCCAGACCAGCTGCGAGAAGAGATTTTGCATCTGGCGGCTGAAGATAGAAAATTTCACAACCAACATAACGATAATACGCCTCCGACTCCATAAAATTAAAAACAAAGAAGCCCCTACATCGGGGGCTTTTTATTTTCAAGTAAAGTGAGTGAAATGAAAACAAGTTTTCATTTCCGAATGAACGAAGAAAATACCTTAAGTATTTAAAAAACTTTTTCCACCGTCGTACTGGTGTAATAATGTTCTAAAATTTCTTTATAGCTCCAATTATCTTTTAGCGCCCGTTGCTGGGCATCGCTGTTACTCATCCCAATCCCGTGCCCCAACATTTTCTTTCCTTTATCGTACTTGGCCACTACGCTCTTTAGCCACGGTCTGTCTTTGCCGCCATTTTTGGTGCTTCCGTTTGAACGGCTAAAATAAAAGGTGATAACTGGATTACTTTTGTAAGTTACGAGTTCGCCAGCCGTAGCCATAGCCGCTTCCACAAATTTCGGCATGTATAATTCTGAATTATAACCCAAATATAATTGATCCGCCGTGGTGGCATAGACATGAAACATTCTTTTTTCAGTTGGCGGATTTTTGCTAATCAGCGCGTACGCATACGAACGCGCGGCGACTGACAACGCCTTTATATATTCGGTGGGCGCGCTGTCGTGCGTTTCGGCAATGCCTTTTACATACAGATCAAGCGGCAATTCATTTATAATAAATGGCAGTTTGCTTTTGGGAGAATACCTATATTCCAAAGTGCCGCGATAAACATTAAAGTTGATTTTGGCGCGGCCAGCCACAGGACGGTTATAATTTGTGAGGACAAAAAAATTACTTGGGTCTGATGGAACCAGTCGGAAATAATCAGAGGAACCAAACTCCACGCTTTCGCTTTTTAAAGTATACAAACCTTGTTTATAACTTATTTGGGCCACATCTTCCGGGGCAATAATACCTCGTGACACACCGCCCACCCATACTTCGTATGGAAATTCTGATTTAAACTTTACAGTTTCGCTGGTTTTGTATAAACCCACTCGAATTGTTGGCTCTGATACTAGCGGGCGGGTTGATTCAACAGGAGCTTCGGTTGTTGCCGGAATGGCCTCAGCTGTGGTAGTGGTTTGAAAAAAATCGGCAGTGCTCGTAGCGCTGGGGAAGTAAGCAACATCTGTTTCAGCCAAAACCGGATTGATGCCAAGTAAAAAAATACTAATAAATAACGCGAATTTCTTTAAAACAGATGGTATTTTCATATCCATATAATAGTATCATACAAACTAAAACGCGCCAAGATAATGACGCGTCTTAATATAAGATTTCAGCCCTGGTTATTTCAACTCCCGCTCAATCTTTTCAATACCTTTATTGATAAACTTTTCCGCCGCGTTCAAATTATTTTTTAGTTGAGATAAAATTTTTGCTTCTTCTATGGTCAATTCTCGTTTTAATTTTACTTTTTCCAGCGTTGTAATTTGTTTACGGGTATTTTCACGCAGCATGTCAAATGCCTGATGTATATTTTTTTCAACTACTTTTACCTCCTGCTGCACTCTACCTGTAAGTTTACGAAGTTTATACCAGCCATACCAGGCGAGCGCTGATAATAACGCGGTTATGGCGAGCAATGAGACGACCACGGATAAATAACTTACGATGAGAGAACCGATCTTGAGTATTGGTCTCTCTGAAACAACAACACCTAGCTTCTCGCTTGGGTTACTCTTAGCGCCGCTGTCATTTTCAGCTTCAGCCCAAACTGAATATACGCCATCGCTTAATTTACCCGCAACTGCAATCTTAAACTTTCCGCTACTGTCGGTTCTGACCGACTGCTGGGTAGTTTCTCCGCCTTCTTTTTGAATATATAGGGTAATTTTTACGTCGGGGTAGCTTTGACCCTTTATTATAAGAGTTTCACCGGTAGAAATTTCTTCGGGGTATTCAAGTATCTTTGGAGCTTCAATCGGGTTTACTAGTATTTCCAAAGACGCTGTTACGTAATTTCCCGCCGCATCAATGGCTTTGGCCACGATCGCGTGTTTGCCCGGGGCTAACGGTTCGGTTTGGAATATATGCCTGCCATCGTCTATCCAGGTTTGCGCTTCTGCACTATCTATTTTTATTTCATACTTTTTTATTCCCGAACCGGAATCTTTGGCATCTACGGATAATTTTGCTCGCGGATTAAGCGGATTTACCGGCTCATATAATGACAAATCAAAATGATCCGGCTTTTTTGTATCTATTTGGAATTTATAATGCGTAACCGCTCCCCAACCATACGAATTTCTGAGTCGGATATGAAAATACCACACACCGTCATCTACATCGGTATAGGTATGAGCGCGCATGATGCCA
Organism: Candidatus Magasanikiibacteriota bacterium; assembly: GCA_016182085.1. Classification (GTDB taxonomy): domain Bacteria; phylum Patescibacteriota; class Patescibacteriia; order Magasanikbacterales; family GWA2-37-8; genus XYD2-FULL-39-9. The sequence goes on along the minus strand of JACOYB010000001.1, from coordinate 11,466 downwards.
TCCGATCTGGTACCAGGGTTGGAATTATAATTACGATCGGCCAGGATACTTACACCGGTTATACCCGCCGGCAACACCCAAGAAAAGGCGGGGTTATTGCCTACACAGGCCCCTTCCGAATCAGGACAATTGGACGAAGTAACTTTGGGGGCAGCTGGCACACCTGCAGTTTCTACCGGTTGAGGAATTTCTTCCGGTGGAGTCTGGCCAGAGGATCCTAAAGTAAACTTGGCCGAGCCCATACCAGTTAAAATGTTTGTGCCATTGCCATCATTGGCGAGCACCGAACCACTGGAAAATCGCACATCCGCTTCACCCGCAGCCTTGGCTCGCAGGGTAAAAGTAACTAATTTTCCGCTTGAACCTTTGAAACCGGGGTTTAATACGACTCCTTCAAACCGCACACTGCCAGCTGAAAAAGAAGGCTCCTGGGCCCAGAGAGAAAAAATTGATCCGGACTTAGAAATAGACACTACTTCCAATTTATCGGTAGGCACATCTATTTCTCCCGAAGCCGCATTCATAGCCTGGTCGGCGCTGGACACATAAACCGAAATCGTAAATGTTTTACCAACTTGTTTGGCACCGGAATTTGGAGACAAATATAAAGTAGCCGCGGAAGCATTTGTGACAATAAAAAACGAAACAAAAAAAGACAAACAATATATTGTCTTGCTTAAACTCTTGAGGAATATTTTTTTGTCCGCCATACGATCCCTCCTAAAAGTAATAATGATAGTAATATAATTATACACCAAAGCCAGAGACTTTGATATATTTTTTGCGCTGGTTGCGGCGACACAACACGCACTGTTTCATTGCCGGCCTTATCTACAGCTTTAATATAAGTAAAACTTTCTCGCGTTTGATCAAGCAGAACATACGGGCTTTGAGCCGGCTGCCAGGTTAATTTAGAATATTCTGAAACCACATTCCCCTTCTGCTCAGCAACTTCATAATGACTGATGCCCGATTTTTTATCCTGGCCATAAAAAACTACTACCCATTTATTATCAGCAATATTTGAACCTTGTATAATTTCGGCAAAAATTGGTTCCGGAGGGTCGGTATCTTCTACAGCTGCAACTGGCGGCGAGACAATGCCTTGTTCCACTGTAATCATGATCGGCTTGCTTGTTACCTTGGCGGGAGTGCCGCTGCCATCATTTAACAGAGCTTGCGCATTACGTACAGTTATACTGCCCGTGCCTTCGTTAGCAGTACTAAATACCAAAGAAAAAATTGTTGCTTTATAACCACGAGAGTTGTAACCGCCCGGAGTTATGCCCGCGAATTCTACGCTATTTGCACTTATATTTTGTTGCGGATCCCGAACCCATAAACTTATGACCGAACCAGTATTTCTAACCTCTTTAAGGGTAAAAATATTTGAATCAAAACTTATGTTGCCTTCTATGGCATTTATTTCCCCCATCTCCGTATCTAAAGCAAAATCTACTTGAAAATTCTGATTTACTCCGACTTTGGGCAACGTATTAAAAGAAAAATCAGCGGCGCGCGCGGGCTGGAGTAAAACCAGCGCACATAAAACAACAAAATAAAAATAAAGTTTTTTCATATTAACCTGTCCAATGATAAGCCATGATACTTAAATCGGTTAGGTCCATTTTACCATCTCCATTAAGCTCGGCTGTTTCCGTTGATTTAAAGGCAGAATCGAGCGCGCGTTTATACCAAAAAGCGCCGATGGAAAAATCTATCAGGTTCACTCGGCCATCATTATTTAAATCTCCTTTTAAAGACTGCGGCGCGGTTTTTATCACAGTTTTAGTGCCTACCTTAAAATTCACCGAATAACCAAACCCGCTAATATCTTGATTGCCTATAGCTGCTTTGGATTTTGTAGTATGGCTTCCCTGCTCCAGCACGGTGGTATCAAAATTATATAGATAAACCCCGCTTGCATCAGAGATAGTTTTGGCAAAAAATTCCTCTTCGGAATTAACTGAAATAATAATATCGGCTTGCGGAGCGCTTTGCCCAAAAATCGCTATATTTTCTCCCCTTTTCACCTCGCTCTTATCAACCGCGATTGTCGGCGCAATAAAAATTCCGCTCACGTTCGTCGTGGCTCCGGCCGTAACACTAACCGGAAATGTAAGCAAGCTTGAACGCCTTCCATCTTTATCCTCGCCATAAATAGCAAAATTATAATTACCCGCCGAAAGAGATGACAGGGTTATTTTAAAATTTGCGTCTGTTCCGGCTACGGTAGAAGCCGCCACTTGCGCGTCTTTTAAGAGGGTAACTGTACTTTTGGGGAAAGCGCGGCCGGAAAAAATAACCGTTGTTTGCGGGGCTGTAGGTATTCCACCTCCTCCTCCGCCACCCCCGCCGCCGCCTCCACCCCCACCGCTAGCCGCGGCGACTGGTTGAGCGGAAACTTGAGTAGAAGTAACAACCGGATCACCCAAAAAATCCAATGCGCGAATGACAAAATAATAGGTTGTGCCATTGGTAAGGCCGGTACGCGTACTGGCCAAAACATTGCCTACATTAGTAAAAGAATAAGGCCCGCCGGAATTGGTGGACTGGCCAACCGCATAGGCGTTTATATTAAATCCCAATTCTCCTACCGCCGAAGTCCATGTTAAAGCTACTTGCGCATCGCCCGCTGTGGCGGAAATAACCGGAGTAGACACAAAAGGAAAATAAAAAAACCCGGCATGACTGGCAAAAGCCGTGCTGGAATTTTCTCCAATTATCACCTGTCCGGTGCCGCTAAACAATTGAAAATTTGTAGAAGTTGATTTGCCTCCGCTAAGACTGACAATCGGGTTTGAATTTACAAAGTTAGAAGAGCTAAATTCTTGAGCCAAAACAACTGTTGCCGAAAACAACCAAATTGATACTAAAAATATAGCCAATTTTTTAACAGCCATACTATTTTCCTATGGCTTTCTAAGGAGAACTACTGGTTCTCACTTGTTGAAGCTGGGGCTGCTGGAGCCGGGGCTGGAGCGGCGTTTGGATTGCCGATAACGAGAGGGGCAATTTCAATAATTTTATTCTCGCTTGGACGATACATGATTGCTTTAAGCGCTTGGGTGTAAATCAAAACTTTGTCGCCTTGAGCGGCTTTGGCAAAAAATGCTTGCTCGGCTTTTAATTTTTCCGGATCGGTTACCGTGGCAATTGTCGGAGCTTCACTTTCGGGCAACAAAACTAATTTTCCAACCGCTTCAATTACTTTTTGATTTTCTTCCTGGCTTGCTTTTTGAGGATCAACGTTCAATTTGCGAACTTTTTGATATAGCACTGCGCTTGTACCAGCCAAGGCAATTACTAAAACTCCTAATACTACCGAGACCAGTTTTAAATTATTTGTGGGCATACGTATGATTGAAATTTAATTAAATATAATTTGTATATTGAAAAATTTTTATAATTTCATATAGAGACCGCGAGCCTATATAATAACGACCTTTTTAACAAAAAAGCTTACTATAAAATTATAGCATACATTTTTTATTTTCAAAAATACCTCGCCGTGGATTATTCACAGAATTAAGGGGAAGAAGTGGCAATATCTAATTCTACCGGAGCGCTCTCTTCGGAATTTGTTAGTTCTAATGATTCCGAACTTGTACTGACAGTAGAGGTAATTACATCAATAGTAACTGGTGGTGGTGCTACCTCTGCTTGCCTGGAATCCGGCTCATTGTTAGCAGATGCAGTTGATGAAGCTGTTGTGGAACTAGCTGCAATAACTTCTGGCGTAATATTTATGGGAGTGGAAGTAGAAAGTACAATTTTGGCATCTTTAACCGCCAGCGCTAACCAGCTAAATACTATGTCGCCGGGCGCCGGTTTATTTAACTTGATAATGAAGCCGGTCACACTCTTTTTGGTGACAAGATAGCGAATATCTTCGGCAAAAATGCGTGCTTCCAAATCTTCGGTGGAAGTGGGAGCGGTAGTAGAACATTCATCAAACTTGTAACTCCAGAAATGGCCGCGATTGAGTCAACTTGCAAACCGCCTCTGAAACTTACGGCGTTTTCAAACTGCAAACCGCTGCTTTGCGCGAATGTATTTAGATCAAATGTCACGGAAGAGCTGGCAGAGGTGGTGGACGCGAATAAAGTATTTAACAGGATTGTATTTTCAGCTAATTGCGCGGCCAAACTATTAAGAGTGGTGGTCGTATTATTTAATTCTTGCGCGAGAGTTTGCAAGCTAGAAGTTATGGAATTGATTAATGGGTTTTCAATATCAGTTACAAAAAGTTTTGCTAATCTAACATTTCCCTCTACTACCACATCTCCATTAAAGGTGGCGAGTCCCGCTACCCTAAGACCATTTAGGAAGGCCGCTATTCCTTCTACTTCTAGAACATTTGTTTCTAGTCCTTCAACAATTAACGTGGAAGTAGTGCTGGAAGCAGAATTCATTTCACTGACAACATCAGAAAGCGATGACAACTTGTCCGTTATGATATTTAAGCCAAAAATCTGATTGGCGCTAATTTCATTAGCTGTTAACTTGCCGGCAAAGAAGCCATTACCAAGATTATCAAACGTAATAACCGGCGTGCTGGAAGTAGAACCCTCGGTGCTTGATGCGGTGTTGGTGGCGGCGGCAAAAATACTAAATAGTTCCCCATTATTTAAGGCTAGACCCAATCCGACTCCGGAGAAAGTTTTAATATTATCAACAGTTAAATCTTGGGTCACAATACGCGGAGTAACAATTTCCAGTCCGGCCATAATTCTGTCGGTATAAACTTCCGAGATGCTCGTGCTAGCAGTAATATTTTGCTTATCGGCAATCATCTTGGTAAGCATGGCACGGCCAATATCAAACCCGGCCGGAATTGTATCCAAATCCAAACCTTGTTCGGCCATAACTTTTTTCATGGCGATACCATTGAAATATGAAGTATTTACCAAAACCATTACTTTACACAGGCTGCTGGAAACACACTCGGCGTCTTGCAAGGAGCGGCCAATAGTAACTCCTGATTTAGTGGCACGCATAGCTATACCCGGGACAGAAGAAATTGTAAGCATATCGCCCGCTTTTACCGGTCCGTTTTCATTAGATACATTTACCGGCACGCGTCCGGCCAAAGCAATCGGCTTGGCATTACGGCTTGCGCCAAGCAAATCGCCACCCATTACATCAAACGGAATAGTTGATACCACACCTACCACACTGCTTCCCGGAGTAGCTTTTTCTAAAATAGATGTTTTGGAAAGGCCAAGTTGGTATGATTCATACTCCAAAGAACTGGAGCTTATAGACACCAAATCGCCTGGTAGCACATCTTCTTTTGCTTCATACCATTCGGCAAGGTCACCGCCGCTAGAATTATAGGAAATCACAACGATAACACCGCCGGCGCCATTGCCGCCATCATGCCCAGTAGTTACACTGGCATCTTCCTGCGCGCCACCTCCACCGCCTGAACCATAAGCTGTACCAGCAACCCCGGCTTCTCCATTGGTAGTAGCCGCTGCGCCGCCACTGCCACCGCCACCCCAATAGCTCGCGCCACCCGTGCCGCCCAGTGCGCCTTCTGTGGGAGCCACACCACTTCCGCCGCTGCCACCATTTAAATTTATATCTCCCGACGTTGTTGCCGCGCCACCAGCCCCACCAGCGCCAATTACATGGACTGCGCCGCTGGAGAGGGCGCCACTGCCACCCATACCAGGGTTAGCCCCAACTAAATTTGGCGAACCAAAAGTTGAGGTACCGCCGCTGGCCCCGCTCGCGCCTGCATCACTCGCTCCACCGGACCCACCGCTACCAACAATTATAGATTGAGCAGACCCCAATTCTGCAGCTGTAAACATTTCTATACTGGTGCCGCCAGCTCCTCCGCCACCAGCCGCGGCTTCACAGGCAGTATCACTACAATCTGAAGCCTCACCACCGCCCCCACCACCGGCCGTCACAATTACTTGCGCATAATCAATGCCAGCGGGCGCGGTCCAAGTTCCAGTACCTGCCGTGGAAGATACAAATATATCAAAAGTAGATGTGCTGGCGCCAGCAGCACCACAACCGGTACAATTGGTTACAACCAAGTTTGTAATATTGGCGTTGGTAATAGTAGTGGTAGTGATAGTAGTTGTGGTTAAAGCGGTGTTGCCAAATACTTGCAACGAGCCGGACGCGCTCACACTGCCAACGCTATTTACGAAAAATAAGCCTTGTAAATTGGATGTAGAGGTCGCAATAAATAATCCATCGGCGCGCAGAGAAGATGTGGTAGAGCCATCAGTGACTGTAACGGGGGTGGTGAAGGCAGAACCAGCGGTGCCACCGGCATCTGCTAAACAAGTGAACTTACCGGTGGTGGCATTATAATTTACCGTCTGGCTTTCGGCGCTACAATCGGTAAAGTCTGTTTGGAAGAAACCGCCGGTAATAGTGGATGTGCGGAAAGTGGAGCTAGCGGAGATGTTTAATGAAGTGGCATTAAAGTTAGTGCCCGTAGCAGAGACAAAAGTAAGAGTGCCAAGATTGGTAATGCCGGAAGCATAAAAATTAGTGGTGGTAACTCCAATACCAACAATAGACAGACCACCCATAATAGTGGTGGATACCCCAGCAGAGCCTATCTGAATACCGCCGGCTGTGCTGTTGGTGCCAATAGATACGGTGGTAGTACCGATACCGGTGCTAAGAACAATACTGCTGCTGGCTGTATTTATAACTAGAGAATTATAAAGCGCATTATTCCACCCAACGTTTACCAAACTCATGATTGTGCCGACACTTGCGCTGGTATAATCACCCATAGCAATACCAATAGTTGGTCCTTCTTGAGTGGCTTTCATGGCTGTGCCAGAAATATTTGAGGAAGTTAATTTATCACCAACATGAATATCGCCATTTACATTTGTTACTTTAATAAGCACACGTCCGCTAAGGGCAAGCGGTAAAGGATTATCCTCGGATGCCACATTATGACCAATGCTATTAAAGTCGCCCGCTTGACTAGAATCAGAAATTACACCTGCCAACCCTGATTGATAAGTGGAAGTAGATTTACTTAATTTAGTAACTCTATTGCCATCAGAGGTAGTAACAAGGTTGTTAGAAAATACAACGACATCGCCTTTTTCTAAGCCAACATCGGCAGGATACATTTCCATATAGTCAGCCGCAGGCGTACCAGTACAGTCAGAAATTACCTGATTATCTGTTGCCCCATTATTAACGTGGCATAACGCCGCGGTCGCAGCAGTTGTAGAAACCAGATTTACTTCTAGAGTTCCTTGCACATCTAAGGTTGAAGTAACGATACTAGTTCCTATACCAATTTTCCCGTTAGCCATAACTCTTAATATAGTAGATGACGCTGGCGAGACAATACTAAAGACAGAAGAAGTAGCTCCGGTAGAAGATGCAAATATAGACAAAGCACCGTCTGACTTGATACCGCCCGGCCCAACGGCCAAAGAAGTTTGAGCTATTATATTTCCATTAGCAATAATATCATTTAAAGATTGAATGTTTCCTACTTCGGCGGAATGCGCTATTAAGCTGGTGACTTCCGTGCCGGATATGTCTAACACAGACATGCTAGAAACATTAGTATTACCTGTATAAGCATAGCGGCCGGAAACATATACAGCCGAAGAGCCACTACCGGCTGCGACATTTTTTATTAATACCGGTTTGGTGGAGCTGGATACATCTACAATAGATACGGTAGAAGAAGTCTCATTGGCTACATAAGCATAGCGGCCGGAGACAAAGATACCGTTCGGATTTACCCCTACGCTGGTAGTGGCAACTTGCACCATACTAGCCGGGTTGGAAATATCTACTATAGATATAGTGTTGTCATTAAAATTGGTCACATAGGCAAATTTGCCTGAAACATAAATTCCGCTAGGAGCTACCCCAACCGCAGCGGTAGAAACCTGCACCGGTACATAAGGATTTGATACATCTACGACAGATATAGTAGCTTCGGCATTATTAGCTGTATAGACATAACGGCCGGCGCCATGAATGGAAAAAGGATTGCCGCCAACATCGGTAGTCGCGATTTGTGTTGGCGCTAAGGGATTAGAAATATCTAGGACAGATATATTATTATCGGTACGATTTGCCACATAAGCATATTTACCGGAGACAAAAATTGACCTCGGATTTGCCCCTACGGTGGTGGTCGCAATTTTTCTAGCGGCCACCGGGTTGGAAATATCAATCGTAACTACCGCAGCTGCGCCAAAGAGGGTGATGTAGGCATATCGACCAGCCACATAGATAGCAAACGGTTGAGTGCCCAAAGCAGCTGTACCAACTTGAACAGGTTTGCTTGGATTAGATACATCCATAATATATAAATTTTCATCGCCTTGAGCTACCGCATACGCATACCTACCAACCACGCTTATACTAGTCGGCGTTGATCCTATAGTGGTAGCAGAAATTTCCGACATTGGCCCGCTAGGATCCAAAATATTTGAAATGTTCCCCACGACCGCTAATTTTTCTTTAGGTGTGGATGTACCAATACCAACATTGCCGCCCTGCACCACCAGTTTAGTAAGGGTAGATGTACTTGAGATATATAGATTTGTAGATGTTACCGACGTGCTAACAAGATTTGGGATAGTTGTGGTGGCGCTGCCTGACGGAGAAATAGTAAGACCGCCGTTTGAGGCTACAGTAAACGATACATAATTAGAAGAATTATAACCAATTCGGAATTGTTCAGTTGTGGAAACAATGTGAAGAGTAGTGGAAGGCACGCTGGTTCCAATACCAACTTTTGAAGTTGATGTAACAAGGAATACATTAAGACCGGAGAATGTCCAGGTGGTTGTACCGCTACTTCCGCCTCCGCATCCAGTACAAGAATCCACCTTTAAAGTGGTAAAGAAAGCATTTGTACTGGTGACGCTGGTACCGGTGGCCGTGGTGAATCCGAAAGCGCCGGAAAGAGTGCCACCGGTGAGTAATAGGTAATTGGAAGCGGTGATAGTATCTACGACCATGGCGTCAGTGACAGAGTTTGAAGGCAGAGTGAGAGCGCCGCTCACATTAAGGTTGGTGGTGGTGACAGAGGTGCCCACGGCGGTGGTGAAAGTAATGCTGGTTAGGTTGGCGTTGGTGGAAGTCAAGTTGGTGGTGGAAATGTTTGAGGGGCTGAAATTGGTGGTGGCGAGCGTGGTAAAGAAGGCATTAGTGGAAGTGACCGAGGTACCGGTGGCGGTCGTGAAACCGAAAGCACCAGACAGCGTACCACCGGTTAAGAGTAGATAATTTGATGCGGTGATTGTATCAACGACCATGGCATCGGTGACTGAGTTTGAAGGAAGAGAAAGAACACCGGAAACATATAGGTTGGTGGAGGTTGCATTTACAAAAATTGCACTCGTGGAAGTTACGGCTGTGCCACTGGCAGAAGTAAAGAATAACGAACCAGTGAGTGTCCCGCCAGCAAGAGGTAAATAATTTGAGGCAGTGATTGTATCCACCACCATGGCGTCGGTGACAGAATTTGATGGCAGAGTTAAGGCGCTAGAAACATTGAGGTTAGTGGTGGTGACAGAGGTGGCGGTGACATTAGTCGGATTCAAAGTGGTGGCGGCCAGCGTAGTGAAGAAACCGTTAGTGGAAGTAACAGAAGTGCCAGTGGCAGTAGTGAAACCAAACGCGCCCGAGAGGGTACCGCCGGTTAAGAGCAGATAGTTTGAGGCAGTGATGGTGTCGACGACCATAGCATCGGTGACGGAGTTGCTTGGTAATGATAAGACGCCGGAAACATTTAAGTTAGTGGTGGTGACGGAAGTGCCAACCGCAGTAGTGAAAGTGATGCTAGTTAAGTTAGCGTTGGTGGAAGTTAAGTTGGTGGTAGAAATATTTGAGGGGCTGAAATTAGTGGTAGCTAAAGTAGTGAAGAAAGCATTAGTTGAGGTCACGCTTGTGCCGGTTGCAGTAGTGAAACCAAAAGCGCCGGATAGTGTGCCACTGGCAGAAGTAAAGTATAACGGGCCGGTTAAGGTTCCTCCGGCAAGTGGCAAGTAATTAGAGGCTGTGATGGTGTCTACAACCATGGCGTCTGTAACTGAATTTGATGGTAGATTTAACGCACCTGATACGTATAAATTAGTGGAAGTGGCATTTGTAGCTGTAAGATTGGAAATGGTTGTATTACCTAAATTGGTAGTACCCGATATATACAAATTAGTTGAGGTTGCATTTGAAGAAGTAACATTAGTAAAGATAGCTGTAGAAGCACCACTCACTCCGATCGGGGTATTGTTGATTGTGCCACTATCTATAGTTAGACCAGCCACAACCATGGCATCGGTGATGGAATTGGCAGGTAAATTAACAGTGCCAGAAATATACAAATTCGTTGAGGTGGCATTCGTCGCCAACAAATTGGTTGAAGTTACCGCAGTACCGGAAGCAGAGGTAAAGTATAACGAGCCGGTGAGTGTGCCACCAGCTAAAGGTAAGTAGTTTGAAGCAGTAATGGTATCAACCACCATCGCGTCTGTGATTGAGTTAGCGGGTAATGATAAACCGCTACTTACATTTAGGTTAGTAGTTGTAACTGATGTGCCGACCGCAGTTGTAAAGGTTATACTCGTAAGGTTGGCGTTGGTACTTGTTAAATTTGTTGTGTTTATGTTAGATGGACTGAAATTGGTGGTGGCTAAAGTGGTGAAGAAGGCATTGGTGGAAGTGACGCTGGTACCGGTCGCGGTGGTAAAGCCAAAGGCGCCCGAGAGGGTGCCACCGGTGAGTAATAAATAATTACTAGCGGTAATCGTATCAACTACCATTGCATCAGTCACAGAATTGGATGGCAACGTTAAAGCGCCGCTCACGTTTAAGTTCGTGGTGGTTGCGTTAGTAGCCGTTAAGTTAGTGACGGTGTCGTTAGTGGAAGCTAAAGTCGTGAAGAAGCCGTTAGTTGAGGTAACACTCGTACCAGTAGCGGTGGTGAATCCAAAAGCGCCAGACAATGTTCCACCGGTTAATAGTAGATAGTTTGAAGCGGTGATTGTGTCAGGGATCATGGCGTCAGTTACTGAATTGGAAGGAAGATTGAGAGCTCCGGAAACATATAGGTTGGTGGAGGTTGCATTTACAAAAATTGCATTGGTAGAAGTTGCAGCCGTGCCGCTAGCGCTGGTGAAGTATAGTGGGCCGGTTAATGTTCCTCCGGCGAGTGGCAAGTAATTGGAGGCCGTGATTGTGTCTACGACCATGGCGTCGGTAATTGAGTTAGATGGCAGAGATAAAACGCCACTTACATTTAAATTGGTTGTTGTTACGGATGTGCCTACGGCTGTCCCAAAAGTAATGCTGGTTAAGTTAGCGTTGGTGGAAGTTAAATTTGTAGTGTTGATGTTTGAAGGACTGAAATTAGTGGTAGCTAAAGTAGTGAAGAAAGCATTAGTTGAGGTCACGCTTGTGCCGGTTGCAGTAGTGAAACCAAAAGCGCCGGATAGTGTCCCG
>JACOYB010000006.1:85726-160778 GCA_016182085.1 Candidatus Magasanikiibacteriota bacterium | reverse complement strand
CTCCGGCGGTTGCCGTGCTGACACCCCCTATCTTTCTTTTTTGCCGCATAACATACACCTGCATTGTTATGAAAAGCGAGGAAAGAGATGACAAAAGAACAAGCACCACATAATCGCGGGCTGTAAAAATATCAAGCTGGATTGCTAAAGTATTGCCAGCGACCGTCCAAACAGGAATAAAAACGAAAAGAGTAAAGAAAATGAAAAAAGAGGCGAGAAAAATGTAAGCATAAGTCATTTTCTTGAATGGCTCACGAATACCAAACCATAAGGTGTTTAACATTTGATTCATATTTTTAGATACAACAACTTAACTTAGAAATGTCTTTTGTGAACGATAGTGCGGCAATTTTTATCGATTCCGAAAGCGTTGGGAACATCGGCAGAGAATTTACCACGTCATCAATCGTGTTTCCGTTTTTTACGATCATCATCCCTGTCGCTATCAGTTCTCCTGCATTTGGCGCGAGAATCTGCATACCGACAATCTTGGGCGACTTAGTGTCAACCGCCATATGAATCAGTCCTTCGGTGCGGTGCATAATAATTGCTTTCGGGACGGCCTCAAACGATATCGTCCGGCAATTGCAGACACCTTGCTCTTTCATTTGTCTGCTCTCACTCGTGCCAACACCGGCGATCTGTGGGTCAGTAAAGACAGTGAATGGTACGGTGTCGTAGTCGATAGAGAGCGTAGTCCCTTTGAGCGCATTTTCCGCCGCAAGCGTGCCTTCACGCCCGGCTGTCGTTTCGTAACGGGCGGGCGCATTTGTCACATCGCCAACGGCATATATGGCAGGGTTTGTAGTTTGGAAGCCTTTAGTAACCACAACTGATTTTCGGTCATTCACCTCAATACCCACCACCTCCAAATTAAGCGAGTCGGTATTTGCTGTTTTTCCGGCGGCGAGCAGTATCTCATCTGCGCTAGTCGTTTGCTCCTTGCCTTCTGTAGTAAACACGACCATCTTTTTACCTCCTTCACCATACGCTTTTGTTACTTGTGCGTTGGTAATGATGGTTACTCCCTCTTTTTCGAGCACTTCCGTCAAACGATCCGTGAGTGGTTTTTCAACTTGAGAGAGAATGGACGATCCGCGCTGGAGTACAGTTACCTTCGTACCAAACCGAGTGTACATTTGGGCAAACTCCAAGCCGACCGGTCCTGCGCCAATGACGATTAAACTTTGCGGTTGCTTGTCCAATTTCAATGCTTCAATATGTGTTACAAATCCAACGTCTCGTATTCCTTCAATCGGCGGGACGCTAGCGGTAGAGCCTGCGGCGATGATAAATTTCTCCGCACTTAATTTTTCTCCATTCACTTCTACCACGTTTTGAGAAACAAATTTTGCTTTGCCCTCAATTGCGGTTACATGTTCTAAATTCTTTAATACTTTCTCGTATTTTTCTTGACGTAATTTTTCTACAAGCGAGAGTTCGTCTTGCACAACTTTTTGAAAATCGAAATTCTTTACTTCAAGCTCAACACCGGCAACGCCGTGATGTTTGGCGTGGTGCAAAATTTCTCCGGCGTAGAGAAGCATTTTTGACGGTACACAGCCAACATTGACGCAGGTGCCACCGAGAGGAAGTCCTGCATTCACGATCGCCGTTTTCGCCTTTAACTCGTTAGCGCGGATAGCGGCCGCAAACGCGCCTGCCCCTCCACCGATAATGATTAGATCAAAAGTTTTCATACTATTTAAGGATTCATCATTTGGTTTGATTGCGTGCCTTGTATATTGTTCTGCCACTGCACAACGGGAGCATTCACGATAACATCAGACTGTGTGACTGTAATCTCGCCATTTCTTTCTGCGGTCAATATCTCATCCACTGATTTGAGGATTCGCGGAGTGGCACTTTCGTTCCAAGCCACGATATACGGATTCCGTAACGGGGTGTATCCATCTTGACCCGGAATGGAATCAAAGACATCTATTTGGTAGCCGAACGGACCACCGCCCCACGGCTTCGCTCCCTCTTGTGTAACCCCATTGGTGAATACATACAATTTGCCCGCTGTTTCTTTCGGCACACTTGCTAATCGCGGAACATGTATTGTTGCCATCATTCCCATCGTATTGTTACCGCCTACCATACTACTTAGGCGTTGTGCCATTTGAGCGTCGGAAACTTCGGTATGTATAAACCAAATCTCCTGCCCATTGTAATATGCATTGATGACAGGCATGGACAATTGTGGGTTGTCGGCAAAGGATTGCAAAGACATTTTTACGGGTAGTCCTGTATAAGAAGGCTTGACTGCAACATAAGTAATACCTGCGCCGATAAGCAAAGCGACAATTGCGGTTGTGATAATTTTGTTGTTCATAAATCCATCAAATTTAATCTGCTAATAACTTAAGTTCGACCACCCCGCTCCCAATAACGATAAGGTCAAATTTTTGCATAAAATTATGTTGTAAGCCGATCCTTGAGCATATCGGCAAGGGGCGTTTGTTTAAGTTTGTAATAGACCGTTCGGAATTCTCGGCGGTTTTCAACCATGCCCGCTTTTTGCAACTTTTTGAGCGTATGAGAAACAGCAGAAATGGAAACCCCGATGATTTCTGAAATTTCGCCCACCGACAGTTCTTTATGCCGACACAAAAGATAGCATATCTTGAGCCGTGTCGGGTCGCCCACCATATTGAATTCGGCGGCACAGCGGAGAATTGCTTTTCTGTTTTTCAGTTCTTTTTTAATTTTCTGAATATCTTTCGTTTGCATATACATTCAAATGATAACAAACAAAAAGAAAAAGCGCAACAAGAGTTTTATCCACAGGGTGAGTCTATTGAATTAATTTTAATATTTTCTCGCGTATTTCTTCTATGGCCATGACGCCGCGTTTATGCTCTATAATTTGTCCGTTTTTATCAACAAAAATTGTTTCCGGCATAGAAAAGCCGCCGATAGATTGATAAAAAGAATCGCTGGGATCAAGTAATAAAATCAACTTGTCTGTAGTGCCCTGCTGATCTGTGTATCCTTTTGCAACTCCTAACGACTCGGCGCGATCAATGGCGATAATCACGACTTTATCGCCAAACTCTTTTTGCGCCAAGGCAAAATCGGGAAGCTCTTGCCGACAAAACGGACACCACGCCGCCCAAGAATTTATCACTAAGGGTTTGCCGATAAAATCCTTAAGACTTACTATTTTTCCATTATAGTCTTTAAGATTAAAATTCGGAGCTGGCTCTAAGCGGGAAGCTGCTTTCTGATCAACTACCGGTTGCGTACTAATATTTTTTCGCAAAAGGAAAACTGCGAAAATAACTACCACGGCGACAATGCCACTGACAATTAAAGTTTTTTTCATATACAAAATGAGTTTATGTACGGGCTTTAGCCCCTATAATCGAGAAATATCTCTGGGGGAAAAAGCATTGATAGTCCAATCAACCGCAACTTTTACTTTTTTTTGCCACGAAACAAGCTTTAACAGATAAACAGTGCGCCATATCCACCAGGTAAAGCGGCCCCATAAAGCAAGGTTTAAAATTTTTCCGACCGCCATCCATTGCCCCAGCGAAACAAGCGAGCCGGCATGCCGATAAATAAACGGCTTTAGGGTCTGGCCATCAATCTGCCGTTTGATATTTTCTGCCGCCATCTTGGCCTCTTGCACGGCGACCTGCGCCAGCGCCGGCAGAGTAACGCCGTCTTCGCCTTTTACTCCGGCGGCATCGCCGACCACAAAAACTTGGGAATAATTTTCGAGTTGCAAATTCCGATTTACCCTAAACCTGCCATCGGTCTCGCGCGCCACCGGTTCAACAAAAGGGATATTGGCCGGCTGCACCCCCGCTACCCAGACAATGGTTTCGGTAGGAACGGTACTGCCGTCGGCAAGTTCTACTGCTTCTTTTTTGACTTGTGTCACCACATTTCCCAGCAAAACTTTGATTCCTTTCTTGCGTAGAACTTCCAAGCTCTTTTCCCGTAATAATTTCGGAAATTGCGGAATGAGTTCCGTTGCTTTCTGTACGAGAACTATAGAGATATCTGCAATAATCTCTGGCGTATAATAACCGGAGAAAGATTGCTTAAGAAATTCTTGGAGCTCGGCGGCTAATTCAACACCCGTGGGCCCGCCGCCAACTATGACAAACCGCAACATATTCTGGCGGACATCTTGAGAGGCAACATGCGATGCCCGTTCCATAAGAGTGATGCAATGATTTTTTAGTCGGATAGCATCCTCAAGCGACTTCAGGGTAAAAGAATTTTCTCTAGCGCCTGGGATGCCAAAGAAATTAGTCCCTGCCCCCGGAGCCAGAACAAGATAATCATAAGGCACAATTCCGTCGGTTGTCTCTACAAAATGATCTTGCAGATGAAAACACATTGCTTTCCCCAAATAAAAAGTGTGCAGACAGCACCCTAGAATCTTTCTGATTGGCTCAACAATGTTTTGCGGATTCAAACCGCCGGTTGCGACCTCATGCAAGAGCGGGGTAAAGAGAAAATAATTCTTTTCGCTTACTAGCGTAATTTGCACCCGGTTATCTTTATGAAATAACTGGTGCATCCTCTTTAGAGTGTATATTCCACCAAACCCCGCCCCCACAATAATAATTCGAATTGGTTTCATTTATTTTTCCTTTACCTTGGATGCCAGCATCGCGTATACGAGACCGAGAATGAATCCGTACACGAGGTGCCCCCATAGACTTGGAAGAGCCATTGTCATGCCTTTGGCGGTAAGCTGCAAACCCATACCCAGCCATACAGGCATAATAATAAGCGGGCCCAAAAACCACCAAACCAAACCATAGACTAGACCGAGCAATATCCCCTTGCCTTTTTCCAGAGCCATATGGCCCAAAACCAATCCAAAAAGCCCGCCGATAACCGCGCTAAAGACAAGATGGAGCACAAAGCCAAAAAGCGCAGAGCTGCCGCCCAAAAGTTTGGCTACCATTGGCAGCATTCCCATCATTCCCATCAGCGCGCCGAAGGCTACACCGGCGATTACACCGGCCCATGCCCCTGATTTAATGTGATGTATATCGTATTTCATGTTATTAAAATTTTTTAAATTAATTATCTAGTCTTGTAACAGCTAGTTACAACCGCATGCTCCTTCGTCCTTTTTAGCGCCGCAGGAAACGCAAACTTTGTCGGATGCCTGCTTGTCATCGTTTTCTTCTTGCTCCTTGCCAACTGGATGATTATGTTCTTTATGTTCTTCGCATGGACAGCTACAGGCCATGCAAGTATCATTATTTTTTTGATCCATATTTTCTAAGGTTAAGTCCCCGCTAAGCGGGGCGAGTGAATAACGAAATTAAAAGCTTTGCTTTTATTTTTAAATTTATTGAATTATTTTATTAACTTTCTTGCCCCGTAGTGAACTTCGTTCTACTATCTGGGTCGACCTTTATTTATTATTTCATAATTGCTAAGGGTGAGTAAAGAAGAAAATAAATTTTCTTCTTTCGAATTCTGACGCAATTTCAAGCTTTGCTTATTTTGATTGCCGGTTTCCCATGAACCGAACAAAGTTCGCCATGAATCTTGTGATCATTATAGGCAGAGGTAGCGGCTACGGCTCCCATGGCGGCGGCAGTAATATCCTGCTTGAATGATCCGAAATGATTAACCGCATCTCCGGCGGCAAACACTCCGTCAATGTTTGTTCGCATCATATTGTCGGCTTTAATATAGCCGCGCTCGTCCAGCTCCACACCCAAAGATTTAGCTAGTTCCACATTGGGTATGGCCCCGATTTCTACAAAAAGACCGTCAATGACAAGCTCATTTGATCCTTTATACGGTCGTGAAAGAACCAGTTTTTCCAGTTTATTCTTGCCGACAAGCTCCTTTACTTCCGTCTCAAGAATAACTTCCGCCTTATCTCCCAATTTTTGCATATGTTCAAAATTAATCGGTTCGGCAGAGACTGTTTTGTCGCGCACAATCAGAAATATCTTTTTTACATACTCCGCCGCCAAATTTAGCCCTTTTACCGAGGCATCGCCGCCGCCAACCATGGCAATGGTTTTGCCGGTGTACAACGGCCCATCGCAAGTGACGCAATAATGCACGCCGTGTCCGGTAAGCTCTTTTTCGTTTGGCAGACCCAAACGCCGACGCTCCGCGCCGACGGCAAAAATAATGCCGCTAGCCTCGTATGTTTTTTTGTCGGCCACGATCGAAAAGCAATGTCCTTGCCGGGTAATACTCGTAACTTCCGCGTCAAGCATTTCCACGTTTAATTTTTCGGATTGCTGTTTCATTAAATTCATCAATTCGTATCCGTCAATCGATTGAACCCCGGGATAATTTTCAATGGCGCCGGCTTTGGTGGTCTCGCCGCCAAATTCTTTGCCGATTACAAGCGCGCGCATGCGATATCTCCCTGCATAAACTGCGGCCGAAAGCCCAGCCGCGCCCGAACCAATTATGATAAGGTCGTATAGCATAATTATAATTACTAGGGGTGAATAAAGAAGAAAATTAATTTTCTTCTTTTGAAGCCCGACGTAATTTCAAGCTTCGCTTATTTTTTAATATTTATTTATACAATTCCGTATCCGGATGCGCCGCCGCCCAAGAAAACCAGAACGCCCCGAACGGATTTATGCGCTCTAGCGTTCCATTGCTTTTCTTCTCAAAAAGACGAACCGCATCAATATTTTTCTCATATTCCGCTACAATTGTTTTTCCTTGAAACACATCTTCAATCTTACCTGTCTTTTTGACGGCTGGCGGCCAATACGCTTTGGCCTTTCCATTAATTACTATTCCCAAAATAAACTCTTTTTCTGGAAGCCGGCTATCCTGCTTACCGACCGGAAAGAAAGTGCCGGGCGTCGTATAGTAATCTCCATATGGATCTTGCCCATAGAACCGTTCTGCCCCAGTGTCTCTGGAAAGAACTTCGCCATTTGGATGCAGCTTCTTCCACTCGCCGAAACGAATCTGATCGGATGGCAAAACAGCAAGCTGTTTCCCGGTCTGTTCTCCCATAATTGCTTCTCCCAAGATTTGCGACCACAGAGAATCAGTTTTCCGGTCATACATAACCAAGTTTGAGTTCCAAAGCTTGCCCGAAGTGCCGAATTCCACTCGTTCTCCATTTACAAGGGGATCAAAAACGATTCCCGACAAACACAGCGGACAATAGGTAATAAGCGCCTGCTTACCGCCGACTATATCGTTGACAATTTCGTGCCAAACCAAAATTTGAAATGGGTAAAAACGACTGACACTGCCTATTTCAAGAGCAATGCCCGGTTCGTTATCCGGCAATGTTTTATTTGCTTCTTGAAAAGAAATAAACTTTGGATTATCTATAGACGGAATCCCGTCTTTGGGCGGTCCGCCACCAATAATTTCATCTAGCGGTACGCTATGTTTTACACCATCTGTAATCATAATTTTTTTTGATTCAACGGAATCATACCGCGTACCGTCCATTGAAACGCGGCGCTTTTGCGTTTGCGCTCCAACACTATTTTTGCTGGCGCTTGGAGAAATCTCTTGATCAAATTGTTTGGTTCCTGTTAGCGACGATTGAGAAATTTGCGGCTCAACTAAAACTTGCTGACGGGAGGCCTGCCAAAATAGCAATCCGCCAAGACCGATGAGTAGAATAAGTATGATGATAATATTTTTCCCCATAGCGAATGAGAATATATGGTTTACCTATATAATAAACTAGGTCTTTGGCTTACAAATTAACGAGCAACTGGAAGTCTTCTTCTTTAATATCCCCCACCACTGTATTGATTATTTGGCCTTCTTTATCAATTAAGATATGAGTATTTGTGTATTGTACACCGTAAGTTTGCGCCGCGGAACCGGCATCAAGCGCCACCGGCAAGGTAAGGTTCCCAGCGGCCATAAAATCCGCTACGGTTTTAACATCTTCTTGCATATTTATAGTCACCACAGCCACTTTGTCTTTGTATTTTTCATAATAAGCGTTCATCTTGGGCATATCGCGCCGACAATTAGGGCACCAGCTGGCCCAAAAAGCCAATACTACCGGTTTTTTGCCGCGAAAATCGGCCATGCTAACGGTACCTCCGCCTAGTAATGGCAGGGTAAAATTTGGAGCAGCTACCCCTTGCGCATGCTTTTCAACCTCCTTGTCCGAAGCGGCCACACTTGCCTTATAGGCAGATACGGGGTCGCTACCGGAATTAAAATTTCCAAACGCCAACACCGTGGCGCCGCCAACGACCAGAAATACTCCTACAAACAAAATTATACCAAATGTTTTTTTATCCATATTCGAAATGAATGAGAGAAATAATCAAATGTTTTTGATTATTTCCGAGTGAATGAGAATATATGGTTTACCTATATATAAAATTAAAGATAATTAATTAATCTATCATAGCCGATAAATGTTAATAATTGATAAAAATAACCAATCCATAAATTCATTTTGCCGGTTAAAAGCAAAACACCCAGAGCCACCAAAAATATTCCTCCGATAATTGAAATTGTTTTTAAGTAATGGCTTAATTGTTTTATGCGGCTGCTGGCCGAACCGATGCCGGCGGCGATTAGTAGAAACGGCACGGCCAGACCAAGCGAGAAGACAAAAAGCAAAAAAACAGCTTGCCCCACTGTGGCGGTGGAGGATGCCAGAGCCAACACCGTGGCTAAAACCGGCCCTACGCAAGGAGTCCAGCCAAAGGCAAAGGCCATTCCAAAAAGCAGAGAGCTAAGCGGGTCGCCCGGTTTTAGAAAATTAGTTTTAAAACGCGCTTCGCGGTTCAGAAATGATATGTCTAAAACATGCATCATTTGCAAACCAAAAATAATAACTAAAACTCCGGCCGCGCGCGTCAGCCAGAGTTTGTATGGAGCAAACAATATGCCGCCTAGTCCCAGCAAGGCGCCCAACAAAATAAAAATAGAGCTAAAGCCAACTACATATAACAGGCCATTGATAAATATTTTTCTTTTGGCGGCGCGCGCTTTGAGCGGATCATTGATATCAGCTAGAGAAACGCCGCTGATAAAACCCAGGTATCCGGGCACCAAAGGCAGGGTGCAAGGAGCCAAAAAAGTAAGGAGCCCGGCTATGAAAGCCGGAATGACAAGCGATATATCCATATTAACTTATATGTTTTTTAAACTGATCCAAAGCTTTTATTTGCGCGTTTTGCAGATGTATAACTGAACGCATTTTTTTAAGCAAATCTAGCGCTTCTTTAACCGTATAACCCTTTAGAAGAAGGTACGCGGCCACCAGTGTAGGCGCGCGCCCATGCCCATTTTTGCAATGCACATAAACTTTATGCCCCATAGCCACCAACTGCTGCAAGACCGATACGCCCAAGAGCAGTTGATCCGGACTGGGTGAAGAATGATCTTTTACGGGCAGCCAGAGATAAAAATCAATGCCAAACGGTGCGTCTAAACGGTCTTTTTCCAAAGAAATATCAGCCGTAATCCCCTCTTTATTTTTCAGCAAATCATCAAAGTGCATTTGGCAGCACTGATTGGTGCCGATATAAATGCCATCAATAATATGATCGTGATCGATGGCTGGGGCGTGCATGGACGCCATACTTTTGGCCGCTGATTTTTTGGTCATATATATGTTATATAATTTATTCGCAAATTAATTTTTTTAATTGTTTGATAAATTTATTTTGAACCAAAATATAACAGATCATATTGCCCATTCTTTCGGTAATAAAATAGTCGTTGTCGCGCATAATTTGCAAGTGGTGGGAAATACTGCCGATACTCATTTCCAGAGCATCGGAAATTTCCGACACGCAGGCCTTTTCATGTTCGAACATGAAACATAAAATTCTAATGCGAGTCGGGTCGCCGGCCAATTCCAAAAGGCGCGCCTTTTCAATAAGTTCCGGAGTTAATGGATAGGTTTTTGCTTTTCCCCACATAGACAAATATTAACATTCTAGTATTCTAGTAATTACTAGAATACTACCTTATGTAGTAACCGTCAATGTGGATAACTTTTTACAAAAAAATCACCAAAAAAATTATGGTGATTTTTGATAATTCTAACTTGGGCGACTTTGTGGTACCCCTAATCTATCACAGCCGTTTCGTATTTCGGCACTTCTTCCAGCTTTACGCTAAGCAATTTGGAAATACCGTCATTCCCCATAACCACCCCATACAACGCATCGGCCGCATGCATAGTAACTCGATTATGGGTAATAATAATAAATTGAGATCGAGATGATAATTCGGCTAAAATTTCGGCAAACCGGCGCGTATTGGATTCATCGAGCGCGGCTTCTACTTCGTCTAGCACCACAAATGGCGCCGGATTATAACTTAAGATTGCGCAAATGAGCGCGATAGATACCAGGGTTCTTTCGCCGCCGGAAAGCGTGCTAATATTTTTAATCTTTTTCCCCGGAGGATTTATGGAAATATCTATACCGGTCAAAATTTTCTCTCTGCGTTTCGGTTTTTCTTCTGGCGTCTCCTCGCCCATACTTTCGGCGCTCATCTCATCTTCATCCTTTTCTTCGCCATAAATTTCAAAGATATCGCCATCGCCGCCGCCAAATAATATCTTTACATACCGATCAAACTCCTTGCGGATTTTCTTAAACGACGCGGCTCGTTTTTTCTTCATGATTTCATCAAGTTCCAAAATCATTTTTTCCAAATCTGCGAGCGCGAGCGTTAGATCTTTTATTTGATCGGAAAGAAAATCAAAGCGTTCTTTGCTTTGCTCATATTCTTCCACCACTTCCTTATCAATACCGCCAATCAGGCTCAGCTGGTATTTCAATTTTTGAATTTCACCAAGCACATCCGGCAGCTGGTGGGCGCTTACCTGCGGCGGCTGGCGCTCTACGATAGCTTCAATTGTAGAATTTATTTCAGCTTGCACTTCTTCGGAAATCGCGGTTTGTTTTGTTTCTAGCCTGGCAGCTTCAATTTTTAAATCGTTTCTTTTGGCCAAAATTTCATTTACCAAATTTTGCTTTTTTTGCATTACTTCTTGCAAAGAAAAGGCCTTAAGCAATTTGGTCTTAGAATTTGCGGCCTCTCTTTTTGATTCAAGTTCTAATAATGCCGCTTTGGCTTGTTCATACTCAGCTTCAAACTGTATAATTTTTTCCTTTTCGGAATTTATCTGCGCCTGGTATTCGGCTAACCTGTCCTTGCTCCAGGAAATATGGCTGGAAAATCTTAAGCCATCTTTTTTGATGTGTTTATATCCGCCTTTCATCACGCCGGTTTTTTCTACCAGGTCTCCGGTGAGCGTAACCATGCGCGCGCGGCCAATACCTATTTTTTGGGCCGCGGCTAAACTTTCCACTACCACTGTCTGGCCAAAGATAAAAGAAAAAATATTATTAAATTTATCTTCGTGTTTAATAATATCGGCCGCGAGCCCAACCACACCTGGCATGGACAAGATACTGCCTATATCCTTTTCGGCTGGCCGAGGATTGATTTTGTTTAACGGTAAAAAGGTCGCCGAACCCAATCGGTTATTGCGCAAAAATTCAATGGCTCGTTTGGCCACTTCATCGCTTTCTACTACCAACGCGGACAAATATGATCCGGCGGCGACTTCCAAAGCCAACTGATACTGCTCTTCCACTTCGCCCAGCTGCGCTACCAAACCATCCACCTGCCCAAACTTATCTTTGTTTTCTAGTACCGCCTGGGCAGCAAAAAGACCGCTTACCTGTCGATAATTTTGTTCGGACTGATCTTGGAAAATCTGTTTTTCCAAATTAAATATTTTTAACTGTGCGCTCGTCTTATCTTTGGCAATTTGGTCTAATAACTTTCTTTGTTCGTGAATCATCTGCCCCGCGCTGTTCTTGCTTTTTTCTTCCGTTTCAGCCGCATCGCGAGCCAGCGCCGCCATTTCTCTTTGCGCTTCTTCCAATTCTTTAAATGCCTCACGATAATTTGTTTCCACTCCAGCTAAAACTAAATTTAACCTATCCAATTCAGATTTATTGACTAAATAAATAGAGGCGTAATATTTCTCCTGGTTTTCACGCAACTTTAATTCCACTTCCTGGCGCTGTTCCAATTTTTTAACTTGGCGGGCCAAAATTTTTAGCCGCGGCTCAACTTCTTCAACCAAACGCTGGGCTTGAGTTAAATTTTCTCTGGTGCGAGTTAATTTTAAATCTGCTTGATGTTGTTTGATTTGGAACTCTTTTATGCCGGATGCTTCGTCCAGAAAATCTTTTCGTTCGGCCGGACTAACCGTAAGCAATTTATCTATCATGCCTTGCCCCACCACACTATATGAGTGCTGCGCAAATTGCGCCTGGGCTAAAAATAAATAGATATCAAGCAGACGTACCGGATTATTATTTATCAAATATTCCCCTTCGCCGGAACGGTACAGACGGCGTGAAACCGTAATTTCGGGATAATCAGACATGATCCGATTCTGTTCCGGACCAACGCTTTCTACGCTATTGTCTAAAACCATCGTTACTTCGGCCGCGCCCAGCTGGCCTTTGACCTGCGAACCGCTAAAAATAATATCTTCATTTTTCTTGCCACGCAAATTTTTGAGACTCTGCTCGCCCATTACCCAGCGGATAGCATCGGCTACGTTGGATTTACCCGAACCATTAGGGCCGACAACGGCGGTAATGCTGTAACGATTATTTTTATACGGAAAAAAATCCAATACCGTTTTTTCGGCAAAGGATTTAAAACCTTTTATTTCTAGGCGCTTTAAGTACATAACGGCCCACTGAACTTTAAGGACTTACCAAGCTTTACGGGCTATAATATACCATATCCTCCCCCCATACCTCAAGTGAAATCCGCGATGGTACCGGGGTTGACAAAAACAAATAATGCATATATAATCGCTAGTTCAAACAAATTATGCAAACCGCCGCCAAACAAATTCATAAGCATATCCAGGGTGCCAACACCCTCGCTTTGGTTTCCCATCCCAGCCCGGACGGAGACACTTTGGGCGCCTCCACGGCCTTTGCCCAGTACCTCCAATCCTTAGGGAAAAAAGTCAAAATTTTCTGCCTCTCACCCGTGCCGGATAAATTCAATTTTCTTCATAATATAGATATTGTTAGTAATGATCCGGAGGTATTTAAAGACGCCGATACAATTAATCGTTATGGATAAATGGGCTTCCACAACTGAAGTGGTCTATAGTTTTTTCAAAGTAAATAGCATTCGTATCACTCCCCCGATGGCCACGTCTCTGTTAACCGGACTTATCACTGATACGGATAATTTTACTAATTCCGCTACATCGTATACCGCTCTGACCGCGGCCGGAGAGCTACTGCGCCTGGGCGGCAATTGGAATATTATAAACAAATCACTGTTGCAAAATAAATCTATACACCTACTTAAATTATGGGGACTGGTCCTAAGCAGATTAACTAAAAAGCCTGAAACCGATATTGCTTATACATACTTAACCAAGAAAGATTTGATCCAGCACGGAGCTGGAGATACGGATGTGGAAGGCATATCAAATTTCTTAAACAAACTAAATGACGCGACCATTTCGTTATTTATAAAAGAAACAGATGATGGAAAAATTAAAGGCAGCTTCCGCACGACTCATGATACTGTGGATGTGGCCGCGCTCGCCAAAAAACTGGGCGGCGGCGGACATAAAAAGGCAGCTGGTTTTACGGTGGATGGCACTATAGAGAGCACGATTAACCGAATTTTGACGCTACGCTAAAAACAAGGTAGAATTAAATCTAAATTAACTTTTACATATTATATATGGACTAAAGCCCATATATATTCCATATTTACTGCGCTTGTTCGGAAAAGTACATAAATGTCCTTTTCACTCACTTCGCTTGTAAATAATCTCATTCATTCGAAAATACTTTAGCAAGCTAAATATTTTACTCATTCATTTCCATTATGAATAATGAAATTAAATCCCAATACCTTATTCCAACCGTAATTGAAAAAACCAACTTTGGCGAACGAGCATACGATATTTATTCCCGCTTGCTGCAGGACCGTATTATATTTCTAGGCACCCAAGTAGACGATAACGTGGCCAATGTAATTATTGCTCAACTGTTGTTTTTGGAAAATCAAAATCCGGAAAAAGATATCAAATTATACATCAATTCTCCGGGTGGATCGGTAACCGCTGGCATGGCTATCTTTGACACCATGCAATATATCAAACCAGATGTAAGCACTATTTGTATCGGCATGGCTGCAAGCATGGGCGCGTTCCTTTTGGGCGCTGGCGCCAAAGGCAAACGATTTGCCCTGCCTAATTCCGAAATTATGATCCACCAGGTTATGGGCGGTATGGAAGGCCAGGCGAGCGACATCAAAATCCGCGCCGAACGAATCTTAAAGATCAAAGAAAGACTAAACCAGCTTATGTCAAAACATACTGGCAAAGACTTGGCTACGATTGAAAAAGATACGGATAGAGATAATTTTATGAGTGCCGAAGAAGCGCTGAAATACGGCATTATTGATAAAGTGATTGAAAAACAATAATTTCCTGTACATAACCCTGTTTTAACAGCTAAAAGGCCCTGCATAAGGGTCTTTTTTAGTTGTATTTTGGCTAAAATTAGCTAAGATATAACTTTATCCACCCCACCCCCCTTGACAAAACTGTAATATTCTGATATAATTCAGCGTTATCTAAATATAGATACCCCAAGTTAGTAGGTATCGGATAACCTCGGCAGAAGAACTTAGGTTCGCTGCGGGGCAAATAACCCCTCCTGGTAGTAAAATTACTACTGGCAAAGAGTGGAAGCGGGTAGTGCATGGTAGAGATCTAAACGTTACGCTAACATGTATCATCCCGTATCCACGACAAGCATGGAGGTGTGTTAGAGGGAACAACAGGCTTCGGCTCGTTTTCTTCTTTAATACATCTTCTTGGGTGCGGTTTAAGGGGGAGTAACTTCCCTCAACAAAAATTAACCACCCCCGACATCTCGTCGGGGGTGGATTTTTTTAGAAAAAATTTTAAATACTATCACTGACTTCCAGCGGCGCGTCTGCCGCCGGGGTGGTCGTAGCCAGCGGCGCCCCAACCATACAGATCTGCGATAACGGTCTATAATAACTATCAAACACACGTTCGATTTTCTCGCCGGCTGGGTTAATTACGGTATAGGTAAAAGATGCCACCGCGCCGCGGAACGCATTTTGACATTTACGTTCACCTGGTTTTAAAGTGGTAACTACCACTTCCTGCGGTTCGCCCACTGGAATCCATTTACTAACCTTGGGATGAGTGTAAGAACCTTTTCGCCCATCGCTTTTACCCCAAAATGTAAAGACGAGTTCTTGTTTTTTATAATCTATAGAAGTTTGTAAAAGCAAATAATTACCCGTGTCATTTTTGAATTTAAAATCAACGCTCGGTTCATATAGCGTCGCATCAGTTCCCGGGTTTCCATTTACCGGGTCGGCATAATAGCCTACAACCAACGAATGATTGCGGCGTTCGGTAATTGGCATACCTGAATTCATGGCCCCTCTAAATAGCGTCGTGCCAATTTGACACATGCCGCCGCCAACTTCGGGTGTTATTTTATTTCCTTTTATCACCTGCTCCGGCAAAAATCCATTCGCAGTCGTGTATGGACCGGCATATTTATTGGCCGAAAACTCTTCATCCGGCTTAATTAAAGTGCCATTCAATCGTTTCACCGCATTAGCAATATTTTTTATACGATTGGTATGGCTATCTCTAAATGTTGACAATCCCACTCCCACTATCTCCATAATACCTAAATCATTGAGGTTTGATATTAAAATATTCGGCTCCACAATATCTGTTGAAACTGTAATTGTCTTTGCCAGTTCCGCCGGCCTATAATTTCTTTCTCTAAATATTGCATCCAGATCATGATATGTCTTTTCTTCATTCAAACTGATGCCTGATTGGTGGGCTTGAAATTCTTTTACTTTATCATTCTCCATAACAAATTTTGCATCCTTGGCCGGAACATCTATATCGGGGCGCAAAGTTTCCAAATAGCTTTTTACTTTTTCTCTATTTAACGCAAATACCGGCTCTCCATTTTCTCGGCGCGCTTCCAACCACTGGGAATATATAGTCGGACCAATACTCCAATCACGCTTGGCACCCGTTTGCGGATCCGTATAATTTAGTCCCAGATCGCCGTAATTAAATATTTCTCCAAGTTTTGGTATGAGGGGCGCTAAATCCGGCTCAAACACGTCTGGGTTAAATTGTTTTTTATTGACAGTAAGCGGCGCGAGCGACAACATAAAAATCTGATCTTGCAACCGGGAACGTAACTCTTCATAATCAAAGACATACCCGCTTTTTTCTTTTTCAACGGAGTAGGCCAGTGCGGAAAGATCTGTAATTTTAACATTAGCATTGCGCGGCATGTCGCTAAATGGCGTCAAATAATCCTCCAGGCTAGAAATAAACCGATCTTCAATGGCCACATCCGCCTTCCCCTTAAACTTTGAAAAAAGAATCCTTATCGGGCGCAGTACATTTGTAAAAAAATTATTTGACCTGCCCGCTGCCATTAGTTTATCCGCTGAACTGTCGCTATCTACCCGCACCATCTCCACCGAACTGTCATCAACTGAAACTACGCTTAATTTAAAATTTTGCGCGCCATTATCTTTGGAAAAATTAAAATCCAGATTTTCCTTAACCATTCGGTTGTTGAAATTTTCAATAAAATCTTTGGCTTCTTGTCTGGTAAGGCCGCCAAAATGATGACTGCCAAGATATACCCCCGGATAAATCCTACCTTTATAGAGTCTGGCATATGCCCAACTTCCACTAAAAAGAATTACGATTACAAATAAAAAAATACCGGCCCCGATCATTAATTTTTGAGGCCATCGTTTCTTTTCCTGAATTGGAATAATCTGCTTTACTTGTTCTTGAAAATCCTTAGGCATATGCGCGGCTTAGTCTTCTACCACCATAATAGGAATATTTGTATTGCGATTTGCTTTAGGCAGCCGTATAACTAAGACACCGTTATTATATTGCGCTTGAGCCAGCTCGGCCTTAACGTCTATTGGCAGAATAATGCTGCGTGAAAACTTCCCCCAGTAGCACTCCTCATAAAAATGTTCTCCGGATAATCCAACCGGAGAAAAACGCTCGCCGCGGATTGTGAGCAGATCATTGTGTAAATGCAACTGAATATGTTCGGGTTTGGTGCCGGCCATAGCCGCGACTATTACGAGCTCATCCTCCGTCTGCGCCACATCCACCGCTAACTGCCCTTCGGCCGCATGCTCCCCCATTTGATTTTTTGTATATAGAAAATCAGCCTGATTACCTGGCGAAACAGAAAAAGAAATTTTTTTTAACTGATCATTAAACATAGCTCAAAATTAATTTTATAATATCACAAGATTTTGTTAAAAGCAAAGAAATTACAATAATAAATAACGCGCGCTCCGATTATAGGTCGGAGCGCTCTGCTTGCGCAAGTACCGTGAATAGCTACCGCCTAGTCCACAACCGCGGTCTATACATGGACCAGGCAAAGTAGCCTATGACAAACCCTGTGATCCAGACAAACGTAACTGTCTTGTCCAATCTCTCCATTGTCTCTTGGCTGATCATGCGCGCCTCCCTCTTGAAAATTGATCGTATTGTATCACTTTTGACAAACCGGACAATAGCGCGAACTGCGGCCGCCAATTTTCTTGACTATAATTATAGCTTTACGGCAACGCGTGCACGACTCTCCATCTTTTTGATACACGCGTAAAAAATCCGAAAAATTGCCTTTTCTTCCACCAGCGCCAATATATGTTTTAAATGTCGTGCCTTTGTACTTTATGGCTTTTTTTAAAATTTTATTAATAGCCTTAAACAGTTTATTTTTTTCCACAATGCTTAAACGATTCGCCTTGGTACCGGGAAAAATACCAGCTTCAAAACAAATTTCATCGGCATAGATATTTCCAATACCGGCTATCAGCGACTGGTTAAGTAAAACCGATTTTATCGGCGCGTTTCTTCTTTCCAAAATATTGAAAAAATTTTTTAATGTAAAATATTTGGTTAACGGCTCCGCGCCATAGCCGGCCATAATTTTTTCTTTTTGTTTTATATCAACAATTTTTAAATATCCAAACTTACGCATGTCATTAAAGTATAAACTTGATCCATCGTTAAAACGCACTACCACCCAGGTATACCTATCGGGTAAGGCTGCGGCGTCAAATGATGAGAAGCTATGACCTCCGGCCACAAACTTTTTGTCGTACTCGTAAACAAGCTGACCGGTCATTTTTAAATGTATCAACAAAAAATTACCGTCTGACAAATCAAACATCAAAAGTTTTCCGATTCGCTCAATACCTCGTATGGTTTTATATCGCAGCGCCGCTTGAAATTTTTTTACTCCGTCTTTAATGGGCGCTTTGTGCAGCACGCTGACACCGGTTATTTTTTTACCAATAAGTACGGGCAGCAGATCGCGTCTAATTGTTTCCACCTCTGGAAGTTCCGGCATACCTTTCTATTCCCACTCCTTACTCTGGCGACAAAGCAAAACGGGCGCTTGCAACGGTTCAGCCATTATTTCTTTAACTATTTTTTCCATCCGCACCCCTTGCGATCCCTTTACGAGCACCACATCGCCTTCTTTTATTTTTTCCTGCAAAAATTTGCCGGCTTCTACACTGCTCGCAAATGAAGCTATTTTATCCTGGTCTAGTCCGGCTTCTTGCGCGGCGGCGGCAATATATTTAGCCGCTTCCCCCACGGTTATTAAAAAATCCAATCCTAATTCTGCCACCTTAAACCCCAGCTCGCGGTGAGTATTTTCAGTTTCTGAACCTAACTCTAACATATCTCCCAAAGCTACATACCGCCTGGCCCCGTCTTTGAGTTCAAGCTGGCCTAATGTTTCTACTGCAGCCCTAGCTGCTTCTGGGCTGGAATTATATGAATCATCTATAATTAAGGTATGTTTAATCCCTTCAATAAGCCGCATACGACTAGGCATACCTTCCAAATTGCTAAGCGCCTGCGCGCCCTCTACTAAATTCACGCCAAATACCGTGCCCACCGCCAAACCCGACAGGGCGGCTGAAATAACTGATTTAGAAATAACGCCGGGTAAAAATACCGGCACCACGCTGCCTTTATATAAAACTTTAAAATTTAAACCAGCGGGCCAACCGCTCGCTTCATCTTTTATAATATTAACGTCCGTAGCTCTCAAATCGGCTCCGTCTTTAAAACCGTAGGTTACAACTTCGGCTTTGGTCATATTGCTATTTTGCATCACCAAATCATTATCAAAATTAAGCACCGCAAACCCATCTTGCTTGAGATGGGAAATAATAATTCTTTTTTCTTGAGCGATTTTTTTAATAGTCTTAAAAAATTCCGTGTGGGCATGAGAGATAAAGGTAAGAACTCCTACTTTGCATGGGGCAAGTTCGGTTAAATATTCAATATCACCCGGTTTGTCAGCGCCCATTTCCAAAACCAAAACTTCCGGATAGCTTGGATCTCGCTGCCAGAGTAGTTTCTTTGCTTTAATAATTACGCTAAGCCAACCCAGGATTGATTTACCAGGTGTTTTTTCTACGCCAATGATGGTTAGGGGTACGCCTATCTCATTATTATAATTTTTAGTCGTGCGGCGAACGGAAAACTTAACTTCCAGCACGACCGCGACCGCTTCCTTGCTAGAGGTTTTTCCCACTGAACCGGTAATACCAACAATATCCGGTTTATATTTTTTAAGGATTTGCTTTGATAGTTTTGCCAATAAATATTGCAGCCATGATTTAAGCATATGATTGAACGAAATTGATTAAACCATAATTATCTCGTGCAACGCAATTTGACGCGTGGCAAATTAATTTTTATCTCCTGGGGTGCCGTAATAATCCAAGGTAAATTTAGCTATATCTTTAAATACGGGCGCGGCTGTGGATTCGGCCCAATTTTGTTTTGGCGCTTCGTATTTTACCAGCAATACAAACTGCGGATTCTTGGCTGGAAAATACCCGACAAATGTGTGGTTAGTTTCGTCTTTTTTATAACCGCCCTTTTCCGGAATTTGAGCCGTACCGGTTTTAGCAGCCACAAAATAATTTTTCATACCTGCCGAAGCCGCGTATGTTTTTTCCACTACCGATATAAGCATGGCCGTAATCAGTTTAGCAGTACTGGCAGAAATTACAACCTCGGTCTGCGGTTCGGTTTTTTCAACCTGACCGCTCGGATGTCGTATTTCTTCCACAATATATGGCTTGGGCATTTTGCCTTCGTTTGCGAGCGCCGAATATGCGGTTGCGAGTTGAATCGGCGTAGCTGTCAGCCCCTGCCCAAAGGACGCGGCGGCCATATTTACTTCAGCCCTCTGATCAAGGCTGGCAATATTACCTGAACTTTCCGTATCTAAACCAATACCGGTTTTCTGGCCAAAACCAAATGTGGCCACGTATTCCTTAAAACGCTCGCGGCCAATTTTTTCCGCCACCCAGATCATACCGGTATTTATGGAACTTTCCAAAACTTTTGTCATCGTGGAAAGACCGTAAACCTTCTCTAGGGCATTGCGGATATGGTATCCATTTATAACTCGCTCACCCGTATCAACGTAGGTAGTAAATGGACTTACCAAATCCAAATCCAGCGCTACCGACATAATGAGCGGCTTAAATACCGAACCTGGTTCATAGGGAGTAAACACAGTCGTGTTATTATAGGTGCTTACATCGCCGACATTGGAATAATTATTCGGATCAAAATCCGGCAAACTGCACATCGCAAGTACAGCGCCGGTTTTTGGATTCATAAGCACTAAAGCCGCGCTCCTGGCTTGATGCTGAATAAATCCTTCCTGTAGACGCTGGCAAGCTTTATATTGCAAATTTCTATCTATTGTCAGGAGCAAGCCAGCGCCATCTTCGGCTGGTTTTAAGGTGCGATTGGCAACAGATATAATACTGCCCAGCGCCCCTTTTTCACCTGCCAAAAAACCGCTTTTACCGGTGAGGGTACTGTCCCAAAAACCCTCTATGCCATAGCGTCCCAATAATTGACCCTTATCATCCTGGGCCGTAAACCCCAAGACATTGGCGGCCAAGTTGCCCTCCGGATAATATCTAAACTCCTGTCCGGTCGTGTATATTCCCGGCAAACCGGCCGATTGGATTATATCCTTGAGGTCTTCATGAATTTTTTTAGCAATTGGCTCATACGGATCATTCTTCTTTGCCAGCTTCATGGCCAAACTATTTTTTTCTTCGTCAGAAAAATTAAGGATACCGGCCAAAAAATTGGTTGTGGAAGCGAGGGTGTCAGCCGGCACGTCGCGCGGCACCGCGTAAACGGAATAATACTGGCGATTTACGGCAGCCGCATATTCTTTATGATTACCGCGGGTATCTTGAAAAAAAATACTGCCGCGATGCGGATAGAGTTGTTCGTAAATTTCATAGTTACTTGCAGCCAGAGCTAAGTAATATGTATGTTCAACAAATTGCAGAACAAACAATCGTACGACGATCGCAAACGCTCCTAATAATATTAACACTGAAGCAACTCGTAATGATTTATCATTCTCTTTTTTAATCATAAAATTACAGCAAATACCCATCTTAAACGGGTTCCTATTATATCTCTATTTTACCGGTTTTTCAATAAAAAAACACCCCATATGAGGGGTATTTTTTGTTATTATTCCAAGATTCCATCCAAGTTCACGTCGTACAGTATCTCTTCATTTAACTGACGGTAACCGATGATTTCTTCCGGTTTAAACCAGATTTTCATTTCTCGCTCGGCTTCTTCCGGCTTATCGGAACAGTGGATTAAATTTCGTACGGCGCGCTCGTCTTGGCTGGAAAGGTTATATGAATCCAAAGTAAAATCACCGCGAATTGTACCAACATCGGAAGTAAGCGGTTCGGTGCCGCCTACTAATTTTGTCACAATACCCACAGCCTGATTTCCAGAAAGCACCATAGCAACCACTGGTCCGGAAGTCATGAATTTTACGAGTGCTCGCACGATATCTTTGCCATATTCTATAGCTTCCTTATCCACCAGAAGTCCTAATGATTGGCGATCGTTTATAGTACGCTCGCCTTTTTTAAGAAACCAAGCTTCGTCTTTATTGTAATGGGTCCAGCACTGCTCTTCGGTGGGCACTACCATTTTTAAAGCGCTAATCTTTAAACCAACTCGCTCTATTCTTTTTAAAATTTCTCCAACCAAACCACGCTGCACGCCATCGGGTTTGATCATCACAAACGTTCTTTCTGCGGAAGGGTGAGTCATAATAAATTCTTTAGTGGTTAATAAGATTTAATTTGTTTAATAATAGTCTAAAACAGATAAAAAGTCAACCCCGCACCAAAGCTAGGAAATAACATAAAATCTAAAGCCCACCTTCTTTTCTGCCTGCTTCACTTGCGTAATTAAGCCGGCCATAATAATGGCCTTATCTTTGATATTACGAGCGTAGCAATAAGCGCGAACTGTTTTAGCCATGCGCCTCTTTTTAGTATATGTAATGGAATCGTCGTGAGCCAGTTCGCTGTCCCTTCTAGTTTTTACTTCAATAAAATAATAATCATCGCTTTTGGCGGCGATGACATCTATTTCACCCATAGTTGTATGATAGTTACGTTCAATTATTTTAAATCCGTGGCGCTCTAAAAATTTACAGGCCTGTGTCTCACCCCAATCGCCTAAATTTTTTCTCCTCCTTGGCATGAAATTTTTTATTTATTTGATTTTGGCAAGTATTTTTCTATTTGAACGCGCTTTTCTTCTTCCTGCTTGATATCGGGAACTCTTTTAACCATGTAACGCACTATAATTGATAACCGCCAGAAAAATCCTGCCAGCCACAATAATAACCAAAAACGCCAAGCTAAAAATACAGCCCCTTCCTGACGGAAGAACATCCACACCAATCCCAAAAAACCCATGACCGTGCCTAAGTTACCTAATCTTTTTAAGATTATTTTTTTAAATTTTTCTTCTTTAAACTGAGATGCTATTTTACAAATTAAACCCGCTACGATACACAATAAAAATCCGCCGATGAGCAACCACAGCGACGACCCCTGAGCCGCAAACGGCTGGCCAAACCAATAATCCAACGTAAACAAATTTGCGATATTCATACTAAACTTTTTCAAAGATTAAAGAAAAATGATAATCTCCAGGGAGCAACTTATCTATAAATTTTAAATTCTGTTTTGCGGCTAAACTGGTTATTTCGTCCGGATTAACCATCAGTTCCGGCGACGGCCCAAGCATGCCGAGTTTTTTTGCCCAATCTACTATCACCAGGTATCCGCCCTTTTTTAACATACGCGCGCCTTCTTGCAAAGAAGCTTGCTTATTCTTTAGCTGAAATAATACATTAACATAAAAACATACGTCAAGGGAGCCATCCGGGATAGGGGTCTTGCCCGGCAACTCTATATCAGACCATACGGTCTGTACGTTATCAAAACCTTCGCTCCGAGCCAGGCTTTTTATGCTTTCTAAAATATTCTTTACCACGTCTACGGCATAGACTATACCCTTGTCTCCCACTACCTTCACTGCCGGAAACACAAAATGGCCCGTTCGGCCACAGCCCAAATCGGCCACGCGCTGCCCTTGGGACAGAGATATTTTTTCAAAAATTTTATACGGATCAATTAAAGCTGTACCGGAATGTGCCATAAGACTAAATTCTAAAACTATGTTCTATATTCTAAATTATCTTATAAAAATTTTACCAATTGTTCCAAGCAGGAAACTTTGATGTAAGTTGGTAATTGCTAAAAACCCAAAAAATATAAACGCGATTCCGATAAGTTTATACATAAGTCGCGTGCCGCCGCTCGTGCCCAGATGTTCTTCGGCCCAGGCATTGGATCCAAAATTTTGAACGAACCATTCGGTTTTAAGAACTAACAAAATACCAACAAGCACCATGATAATTCCGATTATATAACGCATAAAGAATGTTAAAAATACTACTTAAATAGTAGCACTTTTCTCTAAAAAGTTAAAGGAGAGACTTCTTCAGTGCCCAGGAGAGGACTCGAACCTCCATTCCCTTGCGAGAGCTACCACCTCAAGGTAGTGCGTCTACCAATTTCGCCACCTGGGCATTAATATTTAAAATTTTCTATCCCTGCCAACAATCATCTCTACCTTGCTATGAGCCAGCTTTATTTTTACCTTAATCTCTTTAGATATCTTTCCGTCGGCTTCCACGGTAAAGGGTTCCCGACCGGTAATTATCATTTCTTCAAAGGGAAAAATGCTTGGTTCCTCATATTTATATCCCCACCAGCCGCTTTTTGTCAATGGCCTAATAAAGGCTTCCAGCTTGCCATCTTGGGGATGTACCACGTGCTGTTCTTTATCTTTTTTATCCCGCTTCCAAAAAAATGGCTGCAAATTACAAACAATTACTTCCATTTTATCAGTGGCCGTTACTTTAAATCGCTCATCATAAACTACCTCCAAATTAGAAGGCATGACTTTTAGCTGGGAAACAAAATATCTGTTATTCATCCACCCCACATCCAAAAACTCTTTGCGGCGGCGTGAAAGCACCGTACAGGCTTCTACTCCAACCGGAATGCCCAAGACTTCGGCAATGGTGTTGTTTGGTCCCACAGGCAAAAAACCAAACGTACAATTGGCGGTGGCGCTGCGAGACAGAATTTGTCCAAACGTGGCGTCGTTGCCAACAATCACGATGGTTTTGGCGCCGCGCTTTATCTCATCCTCAATAATAGTTTTACAATCCGTGTAATTCTGCAAGCGTAAAATTTTTCCAGCTATGCCGTAGTCGGTAAGTACGACTTCCATGGAGTGGACGATGGGAAGAAAATTTTTTTGACGTAAAAAATTGTCGTAGATATACACATACATAACACCAGTAGGCTCTTACTCCTTTTTCAAACCAATTTAACCAAAAAGCGGCGCGGCTTCTTCGGATTTTTTAAAAGTTTTTGTTTTGATCGGTTTTTCAGCTTCTACTCCCGGCATGGTTACTTTACCATACAGCGTCGCACCGGATTCAATCCTCAAATCTTTCATGTCTATATCGCCAATAACTTTTGACGTGGAAGTTAATTCAAGCGACTCCTTAATTTTCATATTTCCCTTTACCTCTCCGGCAATTGTAGCGCTGCCTGCCCGGACATTGGCAATAATCTTTGCGCCCATTTCCACGGTTAAATGTTTGCTGGTAAACACGCTGCCCGATACCGTTCCTTTTACAACGATATTTCCTTCGGAGGCAAAATCACCCTCTACATTTACCGATGGACCAACCACGGTTTCCACTTCATCATGAATATCCGGTCGCGATTCATCAAGAACTTCTGGCTCATTATTTTCTGGAGCCACTTTGGAGGAATTTCTTTGGAAAATCATAGTAATGGATATTAATTATGTAGTGAAAAAATGATTAAATTATACAGAGTAATTATATACTATTTTTATAAAAAAACCAACTACCCGGCTGGAGCGGGGGGTTTAACCGGAATCCAAAAGCCAAATTCACTGCCTTTTCCCAATCCTTCGCTATGAGCCCACACCCGGCCGCTATGCGCTTCCACGAATTTTCGGCAGACATAGAGCCCCAAACCGGTGCCGCTGATGCCAATAGTCCGTACATTGTCACCGCGATAAAATTTATGAAAAAAATTATTTTCATCCACTTTATTAAAGCCAATCCCATTGTCGACTACCTTCATCGCAATGCCCCCACCTTCTTCTTTCAGCGTTACTTTTACAGAACCTTTCTCGCTATACTTTAAGGCGTTATCAATAAAGTTATAAATAACATGGTGCATTTTTTCTTGATCACAGCACACATCAGTCATTTTCTTAGGACATGTCCAAACTAATTTCATTTTCTTTTCTTTAGCTTTTAATTTTAAGTCGCTTACTGATTCGTCAATTAAAGCACAGATATTATTCATGGCAAATGAATATTTAGTGCGGCCCTGTTCGATGCGAGTAATATCGAGTAGCGTATCTACCAACTTTACCAAATGCTCGTTGTTAAGATCCATATCATCCAATACTTTGGCTGTAGCAGGTTCAATCTTGCCATAACTACCGTCTTTTATCAGCTCTATATATCCTTTTAAAATAGAAAGCGGGGTGCGCAGCTGATGAGAGGCAATTGTTAAAAATTCGGTTTTCTGTTTATCCAGTTCTTGCAAACGCGTATTGGCTTTTTCCAAAGAAGCAGCCAGATTAGATAATTCATCTTTTTGTTTAATTTCTTTTTGCACGCTTCGTACCAATAAAATACCGATAATACCTACCAAAATCGCAAATGAGACTTTAAAAATAACTGTAAATATAGAACCGGAGAGAGCGCCTTCAATTAATAAAACCATTATCAAAATCAATACTAAGACCTCTGTGGCAATAACTTTAATATTAAACAAATGATACTTTATGATTGCGATAGCGGTAGCGGCCAAGAAGAAAAAAACATACACCGGCGCAAACTGAACAAAAAAATTATCTCTTAAAAAAATAACGGGGATTAGAATCGTAAAAATGATGAGTCCGAGCATTAAGAAAAATCCTGTTAAAACAAGTCCCAGCTGGCGACGCTCCACTTGTGATGACTTGTGTAATTTTTTTAATAATAAATAAACAGCGAATACGCTAAAAAATGTTGTGAGTAAACTAAATGGAATTATCCCAAATCCCACAGCCACCTTTGAACCTGCGGCGCTAATAGTTATTTTTTCAAAAACATAAGGCGTAAATGTCAAGGCTGTTATAAAAATCGTTGGTGCGACTGTATAAAAAAGGTTCTTTTTACTTAACAAAAACCTTTCTCCCGGCAAAACATAGGCCAGCAAAAATAGCAAAAAGCTCATAAACGTGGCCCAAAAAGCGCTCTGGCGCGTCCAAAATAGGTTTACCTGAGGATTTACCGATAAATACATGGCTAAAAGCCAAAAAGAGATGACTAGGCCTAACAGCAAAAATACTCTATTTGTGGCGCTTTTTTTATTACTTACATATACCGCGTAAGTAATAAGTATATTACAAATCACCACGGCCCCAACGATAACTTCTTTAAAATATAAAACGTCCCCCAACATACTATACTAATTAATCTTGAAAAAAATTTAAAACCAAACTGTTAAATAAATTACTTTTTTCTAAAGACGGCACATGCCCTGCCTCTTTTATAATCTCCACCTTATGGTTTGGTATTAGTTTAAAAAAATCTTTACTATTTTTATATACTACGTTTTTGTCTTCGCTTCCCCATACCACCAATACCGGCTGCTTAATTAAACTAAGGCTACTTCTCAAATCTAATTCTTTCCGCATTCTCAAAAAAGATGACAGCCCGTTAAAAAATAATAAAGGGTGGCGCATATCGGAACCAAGCAATGATTCAAAATAATACTGATAAAACAATTCGGATACAGACGTTTTACTATAAAAAGCGCTGCTTAAAAACCTATCCATGTTTGATCTTGTAGCTCTAAAAAATGTTTTAGAAATAAATTTTGCG
The DNA here is from genome assembly GCA_016182085.1 of Candidatus Magasanikiibacteriota bacterium. Classification (GTDB taxonomy): domain Bacteria; phylum Patescibacteriota; class Patescibacteriia; order Magasanikbacterales; family GWA2-37-8; genus XYD2-FULL-39-9. Next base: position 133,284 of record JACOYB010000006.1, on the reverse strand, counting down.
AGCGCGCCAACCGTTGCAGGCCACTGAGATGCCGGAATACTTGTACTAAACCCCAAAGAATCGCTTAGTACAATTTTTTTAATATTTATCTTACTCACAATAGCCAGCTTCATGGCGATCCAACCGCCGAAAGAATGCCCAACCACCCTTATATTATCTACTTCTAAAAAATGCAAAAAGTTTTCTATTAACTGAACAAATATTTTTTCCAGGTCAATATTTTTAAAATCTAAGCTATCGGAAACGCCGGCACCAGGCAAGTCTAGGGCGATAACTTTATATTTTTTTGACAACTCCGGTATATTTAAATACCACATTCCCCAGCCTATGTTTGCCCCATGTATGAGCAATAACGGCTCGCCTTCTCCGGCCACCAAATAATTAATGTTAAAACCGTCTATTAAACACTGATTAATTTTATAGCTCACCCCCATTTTGTCTGCGAGTTTTTTCTCCGCATCCATAAAATTAAATTAGCTCATCCCACTTTATTATTTTTCTTCCACTTGGCAAATCTTCTCCAAGAGCAATCTTCCTAGCTAAAAAAGAAGCTAGACCGCCCCCTATCGTAACTGTGCTCATAAGCTGCGGGCGACCGACAAGGCTTAACCCTATCTCTTTTAGAGAATCCATCGCTCTCTTGGGCACATTTTCTACACCCACCACCTGTACGGCAAATCTATTTTTATCCGCCTCACTACAGCGCCCAGACAAAATCTCTTCTACCACCGACTGCTCAATCATCCCATTTAAAATAGGGGTTGTTTTATCCTTGTCGTATCTTTCCACATCTACAAGCAAGCTATCGCCCAAGTTGGTCAACATAATAACCGGAATACCCAGATTTCGCGCCGCCATACGCAGACGAATTTTTATTTCAAAATCATCAATTGCTTCAAAAATTAATTCCGGTTTAGGGTTTTCTGCCAAAAAACTATCCAACGAATTTTTATCTACTCCATTTTCAAATAGCTCTAGATTTTGATACGGATTTATTTCAAATATCTGTTCCGCGGCTATCTCTATTTTTTTTCTTCCCACATCGGACATCTTCGCTTTCAACCTGTTTAAATTAGAAGTAGACAGAGTATCAAAATCTGCCAACTTCATTTGCCCTGCTATGGCGCTATATGCCAAACCAATGGCCATACTGCTCCCTATAGATAGCCCGAGCACGCCCACATTTAAATTATACAGCTTTTCTTGTTCTTTTGCATCTATTAAATTTTTATTACGGTTAGTTCGCAGTTCAAAATATTTATCCTGCGTTACCGAGTGAACCAAAACCCTGCTCCAAGGATAATATATCCAACTACCAAAGAGCTTTCCCTTGCTCATATTTTCATCCACATACTTTTTTGCGGCCGCGGGCAAATCTGTACTCCCCTTCAAGGCTGGGTTTGAAATTTCAAAATACTCGGTCATTTGCTGAGCATAAATATCAACCGTTTTTACGATCTCGTTATTTTTTATTAACAAATCCAAATCTGCTTGGTTGTAACTGCCTTCAGCCAATATAATTGGAAACTGCATAAAAATTATTTTAAGACCCATTTCTGCTTTGCTCCGGGAGCAAAATAGGTTTTATCTTCATAATTAAATAATAAAACTTTGGGAGTTATTTTTTTCCTGGATTCTTCCGAACTATTTTTGTACAAATAATCATACTCCGTGGATTTTTCTTGCAAGGAAATCACAACAAAATTTTCAATTAATTTTACCAACTGCGATGAGGGCGCTTCGCCATTTTTTAATTCCACATTAATTTCCAAAAACTGATCCTGATTTTTATCATTTTTAGTCGCCATAGAAAATTTACCGGTAACTTTTTCTTCTATGCCGCTTTTTTGCAACCCGCTTTTAATATACTCCGGATATATATTTATTCCCATTAAATTTACGACCAAATCACTTCTCTCATATACATATACAAACGGAAGATTAAGAACAGTTTTACCAATTCCATTTTTTGCAGCTTCTTTTATAATATCTACCCCCACACTCTTTAGGCGCCCTACCATCTCTTTAAAAGAAATAACGCCCCCGCGATCGGCAAATTTGTAACGAATTAATGGTATGGATGAACCAACACCCGTTCCTACCAATTCGCCCTCTAACTCTTCGAAATAAACCAGATACGGATGATACTGCCCCAACGTAGGAAGCCTGGCAGAATTGTTAAAAACTGCCTTAAAAATATCTTTATTTTTGCAGGCTAATCTGCGTATCAAAATTGCCAAAGGGGTTTCGTGCGCCATAGTTCCCAACTCGACTGTTCCATATATATTTATAAAATCAGTAAAAATATTTTTGGCTTTAATTTTTTTTGCAATATAGTCTCTAAAATCTTCCGAATAGCTCTCGGCTGCGGTTAAAATTTTTGTATTGCATTTAGCCCAATCAATGCCATAACCAGCGCTTTCATCAACTATATCCTTGATAAAAGGCGGATAACCTGCCAAAATAACTTGATCAAACAATCTTCCAAATTTCTTTAGAGACTTTAGAAACATGTCTTTTTGAGGACCGACCGGCAATATAGATATCTTGTAGCCCTTGCTGGCCAATTTATTAAAATTTTTATAAGTAAAAATACCGCCTATCCAAACACCCAGTCCAAAACCTATTATAACAAGCGTACTTTTTTTCTTGGACAGACCGAGTTGATTTGTTAAAAATATTTCAGAAATAAATTCATAATTCTTGTCCTGATCTTCGCCGCGCGGAAAAAACGTCGGCTCACCTGTAGAGCCGGAAGTGGCAGAAAAAGTAGTAGCGTTGGCAAATTCTTTGGGGGGGAGCAAATCTGCTAAATCGTGCTTTCTTATATAATTTTCTTTTGAAATTAATGGTAATTTTTTAAAGTCTTTAATATTTACAATCTTTTTGATAGCTACTTTATTTTCTTTTAAAAATTTTTGGTACGCAACCACGCGCCTACTTACAAAGTTAAACAATTTAACTGATTCCTTTTCCCCCACTCTGTCCATAACTTCAGAATCTTTTCTTTTAAGAAAAGATAGCTTGGAAACAAGGCTTTTTTTATATAAGCTTAAAAAATATTTATTCATACTATATTTAATAACTACGCACCCCAACACTAACCTCTTTGACTAAAGATTCTTGCACCATATCGTCTGCAACACTACTAATCGATCTGCGCTCTTTTTCACTTCTTAAAAAAATAGCTCGTAAAACTGCCGGTATCTTGCTCAATTTTAATAATATTCTTTTATTGTCATGTTTTTTATTTTCAAATTGATCTACCACGCTAATCAAACCGCCGGAATTTGATAAATAATCCGGAGCATACACAATGCCCATCTTATGCAGTTTTTCTCCCGCCTCTTCATCTTCTAGCTGGTTGTTTGCAGAACCAGCCACAATCACACACTTCAATTCGCTGACCGTGCGACTATTTATAGAATGACTCATAGCGCAAGGACAAAAAACATCCACTTCTTGCTTATGTATATCTGCCGGTAAAACTTTTTTTACCAGGGGAAAATCACGACAAACTTGTTCTAAAATATCTATATTTATTTCGGAAACAAATATTTTTGCCCCTTCTGCATACAGTAATTTTAATAATTCATAACCCGTTTTTCCCAAACCTTGTATAGCAAAAGTTCTGCTGGAAATATTTTCACTGCCAAATTTATATTCCAAACTTTCTCTAATAACATTAAAAACACCGACAGCTGTATAATACGCCGCCGGAACATTCATTCCAATTACAAATTTAGAATTTTTGCTCATTATCTCTAGATCATTATCGGTCAAACCAACATCCGTACCGGTAATAAACTGACCAGAGAGTTCATTTACTTTTTGAGCATATACTTTAAAATATTCTTCGCGATTCTTTATTCCTTCTTCGGGCAACATAAGCACCGCTTTGGCGCCTGTATAAGGCAGGCCTGCCATCGCTGATTTTTTACCCATTAACTTTGCCAAACGCAGAGCATCATTTAAAGCGTCCTCTTCCAAAGGATACTTCCACAAACGAGTAGCTCCCAAGGCTGGAAAATTTTCGGCTTTTCTATCTATAGCTATAAAACCTTTTAAACCAACGCTTGGCTCATCCAACTCTACAACCAAAGCATGGCTATCAAACTCTTTTAAATTTTTATACTTAGAAATATCCATAAATTACTATTCTACGATCATACAATCGTCTACTGTCATTCGCGGACTATGCTTTGGTTCTACCGCTCCGTACCCAAGACGAAACAAAAAGTGCGGATTAAAGCTGGTCTGTAATATTTCCTGCAATTCCTTACGGCTTTCTATATCGTGTAAAGGCGCGGCCATTGGATGAGTAAATAAATTAAATTTTGTAGCCAACAAATTAATTTTCTGAAAAGCTTGTCCGGTTTTAACCCAATCTTCTTCGTTGTTATTTTTAGCGCTAATCACAATAAAAATCGCGGCGCTTATGGCGCCCTCCTGCTTTTTTTTATTTAATTTTTCAATATTTACAAACTTTAGTATGGTTGGCACAAAAAGAGATAAAAAGTTGGGAACATCCATCACAAAAGCCGGCATCCCAAATTTTGATTTTGTAATATTTGTTTTTACATAGCCGGATAATTCCCTGCGAAAACTTGGCTCATTTAATAACTTGGGAGTGATTCTCCCCACTAGCTGTTTTACCTTATTATTTTTTTCTCCCGGAGAAAGCACATCTACACTCATACTTTCTGTGCCCAAACTACGAACTGTATTTAAAAATTCTTCTGCCGGCAACTTATCTGTAAACTTATGACGATTCGTAATGCGCTTGGCGATATAAGAAACCAGGCTTTCTTCTGCAACGCCCGACTTTTCTATTTTTGTAAGAGTAATTTCAATTTTTTTGTCACCAGAAGAAGGATATTTTATTATAAAACTAAAACCATAATACTGCGCCGCGACTAATAAATTTTCTAACGCGCAACCCAAACTTAAAAAAAGAAAATGGTTTTCCTTATCTCCCACAGGCAGCGCTTTATCAAAATTTGGCAAAATATAAATCTTGTTGCTATCTATTTTGAACTGCCAAGGCTGAGAATTGTGCGTAGAGGGAGCCAAAATCGCAAACTGCAATAAAAATTTAAGCTGCGCCGGTAGCGCAGACTCCTTAGGAAAATCTTCTGTATTGATAAGCCACGACTTATAATTGTCTTGCGCCATAAACAAAATATTCAACAAATATTTTACATTTCCTCTACAGTTCCAATTGTGAGCAATCCAAGCGAATTTTCCAAAACATTTTTGGCGGCGCCAACTAACTGCAAACGAGCGGCCACCAAACTTTCTGTCTCCGCTTTCAGAATACTATGTTTGTTATAAAAATCATTGAATGATTGCGCTAAATCAAAAGAATAACGAGTAATTTCCGATGGGTTGTAGTTCATCAAAGCGCTTTTAACCACTTCTTCATATTTTGCCAAAAATAATACCAGGTGTTTTTCTTCCGGCTTATCCAGCAGATTATAATCTATTTTCGCTTTGGATTTTTTTGATTGTTTTAAAATGCTATTTATTCTGGCGATGGCATAGAGTACATAAAGACCGCTAAACCCTTCAAAAGAAGTGGCTTCTTTGGCATCAAAAGTAATATTTTTGGCAGCTTCGTGCTTTTGCATATCAAACTTGAGGGCGGCCATAGCCAGCACACTTACATTGTTGTTTATCTTCTTCTCACTCCAATCCGGATGTCGTTCCACGGATTCGGCTTTTAACATTGCAAAAACTTCTGCATATAAATCTTCGTACAAAATAACATTGCCTAAGCGCGAAGACATTTTTCCTTCTTTTAGATTTACGAGTCCATAGCCAATATGAGTTAACTTTTTGTTAAACCCAATTAGTTCCAAAATTTTATAAAGTTGTTTGAAATAAAAATTTTGTTCCGTGCCGGTAATCACAATACTTTCGTCTGCGTTGCATTTTTTGAACTTTTCCATGGCTAGCGGCAAGTCGCTAGTTAAATACAGTCCTGCGCCATTTGATTTGCGAAGCAATGCTATATCAAGTTTATATTCGCTTAAATCTATAATAATCGCTCCACCCTCGCCTACTTGGGCTATACCCTTTTTTAGCAAATCATCTACCATTTTTTGCCCTTTATCCTTTAGGTCTTTTTCATAAAAAACGGCTTTATGCTCTACACCCAACTGTTTAAATATTTCTTCAAACTTATCTATGCTCCACTGCCTGGTTTGCATAAATACTTTCCAGATCTTTGGGTCTTGGCTCTCTATTTGCTTTTGGATTTCAGCGACTTCTTCTCTATATTTCTGTACTGTATATTCAAGATCTTCAGCTTTACCCATATCGCCTACCTGCTCTGCCAAACCAGGTGTTTTAATAGCCAAAGCATCGGGTTCAGTTAATTTTTTTGAAGCCTCCGCGTAAATTTCTCCCAGCCATTTTTGTTTATTGGCTGGCGGTTTTTCATCTTTATGAAATTTAATTAAGCCCCACAAACATTTGGCCACATGATTGCCAAAATCATTTAGATAATTTACCGGATAAACTTTATAGCCATTTTGTTCATAAAGCTGCACCAAAGAATTTCCAATACAAACATTGCGCAGGTGGCCAATATGAAATTCTTTGTGGGTATTATTGGACGGATACTCAATCAAAACTTTTTTACCTTTGCCGGAATTATTTATGCCGTATTTTTTACCTTTTTTCTGAATTTCACCAAGCACAATTTTAGCTAACTCTGATGCTTTTAAATAAAAATTAACGTACGGGCCCATGGCTTGTACTCTGTCTATAATTCTTAATTCATAATTCTTGATTCTTGCTTCAATCGTTTTGGCCGCCTCTACTGGGCTCATTTTCCACTCTTTAGCAATATTAAAACAAGCAAAGGCAAAATCACCCATTTCCGGATTTGGCGGGGTTGTCAGATCAATTTCACCAGACACTCCGACTTTATTTAATACTTTTTTTATTTCACCAAGAAATTTTTCCATAATTTTTATTCGTCATTGCCACGACTACTAGTAGGTGGCTCCCTCCCCTATAAGGGGAGGGACAGAGGGTGGGGTTTTATTTTTATTGTCTTTAAACCCCCTCCTTTATCCTCCCCCTTATAGGGGGAGGAACCACAAAAAGGATAAATTTTCTCTACTCACTACTCCTTACTTCTTACGCCCTACTCCCTAAACAATTTTCACAAAAAATCTACTGCCTTTTTGCACTACATCGCCCGCTTTTACCTGAACGTCTATAGCTTCTACCTTCTTATCATTTATTTTTACCCCGCCCTGGGCTATTACCTGGCGCGCTTCGGATTTACTCTTGCAAATTTGCGACTCCACCAAAACTGTAATAATATCATTGACGCTTGGTTTTAATTCTGGAATTTCTTGCGGTTTAGATCTTTCTTGAAAAACCCTGTGAAAATTCTCTTGCGCAGACTTGGCAAACTTTTCTCCTAAAAATGTTTTTACAATCTCGAAGGCCAATTTTAATTTTAGATCACGCGGATTTGGCGTAGATGATTCCAACTTCTTTACCTCATCCATTGGCAAAGTGGTGCATAGCTCAAATCCTTTGCTCATCATTTCGTCTGTCCAGCTCATAACTTTGCCAAACATATCTTCCGGTTTATCGGAAAGAGAAACCATGTTGCCTTCGGTTTTGCCCATTTTCTTTCCACTGGCATCTACTAATAACTTGGTAGTGAGTACAAATTTTTCTTTGTTTTTTAAACCTTTCATCAGCGTTCGGCCGGCCAACATATTAAATGTCTGGTCATTGCCACCCACTTCTCCATCCACATCCATTGCCACGCTATCATAGCCTTGCATAAGCGGATACAAAAATTCATGAAGGTAAATTGGCTTTTCTTCTTTCATTCTGTTTTCAAACATATCTCGTTCCAACATTCTTTGCACAGTAAAATGCGATGATAGTTCTACCACATCTTCAAAACTCATTTTACCAAGCCATTTACTATTAAACTTTACTTCTACTTTGTTTGAACCTTTGAAATTCAAAATAGCCTCTGCTTGTTTTTTATAATTTTTGCAATTTTCCAAAACTTGTTTGCGGGTTAATTTTTGTCTGGCTGAAGTTTTGTCTGTAGGGTCGCCAATCATGCCGGTAAAATCTCCGATAAGCATAATAATTTTGTGCCCCAAATCTTGAAATTGGCGCAGTTTAAGCATGGTAATACCATGGCCAATATGAAGCGACGGCGCAGTTGGATCATAGCCGGTATACAAAGTTAATTGCTCACCGGATTTTAGCCTGGATTCCAAAAATTCTTTTTTCGGATAAATATTTTCTACACCCCTAGATAACAGCTCCTCGATTTTTTGCGCGCCGGTATTTACTGACATAAAGTTATTTTAGGTTAGCAAGTTGTTCTTGTAATTTAGCTAATTTACTTTGTGCTTCACTTAATTTTTCTTGTTCTTTTTCTACTACTGCTTTTGGCGCATTATCTACAAATTCTTTATTTGATACTTTATTTTCCAAACCAGTTACATACTTTTTTATTTCGGCAATTTCTTTTTCTAGTCTTGGCTTTTCTTTTTCTACATCTACTGCCCCAGCCAAATCCAAAGCAATTTCTGCTCCAGATTCTACAAACTCTAACTTTTCTAACCGAGCTAAAGCTTTAATTATATCTTCATTATCTTTTACTACTTTTTCTTTCTTTCCAATATTAATTTTTGCACCTATCTTTTTTGCTGGTTCAATTTTGTATTCAGCCCTAAGAGAACGAATTTTTTCTATCACTTCTTTAACGATTAAAAAGTCCACATTTCTTTCATCTCCAAATGAACCTAAGCTATGTACTGACGATGGCCATTTTTCTACCATTAGCGACCTACCCTCCCCATAAACTTCCTGCCAAATTGATTCAGTTACAAATGGCATATACGGATGCCATAACTTCAGAATATTGTTTAAAATATAATTTAAAATTTCTGACTTCCCACCCTCTACCTTTGCTATTTCCAAGTACCAATCTGCTAAATGATTCCATGTAAATTCTTTTAGCATTTCTCCTGCTATTGCAAAATTATACTTTACAATACTGCCTTCAACTAAAGATTTCATAATCTCCAGCGATTCCAAAATCCATTCATCAGCCAAAGTTTTTGCTTTTGGTTCTTTAACGTCTATTTTTGGCTCTTCGATATTTAACAACATAAACCTAGAAATATTCCAAAGTTTATTGGTAAAATTTCTAAAGCCAGCAATTTTTTCTTCGGATAACTTCATATCATTGCCAGGTGTATTTCCAAGCAACAGAGACAAGCGCGTGGCATCTGTACCATACTTGGCAATCATATCTAGCGGATTGATAACATTACCCAAAGATTTACTCATCTTTCTTCCTTGCTCGTCTCGAACTAGTCCATGCAAGTATACAGTTTTAAACGGCACATCACCCAAAACATAGGTGGTCATAAGAATCATACGCGCCACCCAGAAAAACAAGATATCATAACCAGTTTCCATTACTGATGTTGGATGATAGTTTTTTAAATCTTCTGCCTTTAAATCTGGATAACCCAAGGTAGAAAAAGTCCACAGACCAGAAGAAAACCAAGTATCCAAAGTGTCTGAGTCTTGCTGCCAACCATCACCTGCCGGAGCATCAACACCAACATAAACCTCTTCGCCTTTATACCAAACCGGAATCTGGTGTCCAAACCAAATCTGACGGCTAATACACCAGTCACGCAGATTATCTATCCAATGGAAATATGTTTTTTCAAAATGATCAGGCACTATTTCTATTTTCTTATTTTTTACTACGTCCTGCATCAATTCTTTCAATGTCTTATTGCCTCGTTCTTTTACAGGTTTATTTACGTTTACAAACCATTGCTCCATAACTTGAGGCTCTACAACACCACCGGTTCTTTCGGCAGTTGCAATTCTATTAATATAATTTTCATCTACACTAACGAGCAGACCTTTAGTTTTTAATTTTTCAACTATTTTATCTTTTGCTTCGGTAATTTTCATTCCAGAAAATTCTTGCGCGATTGGCAATAACTTTCCTTCTTTATCAATAATTTGCTCCTTATCTAATTTATATTTTTCTGCCAACGCAAAATCTTCGTGGGAATGCCAAGGGGTGATTGTCATAACTCCCGTACCAAATTCCATATCAATCATTGGGTCTTTAATAACAGTCGCCTCAATCGGAGCATTAATCCATTCCACGGTAATTTTTTGCATGTGTTTCCATTTTTTATACCTCTTATCATCCGGATGCATTACCACATACTTATCACCAAATTTTGTTTCTGGTCTGGCTGTACCTATCTCAAACGGACCATACTTAAATGTATAGAACTTATTTTTTCTTTCTTCATAAACAATTTCATCATCCGAGATAACTGTCTGACCTTTTGGATCCCAATTTACAATGCGGTGCCCGCGATAAATAAGCCCATCATCATACATTTTTTTAAACACCGTACGCACGGCCAAATTTCTTTTTTCATCCAAAGTATAGGCTTCCCTGCTCCAATCCAAAGATGCGCCCATTTTGCGGGCCTGATTTACAATCGTGTCGTGACTTTCTTGAGCAAATTTCTCTACTCGTTTGAGAAATTCTGGTCTTCCTAAATCATATTTGGTTTTGCCTTCATTCTCTATCAGTAACTTTTCTACCTTGGCCTGGGTAGCAATAGCAGCATGGTCGGTACCAGGCACCCATAGTGTACGGTCACCCTTCATGCGGTGGTATCGCACCATTACATCTTCTATGGCCAGCATGGCAGCATGGCCCATATGCAAGGTACCAGTAACGTTGGGTGGTGGCAGAACAATAGAGAAATGTTCTGATTTTGGCTCTGTTACCCCTTTCTCAACACAAACATCAGGGTTAAATAACCCTGATTCTTCCCATTTTTTATAGATTGCATCTTCGTACTGCTTTGGCTCGTAGGCCTTGGACAATTCGGTCATAACGACTAGTATAATACTAAAATTAAGGAAAAAAATCAAACGAACTGCCCCCCAGAATACGGGTTGACAAGCCGGGAAAACTCTGCTAAGATAGGCTGTTATTTAAAATAATTAAACCTAGTTCTACCCATAACTAACTTAACACCATGGCTCTTAACGAAATTGAACAATTACGACAAGCTGTTGAAAAAAGCCAGCATATTTTGATAGTAACGAGTGCCAATCACAATACTGATTCGATCTGTGGCGGTGTGGCGCTTAAAAAACTGCTTGAAAAACACCGCAAGCAGGTTGATATTGTCGCGAGCGGTTTTGTCGTGCCAAAAAACCTTAACTTCCTTAAAGGCCTGGAAGGAATCCAGCCGCAACTTTCCCATTTACAAAAATTTATCCTCAAAGTTGACGTTAGTAATGTTAAGATTGATACCCTAAGCTATGATATTAAAGATAATTGGCTATCAATTTATTTGACGCCCAAACAAGGCATCATTACCAAAAACGAACTGCGCACGGCTCAGTCCGGATTAAAATATGATCTAATTATCGTCTTAAACTCCCAAGATTTGGCATCCTTAGGGAATGTTTTTTTTAATAACACGGATTTATTTTATAAAGTACCGGTAATCAATTTTGATAATCACCCGGGCAACGAACATTTCGGACAAATCAATTTCGTGGATTTAAATAGTACGGCCATAACTGAAAATATTTATAAAACTATCGCCCAATTATTTGAACATGATATTGATGCCGAGATTGCTACCCTGCTGCTAACTGGCATGATTAGCCAAACTCAAAGTTTTAAAACCGCCAATGTAAGCCCGGCCACGCTTAGCATTGCCAGCAAACTCATAACGCTGGGCGCAGACAGAGAAAAGATTGTTAAAAACCTCTACCGCACTAAATCTATCGCTTCACTTCGCATTTGGGGCACCGCGCTAACCCATATGCAAAATGACCCCAAACTAGGACTAGTTTGGACAACTATTACGAGGGATGATTTTTCCCGAGCCGGCGCTACCCAAGAAGAACTGCGCGGACTAACCGAAGAACTCATACATAATTCTCCGGAAGCAAAAATTATTTTACTCCTATACGAAGACATGGGCGCAGAAAACAAAATTCACGGCTTTTTGTATGCCGATCGTCACCATGATGCCAAAATACTTTTACAAGGACTGCAGTCGGAAGGGAACAAAAAAACCGCGACATTTGCGTTAAATAATAAAACTATTAAAGAGGTTGAGATAGAAATTATTGAAAAGATTAAGAAGGCACTTGGTAATATTTAAAATTTTAATATAAAAAGACCTCGATATATTCGGGGTCTTTTTATATAATTAAAGTTCGCCGCACCACTTTATAAAAATAATTTATCCTTACAAAGTGGTGTTGGGCGGCGAACTGTAAAGGCTCTCCGCTTGGTACCAACTGTTCACATCTTAGGACGGAGAACTTGACAATTCACATCGTACACCCTGCCTTCCAGGGGCTGCCAACTCTCAAGCCAGGAATCCGAACCGTAGCTCCAGCCGATGCTACACATCTGCTTCGGACGCTCCTTTGACCACGCTGGCGCAGAACCCAGCCGGAAGTCGTTAGTGAAGAAGAAACTAACGATACGGCATTCTGGAGGGAAATCAGCCTGATGTTTGAGGATATACCGTCGCTCCTTGGCATCGAGGCTGGCATTCATCTCTGCAGTCCTGCTGACCATGGTATCACTGTCGACATACTCTTCTTCCCCTGGCTTGTGGAAGCTGAGGACTTCGTACCTACGCCGACCAAGAGTGATCTCGGTAGGGAGTTTCGCTAAAGCCAGCTTGATGGCGAACTTCCGTACAGCGCGAGTGTTGTCTGAACTCAACAGCTCCGCAAAGCACTGCTCACCGAGCTGCTCCTGTAAATGTGCCAATGTGCGAAAGACGCTCTTCATAGCGGCTTCCTTTCTATCTACCCTTTTTGTAAAGGGTTTACTCCTTACCACCATGGCAAAGAGGAAGATCTGGTATACCAGCCTTCATTATAAATTATTTTTTATTTAAAATAAGCTAGAATAAAGGCTCTTATTTATAAAGGACAGTTATTATTGAATAAAAAATGATATCACAAAAAAACCTTCTTGTCAAGGCTTTTTTATATTATTTTTGCTAAATTAAGCTAAATCAAAGCCTGCCCGGTCATGTCTTCTGGCTGATCAATACCCAGTAATTTTAAAACAGTTGGCGCGACATCGGCCAAAATACCCACCGGTTGCATTAAACTAAGGTCGCCCTCGGGCGGATCTCCGGACGGGCCAGCTTGGCCCAAGAAATCTTTGCTGATAATAATAAGCGGTACTGGGTTGGTAGAATGTTCTTTATCTATTTCGCCAGTCTGTAAATTTTTCATCTCTTCGGCATTGCCATGATCGGCAGTTATCGCTACGGCTCCGTTTTGCGCCAAGGCATGATCAATTATTTCCCCCAAACATTTATCGATTATCTCACAGGCTTTGATTCCAGCCTGCAAATCGCCCGTATGCCCTACCATATCGGCATTGGCAAGATTTAAAACTATAAAATCATACTTGCCGCGGTCTATTATTTTGTTTACTTCTTTGGTAATTTCCGGAGCTGACATCTCTGGTTTTTGGTCATAACTGGCAACCCGCGCTGATGGAATGAGCAATCGGTCTTCGCCGGGAAATGGCGCCTCTACGGTACCATTTAAAAAGAAAGTAACGTGCGCGTATTTTTCCGTTTCCGCCACATGTATTTGTTTGAGCCCGGCTTTACTGATAACTTCGGCAAGAGAATTATGAACCACCACCGGCGCAAAAGCTACCGCCACTGGTAAATCTTTTTCATATTCGGTCATGGTTACAACGAGCAAATCTTTCAAATACTCTTTGGAAAATTTATTAAAAGACGGCACGGCAAAGGCTTCGGCCAACTCTCTGGCGCGATCCGGTCTGAAATTAAAGAAAATTACCGCATCATCTTTGGCAATCGTTGCCACTGGTTTATTTTTGGAAGTTAAAACCGTGGGGACAAACTCTTCATCATAATTTTTCTGAGCATAAGATTCATCAATTACTTTTATCGGGTCTTCGGCGTAGCGATCAGCTTTGCCTTCGGCAATAGCGCGATACGCTTTTTCGCATCTGTCCCAGCGATTATCTCTGTCCATGGCAAAGTAGCGACCGGATAGTGTTGCAATTTTTCCTACTTTTATTTCGGAAATTTTTTGCTGTAATTCGGAAATAAATTCCTTTCCGGAATTATACAAAGCATCGCGGCCGTCTAGAACCGCATGAATAAAAACATTTTTTGTTAATTTTTGCTTTTTGCATAACTCCAAAAGCGCGTACAGGTGCTGATTGCTGGAATGAACATTGCCGGAACTAACAAGCCCCACCAAATGCAAACTTGAATTATTTTGTTTTACTCTTTCCAGGGCCTGTAAAAATGCCGGTATTTCAAAAAAACTACTGTCATCTATGGCCCGGTTTATTCTTGGACAACTTTGATAGTACACACGGCCCGCGCCAATATTTAGGTGGCCCACTTCGGAATTTCCCATTTCTCCAAACATAAGTCCCACCTCATTTCCAGAAGCGTGAATAGTCATGGTCGGATAATTCTTCAAAAATTTATTCAGGTTGGGTGTATCAGCTTTTGTAATCGCATTGCCATCAACATGCGGAGCAATCCCCCAACCATCCATAATTATTAGTACTACAGGTTTATAACTCATATTTTCTCTGCTTCTAATTTCTAAATAAGGCTCTTGGCAGTCATCTCAACTGGCTTATCAACCCCCATCATTTTCAAAACAGTCGGCGCGACATTTGCCAATTTTCCATCAGGTAATTTGTCCGGGGTTTTAATCCAGCTATTTATCAAGATAAACGGCACCGGATTGGTTGAATGTTCAGTGTCCGGTTCGCCGCTTTCTGGATTTATCATTACTTCAATATTGCCATGATCGGCCGTTATGATACCCTGCCCCTGATTTTTAAGCAAAGCTTTTACAATCCGGCCTAGAGCCGCATCTACGGCGCTCACTGCCTTTTGCGCAGCCGCAAAATTGCCCGTATGACCCACCATATCCATATTGGCAAAATTCATCGCAATAAATTCGTAATTTCCAGACTCAATGGCGTTTATGACATAATCAGTCAGTCGTTCCGCGCTCATTTCCGGTTTACTCGCATAATTTTTCACATCATCCGAATCTATTTTTACCCAGTTTTCATCGCAAAAATGCTGCGCATAACCTCCGTTCAAAAAATAGGTAACGTGAGCGAACTTCTCTGATTCGGCTAAGTATAGTTGTTTGCGGGGACATAAAACTTGCACTAAACTCTTTTTTACGTCACGACTGGGAAACGCGGACACTACTCCCGGCAAATCGGGGCCAAAATCGGTTAAAGCGACAAAGTTAAGATTTTTTATTTGCTTAGTTCTATTAAACGCTCCGGGATTAACTTCTTTAAAATTTGGCTGCACAAACGCTTTGGTAAGCTGGCGGGCGCGATCGCTGCGTAAATTAAAAAATATAAGCGCGTCATTTTCTTTTATGGTCGCTACCGGACGCCCTTTCTCGGTAATAACGCTGGGCTGTAAAAACTCATCAGTTTCTTCGCTGTTATAGGAATTTCTGAGCGCTTCTTCGGCGCTAGCAAATTTTTGCCCCTGTCCCAACACCATAGCTTTATAGGCGGCCCCTGTTCGTTCCCAATTTTTATTTCTATCCATGGCATAGAATCGCCCCATAACAGTGGCTACTTTCTCGTTTCCATGAAAAAATTTCTTCAACAGTCTTAAGTGTTTATGCGCTTCAAATTGCCCGGAGTCCCTGCCGTCCGTAAAAAGATGCAAATAAACTTTTTCTATATTTTCTCTATGTAATAAATCCAACAAAGCGTATGCATGTTCCGGACAAGAGTGCGCGCTATTGTGATTGGAAAGTAATCCCATTAAATGAACTGACGATTTATATTTTTTTACCTGACTGATCGCCTGCTGAAAAACGCTGTTTTTAAAAAATGTGCCATCGGCGATTGAGTCGGATATATACAGCGCGTCTTGTTTTACTACTCTTCCCGCCCCCAAATTCAAATGGCCGGCTTCACTATTGCCTTCTTGGCCTTTGAATAAGCCCACGCTTAAACCACTGGCTTCCAGCTGACAATTTGGGTATTTTTTCAAAAACGAAAAATAATTAGGGGCGCTTTTTGGAGTAATTGGATTCCCCGGTTCCTCACTGTTGCCTACGCCCCAACCGTCTACAATTACTAAAAGAGTTGTTCTAAGTTTTTTTATAGCCATAAATCATGCGCATCTAACCCTCTAATTCCATTTCAATTTCCATTAAACGATTGTACTTTTCTACTCGTTCGGAACGCGACATGGAACCGGTTTTAATAAATTCAGAATTTACCGCCACCGCCAAATCGGCAATGAATGTATCGGCGGTTTCACCGCTGCGGTGCGACACAAATATTTGATACTTATGAGCGCGAGCCAACTTTATAGCCGCAACAGTTTCGGATAAGGTGCCGATTTGATTTACTTTGATAAGTACGGCATTAGCCACCTGCTCTTTTATGCCTCGGGAGATTCGCTTGGGATTAGTTACAAATAAATCATCGCCGACCAAAACTATTTTCTTCCCCAATTCTTTTGTTAACATTGCCCAATTTTGCCAATCATCTTCGGCAAGGCCATCCTCAATCGCAATAATCGGATACTTTTTCACCCATTGTTTTAAGGTGTCTATCATTTTTGCCGCGCGCCATGGCTGTTTGTTGCCCAAAAAATAATAATTTCCATGACGATAAAACTCGGATGCGGCGACATCCAGGCCCAAAAATACCTGTTTGCCCGGTTCCCAACCGGCCAATTTTATTGCTTCCAAGATTAGTTGTATGCCTCGTTCGTTATTGGATAATTCTGGCGCGAAGCCACCTTCATCACCCACGCCGGTTGAATACCCTTTCTGGCTCAATAAGCCCGCCAAAGCGTGAAAAATTTGCGAACCCATGCGCACTCGTTCTCGCAATAATTTATGGCGCGGCATGATCATAAATTCTTGAATGGACAATCCGTTATCCGCGTGCCGGCCGCCGTTTATAATATTCATGCCTAAAACAGGCATTCTGAAATCTGTTGCCGGAATTTTATATACTTGTCTTATATATTTATAGAGCGGTACATTTACGGAAAGCGCGCCGACTCGGGCCGCGGCGAGCGACACGGATAAAATCGCGTTTGCGCCTAATTTTGATTTATTTTTGGTGCCATCAAGCGCGATCATAGCCGCGTCTATTTTTTCCATTTCAGTTATTTCCATGCCAAGTAGCGCTTTAGCAATCGCGGTATTTACGTTCTTTACAGCCTGCAGCACCCCTTTTCCTCCATATCTTTTACCGCCATCACGAAGCTCTAGGGCTTCATGCGTTCCAGTTGAAGCGCCGGAAGGGACTTTAGCAACCGCGCTTAGGCCGTTTTCCAACACTACTTTTGCCTCTACCGTAGGATTACCGCGCGAATCTAGGATTTCACGAGCGCTGATTTGTTTTATTTTCATACAAGATAAAGAAGTTATAAAGATAATTATATCATACTTTAATTTAACAAAAAAGAGGCCCCTTTTTGCTAATTACAGGGCCTCTTTCTCTGTTTTTACTATAAAACCTCGTACACTACGCTCACGTTCATTGTTACATCCATACTTCCACCTGGCACGGCTATTGGCGCAGACCCACCCATACCGCCTACATCATACATTTTATTAGCTGCGTATGGGCCGTAGTCAGGACCTTCGTATTCACTATAAGAAATGATACCGCCTAAACGTAAACCCAATTTTTGTCCTAAACGTTCAGCTTTAGTTTTCGCGTCAACTAAAGCCTTTTCCCTGGCTTCGGTTTTTAAATTTTCCGGATCATCTATGGTAAAGCTTAAACCCCCGACTTCGGTTGCGCCATGTTTGCCGGCCAACGCCAAGACATTACTTACCTTGCTTAAATCTCTAATTTTTACAGTCAAACTGTTTGATACTCTGTATCCGCGCAGCTCCTGACCTCGCTGTTCGGTATAATTATAATCCGGACTAATTGTATAGCTGCTCTGTAAATCTTTTTCTTCAATTCCCATGGCCTTTAGATCCAAATACACTTGATCCATTACCTTTTTATTATCAGCTTGAGCTTTAGCCACGTCTTTATCGGTATTGGAAAAACCGATAGTGGTAACCGCAATATCATTTTTACCCGTGACTTTTCCAAATCCATTGATAATTACAGTTCTTTCCGCGCGGTCGGCTTTGCCAATGAAATCATACTCTTTCATGTTGTTACGGATAAGCGTGCCAACATAAAAAACTCCATACACCAAGAGAATCCCCACCACGGTCATAAGAATTCTATGTCCAAAGTGATGGCTGTTATAGCACCCCCATCTTCCACACATACCACCCGATGTTGTTTGATCCATTTTATTTCCACCTGTTGGTAAGGCCATATAGTTGTCCTCCGGACTACTCCGCGTAAAGCGAAGGGTCCAATTAAAGTTAATAATTAATTTTTTAATGCCTCTATACCAGGCAAACTTCTTCCGCTTAAGTATTCTAACATAGATCCGCCGCCGGTTGAAGCTAAATCCAGATCGTTTAGCACGTGCAATTTTTTCATAACTTCAATTGTTTCTCCGCCGCCAGCTACACCGAACGCCTTGCCTTTTGATCGAGACGCGACTAGCCGCGCCATTGAATGGGTACCGTACTGGTACGGATGCTGCTCAAAATTTCCCATAGCCCCATTCCAAACCAAGGTTTTCGCTTTCTTTATATAACGCGCGAATAATTTTATGCTTTGCGGACCAATATCAAAAATTCCGAGCTCTTTTTTTACATTTAAATTTTTAACGCTCACCGCTTTCGCCTTTTTTCCGTTTTTCGGCCCCACAATCACGTCTACCGGTAAAATAACTTTTTTATTTGAACAGTAGCGCAATATTTCTTTTTTAAAATTTTTATCAACTACTGAACTGCCGACCTTATGGCCTCTGGCCCACAGATACGTGTTTACAATCCCTCCGCCCACCAAAATATAATCGGCTTTTTTTAACAAATTTTTTAATACCGGAATCTTGGTTTCCATTTTAATACCGCCGAGTATTGCTACGAGCGGTTTTTTCGGTTTTTTAATTATTTGATTTAATCCTTCTATTTCTTCTTCGAGTAAAAATCCGGCATAGGCGAATAAATACTTGGCAACTCCGGATACAGACGGCGCTTCTCGGTGCGCCACCGCGAAACCGTCTAGCACAAAGGCGTCTCCCAAATCCGCCAATTCTTTGGCAAAAGCATCGGAATTTTCCACCTCGCCTTTGGCAAATCGAATATTTTCCAGCATAACCACCGAACCTGGCAATAATTTATCAATTTTTATCTTGGTTTTTTCTAAACTCCGCACATCCAGCACGGGAATGCTCTTTTGCAAAAATTTGCTGAGTTCCGCCGCTACTGGACGCAGGCTTAGTTTTTTATCCATGCCTTTTGGCCGTCCCAAGTGGCTGATAACTACTACTTTCGCGCCTTTTTCCATTAAATCCTTTATGGTAACCAAGCCTTTTTTAATTTTAAAATTATCCTGAACTATTTTGCCTTTTAGGGGCACATTAAAATCTGTCCGTAATAATACGGTTTTACCGAATAACTTGCCAGCTTGATCCAGGTTTTTGAATGACATTTTAATATGTTGCTTGAGTAACAAAATACCTATATATTTGATAATACATATTATACTCTTTTTGTTACATCCTGAGAAGACATTTATATAACAAACTTACGCCACCATCTTTTCCAGCAGGATTCTATTATCTTCAATCAAAATTTGCGGCTGGACCTCAGTAAAGTTAAAACCGGATTTAACTAAATACGACAGCATTTCTCTACGGCTATTCCTGGTTTTAATGGTTATTTTTTTATAACCATGCTGTTTTGCCCACTCAGTTAATCGGCGCATCAATTTATTCAATATGCCCAGTCTACGAAAAACCGGATTGACACCAGTCATCCAGCAATAAAATGAACTGTCGTCATGTTTTTTGTATGACACCATATATCCGACAGGCTGATTGTCAGCATATGCAACTAGGATCAAACTGTCTTTACCATTAATGCGTTCCTGAAAATACTCTTTACTGTACTTGGATTCAAATTCCGCTATCGTCGCGTTAACAGCAACTGCGATTTCTATAGAATCTTCTTTTATTACAATATTCTTTTCCATAATGACAATGTATTATCTTGTACACTAAACACGACACTACTGTATAAGCTTGCCATATCCTTCTTCATCGGGCCAGGTGTAATTTGCAAAAACCCATTCGGCCAAATCGCGCGCCTCGCTGAATCTGGCTTCGTTGCTGGCCGCGCCTAAAACTGCCACCGTAATGGTGTGTGTTTTTTCATTGCTTAAACTGACGACAAAATTATATCCTGAACTGTCTATATAACCAGTTTTTCCGGCAATATTTTCAACTTTAAAATTATTTGGAATCCAGTCGGTGAGCAGCCAGTTGGTTGTCCATACCCTTCGGGCTTTTTTGCCGCCCAGCGGATGCGCGTAATATTCACCAATTTGAACGGTTGAATAAATTTTATCAAATGTTAACGCGTCAATAAGCAGCCGGGCAGTATCCACACCGCTCGCCATATTCTTTTCCGACAGACCTGTTGGTTCGTTAAAACGAGCGGAGGACAATCGTAATTCTTTTGCTTTTTGATTCATCAGCGCCACAAACTGTTCTTGGCTAAGACCACTGCTTCTAACGAGCGCCTTGATGGCTGTGTTGGAAGAACCGATTAACGCTACATGCCACAGATCTTCCAATGTAAATCGTTCCCCCACTTCCACGTGATGATCGCCGGCCATATCTTCTTCGGTTATGGTGGCGCTTGAATTCCATTGCATCGGCAAATCCAACAGCACCATCGCGGTCATAAGTTTAGTGATACTGGCCAAGGACCTTATTTCACCGGCATTTTTATTAAATAAAATAGTTTTCGTTTTGGCATCAACTGCCACGGCTGAAGCTGCCGCTACTGTGGCCAAATTGTCAATTTTTAAATCGGGATTTTTTAACAGCGGCACGGCCGGTTTACTGATTGGCAAATTTTCCAAAGCTGCGCCCTCTGCGACTTGCGCTCTTTTTCCGCTGGTTGGAAATTGCAAAAAAGAAGGGGTGTCTGCCGAGGCAAAATAAACTGAAGAAAAAAATAATAGAAAAATCCCCGCCAGCATTACGCCAATTGATGATAGAAAATCGGAAAATTTAGATAACATATAAATACAGCTATTCCTGACTAACGCCAATTATATACGGATGATTATGCAACTGGGCATAATTAGGCAATTCTTCCAAACTATGCACGCCCATGTGCCGTAAGTATTCCATCGTAACTTCGTATGTTGGCAACAGACTAGCGCTGTCTTCATTTTCTTTTACCAGTCCCCGTAACATTAAATTGCGCAAGATAAGGCCGCAATTTACACCTCTGATTTGCTCCAGTTCCGGTTTGGTAATCGGGCCGCAATATGAAATTACCGTTAGGGTTTCCAGCTGCGGTCGAGTCAACTCTTCCGAAACTTCGGCTTTCATGAAATTCTCCGATTCTTCTCTATTTTCCGGACTGGCCATCATTTGCCATTCATTATTATTTTTCAGCACCACAATACCGGAATTTTCATGATTATGTTTTGCTTGTAATGCCTGCAATGATTCCAACACGTCTTTTTCTTGCGCCTTTAAGACGCCTGCTATTTTTTTAGCGGTCAGCGGCTTGGAAGCGACAAATAAAATGCTCTCAATTTTTGCTTGCGTAGTCATATACTTATCTCCTTACAATTAACATATCTTCAAAAGCCAGGGTTTGTTTTACCAGCACCGATTTTTCTTTTACCAGTTCCAAAATGGCTAAAAAATTTACAATGACTTCGGTTTTATTTTTTGCCGAGGAAAGTAAGTGCGTAAAACTAAATTGTTTTGCGCCTTTTAACAGATTTCTAATAACGTCAATTTTTTGCTTCACCGAGACCGAATGATCTATGGTAACTTTTGGCAGCGGCTCAAGCGGCTTAAGGCGATTTACCAAAAATACCATGGCTTTGTACAAACTATCCTTGTCCGCATTGGCAGGCAAAATAAACTCTTTTATTGGTATCGGCGGCTCCACGCGGCCATAAGCTAATTTACCAGCTTGCCATAAAATATTTATGGTTTTGCTTGCGTCTACGTACTGTTTATAAAGCTTTAATTGATCGGCTAGTGCCGGGCCATTTTCTTCTTCCTGGGGGCTGGCATACTGGAGTAAATGGTGTGATTTTAAATAGATAAGTCTGGCGGCAACAACCAAAAAATCTGCCAGTTCCTCGGGACGATTTTTTTCCAATTTATCCAAGTAAGAAAAAAACTGCTCCGTAACTTTGGATAAAGAGATTTCGGTAATACTTAACTTTTCTTGATCAATGAGCTGCAAGAGCAAATCCAAAGGGCCTTCAAATTTTTCTAGTTTTAGTTCTTTCATATATTTTCTCCGCAACTGTCATTCCGACCGAAGTGGAGGAATCCCTTAAATATCATACTTGCAATACCCAAGTGTAAGGGATCCCTCGACTCCCTCGCCTAGGCGAGTCCGCTCGGGATGACAACGAAACTCGTTATGCTAATTTTATATGCACATCTTTCAGTGCCTGCTCTGGCATCTCCGACGGCGCATTCATCATCAAATCTCTGGCATCACCGGTTTTTGGGAACGGAATTACTTCACGAATATTTTCTTCGTTGGCGAGCAACATAAGAATACGATCTATTCCCGAAGCAATGCCGCCGTGCGGAGGCGCGCCAAAAGTAAACGCTTCGAGCATGTGGCCAAAACGTTCTTGAATTGTTTTTTCATCCAAGCCCAGTAGTTCAAATACTTTGTTTTGTAATTCTCGTTTGTGGATACGGATACTGCCGCCAAAAATTTCGTTGCCGTTTAAAACCAGATCATAGGCATTGGCACGTACACTAAACGGATCGGAACCAAGTTTGTCCATATCTTCTGCGCGTGGCGAAGTAAATGGATGATGCACAGCTTGCACCGAACCATCATCGGCTTTTTCAAACATCGGGAAATCTACCACCCATTCAAAGGCAAATAAATTTGGATCGTTTTTATCTTCTCGTAAATCCGGTTTGTCAGAATTATATTTTTCCATTGCTTCTTTATAACTAATACGTGGAAATGGCACAGATTGAATCTTTTTTTCTGGCGCAACTTTGGCCACCAGCTCTACCATCATATTTTCTACCAGATTTAAAACATCTTCTTGTTCTACAAAACTCATTTCCAAATCAAGCTGGGTAAATTCCGGCTGACGGTCGCCGCGCTGGTCTTCGTCGCGGAAACATCTGGCAACTTGGAAATACTTTTCTACTCCACCCACCATAAGCAGCTGCTTAAACTGCTGCGGTGATTGAGGAAGCACGTACATTTTGCCAGAGTGCACACGAGATGGCACCAAAAATTCACGCGAACCTTCCGGAGTGCCCTTGGTAAGATTTGGAGTTTCTACTTCAATAAAATTTTTGGCGTGCAAATACTCTCGGAAAAATGTTTCTACTTTATCGCGTAAAATTAAATTCTTTAACATGCGTTCTGAACGCAAATCCAAGTAACGATACTTAAGACGAAGTTCTTCGTTTATGCCTTTTGTATCTTTATCTATTTCAAACGGCGGGGTTTCGGCCTGGTTTAATACAACTAATTCTTTCATCAAAATTTCAACCGTACCGGTTGGCATATCCGAATTTTTTTGTTTCTCGCCACGTTCTTTTACTATACCTTTGATTTGGATTACCCATTCCGGACGGACTTCTTTTAGACTTTCATTTGAAGCTTCATCAAGTTCGCTTGGCACACCCACTACCTGCACAATACCGCCGCGATCTCGCAAATCCAAAAAGACAATCTTGCCCATATTACGGCGAGCGTTTACCCAGCCTTTTAACACTACTTCCTCTCCTACTTTATTTACAGTTTCAGTTGTTAGAATACGATTCATATTTATGTATTTTTTCTCGCCGCCATGGCATATTGATAAAAATATTTTTCCAATGCCTCTGGCGAATCTTTGTACTGGTTATCGCCATAGAAAACATCGGCTAACACTTCACGGGATCGACATAATTCTTTTAATGACTTTATTCTACGTACGTCGGCAATAGTCATATCTAATAAATCAAAGGCGCGCTCCAAAGCATTGTCGCGCGACACTACATTGCCCTGCCTCTGCCATTTGGCCGCACGGCCTACCTCACTGCCAACATTGCCGAGCTGTTCGCTTAAAGACATGGCAAACCATTTTCCTTGCGCTAAATTTTGATGGATATAATCTACCATATTAACCAACCAATTTACTAATAATCTCTAAAATTTTCTTTCTTATTTCTTCATTTTCTACACCGCGAGAACGATTATTCTGTCTTGGTCTGATATTTATCATAGAATCAAACTCCACAAAATCATCACCTTTATTGTCGGGATACAAATTTATTCCCCATAAATTTTCTTGTTTTGAACCATTTTCTAAAAGAATAGCTTCTTCATCCGCATGCATTTCTCCGCCAATTGCCATTATACCTTTTTCTAAATCAACAACACATTTTACCATATCGCCAAAACGTTCTTGGGCAATTGCTTTAATCTCTGTCGTTGATATTTTTGAAATTATTATTTTTATTTCTGACATATTTAAACATACAATTCCGCTATCTCCACCAATCTATTCGCATAACCGGTTTCATTGTCATACCAAGATACAACTTTTACCAAATTTCCACCCACTACATTGGTAAGGCTTAAATCCACAATGGCAGAGTGGGTATTGCCGATAAAATCGGATGATACTAATTGTTCGGTAGTAGTGGTTAAAACGCCAGCAAATCTGCCTGTCTTACTAGCATCTATCATTGCTTGATTTATTTCTTCTTTAGTAACATTTTTCTTTAGCAAAACCGTCATGTCTGATACAGAAACCGTTGGTACTGGCACACGCAAAGCCAACCCATCAAATACATTGGCCAGTCCAGGAATAACTTCGGTAACGGCAATAGCCGCTCCGGTGGTGGTAGGCACAATATTTTCGGCCGCAGCTCTAGCACGACGTAAATCTTTGTGTGGGCCGTCTTGTAAATTCTGATCGGCAGTATAGCCGTGAGCGGTAGTCATCATCGCTTTTTCTATACCAAATGTTTCATTAAGCACGGCCATCACCGGACCAATGCTGTTGGTGGTGCAGGAGGCGTTATTTATTACGGTACTAGTTTCTTTGTTGCACTTGGCGCAATTTACGGCGCGCACATAGGTTGGTACATCGCCGCCTTTGGCCGGAGCGCTAATTACTACTTTTTTAGCGCCGGCTTTGAGGTGCAGCTCGGCATCTTCTTTTTTGGTAAATCTGCCGGTGCACTCCAAAACCACATCTACTTTTAATTTTTCCCAAGGCAACACGCTCGGATCTTTTTCCGCAAACACGGGAATTTTTTCGCCATCCACAATTAAATTTTTTTCATCAAAATCCACTTCACTGCCATATTTTCCATAAGCAGTGTCATATTTTAAAAGATGGGCCAAGGTTTTGGTATCGGTTAAATCATTGATGCCAACAATTTTTATTTTTTTTCTGCCAAATGCGACTTTAAAAGCTTGTCTTCCTATTCTACCAAAACCATTTATAGCAATGTTCATATTTGAAATGAATGAGGAAATAAATGAGCTTGCTTATTTATTTCCGAGTGAATGAAAATATATCTTAAATATATGCGAAGTGAGTAAGAGAAATAATTAAATGTACTTAATTATTTCCGACCGCGTGCCGCTAAAGCTTCAGCGGTGGCGCAGCGAGTGAGTATATATGGGAACCTATATATAAAAAGATAAAATTATTTAATCCATTCTCCGTTTTTAGTATTAAAATAATAAAATTTTATTGGATTATTTTTATTATTATACAAAGTAAAGGTGATGGTTGAACTTGCTTCCGCAATTTCATACCGCGCAATTTCTGCTTCCGGCGTAATTTTTGTCACAGATACACCGCTTTTTGCATCTATTACCACAATATCAATCGGATATTTATTTTCATCATACAGCGTACTAACCGCATAACGGCTATTTGGGGAAACATAATCAACCGTATGATTTTTGCTTGGTTTCATTTCACTGTTATCCAAACTACGAACAATAAATACGGCTATGAGCCCTGCCACCCAAGCTAAAATAATTACGATTGAAACGACCAAAGCTGTTCTTTTAATAAGAACGAAAAATCGTTGTTTATCCATACTTATAACTAAAATTGTACCCTAACTAAACCACTTTGGCAAACACGCATTTTAGATATTCTCCCTCGGTAAACGATACCAATTCTGGGTGGTCTATGCCATGAGTATAGGTTTCCAAAACCTGCAAAGTACGACGAGATCGGCCGGCAGATTCAGATAGCATATACCTAAAATCCGACAGAGTAACATGAGCTGAACAAGAAGCCGAAACCAAAATCCCTTCGGAATCCAGAGCGCGCAAGGCCATTTCGTTTATTTTTTTATAACCCATTAAACCTTCTTTTACTTTGTGCCTGTCTTTTACAAAGGCGGGCGGGTCCAAAATTATCACATCAAACTTTTTTCTTTCTTCTTGCGCATTAAACAAATACTGCTTTACGTCTGCGCAAACAAATTCACACTTTTTTACATCCATTTTGTTTAGTTTTACATTTTCTACCGCCAGTTCCAGCGCGCTTTCGGAGGCATCTACGCTTACTACATGCTTGGCACCGGCTCCAAGCGCATAGACACTAAACCCACCAGAATAAGAAAAACAATTAAGGACACTCTTTTTATCCACATACCTTGTAAGCGCCTGTCGCTTGTCTCGCTGATCCAAAAAGAAACCGGTTTTTTGTCCGCCAATTACGTCCACCCAAAACTTGTATCCATTTTCAGATATTTTTATGCGTTCCGGTACTTTGCCGTACAGCACACCACCACGATCTATCTGCCTGTCATTCTGAGGTTCTACTAAAGAACCCCTTTCGTTTAGGTTAAGGGATCCCTCCACTTCGGTCGGGATGACATTGGTAAAACGTTTACGATCCCGAACATCGGATCTTTCGTAGATACCGTCGGGCTTCACTATTTTTACCAAAGCTTTTACAATTTTGTCTTTCCAAAACTCTATTCCAGGCGTATGAAACTGCAAAACCAAACAATCAGCATATTTATCTACAATCAGCCCCGGCAATAAATCATTTTCACTATAAATCAAACGATATGAATCCGTCTTTTTGCTTTCAACAAAATTTTTTCTTATCTGGTATGCCTGGCTAATTCTTTTCTCAAAAAACTTATCATCCACCGCCTCTTGCTCGTCCCAACTCCAAAGCCGTACCGCTATTTGCGAATAAGAATTAAAATATCCTTGAGCCAAAAAACCCCCTTCTTCATTTAAAAGCATTACCGGATCACCGCTTTTTAATCCTTCTGGGATAAATTTAAGCGCACCCGAAAATACCCAAGGATGACGGCCAAGAATAGGGCCGATTCTTTGTTTGTGAACAGTTAATTTTGTCATGCTTAAGAGTATAACAGACAAAAACACCCAGCACAATGGCTGAGTGTTGGTTTGTTTAGTGTAGAATTTTAGAGATTGTTTAACGCGGCGCGCGTGCCCGGACCAACAAATCCTGGAAATGGAGCCAGCCCTTGCGCTCTTTGAAACGCTTGTACTGCGGCTCGGGTAGCGGGGCCAAATACACCGGTGTCGGTTGGATAAGTAAAGTAGCCTAATTCTCGTAATTTGGCTTGCAACATTCTTACTTCCTCGCCTCTGGAACCAACAGCGAGACTACTTACAAACTGACCAACAGCTGCTTGAGGGGCCGTAGCGCTTACTCCATTAAGAGCGTCTCGTGTGGCTGCATCAACTACGCCGGAAGGAGTTAGTCCTTGATCTTTCTGGAAAGATACGACTGCGGCTTTGGTAATAGCCCCAAACAAGCCGGTATTGCTAGAATATTTGAAGAAACCTAACTCTCTAAGTTTTTGTTGTAGCTGTTTAACTTCCCCACCTCTTGTACCTGCGCGCAAAGTATGAACAAAGACGGCAACCGGAGAAGCGGTAGGCGGTAAGGAAACTGAAGCTGGGGTGGCAGGGACAGCGGGAGAAACGCCGGGCACAGCAGGCGTGGCAGGTGTAGCCGGAGTGGCAGGGACAGCTACCGCAACACCTCCTCCACAAGCATTGGTAGTGGCGCTAACAGATGTGGCAAACGCAGTATCTGTAGTATCTCCATTTCTTCCTTTAACTCGGAAGGTGCGCGAAGTTCCGCAATTAATACCCCCCACTGAATATGTTGTTGCGGTGATCCATCCGGAGTTTGAGCCTGCAGTTTCATCTTCTACATAGTATTGGGTAGCATCCCCGCTCCAAGTTAAGTTAAAACCATTTGCCGCCGCTGATAAAGATACGGAAGACGGAGTGTTGGCGAGCGTGTAAGAACTGGCGACAGTGCTATAACTGGTAGTAGCAGAACTGTCTCCATTGACCGCAGCCACACTGATAGTGTGTAAAGTATTGGCAGTCAAACCAGTGGTCGTAGTGGCGCTTCCTGAGCCAAGTTGGGCATAAGTAAGCGTAGCCGTAGCAGAACCCCAAGTTCCATTGGACTGAAGATAAAGCAATGTTGAACCGGTATCTTTTACTATAAAGGTTGTGGAAGCGGTTGTAGGATTAGTGCCGGCATTGACAGTAACATTTAATGTAGTTACCGCGCTGGAAGTAACTGTGGCGGTGCCGGGAGTTGCGGCAAGGGTATAAAAATCAACTGTAGAACTATACGTGGTAGTAACAGCGTCGCCATTAACCGCTGCGACACTAATTCTGTGCAAAGTATTTGTAGCTAAACCAGCAGTAGTCGTACCGCTTAAACCTCCAAGTTGGGCATAAGTAAATGTGGCCGTTGCATTTCCCCATGTCTGATCTGATTGCAAGTACTTGGTAAGGGTGGAGGATACCGTATCACGAACAATATAGGTAGTATTTGAAGGGTTGGAGGAAGAATTAATTGTTACTTTAAAACCCTGCACAGCCGCAGTGGAAAGAGTTGGAGAACCGGGAGTATCAGCTAGGGTATAAACAGCCGAAGAAGTAGCATAACTGGAAGTGGCCGCGCCATCGCCTGAGGCTACAGCCAAATAGTATAATGTGTTGGTAGCTAAACCGGTAAATGTAAATTGTTTTGTGGTGGTAGGGGTAGTTACATTAACAATTGTTCTGGTAACATTATTTAAAGAAGTGGCAAAAGACCAGTTTAAACCGCTGTCACTAGCGCCGCTGGTAATACCGCCGATCATAATAGTCTGTGCTGTTAAAACCGTAGTGGTCGGAGTGCCGGTTGGCGCCACTGGCGCAGCTTGGGCATTGAAAACTAAAAGGATCAGACTTAAAAGTCCGACTAAAAAAGCGAGCACCAACATTTTGGATGCGCTCATCTTTTTTTGCAGAGAAGACAATTCCATAAATTAAATTTACCCTAGTTAAACCTAGGGAATTAAAAAATAAGATTTTCTTAATATATTATACACCACTCTGGTTTGTCCGTTAATTTTTTGCTGTGGATAACTACCTATAAAATATAATTTTTGCAATAAATAAAAATACCCCGACCGGTTCGGGATATTTTTAAATCTTGGCGCTGAACTATTTTAACTCAGGTTTTTAAAAGTTAAAATATTTTAGAGACTGTTTAGCGCGGCGCGCGTGCCTGGACCAACCCAGCCCGGATAAGGTTTTAATCCCTGCGCCTTTTGGAAGGCTACAACTGCCGCTTTGGTAGCTGGTCCGAATACCCCCGTGTCATTAGGATAAGTGAAGAAACCTAACTCTCTAAGTTTAGCTTGCAGCTGCCTGACTTCTTCTCCTTTAGAGCCGAGCTTCAAAGCGCTGACAAATACTCCTGCCGTAGATCCTGCCGGCAACAAACTTGAGTCTGTTGATACTGGCGGAACTACTAGAGATTCGCTTGGTTCTGTCAAACTATTCAGCGCTGCTCTGGTAGCAGGTCCGAGCGTGCCCGGGTAAGGTTTTAATCCTCGTGCCTTTTGGAATGCTACCACTGCAGCTTTGGTAGCTGGCCCGAATAATCCAGTGTTGGTTGGATGCTTGAAGAAGCCTAATTCTCTAAGTTTAGCTTGCAACTGTCTGACTTCTTCGCCTTTTGATCCCATTCCCAAGTTATGAATAAATAACACCTTAACCGAAACGGATGGAGCCGAACCATAAGCTTTAGAGCTATCTATTTTATTTGTGACTGGCAATGTGGAAGCAGTGGTAGTGACAGTATTTACAACTACAGAGCTAGTAGTGGCTTGTGCGGCAGGTACAGGCGAAGCCATCCCGCCGGCAGCGGTGCCGGAACTGCCTGTGCTTGCGGCTGCGGCTGCAGCTGCTGGAGGATCGTAGGCAATTACGAAATCGGTAAGGTGGTTTACCTGTCCGGTAATAGTATTGTTGGTTGCATCAATTGTAAACCCGCCTTCTACCGGCACATAGTCTCCTTTTTCCGCTGAATAGTACATTAATTTCAAATCAGCCTCGGCAACTCCGCTTGGGATTTGACTGACCATCGCCGAATAATCCAATTGAATTTCGGCGTTGCCATTTAGGTCCTTAATTGTAGAATCACCGGTTGCAGATATTTTAAAGGTTGCATTAGCTAACGCATCAAAACCACTAGTATCTGGCGCGGTAAAGGTTTTTTCTAAACTTATTGAGACATCTCCTGAACCGGTTTCCAAAACTCCCTGCCCGGCTGAAATCTTAATTCCTGTACCGGTTGTATCATTAACCGATCCTCCGGAACTGGCTGCTACTATGCCACTTGTAGACGTAGCTATACGACTACCATCGTTTGTTAAAGCAAAATTATTATTTGCTGAATCTGAACCAGAAATAGTTACTGCACCAGATTTGGTAGTCTCGGACGCACCGGCTGCTACAGCTTCTACTGTCCAACTGCCATCCGTTACAGGCAATGAATAGCGTCCGGTTGAATCTATGGCTGCAGTTACGACTGTGCCGGAAGCGTTCGTTGCCCAGGCATAGCCATCAGTAATCGTGGCACCGGCGGAACTACTAACATATCCTTCTATAGTACGGTTGGAAGCAATTAAGGATCCTTGATCTGGACTTGCGCCACCAAAGTCGTAGGCCGGAGTAGTTGTAGTAAAGGATGTTATTTGAGCTGCTTGGCCAGGAAGATAGTTGGCAATATCCGCGGAAACCTCATATGTACCAGCCTTGATATTTATACTATACGTACCGCTAGCATTAGCTGTGGCAGTTTGCGTTATGCCAGTACTGGAACTAAAGAATGTAACCAGTGTTCCTGCTAAGACTGTAGAAGATACGGTTTCGTTACTATAAATAGTTCCGGTAACCGTAATAAATGCATTGGCTGAAACACCGAGATTTACGGTAGCTGTATTACCAGCTACCACTTCTCCGGTAAACCTCCCGACACCGAATACATCCACAAAATAATTGTACGTAACAGAGGCTTCTACTGTGAGTGCGGTGGTAGTATTTAAACCAGTCACTTGCTTGGTCACGCGCTTTGTTTTATCGCTTGTATTCTTTAATTCAATAAATCCGTTCATACTAGCTGTTCCACCAGTAAATACGAAGCTAACTGTGCTTGTTGAAGCAACTGAAATATTTTGAGTTGCATCAGATGACACCACCCCTTTAGTTGCGCTCAATTCTCCATAGGTAGGATCAACCGTGCCGATACGGTAGGTTTTACTGCCTATAACTTTTGCTGAATAAGCGCCATTTGAATCTGTAACTGTTCCTCTTTTTATACCACCTTGTACCGGCTTGTTACTTCCGTCATCCCACTCCTCAATAAAGATAGGCGTATTACTTAAGTTAACAGAACCAACTGTCACGCTTCCGCTTAATGTGTAACAGGTGGCGGTTGATGGAGTAATATTTTGGCTGGACTGACTTTCGGTAGTTACTGTTACGGTCTTTGAGAATGTTCCGCAAGTATCACCTGTCTTGCTTGGAGGAAGTTCTGCTCTAATTGTCCAAGTACCAGCATCCACAAATACTGAATAACTACCATCAGACCCTGTTTGTCCGAACACACTATTGCCGGAACCATCCGAAGCAAAAACCGGAGCATAGCTTACCGCACTATTACTGGAATCCAAAACTTTACCTGAGATTGTATAATTAGCTTTTTTCAGAGTCAAAACCAAAGGATTGGAACCCGTTATTTGTTTACCTTGCAAGAATATATCCGGATTGCTGTCGGCATCAGATCCATCTGTCTTAACTTCCAATTGCTTGAAGGAAGGCGGCATTCCGTCTTTGAACACGCCTATTTCATATAATCCATAATCGGATACGGATAAATTAAATGTACCGGAAGCATTGGTTATGCCAAATACAGGCGCGCCAAAACCTTGTCTATGCATAAAGACTTCAATGCTTGATAATACATTTCCGGCACCATCTTTAACTGTTCCGGTAACTACTTTATCCGCCGTGGCAAAACTAAAAGTAATTATATCCGTAGTATCATTAAACGCCACGCCTGAAGCGAGCGGCATTGAAGACGGACGACTTAGAGTCGGAGTACCACCGCCTAAACCACTTACTTCTAACGTTATAGGAGATGGTGGCACGCCAGGAAGGGATACGGGCTTACCTCCTGAAGCTCCCTTTGGCATAGCTGGCCCCACACCAATAAACCACTGGCCATTGGCAGGTAATTTTATATCATAGCCGGCAGCTAAAGTAGTGGTGACTCCTGATAAAGTTTTAACCACAAATCTTCCCGGACCACCGGCAAAAATATCAATATCTGCGCCATTAAAGTTGGTAATGCCAGAAAATTTAATTGTAGCCGTTACCGAACCGCCACCGCTAGTGGCTGGGGAAAGC
The DNA here is from genome assembly GCA_016182085.1 of Candidatus Magasanikiibacteriota bacterium. Lineage (GTDB taxonomy): Bacteria > Patescibacteriota > Patescibacteriia > Magasanikbacterales > GWA2-37-8 > XYD2-FULL-39-9. The sequence continues at coordinate 100,290 of JACOYB010000006.1, read as the reverse complement.
AAGATATACTTAGTGGTGGAGACACTGCCGTTTAGACAAATTGGTTCCGGCGACATCTGACCAAAGTAATCTAACGTGCCTAAAGTAACAAACGGATCTGTACCCAGGAAGTAACAACCGTTGGGTAGATTGGTAAAATTAATACCGGTAGCGGATGTTCCGTCAATGGCTGATATCACACCGTTGGTAAGAGTAATACTTTTATCCATAGGGCCTGCCGGACCGCCACCGTGCATGAATACCGTACCATTGGCACCAGCAGTCGGGGTGCTGGTATTTACACCAGCAACTACTTGTACATTTAAAGTATTGGTACCACCGGCCATAATAAAGTATGGCATGCTTGTTTTACTGGCCTTAACAGTAGTTCCGGCATTATTTGTAAGTTGGATCGTTACTGTATAACCACCAGTTGAAGGATCTTTTGGAATAGCTGGGTTAATTATTTTGCGCAAATCAATGGTTAAACTATCATTAGGCGCGGGAGAACCAGAAACACCCAAGGTAACGGTAACTTTACGAGACACGGTATCTGTTGCCACCGCCGTACTAGTTACTATTCCTGCCGCAAACTGATTAAAGTCATCGTAGAAAGGAGAGAATGTATCAAGGCCAGCGCTATTAACATCGGTGCCAACTGGAAAAGTGATTACTACTTTATCTCCTGCGGCCACAGCTACTCCCGGGTTAAACTTTATTTGAAATACATTCGCATCTTGGCTGGCCATTGAATTAAAGGGAAACGCCATATCGGCCTGGCCAAAAGCAAACTGATCAACGGTAAAGGAACCAAAGCCCATTGGTGTGAATTCTCCACCGCCAATTGTGCCGCCGGTGAATCCGGTGGTAGGAGGAGCAAACATGCCACCGCCGCCAAAATTACCAAAAGTTTCTTTACTATCTTTAACTGGCCCGGATAATACGGTAGAAGCCATTACGTTGCCGGAAAGATCTCCAACGCCGCTAATAGTTGCACTAAAGTTGGCGCCACCTGCATTAAGAGGTGTTAAACCGACTCCGGTGGCCGTAATAACAAAATTAACTGAATCATAAGCCATGGCGGTGGAAGTAACTATTTTATCTGCGCCGCCTTGAGTTAGAGATATTCTTAAATGATTTAAAGTGCTGCTCACCCAAGACGTCGCACCGTCAACTTGTGAAGCGTGATTCATTGGTTCGGTAAAGAAAAATTTACAGGTATAATCATCACATTGCGCTTCTTTAAGAATAGGAATTACAGTATCACCGCCACCGGTTGTATAGGTATAGGTACTGGTAGGCAAACGATTGCTGGCCGCATCGGTTACGGAAGAACTAAATACCAACGTATAAACTGTATTTGGCACCAAAGCGGTGTTTGGAACAACAAATACATTATTTAAACCGGAATCATATTTTACGGTGACACCCACAGATGTTGCTCCTCTAGATAAAGTTACATTCGTAGTATTAACCGTATTAAATAATAACTGTTCATTAAAACCAAAGGTAAACACATTATTTACGGCCATGCCAGTTGTCCCTGAAGCAAATGAAGGATAAACAGTTGGAACAGTGTTATCAGTACCAGACACAATAAAGGAAGACTTAAAAGCAATATCAGAACCGTTCGCGGGCGGACGCATGCTTATACCGCTGGCATTGGCTGCTGCACCCAAAACTCTGACTTCGTAAGTCCCGGCGCTTAACGCGCTGTGAGTAATGGTTACAAAACGACGTTCGTTAGAATCTAAAGTAATATTACTTCCAATCAAAGTAACTTCGGTATTAGCCCCATTTGTTATATTAAATAATCTGACGTTAGTCTGATTAATTGAAGCCGAACTCATAGCTTCGCTAAATTCTACAGTCAGACTTACGTTACCACCTACAGTCATACCTGGAGCCGGAGTCATTGATTTTACATACGGAGGCATGAATTGTCCGCTTGTGCCAAAAGAACCAATATTTAATGCGCCACCGCTTGTGCCAAAGGATATTTTATGGCCGCCACCGGAAACATTTCCTTGCACCGACTGACCGCCCTGACCTTTTACCGCACTGGTAATAACCAGCGTATAAAAAGTGCTGGAAGCAAGCGTGCTGCTTGGTACAAATAAAATAGTATTATTATCCATTGAAAACAAAGATGAACAGCCGGCGGAAGCATTGCTGGCGCAGTAAGTTACCGTTCCGGCCACTTTGGTTGTACCATCATCGGTAGTTAAATAAACATTACTGCCACTATCGGCGGCATTGGTATCGTTTATAGTCGCTCCGTCCATGGGCTGATTAAAACCAACACGGATACTTTCAGAAACCGACACTCCTTGCATTCCTTCCGGAGGTCCGGAAAACATTACCATCGGCGCGCCGCCCGCGCCTCCGCCCATACCCGGATCATAAAAACCACAACTGCTATTTCCCAAACTCATATCCACGCCGGTTTTGTCGGTAGTGCCAATAGTTTCAAAACGCATACTGCGACAATAACCCACCTTATGCGCGGCAATATCAAAAGCGTCGTTATTTGGCAAAGCCGTAAGAGAATAAACACCACTTCCATTGGTAAGAACTGCCGGCAAAGAGCTGGCAAAACCGCCGGCAAAAACAAACGCGCTGCCTAAAGCGGAACCGCCGCTGGTGATAGTACCGCCCACAGTTCTTGATCCAGCTGACACGGTAGTAAGAGTAAAGGGATTATTTTGACAATCCGTGGCGCTGGCTGCCGATGGATTGGCGCAAAAATAACGAGTATTACCGGTCGCATCAGCGGCTACTAAATAATACTTGAATGTTGCGCCAGCCGCGCCCATTGAAGTGGTAGGAACTTGAAAACTATAAAAATCTGATTCTCCGGAATAAGCCTGCCCGGTAGTGGAATTAACAGATGACCACGGATTAGTGCTGGAAGTATAAAACAGTCTAAAATATTCTGTACCTACAGAAGTGCTGGCAAAACTAGCGCCGGAAGTCTGATCGTCAAATACAAAGGCATTAAAATAGGCGGTTTTATTTGCTGTCGCCACATGCGCTGGGCTGTGATCTATTTGCGGTTTACTTGTATCAGAAACAATATCAAAAGTATTAGCATAAGAAACAACCGTAGAGGAAACTAATAAAGCATTATTTGGATCTGTAGTGGAAGCAAATACCCAGGCTACATACGATGTGCTGGTTCTCCAGGCAACACCCGAACTATCTGTACCCATAAACTGAGGTGCTACATGGGCGGCATTAGTCCACTGGCTAAAATAGCCAACCGGCACACAAGCGGATCCGGCGCACGCGGTAGTTTCGGCTGTGCTTGTGGTTAAATTAACCGTATTAGTGGTAATAAAAATTTTGGTATATAAAAATCCCGCAGGCTGATCACCGGGAGTCCAAGTTATAGAAAAATCCCTGCCATCAAGCCCGAATCCGGTAGTATCATTATCGGCTAAAGTTACGCCAGATAAGGCGCTTGCGCTTCTCCCTATAAAAAAAGAAGCATAAAAACCTACGCCTACTGCCACTGCCATAACAGACAGCATATAGACAATCTTTTTCTTCCAAACATGTTGGATAATTTTTTTCGCCATATACGAAATGAGTGAGTAAATTAAATTAAATGTTTTTAATTTAGTTCCGAACGAATGAGTATATACCTTAGTATATACGAAATGAGTGAGTGGTTTGAATTAAATGTTTTTAATTTTTAAAAAATAAAAAACCGGATCGGTAAAATCCTTTTCTTTTAAGAATCCATAACAAACGTGACAAGCGCCATTTTGGAAGAAGTTATTTAATTTGGCTTTAGTATACCATACTTTTTTAAAAAAAACTTCTGCAACATAAAAACAGTGGATAACTTAAATTCAACTAATAATAAAATATAAATAAACCCCCGGTTAGCCCGAGGGTTTATTTAAAGTAAAAATTTATTTCAGCTGCGCTTCCACTTCGGCGGCAAAATCTGTCTTTTCCTTCTCTATTCCTTCACCCAATTCAAAGCGAACCATTGTGGCTACAGACATACTCTCGCCTAATAACTTTTGCACGGTTTTTTCCTCATCTTTAATAAAAGCTTGCTCCATCAGACAAATTTCACTATAGAACTTATCTAACTTGCCTTTTAAAATATTAGGGATGGCAGCTTCGGGCTTACCCTGCTGCTTAAGCTGCTCAACATAAATTTCCTTTTCCTTTTCTACGATACCTGCCGGAACTTGATCGCGACTTATATATTTTGGATTAGAAGCAGCCGCGTGCATGGCGATATCTGCAGCCAAACCGGCGTGAGTACTATTTTTTAGCACTACTAACACTGAAATCCTGCCGCCCAAATGTGAATAGGCGCCAAAAACATCCCCAGCTGTTTTCTCTACTACCATGAAACGGCGCAAAGAAATCTTTTCACCGATCTTAGCGGTTAGATCGTTCAAGTGCTCCTGAAGGGTTTTACCTCCAGCGGTAACTGCCATGGCTCCCTCCAAACTTTGCGGTTTTTGCTCAAGCAGCGCATCGGCAAAATTTTCTACCATCTTTTTGAAGTCTTCATTTTGCGCCACAAAATCAGTTTCGGAGTTTACTTCCAAAACTACAGCTGTGTCGCCATTTACTTTTACCTGGGTGGTGCCTTCAGCTGCGATTTTATCTGTTCTTTTAGCAGCTTTCACAATTCCTTTTTTACGCAAAATTTCTCCGGCTTTTTCCATATCACCGTTTGCTTCGTCCAAAGCTTTTTTGCAATCCATCATACCGGCGCCAGTAAGTGTTCGGAGCTTGGCTACATCTGCGGCTGTGATTGACATATAATTTTTGTTTAATAATAACCTGTCATGCTGAACAAATTTTCAGCATCTATATTTTACTACGAGAGAATTTCCAAAACAAGTTTGGGGTAATAATGAAGAAGCGCTAGACTGACTCCTCTTTTTTCAAGGCTCGTCTCTCAATTTTTTCTACGTGTTGTTTTACAACCGGTTCTTCTTTAGCTTTTTCAAGTTTTTTCTTTTCAAATTCTTTCTTGCCTTCATTTACAGCTGCGGCAATTAAATCAGCGATCATGGTAATTGAGTTTACCGCATCATCGTTAGCTGGAATCGGATAGTTAACTTTATTTGGATTGGTGTTGGTGTCGCAAACGGCTACGGTTGGCACTTCGGTGCGTTCGGTTTCGGCGAGCGCTGTTTTTTCAGTTCTCATGTCGGCAATATATACTGCATCCGGTAATTTTTCCAAAGCAGTCAAACCGATTAAGTACTTATCCAATTTATCTAATTGTTTTTTCATTACTACCTGTTCTTTTTTGGTATACTTTTCAATTTCACCGCTGGCAAACATTTCTTTCAAGTTTTTATACTTTTTCAAACGGCGTTTTACTTCTTCAAAGTTGGTTAAAAGCCCGCCGATCCAGCGTTCTACCAAATACGGCATTTCGCAAGACATAGCCGCGGCGCGAATAGCTTCTCTGGCCTGACGTTTGGTGCCCACAAATAAAATAACATGACCCTTTGCGGCCAAGTTTCTTACATATTCTAGAGCTTTCTCAATTTGAGCCTGAGTTTTCTCCAGATCAATAATATGCACGCCGTTTCTAACACCAAAGATGAATTGTTCCATCTTCGGGTGCCAGCGTGATTTTTGATGGCCGAAATGAACGCCGGCCTTAAGCATTTCCAACAATGTTGGCATTTTCTTTGACATATTTTCCTTATTATTGCCTCCTAGCCTTGCCCCGGAGTGGTCCAAGGGAGGAAAAAGTTGGCTAGCGAGAATAAATTAAGATGGGTGGAGTATATATTAATAATGAAGATTAGTCAAGCTGTAATGGCTTTAGTTTTTGGCGGCGCGCAATTTGCTCAGCTTCAATTTTAAAGCCTCCCGTTGCGCCAAAAGATTGTCATATTTTTCCGCAAAAACCCTGCTTTCTTCATTTAGCTTAGCCATAATATCTGGGTTTGAAGCATGTGTTTTAGTAAAACTTTGATATGTTTTAATGGTAGCCATCACTTTCTTTATCTCATCATCTAAACTAGCCATTTTATTTATAACTTCATCTTCACTTTCAGATTCTGCACCCACAACTTCACTTTGAGCTGGTTTTAAAGCGTTTTCTTCTGCTTCCAGACCCTTCTCAATCATTATGGACGGCAACTGATCTGCGCTGGGTAAGCTAGATCGTTTTGGTCGTGCATCTATCTGACCTCTAGCGCTGGCAATCTCTGACATATAGTTATAGATTATTTGTCTTAAATAACGAGAAATAATACCACAAAATGGCATGTTTGTCAACCTGTGGAATTTCGTTTAAAAAACAGCCTTTGTATATGAATAATGCGCTCGGCTGACCCCGCTTAGCGGGGTTGACATTTATTTAATATAATGCTAGTATATTAGCACTAAATAACATTTTTGCTAAATTATAATTGTAGTGAAGTGAGAGAAAAGGTTGCTTGCGACCTTTTCCGAACGAGCTGCAAATATATGAAACCTTAATTTCATATGAAGAAAGACATTCATCCAGAATATCACAATGATACAGAAGTAGTGTGCGCTTGCGGCAACAAATTTACCACTGGCAGCACTATGAAATCTATCCGCGTGGAACTTTGCAGCAAGTGCCATCCTTTTTATACCGGCAAACAGAAATTCGTTGATACCGCTCGCCGCGTAGAGAAATTCCAAGAAAAATTCAGTAAGCAAACTGCCGCCGCTGCCGCCCGCAAAGGCAAGAAAGTAAAGAAAGCGGTTGCTGTTGCCAAAAAGACAGCTAAAAAAGCTGCCAAAGCTGAAAAATAACTACTCATACTTTAAAAAACAGACTATAATACTTTTTAGTCTGTTTTTTTAATAAAACTTACCCCGAAAGAGGCTCTTGATTATCTTTGAACGGGTTATGGTCGCCGCAGCGAACATCCCTGAGCCCCTGGCGGGCGAGGAAAGTGAAAAGATGGTCAAGAGCCTCTAAACAAAACATATGCAAAAAAAATATCTTGAGATAGAACAAAAATTCAAACAACTGGAAGCTGATCTGCAAAATCCGGCCGTGCTTAATGATTCCAAAAAAATAAAAGAGACATCTCAGGAATACACCGAATTAAAACCGGTCATGGAAAAAATAAACGAACTGGCTGTGATTGAAAAAGGCTTAACTGAAACACAAAATATTATAAACAACGAAACCGACCCGCAACTCAAAGAAATGGCTGCAGCCGAATTGCCTGATTTGGAAACAAAAAAAGCCGACCTCGAAAAAACTTTGGAAGAAATGACGCGTCCACAAGACCCATTTGATAAAAAAGATGTGATTATGGAAATCCGGGCTGGCGTGGGCGGCGACGAGTCCGCGCTTTTTACCGCTGAACTCTACCGCATGTACAGCCGGTATGCAGACTCCCATGGCTGGAAAACCCAGATGCTTGATGCTAATCGTATTGGTATTGGAGGCTTTAAAGAAGTTATTTTCTCCATTAAAGGCAGAAATGTATACAAAGATCTGAAATACGAAATGGGCGTGCACCGCGTACAGCGCGTACCTGATACCGAAAAATCCGGACGTATTCATACTTCTACGGTAACTGTAGCCGTACTTCCAGAAATTGAAGAAACAGAAATTAAAATTGAACCAAAAGATTTGCGTATAGACACATTCTGTTCGGGCGGGGCGGGCGGACAGAGTGTAAACACGACCTATTCAGCGGTGCGTATTATCCATATTCCGACCGGCATTATGGTGCAGTGCCAAGACGAACGTTCGCAAACTGCAAACAAAGATAAGGCTATGACTGTGCTCCGCGCCCGTATTTACGCCGCCCAGCGCGAAGAGCAAATGAAAGTTATTACCGAAAAACGCAGATCCCAAATCGGCAGCGGCGACCGCAGTGAAAAAATCCGCACTTATAATTTTCCTCAAGACCGCATTACCGACCACCGCGTTCGCCAAAACTGGAACAATATTCCCAAAATTTTGGATGGCGCTTTGGAACCGATAATTACCGCCGTGCGCGCGGCTGAATTTGCTGGATTTGATAACGCCGGAAACGAAGACGAAGATGACGATTAATATGTCTATTTCCGACTTGCGTAAAAAATACCAGACTTTCCCAACTCTAGATTTTGACTTGCTGTTAGCTGACACAATCAAAAAACCAAAGGAGTTTCTCTATTCTCACCCAGAGTATAAATTATCTTTAGTTGAACATATCCGTTTGCGATATGCTATTTTTTTATATAAAAAAGGCTATTCAGTTGCCGCCATTATCGGCCACAAAGAATTTTATAACTTGGATTTTTTTGTAAACAAACATGTGCTTGTCCCCCGTCCGGACACCGAACTAATGGTGGATGAGGCTATAAAAGTTCTTAGCCATGAAATGGAGACTAAAAATACCAATATCATATATATAGATGTGGGCACCGGCAGTGGCTGCATACCAATTTCTGTCGCCTGTCATGCTGAACTTGTTTCAGCATCCCGGGAGATCCCGAAACAAGTTCGGGATGACATACAAATTTTTGCCACAGATATTTCCAAAAAGGCGTTAAAAGTAGCAAAAAAAAATGCCAAGATGCACAAAGTTAATATAGATTTTCTACACGGCAATCTCTTAGAACCAATTTTAAAAAATCCATTTCTGCTTGGCACTCCGTGTTTTGTAACAATCACTGCCAACCTGCCATATTTAACCGCAGCTCAATTTAAATCAGAACCATCAATTCAACGCGAACCGAAAAACGCGCTGGTCGCACAATATAACGGCTTGGATCTTTATATAAAACTTCTAAACCAAATAAGAAAGCTCCCCAATTCCTGCCAGATGTTTCTATTTCTTGAAATTGACCCGTCTCAATCTGAGGCAATAACAAAAATACTAAACAAACTCTTGCCTAAAGCAAATGTAAAAATTAAAAAAGACCTGGCCGGTCTTGATCGTCTGGTTATAGCGCAGGTTTAATTGTTACACTCCAACTTGCGCCTTGGTTTCTTTTGGCACCACCTCTACCCAGGTATTGCCCGGTGTTAACACTATCTCTTTACCCGCTTTATCATAAAACCTGGTCCTGTCTGTAGTGGATTTTTTCTTCCAGGTGCCATAAGTAACTGAGCCTTTTTTGAGGATTATAGCATCACCGCTGCCGACTGTTTCTATTTCCTGACGGCCAGCGTCATCATTGCTGATAGCGCTTACATCGGCAAACTGTACCACAATATTTCTGGCGCGGACTTCAGATTTATCTTTATCTATATGCACTCTGCCATTAATACTGCGCAAATAATTTAAATTTTTTGCGTCATAGCTCCACATAATGTCATACCCGATACTAAACGGGATGATTATTTTGCCGCTCTTACCGATTGTTTTGCCAACAATGTTTGAATATTTCCACGCCTTATCCGCGGTAAACAACTTATTTTTGCTTCCGTTTTTTGCGATAATTTTATTCCAATTATCGCTGCTTATAAACAAATTATGCGGAGCAAAATAACTGGAACTGCGCCAAAAATACTGGCCTAAAAAAAATTCATTGGCATCAAAAATCTTGCGGGGAGCAATGGCAGCCAGCGCTTGCGGCGAACCGCCAGAATGGACATAGAGGCCGTCGCCATATTCTGAGATCCAGTCTAAAAAGTACAGCCGCGCGCTGCGCACCGGACCAACTTCAGCTATATTTTGCTTGCTGTCAAAGATCGCAAAATATCGGGTAATGCCCCCCTCTACCATCGTTTCATAGACTATTTTTGCTTTAGAAATCCCTGCTTGCGGATATGCGTCCGGATGGTTGTCTATCATTACCCCCACTACCTGAAACGCGGTATCGGATTTTTTCTTTACTGCGGTTCCATCAAGCCCGTGCATATATCGCACGGCACTGATTGTAACTTCGTTAGTGGTGGCTTGAGAAAAATTTAATGAATAAAAACCAACACATAAAACACCGGCTACTCCCAGTAAAGAAAGGGCAATGGCGCTAAAAAAATAGTGCAGATGAGATGGTTTTTTTGGTTTAGATTTAGGCATATATTACGAAAACAGACTATACATAGTATAGTCTGTTTCTTGAGTTTTGGGAAGATTAATCTTATTCTTTTTTACCTTCTTCTTTCTTTTCACCGGCCTCAGCGCCTTCAACCGCAGCTTCACCCTCTTCTTCTTTCTTCTTGCCGGCACTTTCAATCTTGCTCAAATCAACTGGGGCCGAAACAGCTTCCATAGCTTTGATTTCTTCTTCGGTCATAGCTGGAGTAGCTTTGGCTACCAGATCCTCTTCGTGAGGGCTTGTAATCGTAATTCCGGCTGGAACTGGCAAATTTTTTACTTTTACCACATCATCAAAGGTCTTAAGTACGGATACATCAACATCAATATGAGAAACCAAATCTTTCGGCAAACATTTTACTTCAACGGAACTGATGGCATTCATCAAGGTGCCGCCCTGTTCCTTGATTACTGGCGCTTCACCAATAAAACGAAGCTCAACAGTCGCGGTCATTTCTTTATTCATATCAATGCGGCGCAAATCCACATGCACCATGCGATCGGTTACCGGATCATATTGAATATCTTGGACAAGCACTTTACCGTCAGCCTTATCCTCCACAAACAAATCAATCAAACTGGCTTCACCGGCTTCGTTATATAATTTTACAAATTCGTCATAATTTACAGTTAACGAATTTGCTTTATCGCCCATACCATAAACAACCGCTGGCAATACAATTTTAGTGCGGACTTTTTCTCCTTTAGCTTCACGAACTTTGGCTGATAATTTTAGGGTCATATATTTATTACATTTGCTTTCGGACTTCAGATTTTGCGGTTGCTCATCTGTGCTCCTTCTGCTTATTAAACCCGCCCAATGGCGGTGATAAAATCTACGCTGTTTATAAATTGCCGTCCTTCTATTATTTCATCTATCGTAAGCGGCGGTATGGTATATAATTTTTGTACGTCTTGAAAACTGAGGTCTGTAATCATGCCAACAGTACTGATGCCTTTGGCAAGCGTCATAACCATTGCCACAAAATACGTCTGGCAGCTGCCGCAAGTAAAGTGCACAAATTTAGCTTCGCTTCCGCTGGCGAATAATTTGATCGCTTCGGACTGGTAGTCGCGATTGCAAACCGGGCACTGACTGATCAATTTTAAGGATTTTCGCCAGGAATCTGGCTTGCTGTTATTTGGCAGCATAAACTAAATATGGACTAATACTAAAGGATTTTGAAGAAAATGTCAACCCCTCATTTGTTCAAAAGTCATTTTAAAATAACAACACCCCCCACCTCACTATGACTGCGCGAGTCAGAGTGAAACAGGAGGTTGACGCTTGAAAGATCCGTTGGGACTGCCTTACATGACATGGGGGGCACGATCTCGCGGCGGCCGTTCCTGCTCTCGCTTCTCTGCAGCCTCGCGCCTCGCTTGCCTTCTCTCTTTGATTATGTCGGGAATAATATCGACAACAACAATCCACAAAGTCGCCACTGCATAATAAAGATGCACGAACGGCCAACCTACTCCCATGAACAACCTTCGCCTGAAGGGAGTTCGACTCTCGTTCTGGTACCACAGTGCCTGGGTACACCAACCAATAAACCCATTGAGCCAGGCAAAAACCAGCAAGATGATGGCGATCTCCACCCCGGACAGATTGGAAATGAACGAAAACATGATTGCCTCCTTGGTCGTGAATCCTATCACTTGCGGCTAATCTTGGCAACGGGCAAAAATTCTGCTTCTCCTTCTCATCCAAACGAGAATGTTTAAATCAAAACGCCTCCCACCCCATCCCAAGCCAAAAAGCGGAACGAGTATAGAAGGCTAAATGCCAAATTTCTTCACTTACCTGAGAACTACTGCTTACGGAGCGTCGGCTCTTGGAGGCATTTTGGCTTGGCCGCCAGTTTCTTTTTCTGGCTTTTGTGTTTCCGATTCAGAAGCAATATCAACGGTAGATACCACGCCGAGCGCGATCAGCGCGAACGGCCAAATTAATCCTACAATTACTCGTGGCGCTACCTTGACCCCACTCTCACCTTCGAACCACACTCTCTGGGTCTTGTACCCACAGGGTATACAGATACACACAAACACTATAATCAAAGCAAGCTCAACAGCAGACAACTGAGTGAAAAACGACATGTTCCCCTCCTGCAAGCAATCCTATCATTTACGCTTATTCCTGGCAACAAACTAATATTTCTTTACCATCATGCTTTCCAAAATACCTATGAGCAATAAATTTATCACCAGTGATGAACCTCCGTAACTGACAAACGGCAAGGTAACGCCGGTAATTGGAAGCAATCCAAGATTCGCCCCCACATTAGTAATTAATTGAACAAAAAATAAAATTAAAATGCCGGTGGCGGTCGTGGCCACAAAATCATCATTGGAATTTTTGATAATAACGAGCAGCCGCCAAAACAGCACCGCAAACAACGCCAGCATCGTGGCCACTCCGGCCAGCCCTAATTCTTCACCAATTACGGAAAACACGAAGTCGGTTTGCGCTTCAGGTAAAAACCGCAATTGACTTTGGGAACCAAAACCTAAGCCTCGTCCAAACAACTGTCCGGCGCCAATCGCGATATTGGATTGGGCGATGTTATAGCCGCTGCCAAGCGGATCTCGCCCCGGATTAATAAAGTTGGCAACACGATCTTTTTGATACGGCTGTAGAAATAAAAACCAAGCCGCCACTGCCAGCACTGCCACCGCGCCTACAAAACCAGCTAGGTACAATCGGCGCGCGCCCACGGCCCATACCATCCCAAACCAGATTGCGGCTAGTAGCAGCGCCGAACCCAGATCCGGCTGCAACATGGTAAGGCCGATAAATAAAGCGGCCACGATACCGGTGCCGAAAAAAAACAGCGGCCGGTCAAATCTGCGGCCAAACCGAGATACAATATAACCAATCATTAAAATTAGGCCGATTTTTGCCATTTCTACCGGCTGAAAAGAAAATCCAAAAACTGAAAACCAGCCCCTGGTGCCGCGAATCGTTTGTCCAAAAATCAAAACACCAATCAGTAAGAGTAACGAAAACAAATACCACCATTTTGCCAAATAACGCCACAACGTGTGCTGGCTCATGGTAGCAAGCAGCAACAATCCTAACCCGATTCCAAAAGATAGTAATTGTTTTTTAAAATAAAACAACTCCGCGCCGCGCGACAAATCTACGCTATAAACCGAAGCCAGCCCCATCATTACCAAAAAAACTACAGCAATAAAAAGTTGCCAATCAAAACTACGCGGCGATAATTTTTGTAAATTCAACATAATCCTAATTTACTGAGCGTAAGCCGCGCGATCGTAAATATTTATAATCGGATACACGGCAATTTCGGTGATACTGAGATTGGGAACAAAACTGCGAATATCTATTTCTTTTATTTGGAGCGAATTAATTGAGTCTAGATGTAAAGGCACAATACCAACCATTTGGCTGTTTTGCAACAGAGCCACATAAAAATCCGCGGCCACATAACTATACGGGCTGGCGTTAGTTAATTTAAACCGTATGGCATCGGCATTTGTCCCTTCCTGATCCAATGATTTTGAGAATACAAAGTCACTCGCTTGGAAATTTAACCGTTCTGTCTGGTATGCAGCTACATCTGCTACCTGATGATTGGATATTCGTTCATATTTTATATTTTCCAGCACAACTGCGGGTGAGCCGCCCGTATCCTCTAGTCCTAAGGCCGCGGCAAAACGGCTTTCGCCCGGAAGCAAAAAAGTTTTTTTCGCAGAGGTTTTTATACCATTAACTACAAAATAATAATCAAACCAAACCAGAAACCGGCTGTTTGGGTTTACCAGTTCGGCCACAATATCATACTTATTCCCCTGACCGGCAAATACCTGGGTGTTTACTACTTGTATCGGCTGTGCGGCAAAACGAGGATGAATACCGGTATAATTTACGGAAGCTGTCAAACTCTTTTCCAATTTCCCGTAATCCGACCAGCCCAACAAATACTCGCCCCAGCGCCAAATACCAAAAAGCGCAAACCCCGCATTTATAACAATCAAAATAATTATCAAAATTTTGTAAAGCAGGGCTTTATGCTGAACATACCAAAAACTCCATTGTAACTCCTGGGAAGAAAACTCTTTGGTGGGGTCTTCGTATTTGGCGAATTTAGTTTTAACGGGAACCGATCCCTTTCCGTTTGGAGCGCCATTTTTTACCAGCCCCGCAGTTTTATCACCATCGTGATTGTTGGGATTATATATATTTAACATAATGTGTTTATTATATCACAATTTACTTTTTTATATTAAAAAACCTTCCACCTTTTGTAACCAAAAACCTTCCTCTCCCACTTCTTTAGTAGAAGTGGGCAAGAATCGCTCGCGGTGGAAAGACTCAGAAAATTTAGGACTCGTTTTCGTTAATTTTCAAAACTCGCCAGCTTATTATAAAAGCTGTCTCAAGCATTGAAAATTTACTTTGGTCGCCTTAAGGCGACCAAAGCTAACACTCAAACTCATCTCTAAATTTAACTTCATCTTTCCAAAGCGCGCCCAGACAACGGATACCGTTAAGACAACGGTTCGCTATCCGAGCATATGAATATTGAACATAGC
>JACOYB010000006.1:0-85642 GCA_016182085.1 Candidatus Magasanikiibacteriota bacterium | reverse complement strand
CGTCCAGAGGAAAAATTCTAATCCGAACTGGCTGTGAGATATTCATCCGCGAGGCAGTTTTGGGGCATCACCCCGTTTTGCTGACAAAATGGGGTGATAAAGGTTGGCAGGCGATTTTTTACTAAAGAAAGCGGCTGTAAAAGGTTTATAAAAATAAGTATAAAAACACTAAACCCGCTTTCCGAAGATTGCGGGCAGAAACCCTAATTGCACTTTACTTTTTGCGGCGGTTCCCAAAACTTTGGACACAAAACTGTGTCAAGCATAGTTTCGTATGAACTACCTTCATCAATCGGGCAATCCAACTCGGCATGCGTGCGGCAAAGAAACTGCACGTCCAAATCCGTGACGTGGTCGGATTGCACGGGCGTAGACATAAGCGGCGAAGCACAACCCTTGTTGAAATAGTCGCTATGGGGTATGCCAAAGGCATGTCCGAGCTCATGAGCCACTACATAGGCCTCGATGTACTCTGGCTTAATGAACACAATCTCGTGGGCGTCTGGCATGTAGCAAGCGAACAGTGTTGCACCGCACTGAACCACAACATCCGGACAGCCCTTTGCGTCTACCTTGAAAGGAATCAGTCGGTTGCTCGTAAGCGGCACTGGCTGTCCACGATCCACTATGATCACAGGACCAGTGGACTCTGGAAAGTACATGAGCCACTGATTTATGCCCTTATCAATTATCTGGCGGCGTGACTCCTTACAATCTTCCCCAGCCACAGTTGAAAGATCCGGACAACCTGACCAGAAACTTTCATCTGGCACAAGATAGATCGGATCTCGGAAATCAGCTGTGGAATCATTCCATTGTCAAGAAACTTTCTCAGCAACATTTTTTGTGCTTTCCACAATCGCAGAGTTGGCGGTTGTACCGGTGGCGTTACCAACCTGGTAGGAATTAGAGCCACACCCGTAAAGACCGAGTACGACAATGGCCTTGATGAAAAGTGCGCGCATGTTCCCCTCCTACAATTATTATAGGGCTAAGAAAAACAAAACACAACCTCGGTATAAGGTTGTGTTTTTTACGCTGCTTTCAAAAAAATTAAAGGCAATGCAATTTTGGCCGCGATTCTCCAGGCGGCCAGTCTGGGTACCCATTGCAGGTACGAGGGTTCAAGGAAGAATGTAGTGGCGAGCAGAGCGCGCTTCAGCGGCAAATCTGGCCGGTCGCGGCCGCCCAGATCACGACGCCGATACACGCGCAGATGAAGATGCTGACGCAGATGAGGGTCGCCCACTCCATCTTGCCGAAGTCCTCGCCGGGCTCCACAGCATCGACATCCACGGCGAATTTCGGCAGCGGGCTGGTACCTTCCGGTCCAGTCGACACGACCTCTGCGGTCGGCAACTTGGACGAGGTTGCCACCAGATTCGCCGGCACCTGGTTGCTCAAGGCAACCGCAAACTCCGGCTTGACCGCCTTCATCTGCTGGGACGGCGTGGGATAGTAGGGCCTGGGAACAGGGAACTCCTGCTCCATGGAACCGCGGTCGGTGTTGCAATCGCCATTGAATCGCATGTTGTGTCGTCTCCCCCATGAGACAGAGTTGATTCAGACTGTAGCAACCGCTACAGCTGATGAGTACATTTTTACCCTCCCTAAGGGCAATGACGTACTCACCATTTGAATCTAAACTCTTTTATTTCACTTCCTTGTATTGTGGAAAGAACGATAGCTAGTCCTAAAACTAACCAAAGAATTATACTGCAAAATACAAAAATTGTCAATGCTCATTAAAAAAAACAAAAGCGACGCTTCCACGCCGCCCAACCCTCCAGACTAAAAGCTTGTCCTTCTTACAACTCCAAGGCCTTCTTGAAAGCCTTGTACCCGGGGTTTTCACGCCCCAGTTCAGGCCTATCGTCAGAAGACGGAAGTTCTTCCACGAAATCCTCCAGAAGATCGCTCACTCTGGATCCGTCACCAGACCACACATAGTATGACCATCTGGCACGGCCGCCCTTCTTGATACTGCGCATGTGGGGCAAACTCTTACCACGCACAAATATCCGATCACCGCTATCGGTCAACATGATTAGATCAATGTTAGGCTGATCAGGCGACCGAAATGCCACACTAACCAAAGTCCCACGCATAGTTCTCAATTCCGGCTTCCCCCGCTTGATCCGTTGCCAGATAGACGGGGCAGCGATAGCGAAGCACAGACCGTAGACGAGGGTCCCAACCCAGACGCCATGCTTCATACCGACAAACACAGCCAGACCCAGAACCAGGACAACAAGCACGCCAACGACCAGCTTCTCAAGAGTACTCATAGCTCCCTCCAGCGCAATGATACCCCATTCCCCGGGGCCGGGTTTTTCTTAAGGTAAACACTAACAAAATACGCAAAATAAATCAAAATTTAGCCCTTTGTCTTGCCATAGCTTTAGCGACGACAGGCTTGCTCCTTACATATATATATGATAAAATAAATCTGTTAAATTTAAATTCTGATTAAGAAATTTCAAATTGTATGCCCGTGAAAAAAGTCCAAAAAGGAAGGATTCCAGAAGAAAAACCAAAAAAACAAATAGAAAAAAAGCCAACTGCTTCTGCTCCAACTCAACCAAAAGTAAAAGCAAAAATTTCCGACAAACCGGACGCCAATTATAGCGCTAAAAATATTACGGTTTTGGAAGGATTAGAAGCCGTCCGCCGCCGCCCGGGCATGTATATCGGTTCCACCGGCCCAGTGGGTTTACACCATCTTATCTGGGAAGTCGTAGACAACTCCATTGACGAATCAATGGCTGGTTTTTGTGATCAAATTGATATTACTTTGCTCCCGGATCATTACATTTCAGTAAAAGATAACGGCCGCGGTATTCCGGTTGATATTCATCCACAAACAAAGGTAAGCGCCTTAGAAGTTGTGCTTACCAAATTGCATGCCGGTGGTAAATTTGATTCTGGATCATACAAAGTCTCCGGCGGTTTGCACGGCGTAGGTGTGTCGGTGGTAAATGCTTTGTCTACTCACACCAAAGCCGAGGTACATCGCGATGGCAAAGTTTGGATGCAAGAATATAGAAACGGCGGTAATCCAGTAAAAAAAGTTCAGCAAATCGGCACTACCAAAGAGCGCGGCACTGTTATTACGTTCCGAGCCGATGATACTATTTTTGAAACCATAGATTATGAATGGAAAACAATCATAGATCACATTCGCCAACAGGCATACTTATCAAAAGGTATTCGTATTTCCATTACCGACAAACGTGTCGGCGAAGAAAAAGCCAAAGACAAAACTTCTATACCCTTTCCAAACCCTTCCTATGGGTTCTATTTTGAAGGCGGCATTGCTTCGTATGTGCGCCACCTAAATCAAAACAAAGAAGTAAAAAATGAAAATGTTTTTTATATAGAAAAAGAACAAGATGAGGTAAAAGTAGAAATTGCTTTGCAATATAATAATGAATTTAACGAATTGCTTTCCGCTTTTACAAATAATATCTACAACCCCGAAGGCGGCACGCACGTGGCCGGTTTCCGCACCGCGCTTACCCGCAGCTTGAATACCTATGCGCGCAACAAAGGTTTCCTCAAAGAAAAAGATAGCAACTTTACCGGTGAAGATGTACGCGAGGGTTTGACTTGTATTCTGTCCATAAAAGTAACTGAACCGCAGTTTGAAGGCCAAACCAAAGCAAAACTGGGAAACACCGAAGTAAAGGCGGCCGTAGAAACTGTCATGAATGATGCGTTTTTGATTTTCTTGGAAGAGCACCCTAAAGACGCCGAAGGCGTTATAGAAAAATGTTTGCTCTCCGCTCGCGCCCGCAATGCGGCCAAAATTGCTCGTGATACTATTTTACGTAAAGGCGCATTAGAAGGATTTACCTTGCCAGGCAAGCTGGCTGACTGCAGCAGCAAACGCGCCGAGGAATCCGAACTGTTTATTGTAGAGGGTGACTCGGCCGGCGGCAGCGCCAAGCAAGGGCGTGATCGCGAACACCAGGCCATTTTGCCACTTCGCGGTAAAGTGTTAAATGTTGAACGCGCTCGTTTGGATAAAATTTTAACCAATAACGAACTTAAATCACTTATTATCGCCATGGGCACAAACATTGGCGAACAGTTTGATATTTCTAAATTGCGATACCACCGCTTGGTCATCATGACCGATGCCGATGTGGATGGCGCTCATATCCGCACGCTTCTGCTTACTTTCTTCTATCGCTACTACCCTACCCTTATCACTAATGGCCATATCTTAATTGCCCAGCCGCCATTGTATAGCTTGAAGTACGGCAAAAATATGCGCTATGCATATAACGACGAAGAAAAAGAAAAAATCCTAGCCGAAATTGCCGGGTCAACCGGTAGCAAAGCCTCCTCCGCCAAAACTACAGCACCCAAAGGAAAAAAATCAGAAGAAAAAACTGAGGAAGAGTCTGTTCCAGCTGAGACCGGTGAAGAAAATGAGGTACAAGGTTTAGAAGTAAATGGGATTAAAGTAAACATCCAGCGCTATAAAGGTTTGGGTGAAATGAACCCGGAACAGCTGTGGGAAACAACCATGAATCCAAAAAACCGCATGATGAAAAGAGTGACTGTAGAAGATGCCGAACTTGCCAACGAAGTATTTGAAATCCTCATGGGCGACGAAGTTGGACCTAGAAAAAACTTTATCCAGACACATGCTAAGAGTGTAAGTAATTTGGATATTTAAATCATACACATAGCACCCTTGACATTTCTTCTATAATAAGCTAATATATATGTATTAAAGCAGCCCGAAAAGGCTGTTTTAAGAACCCCGCCCGCCATCGCTACGCTTATGCGTTACGGGCAGGCAAACTAAAATTATTACTATGTTTACCGCTATCAAAAACTACTTTGTCGGATCATACCAGGAAATGAAAAAAGTTAACTGGCCGACCAAAAGCCAGACTATTAACTACAGCTTGCTTGTAATTGGCATGAGCGTTGGCATGGCTTTGTTTTTAGGATTATTGGACTATATTTTTAACGGCGCTATTACAAACCTATTTTTAAAATAATTTTTTAACCTGTCATCCCGAACTTGTTTCGGGATCTAACAAGTATAGATGCTGAAACAAGTTCAGCATGACAAAGACACGAAATATTCATATATGGGCTAAAGCCGCATATATACTCATTCGCTCAAGAATAATTAAATAAATTTAATTTTCTCTCACTCATTTCGTATATGGCAAAACAGAATCTCAATCTCGGACGACGCTGGTATGTGTTACACACCTACAGCGGCTACGAAGAAAATGTAAAAAGCAACTTGGCGCAGCGCATAGAGTCTTTTGCCATGCAAGATAAAATTTTTAATATTCTAGTTCCTAAAGAAAAAAAGATAAAAATAAAAAACAGCAAACGTTCGGTCGTGGAAGAAAAAATCTTCCCTGGATATGTGCTCGTAGAAATGATTGTGACCGATGATTCTTGGTACGTAGTACGCAACACCCCGAATGTTACCGGTTTCGTTGGTTCCGGCACCACCCCTACTCCGATAGACCAATCCGAAGTTGATTCACTGCTTCGCCGTATGACTGCCTCCGAACCGCAACACAGAATTGATTTAGAAGTAAACACTGCTGTACGCATTACCGATGGTCCGGTTAAAAACTTTGAAGGCAAGGTCAGCAACGTTGATCAGGAAAGAGGCAAAGTCAAAGTTCTTATCACTATGTTTGGACGTGAAACGCCGGTAGAACTTGACGCAATGCAGGTAAAAAAGATATAAGTTAATTAGATTTAAAGCGATCGCGGATTTGTCCCCACACTGTCATTCCCAACCAAGTTGGGAATCTAGTATCCGGTTAAATTGTCTGGATTCCCGCTGTGGCGGGAATGACAACAACTGACAAGTTCGGCTTCTCGATCGTGAATAATGAATAAACTAAACAGCATACTATGGCCAAAAAATTAGTCGCACAAATTAAATTACAAATCATTGGCGGAGCTGCCAACCCAGCCCCACCAATCGGTCCAGCTTTGGGTCAGCACGGTTTGAATATCCAAAGCTTCTGCAAGGAATTCAATGACAAAACTCAAGACAAAAAAGGCGAGGTAGTGCCGATAATTATTTCCGTATACGCCGATCGCAGTTTTGATTTCATCATGAAAACTCCACCGGTTCCGGAACTGATTAAAAAAGCCGCTAAAATTTCTAAGGGTTCTGCCAAACCTTTACAGGACAAGGTTGGTAAAATCACCAAGGCTCAGGTACGAGAAATCGCCGAAAAGAAAATGCCGGACTTAAATGCCCACGATGTAGAGGCAGCCATGAGAATGGTAGAAGGCACAGCCAGAAACATGGGCGTAACCGTAGAAGGATAAAATACAATTAAAAAAGACACTGGCTAACAGTGTCTTTTTTAATTTAATGGCGTCTGAGCGGGAATAGTTCTATCAATAATCTCTTTAACGGTTTTTCGTAATTTTTCTTCAGTAATTTTTTCTCCTATTAACTGTGCTGGAAGAAATTTTTTCTTGTTATTTAACACCAAAGCTATGGTTGCAAAGTGTAAATTTCGTTCATCTTCATCTTTTTCATACATTGCCAGCTCTTGGGCAAAACTCTCCTTACCCATTTGGGCGCTGCTATGCACAAATCTCCTGATCACCCTGCTTAATTGTTTAGAACTTAAAGCTTTTAGCTTGTTCTCCATTCTAGCTTTTGAAGCTCTCTCCGTTCTATAATTATCGACTGCTTGTTCAGCAAGCAAAACCGCATGCGGCTGCAACTCTTCATCTTCAGGCCAGCCATTATCAATCATATGCCGAATCCGTTCTAAACCTTCTTCAAACTTTTTGTCTGGCGATATAAATACTACCTCGCCTTTTCTTTTTTCAACCATATATTTATTTTATTCGGTTATTAACATTGCATCGCCAAAACTGATTGAGGTCTCGCGGCCTCAATCATCCTGAGGCCACCACAGTGGCTGAAGGATCTATCACTTTATCAGCATAGCATCACCAAAACTGAAAAATCTATAACGAGCGTCTACCGCTTTTTGATAACATTCTAACATAAAATCTTTATCCCCCGCAAACGCGGACACAAGCATAAGCAGCGTTGATTTTGGTAGATGAAAATTGGTAATTAACGCGTCTATAACTTTAAACTGGAATCCCGGATAAATAAAAATATTAATATCTCCGCTATATGGACGAAGTCGGTTGTCATCCCGAGCGTAGTCGAGGGATCCCTTATCCTTTGCTATTCTGGAATCCGTGTTTAAGGGATTCCTCCACTCCCCGCCTCGAGCGGGTCGGTCGGAATGACAAAACAATTGCGCCACACCTTCTAACACCCGTACTGTGGTTGTGCCCACCGCCACCACTCGCCTGCCTCCAGCCTTGGCTTGGTTTATCAAATCCGCGTTTTTGGCAGTTAGCTCTACCCACTCATCATGCATTTTATGCTCTTCAATTTTATCTGTTTTAACCGGTAAAAATGTTCCTAGCCCTACATGCAAGGTCACTTCGGCAAACTCAATGCCTTTGGTTTTTAATTTCTCTATAAGCTCAGGTGTAAAATGAAACCCGGCTGTGGGCGCAGCCACTGAACCTTCTTCTTTTGCATAAACTGTCTGGTACCGTTCGCTTAATTCTTTATTTTTCATTCCTAATTCTTCACTGGCAATATACGGCGGTGTTGGCACTTCTCCATATTTATTTGCCTTTGCCCGCACCAACATATCATCTTCATCAAACTGAATAAGATAAGTACCATCATTTTCTTTGAGCATCACCTTGGCGCTAAAATCCTGGGCAAACACTATCTTCATACCTAAGCGCAATTTTCGCCCCGGCTTGGCCAGCACTTTCCAAACCTTGTTGTTTTCCATGGGTTTAACCAAAAATATTTCCACCGGCGAGGTGTTTAAAATTTTATCAGTTGAATCTATTTTTTTACTTATATTAACGACGCTTTCATCTAACATCAGAGATCCGCGCAACCTGGCCTTAAAGACCTTGGTATTATTCCAAACTAACAAATCACCCTTTTTTAAATAATCAATAATATCAGAAAAGTGTTTGTGCTCAATATTTTTTGTTTTCTTGCCTATCACCATAAGCCTGGAGCTGTCTCTAGGCTCCAAAGGAATTTGAGCAATGAGCTGTTTGGGTAAATTATAATCAAAATCCGAGGTTAACATAACATGTTTAAAGCTTTATATTTTCTTTACCCGGCCTTCTAAAATATCGTCGGGAGTTATCACAAACGATACATTATTTTCATCCTTAACTCCCGCTAAAAATATAGCCTGGGGATTCATAGCATAAGTAAATTTTGTGATTTTTCCTCGCTTTATAGCCCCAGAATCACCAGCGAGATATCTCTGGATCTGATCACCAATTTTAAATCCTAAATCTTCAAAGGCTCTCTTTGACTCACGATCCATTTTGTTAATAAACTCTTCTCCTTCCGGCTCAATTTGCCCTACCATTTCATCTGGATTCATATCGTCATCCTTCAAACTAGCCAGATGTTTATCTGCATATTTGCCACCACTAAAAAATCCTTCTTTCATAAAATATAATAAATTTAACGTAAATATTTAAACTTATTTGCATTATGCTCGTCCAAAGTTCTTCCGTAATGAACCGTACCATCTTTGCCGGTCAAGAAATACCAATAATTATTTTTTTCCGGATACAGCGCGGCTTTAATAGAATCTAAACCGGGATTGGAAATCGGACCAAGCGGCAAACCCGGATATTTGTAGGTATTCCACGGGGAATCCACATCGCGTTCTTTGTCAGTGGTAAAAACATTACCGGTTTTATCTACTGCGTAATGCACGCTGGAATCTACTTGAAGCGCCCAACCACGTTCCAAACGTCTCCATAAAATATCGGCCACCTTGGCTTTATCTTCCGGAGTCTGCACCTCTTTTTCCAAAATACTAGCCATGGTTAAAATTTCATATAACGATTTTCCCGATTTTTTAATATCAACCCACATCTCTTCAGTAATTTCTTTTTCTCTTTGACTTACTAGCTTCTTCAAAATATCAAGCGTGGTTGCATCTTTAAAAACTCTGTATGTTTCCGGCGCCAGATACCCTTCATACGAAACATGCGCTGGTTTCTCTTCTAAAATTTTTAGATCTTCAATCTTGGGCAAGACCGAGGCTACCCGGCGATAGTCATAGGCTGGCCTGCCGGTAAGCTGGTATAGATCTTCAGTAGTAGAAGCAAATCCTTCTTCTGCCAAATAATCAGCTACCTGCCGTAAATTCCACCCCGGAATTATGGTAATTGTAACTTCCGGCTTGGGAAGAAGCGGTATATATATAGGATGAGTTTTTTTGTAATACCAAATTCCACCCACCAGCGATATGGTGATAAGAAAAAAAGAGAAACAAGTTATTCGTTGATTAAAAGTCATAGCTTAGATTTGCCTGCACTAACCTTGCCAGCTAGATCTTGCCCAGTCCAGTCTTTCGGGCACCCCTATATCTACCCATGTCTTATCGGATTCATAGACGTATAAATCTTTCATATGCGGAAATACGTCGTACTCAATACTGAAAGACCTGGTTTCGGGAAAATATTTTTTTGCTTGCGGATTAAAAATATAAATGCCGCCGTTTATAAAACCCGGCTGCTGCAAACCTTCTTTTTCTTTAAACTTTTTCAAATGACATTTATTATCATATTCCAAAGTTCCATAACTGGCCGCATCCTCAACTTTTGCTCCCAAAATTATGCCATCACTATACGGCGACAAGCATTTTATCATATCTGCCAAATCTATCTTGGTAAGCACATCGCCATTTAAAATCACTACCGGCTCCTCTGCTTTTGAAACATAGCTCCAAGCATGCTTTATGGCTCCGCCGGTTCCCAATTTTTCTTGCTCAATAGCAAAAATAAGGTCTACGCCGTTTCTATGCAGCCCAACGCTTTTATGCAAGACTTCGGCCAAATGGCCGGCGGCCAAAACCACTTCAGAAATACCAATGGCTTTTAATTTTTCCAGCTGCCAATCCAAAACTGTTTTGCCCTTAATTTCAAGCAAAACCTTGGGAATGGTTTTAGTAATTTCTCCCAGCCGTGTTGATAGCCCTCCACATAAAATGATAGCGTTCATAAATGAGTTTGTACCTTAATATATAATCAAGTAAATTATATTCTCAAATCAAACTAGCTAAATATCTGGCAATTGCTGAGATAAACATAGCCACCCCCAGCCCTCCTAATATATCTAAAGGATAATGTACGCCAGCATACAGCCTACCCCACACTACCCACAGAGCCATGGGCGCTAAAGCCCAAGCGCCGGGAAGTTGAAAGATACATGCCATAAAAAAAATCAGAAAAGCGGACATACTATGATCAGAGGGAAAAGATTTCCAACTCATCATTGGTTTAAATAAAATTTTTATTTGGGGAAATAAAATATATGGGCGAGATTCGCGTGTGGCCACCGCGAGCAATAAATTAATTGTCCAGCCTACACACCAACCCGCGGCCAAAAACGCGAGCGGCCAAAAGATACGGCTCTTTTCCGACATTCCCCCAATAAAAACACTGGCGGCATACCACCCTATCATGGCCACTACAATCCATTCGGCGCCAGCGCGGCCAAAGCTGTCTAGGAGTTTGGATCTGCCTACAAAACTGTTAATTTTCAATAAAATTTTGGTGTTTAGGTCCATGTGACATCAATAAAAGTATATATACTTTAGCAGTTTGAACCTGCTTTGGCAATGCCAAATACTACTTGAAAATATTATAATAAATGCTATACTTGCCCTACATTTATGCGCCCGTAGCTCAGTGGTTAGAGCATTGCCCTTATAAGGCAAGGGTCGACGGTTCAAGTCCATCCGGGCGCACCAAAAGTTTCCTAAAACTAAATTATGGCAAACATAAAAAACTTTTCATTAAACAAACTGCCAGCCAAGCCGGGGCTGGGCGGCTTTTCAAATAAATCCCGCGCCGGCATTACCAGCATTTCCCGCCAAATGAAATCTACTTCCGCTTTTCGCCAGTTTGGCGGCACGGTCAGCCATACTAAAAATAACGAAAGATCAGGTAATATTTATACGGGCATTAACGCGGCCATAAAAAACAAGCCCGATTCAAGCTCAAAAACTGTAGACGGAAAAACTAACCCGCGACCCAACCCAAACTTCAAACCAAAAATTTAACCATGCAAAAACCAAATAAAATTACTATTTCCAAAACGCAAACCGGGGAACGGTTAGATGTTTTTTTATCTAAAAACTTACACGTAAGCCGATCACAAGTGCAAAAAATGATAAAAAATGAAATGGTGCTGGTTAATAATAAACTCCCAAAAAAACCTGGGGATACATTACGTGAACACGGCATAATAACAATCACGGAAAAACCCGCTTCAAAGCAGCCGTCTAAAGATAAACCTGCTCACAAACGAGCAACTACCGCAAAAATAACCAAAAAAATTCAAAAAATTGCTATTGTGGCCGATACCACAGATTATATGGTGGTAAACAAACCCACCGGCATGCTCACCCACCCCACCATGGCCGGAGAAACCAATACTCTGGCAGATTTTATAACTAAAAAATATCCCAGGATAAAAAAAATCGGCGAAGACCCAAGCCGCCCCGGCATCGTACACCGACTAGACAAGGAGGCATCGGGCCTTATGGTAATTGCTAAAACACAAAAAATGTTCAACCATCTTAAGGAACAGTTTAAAAACAGAACTATTGAAAAAGAATATACCGCCCTAGTGCACGGACAAGTAGCCAGAGAATGGGGCGAGATAAACTTTCGCATTGCCAGGTCCAAAACGAATGACCGCATGGCGGCTTTGCCGGAAAATCAAACTGCCGAAGGGAAAGAAGCAAAAACAGAATTTATCGTTGAAAAACAATTCGTCAATTTTACCCTGCTTAAAGTAAAAATCTACACCGGCCGCATGCACCAAATTCGTGTTCACTTTTTGGCATATGACCATCCCCTGGTCGGCGACCCTATTTATTTTCAAAAAAAACAAAAGCGAGTTTGGGATAAAAAATTGGGCCGGCTATTTTTGCATTCCACTAAACTGGGCTTTACCGACTTGCATGGAGAAAAACAAACTTTTACGTCCCCTTTGCCAAAAGAACTAGAAAATTTTTTGAAATTACTGCGATAATATGTCAAAAAAACCAGGTTTACTCGTAATTATCTCTTCCCCTTCTGGAGGTGGTAAAGATACCGTCATCAACGCTCTCGTCAAACTGCTGCCCAGCGCTACCCGCCTCATAACAACCACCTCTCGTCCACCGCGGCCTGGCAACATTGAAGGTGTTGACTATTATTTTGTCACTGCCGAAGAATTTAAACGGCGCCTCGCTGCTGGAGCTTTTCTTGAATACAATATTTACGCTGACAACTATTACGGTGAAGAAAAAACAGTCCTTCACGAGTGTCTTTCCCAGTTTGATATTGTCTTTACACAAATTGATGTCACCGGTAAACATGCTCTTGATAAACTTAAATTTCCCCATCTTGCAATTTTTCTTGCTCCTGAAAATCTAGATGTTCTCCGAAAACGGATTGAAAAACGTGGCGGCATAGATCCAACTACTATTGAAAAACGTCTTGAAATCGCCAAAAAAGAAATTGAACAGTCAGTCGACTACGAGCATAGAATAGTTAATATTGAAGGCAAATTAGACGAAACTATAGCAAAAGTAGCTAAGATTGTTATAAATTCCTTAAAAACCAGAGATAACCAGGGTGCAGGGTTGACAAAAAACGAATAATAGGCTAATATTAAGCCACTAAGTTATCCTTATTCATAATATGACCGAACAAATTATCACAAAGACTACTGTATATAAGCCAGGCATGCTGGTTAAAGTTCACCAAAAAATCAAAGAAATGAATACTAAAGGAGAAGAAAAGGACCGTATTCAGGTCTTTGAAGGCACAATAATTGCCGCCAAACACGGCCAGGAAGCCGGCGCAACTATCACGGTTCGCAAAACCTCCAACGGCGTAGGCGTAGAAAAAATTTACCCTATTCACTCCCCGATTATAGATAAAATTGAAGTGGTGAAAGAATACGCGGTCAGACGAGCAAAACTAAGCTTCCTTCGTGACGGAAAAACAAAGAGAGGTTTGGAAGAAAAGAAAAAATAATTATAATCCTAAACAAAAAACTCCCATCTGGGAGTTTTTTGTTTTTTATAATATTGTCATTCCCGCCACAGCGGGAATCTAGTCGACGATTGTCTGGATTCCCGCTGTGGCGGGAATGACAGCCAAATACATTAAAGTGTCTTCAAAAATTTCCCGGTCCAGCTATTTTTATTTTTCATAATATCCTTAGCCGTACCTTGAGCCACAACCTTGCCGCCGTGTCTGCCGCCGCCCGGACCCATATCTATTATCCAATCCGAACAGGCAATAATTTCCAAATTATGTTCAATAATCAAAACGGTATTACCCTTGCTAACCAAACGATTCAGCACCTGCAACAAGTGTCTAATATCTTCAAAATGTAAACCGGTTGTCGGTTCGTCCAAAATATATAAAGTTTTGCCCGTAGAAGTACGAGACAGTTCTGTGGCCAATTTTACTCTTTGCGCTTCACCGCCGGACAATTTGGTGGCTGGCTGGCCCAAATGCATATAGCCCAAACCTACTTCTCGCAAAATACTCAGCTTGTCGGCAATATTTGGTATGTCGCCAAAAAATATTCGAGCCTCCTCTACAGTCATATTCAGCACATCAGCAATGTTTTTACCACGGTAATGAATTTCCAAAGCTTCTCTATTATAACGAGCGCCATCACATTCGGAACATTGCACATATACATCTGCCAAAAATTGCATGGGGATACGAGCGTAGCCATCGCCGGCGCACGCTTCACAGCGGCCGCCGCCTTTAACATTAAAACTAAACTTACCGGCATCATAGTTATTCATTCTGGCTTCAGGCAAATCAGCAAACAAATCTCGGATAAGGGTAAATACGCCGGTATAAGTGGCCGGGCTGGAACGCGGAGTACGGCCAATTGGCGATTGGTCTATCGCAATAACTTTGTCTATATTATCTATACCCTTAATTTCTTTATGGGCTGCCGGCTCTTCTTTGGCTCTATAAAAATGCTTGGACAAAGCTTTTCCCAAAATATCTATAACCAGAGTTGATTTACCAGATCCGGAAACACCGGTCACGCAAACCAATTTACCCAAAGGAATTTCTACATCAACATTTTGCAAATTAAAGGCTTTGGCGCCGATAACTTTTATAGATTGATTATTTGATTTTTTGGTCGCGCCTTTACTGTTGTCTGGCGCGCAAGTAATTTTACTGCGTCCGGACAAATAGTCGCCGGTTAAGGATTTTTTTGATTTTTTAATTTGCGCCACTGTGCCTTGAGCGATAATTTCACCCCCGCCCACACCCGCGCCGGGCCCCACATCTATAATATAATCCGCCGCTTCCATCATCGCGCTATCGTGCTCCACTACAATTACGGAATTGCCCAAATCACGAAGCGATCGCAAGCTTTCTATAAGCATTTTATTATCCTTGGGATGCAAGCCAATACTTGGTTCATCCAAAATATAAATAACACCGATCAGACCGGTAGAAAGTTGAGTGGCCAGTCTGGTGCGAGTCACTTCACCGCCGGATAATGTATTCATGGACCTGTCTATAGACAAGTAGCTCAATCCAACTTTAACCAAACTTTCCAGTCTTTGGGAAATTTCTTTTAAAATTGGTTTGGCAATCGCTACTTTTTGAGCTTCGCTCAAAGGACCTGTTTTTTCACCAAGTTCGCGTTTTGCCGAAAATGAAGATAAAAATTTCTTAAAAAATTCAAGGTTGTCTTCAATATTTAAAGCGGACAAATCCGCAATATTGAAACTGCCGATTTTCACAGCCAAAGAATTTCGGTGTAATCGCTTACCCAAACAAAGCGGGCATACCGTTTCGTGCATGTATTGTTCTATTTCGCGGCGCACATATTCCGAGTCGGTTTCCAAGTGCCGTTGCAGCAAATTTGGAATAACACCGGTGAATTTTGTTTTCTTGCCCTCTACCAAATATTCATCCTCGCCTGTGCCTTGTAAAATAATATTTCTAACTTTTGGACTTAGGTCTTTTACCGGCGTATTTACGGAAAAGCCGTGCACACCAGCTACGGCGGCAATAATTTTTTGATACCAATTCTGATTGCCGGTAATACGAATCCATGGCTGAATCGCACCCTCGGCCAAAGTCAGTCTGTCGTTTGGAATTACCAAAGCTTCGTCTACTTCTTGGGTCACACCTAGTCCCGTACAACGCGGACAAGCGCCATACGGACTATTAAAACTAAAACTCCGCATATCCAAAACCGGCATTACCTTGCCGCACTTAGGACACAACCCCACGGTAGAAAAAGTTTCATCTTTTTTATGATTAGAAACAATAACTAGTCCATCACTCAAATCCAAAGCTGTGTCTACCATTTTCATCACATCCTGTTTTTGCGCATCCGTAACTTTGCCAACTACAAGTTCTACTGCATACAATTTCTGTTCAGAAAATTCATACTTGGCTAAATTATTTATCTTTACGAGTTCGCCATTTATTCGGACTTCTTCACAGCCGGATTTTTCCACTTTTTCAATAAGACTAGCGCGATTTAGGGCAACATTTTTAATTAACGGAGACAAGAGTACCAACTCCGCGGTTTTGCGGGCGCGGCGGCGAACTTCTTCTAAAATAGCGCCGGCAGTGTAAGCGCGTACGGGCTCTTGGCAATCCGGGCAATATTGTTGTCCGATCCTAGAAAAAAATAAACGCAAATAATCGTAGATTTCTGTGACTGTGCCCACGGTGGAACGAGGATTTTGGGTATAGCTTTTTTGATCAATGGCGATAGTGGGAGACAATCCTTCAATACTATCTACATCCGGCTTATCGCGCACTTCCATAAATTGTCGCGCATACGAAGAAAGGGATTCGGCATAGCGTCTTTGACCTTCGGCATAAATGGTATCAAAAGCCAAACTGGATTTTCCGGATCCGGACAAACCGGTAATAACTACCAGCTTATTTTTAGGAATTTCCAAAGATACATTTTTCAAATTATGTACCCTGGCTCCCTTAATAATGAGTTTATCCTGCATAGAAGCCACAATATTCAAATTAGTGATATATTGTAGCAGGTTTTAGAGAGATGTCAACCCTGTTAAATGTCGCCTTGCGACAATCCCGATTGGTGGAATTATTTAACAAGGTAAACCGCGAAGACTGGGCTATTGAGCCGGCACACCTGGTTCTATATTTTCTGGGAAATCCGATGGGTTTTCTCCTGTTTTGCTTTTCATACGAAGTATATGACCTGCGTTAATACGCACATCAAGAGTCATCCCGCCTTTTTTTATTTCATCTAGCGGTATATAGTTGTTGATAGTCTTTACATCATCAGAAAATGTCCCAAATAGCGCCTGCCTAGTTCTTCTATCATACCCAACAGCTAAATTTGGTTCCGCTGGACCACCGATCGCATTGATTGCCCAATCAACTTGTCCGTAAAGGGGAACAATAAACTGATCCAGAGAAGGGCCAAATCGATCCCAAGTTGACTGATCTGCGTACGTCTCAACTCTGAGCAGATACCCAACAACACTGCCGCCTTTATTGCAATTCCATCCAAGGCTCTCCGGATCAGCGAGTTCTGAATATCCAATAATGTACTCATGATATGACCCCTTCTTAACGTTCTTGATAACATTTTTTCGCCCGCTGCCTTGGTTCCACCAGTTTGCGCCTCCTCTGTTTGCCAAGTAGACAGTGTTTCCTATTTTACAAACAGCTCTAAACACATCCGAATCTTTCCTCCAATCTGTTTGCAGCGCTTTTTCAACAAAATGTTTCAGTACCGTAACATCGGCTGCATACTCTTTTACTTGCTGGCCCAAACCAAAAGATTCAGTATCAATACTAAAGCTTACAAATAAATCCCCTTTATAACACGCTACCGCATCTGGACTTTGGCTATTCCACTCAACACAACCTTGCCGATTGCCCTGTTCTAAACCACAAACATCCCCAAAACAAGTTTGAGTGCCGCTGTCTTCCGCCAAAAATCTACGGCCACAAGAAAAAATATCAAGCCCGTTAGCATCTTTTTGGCCATACGGCATTTCTTCGTTTCCGGCCTTGCTTATATCTACTTCAGATACTTGATCGCTTTCTAATGCATAGAATCGGAACTTTAATCTCCCTTCCTCCGCACCTTCTAACTGTTTACAAAATTTCGGGATCAGCTGCTGCGGCCGCACCAGCCATACTTGCGGCAAACGTAAATTAACTAAGGCCGGATTGATGGTATTTAAAATAAAATAAGAGCCATAGGCAATAAACAAACCAATGACTGCTCCGCTAATTCGGTGTTTGGCGCTACTTATAGTTTCACTGTTTCCCCCGGAAGTTATCCATTGCACGCCAGCAAATATTATTACAACCACGGCTAAAATACCGGCCACGGAAATTAAATATCTATACATCAATAAAATAAAATCACCGACATTGGAAAATCTATCTTGGCCGCCGAAAGATATCTCGGTTTTGCTTTGCCCGGCTGGCAAGCACCTCCCCCACTCGTCATTTCCAGTTCCGCCTACACAAGGCGCGACTGAAGCTCCGGTAACAAAACCATCTTTAGCTAACTGCTCATCGGTTGGATTATTCGCAACATACTTCCTTCTCGTATCTACACATTCTTTTTTTTTCCAACAGAATGGATTTAAAGCAGGTATCTGACTTGAGGTATTTTGAGCATCTGCCGGAAACGATACCAAAAAACTAGAGAAAAATATAGCGAAAACTATTAAGAATTTTTTAAACATAATCCTAACTTAGAATTGTTTTACAAAACCTTCCCACACTGTCCATGGTATCACTCCTTCAATTTTTTGACCATTTATAAAAAATGTCGGCGTACCGGCTACGCCAAAACGCACACCATCGGCGTAATCTCTGTTTATTTTTATAAGCGCGGCGCTGGAATTTAAGCATTCATTTAATTTTGCCGCGTCTAATCCGGTCTCGCTGGCCAAACTAGCCACATCTTGCGCTGACAAATAAGTTGACAAACTATTTTGGTTAGTAAATAAATAATTATGCACGCCCCAATATTTTTCTTGGCCTTGATTATAGGCGCAAACACCAATTTGAGATAATTTATTTGTACCGGGATGAATTGATTCGCCCGGAAAATGCCTATAAACCAATTTTACCTTATGGCCATATTGTCCAACTAGACGCTGGAGTATCGGCCAAGCATTTTTAGTATTGGGGCAGCGAAAATCACCAAACAAAACTATGGTAATAGGCGCGGCTGGATTGCCCAAAAAAGGAAAATCGCCATGTTCCAAAACATCTCTATCTACTTTTTCGCCTTTAACGTCTTTGGCCTGTCTATCAAAACCATTATACTGCTGCTGTAACAAATCTCCTTTACCCTGCTTTATTTGCCACCAAAATTTTGCGGTTATGGCGCCAAAAACCAAAGCTCCAACTAGCACGAGTCCGCCCAGCCCCAAAAGCGCTATTCCCCATATGGTTTGATACCAACGCATAAACTAAAAAGAATATAGGATTAAGGATAGTGTATAGGATTTAAAATATGAAAAATTAAAGCCCTTTAATTCTAGCAATAATTATACTATATATATACTGATTGACAAAATTACCCGCCTATGTTATACTATCTTTACCCTTAAATACTTCTTAATTTATGACTACTGTTTTCAACATCGTTCAATTTGCGCTGGCTGGCTTGCTAGTAGCTGTCATTCTATTACAACAAAAAGGCACCGGCCTGAGCGGTGTTTTTGGCGGTTCCAGCAACATCTATAGCACTAAGCGTGGCGTAGACAAAATTCTACATCTAGCTACAATTGCCATATCGCTTGTTTTCTTTAGCATTTCTCTTATCAGACTCGTGGCCTAAATTACATCATAAACTGTCATGCTGAACAAGTTTTCAACACCTTCTTAAACATAGAGATCTCGAAACAAGTTCGGGATGACAAAGCAACATAACAACTTCTCACATGAAACTATCCAAACTGTTTTTTTGGATGAAGAAAAAACAAGGTTCATTGGATGTATCCATGCCATCGCGCAACCTTGACCAAAAACTTATTAAAAAATTCCAATCTAAATTAATTCCCAACTGGTCGCAATTCAGATATTTGGGGAATTTTTTGAATAAAACTGAAAAACGGATTCTTGGCATAGCTCTGACTGTATTTTTTGCCGCCATGTTTACCACCGGTCTTGTCTGGTTTTACAAAAATAATACCCTAGTACCGGCCAGCGGCGGAGAATATAGCGAAGCGCTGATTGGCCAGCCCAAATACATCAATCCCATCTTTTCCTCTACCAATGATGTAGATGCCGACCTGGTTGCTCTTATATATTCCGGCTTATTCAAATACAACAGCCAGCAGCAACTGGTCCCGGAACTTGCCGCTGATTATACAATTAGTACGGATGGAAAAGTATACGACATAAACTTACGTCAAAATATTAAATGGTCTGATGGCGAACCGTTTACTGCCGATGACGTGGTGTTTACCTTTCAAACAATTCAAGATCCGGAAATCGGCAGTCCGCTACTGGCAGCTTTTCAAGGTATTGAGATAGAACAAACCAGCGACCATTCCGTTCGTTTCACGTTAAAAGAACCATTTGCCCCCTTTTTAAACAGCTTAACACTGGGAATTTTACCACAGCATACGTGGGGTAATTTACCTCCTTCGGCTATTCGGGTATCAAAAAGCAATTTACAGCCAATCGGCACCGGCCCTTGGAAATTTAGCAAACTCACAAATTCGGCCGGCAACATTCAAAGCTACACCTTGCAGCGGAACGAATTATATTACAACAAATTGCCCTATTTACAAACGCTTGTTTTTAAATTTTATATTGACTTTACCGATACCGCCAGTTTTCTTAAAAACCAAAATGTGATGGCTGTCAGTTTTCTTCCCAATGATTTAACTGAAAAAATTGTCGGTAAAAATTTTGACTCATACCAATTTGAACTGCCTCAATATACCGCCCTATTCTTTAATCCTGACACCGCGCCAGTCTTAAAGGATAATGATTTTCGTTTGGCTTTACAAACTGCCTTGGACAAAAATAAAATTGTAGATGATGCCTTGGCCGGCAAAGGCGAAATTATCAATTCTCCTATCCTCAAAGGAGCGCCCAGTTATGGCACGGTTACAAATACTCCCGCCTTTGATCTTGAAAAAGCCAATCAGTTGTTAAATAAGAGTTGGACAAAAATTCAACCTGAAGATTTTTTCAAAACTCAATACGAAAGCAGCCTTAAAGCCAAACAAAATGAAATAGATGCAATTAAAGAAAATACCAGCACGCCTCCGGAAGAAATAGAAGCGGCAATTAAAAAAATAGAAGAGGAGATCAGCGAATCCATCCGCCAGGATATGAGCCCGGACCAAAGCTTTTATAGAAAAAATAAAAGTAACGAAATTTTATCCGTTGCCATTACTACCGTAGATAGTCCTGAATACCAATTAGCTGCCGAAGCTATCGCTAAAATGTGGCGAACAGTTGGAGTTAAGACAACAATTCTGACGATTAACGGCTACCAGATCGTTCAAGACATCTTGCGTGATAGAAATTACGAAGTGTTGCTTTACGGAGAAATTGTCGGCGCCGACCCTGATCCGTACCCATTCTGGCATTCTTCACAAATTGCATACCCGGGGCTCAACCTATCACTATATGTAAATCGTACAGTTGATAAATTGCTGGAAGATGCTCGAGCTACCACCACCCCAGCCGTGCGCGCGCAGTTGTATGAAAAATTCCAAGAAATTTTAATTAAAGAAATACCGGCAATATTTCTGTATACCCCCACGTATAACTTTGTCGCGGATAAAAAAATAAAAGGCATTACATTTAAACAAATATTTTCACCGTCGGACAGATTCAATGATCTGGGTAGTTGGTACATAAAAACCAAACGCCAGTGGAATGGCTTTTAAATCAGCGGCGGAACGCGCTTGCGTTCCCCAAAGGACGAGTGGCGGAACTGGTATACGCGTACGTCTCAGAAGCGTATGGAGCAATCCTTGAGGGTTCAAGTCCCTCCTCGTCCACTAAGAGCAACACAATAGTTTGTGTTGCGGCGAGGGACGAGAACGCCGGAACGATGTCGCGCGACGCAGGCGGGCGAGCGCGGCCGTGAGGCGGCCCGCCCGGATGAATCCGTTCGGACGGGTGGCTAGACAAAATTTTCGGAAGAAAATTTTAGTCGAAGCCAAGCCCCTCCTCGTCCACATTAAATAAAAATTTTAACTCCCCCGATTTCAACCTTGGTTAAATCGAGGATATTATTAAATAATTAAGTTATGATGAGATATTCATCAAGTCCGCAAAATCAGATGCGGCCTCAGCACGCTGGCGTAAACCGTCTCGGTGGCACGCATGCGGCTGGGCAAAATAGACAAAAACGGTCGTTTCAAACGGGCCGGACACCTATAATAAAAAAACCGGCCGAAGCCCCGTCTTTTGCCAGATTTAGAACCCAAGACACAAAATTGCGTGTGGCGGTAATCGGAGGTCTGGAAGAAGTTGGCCGCAACTGTACCATGTTTGAATATGGCGAGGACATAATCCTTGTGGATATGGGTCTGCAATTTCCGGAAGAAGATATGCCCGGCATTGATTATATTATTCCCAACATGGGTTACCTCAAAGGTAAAGAAAAACATATCCGCGGCGTTATCATCACTCATGGTCATTACGACCATATCGGCGGCATTCCCCACCTTATTCCAAAGATTGGCTATCCGCCTATTTACGCCCTACCGATGACCAACAGTATTATCAAAAAACGCCAAGAAGACTTTAGAGATGTCGGTCAATTTTCCATCAACAACGTAAAACTTACGGACAAACTGCAGCTTGGCTCATTTGAAGTGGAATTTTTCCATGTAAATCACAACATCCCTGATTCAATGGGAATAGTGATTCGCACTCCTGAAGGCACGGTTATCCATACCGGCGATTGGAAATTTGATTACCAGCCGGTTGGCGAACCTCCGGCTGATTTACAGCGCATCGCCAAAATTGGCGACCAGGGCGTGCTCGCGCTTATGAGCGATTCTACCAATGCCATGATGCCTGGACACCAAACTTCGGAAACAGAAATTGGTGTTAATTTGGAAAATCTTATCCAAAAAGCGCCGGGCCGCATCATTATCGGCGCCTTTTCTTCTTTGCTTTCTCGTATCAAAATGCTTATTGAAATGTCCGAAAAACACGGCAAAGTTGTGGCGCTTGGCGGTTTTAGCATGAAAAGCAATGTAGAAATTGCCAAAGAACTTGGCTACATGAAATTTAACCCCAAAATTCTGATTGATATGCAACAGGTGGACAAATACCCGCCAAATAAAGTGGTGATTATTTGTACCGGCGCCCAAGGAGAAAAAAACGCGACTCTTATGCGTATCGCTACCGGTGAACATAGGGACATCAAATTAGTTCCGGGCGATACGGTCGTATTTTCCTCTTCAGTTGTCCCGGGCAACGAACGCACGGTGCAGCGCTTGAAGGACACCTTATTTAGAAAAGGCGCGGAAGTTATTCATCACGAAATGATGGACGTGCACGCCGGCGGACATGCCAAAGCTGATGAAGTAAAACTAATGCTCACGCTGCTTAAACCAAAATACTTTATTCCACAGCACGGCAATCATTTCATGTTGCGCTTAAACGGTAAAGTAGCGGCTTCCATGGGCATACCAAAAGAAAATATCTTTATTGCTGACAACGGACAAGTCATGGAATTTAAAAACGGCATGGGCGTCTTAACCAAAGAAAAACTGCCTTCGGATCATGTATTTGTGGATGGTCTTGGTGTCAGCGATGAAACCAATATCGTCTTGCGCGATAGACAAGTACTCGCTGAAGACGGGATGGTGGTAATCATTGCCACCGTAGACAGCAAAACCGGCAAACTGATCCAAAACCCGGATATTATCTCCCGCGGCTTTGTATTCCTCAAAGAACACAAGGAACTAATAGAAGATTTACGCCATCGCGTAAAAAAGATGGTAACCGATTCCGATCCGCTTTCCTGGGCAGATACCAATGGTATAAAAAATAAATTGCGCGATTACGTGGGACAATTCTTGTTCAGTAAAACTGAAAAGAGACCGATGATATTACCCGTAGTTATAGAAGTATAAACTACTTAAATAAAAACTTCCTGCTCAACAGGAGGTTTTTTATTTTATCTTTTTCCCATCTTCTTTAACCACCAAGATCTCCCTCCTTGCCGCTTTCTTTAGTAAAAACATCTCTATCAACGATTTATCACCCCATTTTGTCAGCAAAACGGGGTGATACCCCAAAACTGCCTCGCGGATGTACTGTTGTCTCGAACTGCCATCAGCTCTGTCTCGCTTTTGTCCTGAACTCAAACACCTGTCTATAACAGGTGTTCTCAAACAGCAGGACAAATTCCTCCCGTCAAGCTGGAGGAACCGTTTGCCATCACTGTGGCCAGTTCGGCCAAAGTCCATAGGCTCGGGTATCGACCGGACACCGTTGGGACAACGGTTCGATATCCGAGCATATACAAACCTGCGCGTACTTGCCACGGTGAAATGGAGGGATCCCCCACCACTTTCAAATGAAAGTGGTGGGGGATTGGCGGTCATG
Organism: Candidatus Magasanikiibacteriota bacterium; assembly: GCA_016182085.1. Taxonomy (GTDB): domain Bacteria; phylum Patescibacteriota; class Patescibacteriia; order Magasanikbacterales; family GWA2-37-8; genus XYD2-FULL-39-9. The sequence continues at coordinate 61,939 of JACOYB010000006.1, read as the reverse complement.
CGACTATGCCGATTGACCGCCAAAACGACATTGAACCGATGGAAGTACCGTCAGGTGAGTATCCGCTCGGCAATTTTGGGCTCTACCTTTTGTTTGTACAAAAGGTAGAAAAATGATTTTTAATTATGAAAGGTGAAAAAATGTTTTTACTAAAGAAATGGGGAGAAAAGGTGTTTGCCTAAAAATACACAATGATCTACAATATAAACAATAAATAAATTTAAAAAATATGCCTTCAAAAAAAATACTACTTCCCGTAATTTTGGCCATACTGATAATTGGCGGTGTTTATTTTAGTTTTTTTTACGGAAAAATTCCGGTTTCCAACCCCGTTCCCAAAAATCAACTAAACAATTTTTCTTCTGACTATTTTCCAGGTCTTAGCTTTAACTATCCAACATATTACTCCGTGCAAGACTACTCCAAATATTTTAAGGTCTTAACTGTAAGCAAAGATAGCGAGCGCCGTATAGAAATTTTTCGTTCGGCTGATTTCGGCGCCAGAGATGAAGGTAATACGACCAAAGAACAATTTACTATTAAATCAAAAAATGAAACTTACAATGTTTGGCTGTTTTACCCAGACAATGATGCGCAAGCAAAATCGGAATTGCACCAGATTTATAACAGCATAGACACAAAATAACAAACTTTAGCTAGAATAGACCTTGATTTTTTTCAAAATTTATGGTATAATACTTTTATCGTAAAATAAATCTCCTAAAAGGTCGTTGCCGCTTCTGCGGCTATATATCTAATCAGCTTCTTTTTTAAAACGCATATACTTCAGGTATATGCTCAAACACTGGGAAAGAATTAAAACATTTAATTCTTTCTCTCACTCATTTCGAATATACTAAGGTATATACTCATTCGTTCGGAACTAAATTAAGCACATTTAATTTAGCTCTCTCACTCATTTCGTATATGAAACATTTTGCAAAAATAATATCAATTTTTGCTATTTTTGCGTTCACATTAATGGCAAAACCAGCACACGCTTTTTATTTAGAATTACCACAAAGCCTTAAGGTACTGTTTAAGGCCGTACGATCAACCCAAGTATACGCCGAAGACAATACAACCATTGCCCCGGCTCCTACCTCTCCTATGCCGCCCCCTCCACCAAGCGGCTCCGATCAGACATATCCAATGCCTCCCCAGGGAACAATGTACCCCCAAGATCCAAACCAAGGGCAATACCCAATGCCGCCTCAAGGCATGATGCCCCCATCTGGCGATCAATATAAACAGTACCCAGGCCAAATGCCGCCAAATTATGACCCTAGCCAGAATCAAGGCATGATGGGCGGACAAAATGATGGCAGACAATTGGAGCAAATAAAAAGAGGGATGAAACAAATGGCCCGCCAAGTCAAGCAATTTGAACTAATGATCGCCAGCGCCGAAAAAAAAGGCACGGCTGTTCCTGAAGAAGTAAAACAAAAATTAAGCGACCTAAAGACTCTGCTTGATAAAATCCAAAATGCCACGAGCGCTGAAGGCTTGGAAGACGTTGATATAAGCGAGGTGCAAGTTTTAATGCGCTATCTAGAAGATGCCAGAAGAGAAATTTTTGAAAAGGCGCAACAAATAGAAGGCATGAAACGCGGCATGAAAGGCATGGAAACAGGGCTCAAAATGTTTGAGAGACAGCTAGCCGTTCTGTCTAAAAAAGGCATAACCGTGCCTACTGATATTACCGAACATGTAGCCAAACTTCGTTCTGTGGTTGATAAGGTCAAAAACGCAACATCTTTTGAAGATGTGCAGGAAGAAATGGAATCAATGCGAGATATGATGGAGACATTTGACGAAGACCGCCAACAATTGGAGGTTTTGGCTCGCTGGCCACAAACCTTAAAACAAATTGATCGTCAATTAGCTCAACTATCCGCCGCTTTAAAACGAGCAAAATTAACTGTAGCCACTCTGGCTAAAAAAGGCATAGATGTTCAGAGCGAATACACAGCTTTTGAAGAAGCTGTAAACAAACTAAAAAGTGTTCGTGATGATGCTGTAGCTAAAATGAAGGCTGGCAACTCGGAAGAAGCATTTTCTGCTTTGGAAGATGATTTCTTTGGCCAAATGGATGATGTTTGGCAATATCAAAGAGTCATAATGACAATGAGCAATTTAGGCCGCTTTAATTCCGAATTCAAGCGAGGCATGGCTCAAGCCAATCTCACTATTAAAAACTTAAAGAGAAAAAAAGTAGATACTAGCGAACTAGAATCTATTCTTGCCCAAGCGAACGAAAAGGGCGTAGAAGTTCTCAACCTCTTAAAAACCAAGCCCGTAGACACCGACATGGTTAGCGATGCTTTGGATGACTTAGAAAATATAAAACAAGAGTTTGAAAGCAAAATTGAGGATCTAACCGGGAAAGAAGACGAGCTGCCTTGGGAACAAGGCCCACAACAATTCAGACGAGTGGAATTGCCGCAAGGATTTGATAAATTTATTCAGCCAAAACAACCGGCCCCGACCGAACAACCTACGGAAGGTTCAAGCCAACTTCCATTATAAATCAACCAAAACAAAAACTTCCCCGATCGGGGAAGTTTTTGTTTTGCATAGTATAAGCCGAATTTTGTATCCGTATTAACGCTTGCGCGCTAAATGGTCGACGATCATTTATCTAGGATCTCGATTACTCGAAACCTCAAGCGAACGAACTTTTCCAAAAACCAAATTTGGTTTAGGGCTGTTCTTGCATTCAAGTAAGGATTTAGCCGTTTCACCTCTTAGCTTACTACCTCCGCTAAGAACTGAGCAATATTTTTGATTGAACAAAAATTTAAGGTTTGCTCTTTCTTTTCTTTCAAAAAGAAACGTCTCTGCTCGCACCTCAGGCCTTGCGGCCGATGGGAATTACCCACTACCTTTTTCCTCTGGCGTGACTATACAGAGGGAATGTTCGGACTTTCCTTCCCGACTGAGTCGGGACGATCATCACTATGCGAACGATATATTAGCATAAACTAGGCGTTTTGTCAACGTCTTAATTTCACCTTTTATAACCCCGTCCAAAGCGGACGGGGTTATAAAAGGTGAAAAAAATATTAATAACACAGCGCTAAAACTCGCTTGCTCAAAGAAAAATAATGGGGTAAAATAGACCTTAAAATACCCTATGAAAAAATTGGAACTAACCTTTGCTTTTGCCCAGCTTCCCGTAGATTATACCCTTCTGGTGCTGGCGGGCATGACCGCGTACGGCTTGCGTTTTACAACTTTTACCAAAAATATCCGTCCGGTTTTATTCAATTTAGCTTGGGAAAAATATTGGCCCTTGCTGCTTATCACCGCCCTGGTTTGGATAATTATTTTTGCTTTCTCCGGTTTATACAGCACTTCCCCCAACCGTAAATTGGCAGCCGATTTAACTCGCGTAATTTTTGCCTGTTCCACCGGCTTTGCGGCTATTGCGATTTACGTGTTCTTTGCCTTGCAAAAATTTGATTCTCGCTTTTTGGTCCTGGTCGGTTGGATTCTGGCTATGATCTATGTCTGTGTCGGCCGAATCGCTATGAGTGGACTAAAAAAATTAATGTACCGCGCTGGTTTTGGCTTGCGCAAAACTGCAATTATTGGAAAAGAAATTATAGCCAGCCAAATTAAAGATGTACTAGAATCGCGCCCGGCTCTTGGATACAAACTAATGAAGGTATTTTCACATTTTAATCTGGAAACCAGAGAATATTTATTAAAAAATCGTCCGGATGAAATAATTTTCACCGATCCAAAGGCTCATGGCGACGAAGCCTTAGAAGCGATCGATTTTGCCAACGAACACCATATTGCTTTTAAATACAGCGCGGATTTATTTTCTACTATTTCCACCAATATGGCTGTAAGCACAATCGGCGGTATTCCAATTATTGAACTGCGGCTCACTCGTCTTACCGGCTGGAACCGAATTATTAAAAGACTGGTTGATGTAATGGGGAGTATATTTTTTATCCTATTATTTTCACCATTATTTATTTTAATTTATATAATTATCGCTATAGAAAGCGGTTTTCCGGTGATTTATAAAAACGAACGCGTGGGCCAAGAAGATAACAAATTCTTTGCCTTAAAATTCCGTACGATGTATCAAAAATTCTCTACCGGCCCACAATTTGGCAAACAAGGTGTAGTTGCGCTCAAGACGGAAAAAGAATTAATCGCCAAACAAAGTATAAAACCCGGTCCGATTTATAAAATTAAAGACGATCCTCGTATTACGCCGATTGGCAGGCTCCTGCGTCGCTATAGTTTAGATGAATTACCGCAATTCTTTAATGTGTTAAAAGGAGAAATGAGTTTGGTTGGTCCGCGTCCGCACCAGCCGCGCGAGGTGCAAGGGTATAAACGCCAGCATAAAATTGTCTTGGCTATCAAGCCGGGTCTTACCGGCTTATCTCAAATTTCCGGACGCAGCAGTTTAAGTTATGAAGAAGAAATAAACTTAGATACCTTTTATATTGAGAACTGGAGCTTGTATATGGACTTAATTATTATTATCAAAACCCCGTTTGTAGTACTGGGCAGAAACGGATCAGTCGTATAAATCGCCAAAATCTCTTGGTATATGCAAATCGCCCTTGTACACGATTATCTCGCTCAGGATGGAGGGGCGGAGCGGGTCTTAAAATCTCTGCACGAAATTTGGCCGGACGCGCCGATATTTGTTTTATTTCATGACAAGGAAAAAATAAGATTCTTTAATAACAAAAATATTCGCGAGTCTTTTCTGGCCAAAATGCCGTTTCGTAATTCATCGTATCAATGGTATCTGCCTTGGATGCCGCTGGCTACCGAACAGCATAATTTAAAAGGTTTTGATGTAGTTATTTCCACTTCCAGCATGTTTGCCAAAGGCGTGATCACCAGCCCCAACACCCTACACATCTCCTATTGCCACACCCCGCCGCGATTTTTGTGGGCGGATAATTATAATTATATTTCGGATTTAAAACAAAATCGTTTTATAAAATTTCTACTTCCTCACTTTATTCATCGTCTGCGCATTTGGGATAAAATGAGCGTAGATAGAGTTGATAATTTTATCGCTAACTCACGCACCGTCCAACAAAGGATTAATAAATACTATCGCCGCGAAAGCGAGGTTATTTACCCGCCCGTAGAGCTTTCGTCTTGTTCTCTGCAAAAAACCAGCACTTATTACGCGGCTGGCGGAAGGTTGGTTGGCTACAAACGATTCGACTTGATCGTGAAGGCATTTAACCGCTTACAATGGCCACTAAAAATTTTTGGCGACGGGCCGGAATTAAATAGCCTGCGAAAAATAGCCAAAAATAATATAGAATTTTTAGGGCAGATTACGGACGAGGAAAAAGGCAAAATCCTCTCTGGCGCGCGCGCATTTATTCATCCGCAACTAGAGGACTTTGGCATTACGGCCGTAGAAGCTATGGCCTGCGGACGGCCAGTTATTGCCTTTTCCCAAGGCGGCGCCACCGAAACTGTCATCTCTAATGAAACCGGCGTATTTTTTCACGCTCAAACATGGGAGTCGCTCTTAGACAAACTATTACATTTTAATTATGAAAATTGGGACAGCGGCAAAATCCGCGAACAAGCTGCTAAATTTGATGCGATAAACTTTAAAAATAACATTAAAAAATACGTTACAGACAGATACGAAGATTTTAAAAACGGCTTTAATCAGCAGGCTTTGATTGGGTAGTATGTTGCAAATTGGCATAGATATCCGCTCTCTCATGTCTCCCGTTCGGGCTGGCATAGGCGAATATACACACGAACTTCTGAATGCTATTTTTGAAATTGATAAACAAAATCAATATTTTCTTTTTTATAATTCATATACGGATATTTCCAAAAATATTCCTGAGTGGAAACAGCCTAATATAGGCTATGTTGCCACGCGCTGGCCCAACAAATTATTTAACGCATCTACAAAACTTCTAAACGCGCCAAAAATAGACAAAAAAATTAAACTGGACTATTTCTTTTCACCAAATTTTGGCTTTACCGCCCTAACCAAAAAACCAAAACAGATACTTACTGTCCACGATCTGTCTTTTGAATTTTTTCCGCAATTTTTTTCTCCCAAACAACGCTTATGGCACTGGGCGGTTAACCCAAAAAAACAATGCCAGCAGGCTGAGATTATCATTACGCCGTCGGAAAATACCAAACGAGATATCATTGACTTGTACAAAATTCCATCGGAAAAAATTAAAGTGATTTATCCTGGGGTTACCTGCTCAAACAATCAATCAACTGTCATTCCGAACCCGGTTCGCATCGGCGAGGAATCTCTGTCCGGTCACTTGTCATTCCCGCCACAGCGGGAATCCAGACAATCGGATACTGGATTCCCGCTTGCGGCGGGAATGACAACGGATAAAGATCCCTCGTCTCCCGAGCAGTCGGGATCGCTCGAGATGACAAACAAAGAAATGGTACAAAAAAAATACAACCTTCCAGGTAAGTTTATTCTTTTCCTAGGCACTATAGAACCGCGCAAAAATATTATTGGCCTAATAAGTGCTTTTGAACAATGCTACTCCCTACTGCCTACCACCTACTCCCTAATAATTGCCGGCCATAAAGGCTGGAATGACGAAGCCATTTTTAGCGCCGCGCAAAAATCACCAGCCAGAGATAAAATAATATTTATCGGTTCGGTAGCAGAAATAGATAAACACATTTTGTATTCATTAGCGGACTTATTTGTCTACCCAAGTTTTTATGAAGGTTTTGGTTTTCCTGTAGCCGAAGCGATGGCCTGTGGCGTACCGGTTATTACCTCCCACCGCTCATCCTTGCCGGAAATCACCGAAAATGCCGCCTATTTGGTAAACCCCAACCGCCCTTCAGAACTAGCAAAAGCAATGGCGGATATACTAAAAAATGAATCCTTGAGAGAAGATTTTAAAAAATTAGGCCCAGAGCAAGCTAAAAAATTTAGCTGGACAGAATCTGCCAAAGAGTTTATTGAACTTTTATAATATCGGCGGATTTAGTTTTTCTTTTTGAACCTTTCCTTGCTTCCCATAACCGCAGATAAATTTCATCGGTAATTGCTTTAAACAACACTTCCCTGCGTTTCCAGTCTTCCTTTTTTGTATTCTCAATCTCACCAACCAGCTGATCGGTGTCGCAATTTTTTATCATGAGTTCTAAACTATTTGGTATAGCCAGGCTTTTCTCTTTTGAGTTTATAATTTGATGACCGAAATCAAGCATGATTTTGTGGTAAGTTTTAGTGTATCGGGCAATCGGGTCTGCATCTATTTTTTTCTCTTTGCCGCCGGCTGGAATGTCTACAACTTTGGGTTGTTTGTGCGGTTCTTCAGCGCCTGATTCCGGTTTTGGAATATGTTTGAAAAATGATTCTTTCATATACGAAATGAGTGAGTGAAATAGACAGGAAAATATTTTTGATCGCTTGCGAGCTAAAATATTTATACTGGATATTTCCGAGCGAATGAGCATATATGGGCTTTAGCCCCTATAGAAAAATACCTGGTAAATATTAAATAATATGCTACAATTAGCCTATTATTCTCCTTGGGGAAATCATAACATATTCCCGATCTTTAGCCAATGCCAATATACAGGCTGAAGTCGCACCCTATTCATTTATGGCCAATCCTAAAATTCTTATCCTGCACGATTACTTTTTGTACAAAGGCGGCGGCGAACGACTTGTCATCAGCCTGGCCAAAAACCTGCATGCCGATATAGCCACAGCTTTTATTGGCAAAGATGCTTTTGATCCGCGTGCGGAAGGCATACATACTATAGAATTATATAAAGAAAAAGCTTGGTCAAACCTGCCGGGATTTCGTTATCTGCAAGTACAATTTTCCTTTTTGTTCAAAACTGGTTTTGCCAAAAAATACGACATTATAATCTACAGCGGTGATTGTCTTATCGCGCTTACGCGGCTACGCAGCAAACGAAACATTGCCTACATGCACACTCCTCCCAGACATCTATACGACACTTACCAAAATCGTTTAACACAATACCCGCTTTGGAAAAAAATCATCTTCATTCCTTTTGTCCGGCTTAATCGCTGGCGATTTGAAACTCTCTCCCGACGTTTGGACCTGATTATTACCAACTCCAAAAATACTCAAGAGCGAATTAAAAAATATTTAGGACTGGAGTCTGTCGTGGTCTACCCCCCTTGCGATACCCTACCATTTAAAAATCTGGGCTACGGTGAGTACTTTTTCTCTTGGGCTCGTCTTTATGATGTAAAACGAGTAGACAAAATCGTAGAAGCTTTCGTGGGCATGCCGGATAAAAAATTAGTGGTGGCTTCGGGCGGGCCCGAACTGGAAAAAATTAAAAATCTGGCCAAGGGCCATAATAATATCACTATTCTCGGCTGGGTGAGCGATGAGCAGCTTTTGGAATATTTGGGAAAATGTTTAGCCACCATATACATACCCATCCGTGAAGATTTTGGCATGAGCGCCGTAGAATCCATGCAAGCCGGCAAACCGGTCATCGGCGTGGCCGAGGGAGGACTCTTAGAAATAATTGAAGACGGAAAAAATGGCATTTTACTGCCGCCTAATTTTAACACAAATAATTTGCGCGAAGCCGTAAAAAATATGACTTTGGAAAAAGCCGTGCAAATGGAAGAATTTTGCCAAAAAACTGCTCAAAAATTTACTGAAAAAACTTTTATAGCAGAAATGAAAAAAGCCGCTAATCTGCCTTGATTAAACGGCCGTGCCTTCAAACTAAAGACCCTCATTCGTCTGGCAGGTCTTGTGGGTTCAACACCTGATTCAAGGCATTGTCTGGTTCGGGTTCAGCAACCCCCCGCGCGGCCCGATCCGCTTCCCGTTCGGCCTCGGCCAGAAGCTTCGGATCATCAGGCTCGTTTGCGAATTTGGCCGCCAATTCCCTAACACGCTTCCTATGGCTAAGAAGCGCCGGGAAAATCCCAGCCTTAACCACCTCTTGAACCAAACGCCAAGGCGGCAGCCATAGCATAGAGAATAGCCAATCTCGATTGAACTTATGCCACTCTTTTTTATTTCTATCCTTAGAAGCCAAGGCCTCTGCGGCCTTTTTCTTGCTAGTCAAGTGAAGGCCAACGTTCAGGTATCCGACGCTTGCCAGTGTCAAAAGGACGTACAGCATAGGTTCCCCCCTGTTGATTCTTGTTCAAAGAGCACGCCAAACAACTAAAAGTATACTACCTTTACAGCTTCCATTTTGTCAAAATCAAACACCTTTATTCACAGTCCTCAAAACCTCAAAAATAGTGTATAATATGGAAGTAATTCCACATATTTTTTTGTAATGGCCAAAAAACTAAAACCGGCTAAAAAACTCCAGCTCCGACATTGCGGTTTCTGCCAAAAAGTAGGGCACAACAAATCCACTTGCCCAGATGCTTTAAGTTTCAACCTGGACAAACAAGTGAGCCCAAACATGGTATCGCAAACAAACACTGGTCAAACGGAACGCGCGCCGCTCAAATTTTTTGTACACCATGTTCAATATCAAAATCATGAATCCCCGCACCTGGTAAATCTTAAAAAAGAAAAGAATAAATTACTGGAACATATCCAAGCCGTGGCTCCGGAAGAAAATAATGATTTTTATTTTTTTCATGAGCGGCATACCGCTGCGCAATCGGCTGCTAAGCCGGTGGCAGCGCCGTCTTTCTTGCCAAAAATAATGGAAGCCCAAAAAGAACCAACTCAACAAAAAAATACACAGCGTCATGCTGAACTTGTTTCAGCATCTAGATCCCGAAACAAGTTCGGGATGACAATTAAAAAATTATCCCAAAAACTTTCTGATCTAAAATTTTCACACGCGCAAAAAGCTAAATCTGCCATACATAAAATTCGCGCTACAGCCGCTCCCAAGCATTTTGTAGGCGCGACACTCGCCATACTCTTTTTAATATTCGTACCGTCTGGCGCGCGCACCTATTACTTTGACCTCAAATCCACAACCAACAAAATCGCGGATAGCAGCACCGCCGGTTTTACCGCGCTGCACGATTCTACTTCCGCGCTTATGAGCGGCAACCTAACCGATGCCCAGCTATCACTCACTGACGCGCTGCAAAATTTTGAACAGGCTGTAAATATCTTGGACAGTAAATATAGCTTTTTACAAAAAATCATTTCAGCCGTACCTATCGTGAACAACGAGGTCCAAAGCCGCCAGCGGCTTATCGTCGCCGGACAAGAAATTTCCTTAGGCAACACCTACTTGCTCAAAGGTTTGTCTGAAATTCAACAATCCAACTCCACCATCACCAAAAATCTGGCGCTTGTGGGAGATCATCTAAAATTTTCCCTGCCCCATTATCAAACAGCCGTGCGTGAATTAAATAACGTTGATTCAGATGTGTTGCCGTTTGAATACCAAGACACATTTAAAGAATTCCGTGTTTTATTTAATGTCTACGTCAAAGATCTGGAAACCATCGCTCAGTTAAATAACGCCGTACAGGAAATTTTTGGCGGCAAGGGTCTGCGAAGATACTTGCTTATTTTCCAAAATCCGGCTGAGCTCCGTCCTACCGGCGGTTTTATGGGCAGTTTTGCCATGTTAGACATTAAGGATGGTGAAATAATACATATAGACATTCCCGCCGGCGGATCCTATGACCTGCAAGGACAGCTTACCGAGTATATTGTCCCGCCTACGCCGCTACTATTATCCAATAAACGCTGGGAGTTCCAGGATGCCAACTGGTTCCCTGACTTTCCGGCCAGTGCCGAAAAAGCACTTTGGTTCTACCGCCATAGCCGCGGAGTTACGGCTGACGGGGTAATCGCTATAAATGCCAGTGTTTTGAATCGCCTACTTTCCATAATGGGTCCGGTAGCCGACGAGAATCGCGGACTGGTTTTAGACAAAACAAATGCACTCGCCACCATTCAAGATATCGTAGAGTATGGCCCAGAAAAAAAGGATAATAAACCTAAACAAATTCTATCGGATTTGGCGCCGGTTTTTATTGAAAATTTCAAAAACATAACACCAAAAGCAGTTTTGCCAATGCTTACCAACTTGGAAGAAGGCTTGCAGCAAAAAGAAATTCAAACATACTTTACCGATGAAAATACTCAAAAAACGATTCGCGAATTTGGCTGGAGCGGCGAAATCATACAAACAAATCCAAATCAAGATTACCTGCTTGTAGTAAATACCAATATTCAAGGACAGAAAAGTGACGCAAAAATAAAACAAAACATCAGCCACCAGGCGGTTATCCAGCCAGACGGCACGATTGTAAACAGCGTCGTTATAACCCGAGAGCATACCGGAAACAGTCAAGAAAAATTATATGGACAAACCAATATTGATTACCTGCGAATCTATGTACCCGAAGGCAGTGAGCTCGTGCGCGCCAGCGGCTTTACCTGGCCAGAAGAAAGAATATTTAGAGCTCCGGAAAGCTGGTATGAAAAAGACCAAACCTTAGCTGCCCTGGAAAAAGAAGAATCAACCGATAGTTTATCAGGTACCCGCATTACCAAAGAATTTGGCAAAACAGCTTTTGGCAACTGGATCATTACCGAACCAGGCCAAACGACAGAAGTTCAATTTATCTACAAATTACCATTTAAAGCCTGGGAAAAACAAGGTGATTCAAACTTAAATAATTGGGCAAAAATTTTTCAATCTCAGGAACCAATTTCCAATTATCAACTTGTGGCGCAAAAACAATCCGGCATTAACAGCAACTTTGAAAGCCAGGTAATTTTCCCGGATGGCTGGCTGCCAATTTGGCACGACGGCCTCGGACTTTCGGCTGCAGCTAATGGCATGTCAATAAAACTAACAGAGCTTGGTTCCGACAAAATCTGGAGTTTGGTCATGAAAAAAAACGACAACTAAAATAACCTAATTTACTTTAACTCATTTCTTATGCCCGCCGAAGAACCATCTTTTTCCTCTACTTCTATCTCTGATGATGTTGAAACTAATATAAAACCAAAAAAAGTTGTCCGAAAAAAACGCGCCAAACCGGCGGCCCCGCCACCCAGCGCAAACGCCAAACAAACAAAGATATCGCAGCAGCTTACCAAAATTTATCAAGATGAACGAGGCCATTTACCGGATATGAAAAAAATTAAAATTAAAAAAAGCCGCTCTGGCTTTAAAACATTTTTGATAGTTATGTTCCTGGGCGGACTGCTTGCGGCTGCGGCTTGGGCTGGATTTTTCTTCATGCCAAGCAATAAAAAATTCGCTGAAGATAAGGTTGAACTGCGCGTGAGCGGACCGACAAGTGTTACTGCCGGCACAACGACCACTTATAAAATATTTTATAACAACAACCAAGGCCTGGCTCTAAAAAAGGCCACCTTAAATATTCAATATCCGGACGGCTTTGTGTTTTCCTCAAGCGATATAGAAGCAAAAAACGCCAGCCATACCGAATTTGATCTCGGAGAAATTGGCATCGGAAAAAAGAAAGAAATTTCTATTACCGGCCTTACATACGGATCATTAAATCAAAAACAGTCCTGGAGAGTACTCCTCACATACCAGCCTGAAAATTTTGGTTCCGAGCTGCAAAAAGCTTCCATTTTGGATGTTGTGGTTGATAAATCACCCTTTTCTCTCTCCATTAACGGCTCCAGCAAAACACTCGTGGGCAATGTTGCCGAATATGCCTTTGTCATAAAAAGAGAAGCTCCGTCAACAATCGGCAAATTGGAATTAAAACCATCTTGGCCTAAAAATTTCTTTATCACTTCTTCTTCTCCGGCAATGAGCAAAGATTTCAGGTGGATTATTGAAACAAATAAAAAAATAACTCCTACTTCCACGCCTCCAGACAGCTGGACATTTAAAATCACCGGCCGTTTTTCTTCTAGTACCAGTGACGGCGAAAGTAGTTCCGCTGATATTTCCGGGGCCTTGCTTGTTACTGCCAACAACAAAACATTCAACTTGTCTGATTCCAAACTTACTCCCCAACTGGCGGAAAATGACCTGGATTTCAATCTGGCTATAAACGGCTCATTATCAAACTTTAACGTCAAACCGGGTGATGATTTAAATATGACAATTACCTTAAAAAATCAAGGTGATGAAGATATAAAGAATGCGATTCTAAAACTGGGCATAAACACGCCGGCAGTTAAAAAACTTACGCTCGTTGACTGGTCAAAGATTGAAGACAAGTATGACGGCGATATTCGCGGCACGCAAATTAACGACAACTTAAGACGCGGGGAAATTACCTGGGACAAAAGTAAATTCCCGGCACTCGCAAACATTGCCAAGGGCAAAGAAGTTACTCTAGACATTAAATTACCGATAAAAGACGCTTCTTCCTTCGCCCTATCCGACCTGGCATCTTCTTCTCAAATTACAGCCCTGGCTGAAATAAGTTTCAAGGACCAAAAAAATGCTGCTCAAAATTTATCCAGTAACCAAATTGTAATTACCGTTAATTCCGACCTGGTGTTTGAAGCGCGCGACAATGTATCGCCAGTGGGTAGCGGTGAAAAACACCAGCTCAGCTGGGTACTTACCAATAATTTTCACGCCCTAAAAAATATTACCCTATCTGCCGATGTCTATGGTGATGTAACTGTAGACTTGCCAAGTTCTGCCCCAGCCGGACAAGCTACCTGGAGCGCCCAAAGCAAAAAAATAACTTGGACAATTGCCGAAATGCCGGAAAGCATAGACGTTCTGGCTCTGCCTTTTACCATTACCTTAAACAAAATCAACCCTACGCAAGACCTGCTTGTTTCCAAAGTCCATGTTCAAGCTGAAGATACGGTTACCGGCGCAACATTGGACTTTATGGGAGAAGAAATTAAGCTTGAAAGATAACTTACTTCTGTAAAAAATATTTTACAAGACTGCCGGCCGTGTCCGGATCGGTATTTTTTATCCACTCAATCCTTTTGTCTCGTTTAAACCAAGTCATCTGTCTTTTGGCGTATCGTTTGGTATCTTTTTTTAACGTGGCTATCGCTTCTTCCAGAGTCATCTCCCCTTTTATATAATACCCCATCTGGCGATAGCCAATACCACTCATGCTTGGCAAATTCCAACCATACCCGATCTGCGCCAACTGTTTTGTTTCTTCTACGAGTCCTTCTGTAATCTGTTTATCAACTCTAGCATCAATACGATCGTTTAGTTCTTCCTTAGATACTTCAATGCCGACCTGCAAAGCCTCAAACAATGGATTTGATTTTGTACGCTGCGCAAAAAAAGACTCTCCGCTGGTTATGGCTACCTCCAGCGCCCGAAGGACGCGGCGAGGATTTTTTAGATCTATTTTTTTGGCACTTTCTGGATCTATTTCTTGAAGCATGGCTGCTAATTCTGCGAGGGTTTTTTCTTCTAAATTTTTTCGCAACTGCAAATCGGGTTTGATTTTGGGAATATCCAAGTTATCAATAATTGTCCATACATACAATCCTGTACCACCGACAATGATCGGTAATTTATTTCTTTGTAAGATATCCTGTATATGTTTTATCGCCCGAGCTTTAAAATCTGCCAGGCTAAAGTCTTTGTCCGGCTCTACAATATCCATCATATAGTGCGGTACGCCATCCACCACATAACTTCCACTTATCCATTCACCCTTTGGTTTGGCCGTGCCGATATCCATTTTTTTATATACCTGCCGAGAGTCGGCGGAAATAATCTCGCCGTTAAATTTTTTTGCCAATAATAAACCCAGGTCTGTTTTACCAGAAGCGGTTGGGCCAACAATAACAATAATTTTTGGCAATTTTTTATTCATCTAAGCTAGGAACAAAAAACATCCTTATCTCACGGATGTTTTTTGATTTTTAATTTTAATTTATTTCTTCTTCTTTCTCCTCATACTCATCATACCCACCCTTGGCTGCCTCTAAAGCTTCACGGGCATCCTCTGGAGATATAACATGAACCACATCAATTGGTTTCTTCTTTTTGGACACAGCATTCTTTTCAAGAATGGGATAAAGACATGCTTTCTCGCTGTTTTTTAATATCCACAGCTTTTTCCAGGCCGGCTTTGATTTGCTGATGTCTATTTCCTTCTCGCATAACTTTTATTTAAAAGTTAAACACAAAAGGAATTATAACACTTTTTGAGCATTTTGTCAATAGATTTTTGCCATTTTTTGGCTAACTTTAGCTAATTTTCTATCATGCCCGGGTACCTCCTTATACCCGGGCAACCCCTTAATCTCCTTATACACGACCTGCACATCCGCGGCTGCACACGCCACAATTAGGTTCAGGACAGTGCCAATACTTACAGCGCGGACACTGTTGCGCGTGCCGCCCATCAATAGGTTGGCGGCACTTCCAGCAACTGGTGTGCCACCACCTGATCTTGCATGAACTGCATTGCAATCCAGGATAGCCCTGGACCGAACCACAACTCTGACCCATCTGGCCACAAACACACTTGTAAACGTTAGTTTCTGCCATAAACCATCCTCCTCTTAGACATATTCAATCAATATATTTTATAAAAGTCAATAAAAAATCCGCTCAAGAATTTGAGCGGATTTTTTCCTTATATTTTACCGGCTATCTCATTTCTTACCTTCTCTATAAACTCTTCCTTGGTCATTTTAACCTGATCTTTTTGCCCTCGCACGCGTATCATCCACGGTTCCCCACCTAACTCTTTGTCTCCCACCACCACAATATATGGAATTTTCTGTCCGGCGGCCTTGCGTACTTTATTGCCAATAGTTTCATCGGCTTCGTCTATTCCTGTCCTAATACCGGCCTCGGTCAATTCGTTTAATAAGGCTCTAGCGCCACCTACATGCTTGGACGAAACCGGCGCAAGCAGCACCTGTACCGGAGATACCCAGACCGGAAACGCGCCGGCATGATGTTCAATAAGAATTGAAAGGAATCGTTCAATAGATCCCATAATTGCCGCATGCACCATCACCACTCTTTCTTTTTCTCCCTGTTCATTTACGCATACCAGATCAAACCGTTCAGGCTGATTGCGATCAATTTGAATGGTTGCCACCTGCCACTCACGGCCAATGGAATCTTTGGCCATAAAATCTATTTTCGGTCCGTACATGGCCGCTTCACCAAGCGCTTCAAAAGCTTCTACGCCTCGTTCTGCCACCATTTCACGCAATTGTTTTTCTGTATTTTCCCAGACTTCTTTTGTGCCTAAATATTTTTCAAACTGAGCCGGATCGTGCAATGATAATCGCACGCGTAAATCATTAAATCCAACCGCTTTATAAAAAGCTTCAATAATATCCCAAATTTTAAACATCTCTTCCTTTACTTGGCTTTCCCGACAAAACACATGGGCATCATCTTGCGTAAATCCGCGCACGCGCGACAGGCCGTGCAACTCTCCCGTTTGCTCATCACGATAACACATTGTGGTTTCAGCGTAGCGTTGCGGCAAATCACGGTAGCTGCGGGAAACATGATTAAATATCTGGGTATGATGCGGGCAGTTCATCGGCTTCATGGCAAATTCGTGGCCTTCACGGGTGGTAATCTTAAACAAATCATCTTTAAATTTATCCCAGTGACCGCTTGTTTCATATAAATCTTTCTTGGTAATGTGTGGAATCGTAACTTTTTCATATCCGCGCTCTTTACGAAGCTGCCAAACAAAATCATCCAAGGTATTGCGCAGCAAGGTGCCTTTTGGGGTCCATAAAGCCAGGCCAGCTCCCACCAAATCGGAAAAAGTAAACAGATCCAACTCCGCTCCCAACTTTCTATGATCTCGTTTTTTCGCTTCTTCTAATTTTTCTAAATAACTATCGAGCTCTTCTTTAGTAGCAAATAGTAGTCCGTAAATACGGGTAAGCATCGGGTTTTTTTCACTGCCGCGCCAATAGGCGCCGGCCACTCTATGCAATTTTAATCCGTCAGCCGGAATTTCTGAGGTGTTGTCTACATGTCCGCCTCGGCACAAATCTTTAAATGGGCCGGATTCATAAATGGTTAAGTTCTTGCCTTCTCCGGCAAATTCTTTTATGAGCTCCAATTTAAATGGCTGGTCCGCTTCTTCGCTTTCTGCCTCAACAGCGGTAACGCTGCGACCCACAAAATCATGGTGGCCGCTGATAATTTTTTTCATTACAGTCTCAATACTCGCCAAATCCTCTTCGGAAACCGTTGTGCCTTGGGGAAATAAAAAATCATAATAAAACCCGTTTTCTACGGTTGGGCCAATACCCAATTTGGTTCTTGGGTAAAGTTCTAATACGGCCGCGGCCAACATGTGGGCGGCAGAATGACGGATGTGTTCTAGTCGTTCTTGATCCATAGGAAAGTATAAAATGATTTAATAAATTTAAATAAAAAGACCCCGCTACGCACTATTATAATAATACGCATCGGGGTCTCTAGCACTACTGCCAAGGACGGTTCCACCCGAATATTTAACTTTTTTTACGCGGCTCTCCAAGAGTGGTACCATATCAACCCCGACGCATTCCGAAAACAGGTCGGGGTAAACTGGGCGGGTTCTCGTAATAACGAGCCTTAGAAGCATTTTAAAACAACCGCTTTTCTTTGTCAAACAAAGAACTACTCTACATTTTTTACTACCACCTGCACTTTGTCGGCCACGCCTGGAGCGGTTCTCATCCAACCAGGTGAAAATTTCACATCTACACCCACCACATGGCCTAAACCAAATATATATCGCTCAATTTCATCTTTCTTCTTTCCAAAAAAATTATTTACCGCTAATTTTTCACCATTTACATCGAGCGTTACCAAAACATCTTGATATACCGATAATACTGCTTTCTGTTTTTCTAGGTCATAACTACCCAGCGTTACTTGCGGATCCTTGGTAACCGATAATACTTTTTCAGTGCTTATATCTATGCGACTCTCAACTTCTCTGGCTAAAATAGATTTTAAATCTTGGCTATTATAGTAGACAATCACAACCGTGCTTGTGCCGGATAAATTAAACTCCGTTACTTCTTCGCCAATTTGCCTATCAACCATTACGTTATTATCCGGAACAAAAATTAATTTTTGTGAAAAATTAGTATTCTGCTCCAAAGAATCTTCTACGGTCTTTTTTATTTTACCGGCAAAATCAGATTTTGCGGATTTTACATCTTCAGCATTTAATACCCCAACGGTTCTGACTCCTCCTACCATATCTTTGCTGCTGCTCGCGTAAATAACTTTTTGCTTTTCTTCATTGAGTCCAGGAATTGTAAAACTGCTTGGGCCAATATTTCCTCCGGCTCCCAACTGATCGGCATATACGGCTGCCTGTACCTGGCCTCTGGCTGGCACCGTTACATTATTTGAAAGACGGAATAGAACGCCAGATGGAGTAAGCAGTCTGGTAGTTTTTACCAGAGCTTGCACGGCGCCGGTTTCGTTAAATAGCGTAACTTCTCCTACAGCTAAACCATCGGTGGTTTTGTTGCCCGTAGGAAAATATTTTTGTGATGAACTAAATTTAGTAGTGGTAACAAGCCCAACAATCGCAAGGTCGCTGCTTTTTTGCGAGGCAACATTTATATCCAAATTTACATTTTTATTATCTGTCTTAGCAACAATAACAATTGTAGCTTTTTTGGAAGTAAAAAATATGATAACACCCAGTAAAACTAAAGTAACAATTAAAAAGGTAACGGCAATCGTGCGATAAAAGCGTACCGGTGGTTCTGGCGCCAACTTGGTGGCAACTCTGTGAGTAATCATACGCAGATAAATTTGGTATCCATTAGAAATGTATGGATACATTATACCACAAAATTCCGTCTAAGGCGGCTGTGCATAAGTTTGCAAAAAAATTTAGCTAGCATATACTACCTATATGATCTGCTTCAAGCAGTAGGAGGGGTAAGATCATGGCGTTTTACAAGATCAAGCCGATTACGGTTCTGTCTCAAAAGGGCACGGGCCAATTAGCTCAATCTGTTGTTGACCGCGCTATCATAACTGTTCTTTACGCTGCCGGTATCTTGGAGGAATACGACCGCTTGTTTAATAGCACGGTGGGAAATTACGTTTTCCAAAAAACTAATTTCAACCCCAGACCGCATATTTCCAAGGCGCGCCGAGAAAGCATCGTTGCGGGGCACCTCAATGCTTCAAGCTTGCTATACTCTATAAAAGATGATGCGAGTCGCAGCAAAGAAGAACGGTATGATGTGACACTGGTAACGGAACCATTGCACTGGCATAACGATTCATCCCGAAGCGTCGGGGGAGTCGGACTTGAGAACTATGGCGCCGTTGTTACCTATAGCGAAGTAAAACAGCTTCTCCGGCCGGTGAACGGAGAAGACAACAGAACTGCCGAAGAAAACGAAGACTCGATCTCTTCTCTTTACCTTCTGATGCTGACGATGCACGAGCTTGGACACATCTTCGGTCTGTTCCCTTATAGTGGCCCCGCTAATGCGAGCGACGAGGATCTGAAACAAGCGCATTGCCAGAATGAATGCGTGATGTATTGGACCTTCAACGAAGAGATGC
The DNA here is from genome assembly GCA_016182085.1 of Candidatus Magasanikiibacteriota bacterium. Lineage (GTDB taxonomy): Bacteria > Patescibacteriota > Patescibacteriia > Magasanikbacterales > GWA2-37-8 > XYD2-FULL-39-9. The sequence goes on along the minus strand of JACOYB010000006.1, from coordinate 42,478 downwards.
TCAAAAAAATTAGAGGGTGGCCGTTTTGCCCGTCATGCCTGGCAAAACTGAAGGAATTCTTCCTCAAGCCGTAAACTGCCTCGTGTCACCGCGCGAGGTTTAGTGTTTTTTTATAAAAAAATCTTGACTTTTCAAGCATACACACACTATAATCTGGGCAGGAGGAAAACAAACATGGCCGATTGCGTATTTTGCGACTTCGTTGCCACACGACGACGTCACAGCCAGATGGTGTATGAGGATGATTGCGTCCTCGCAATCCTGGATGACAACCCCCTGGCAGAAGGCCACACGCTTGTCATTCTGAAAAGCCATCACCCCGATCTGACTACGGTATCGCCGACGGACGCAGCGGAAATGGGGCGGTCGGTCGCACGGATCGGCGGCGCACTGAAAGCAGCCCTTGGCGCCGAGTTCATCTACATAGCGTCAATTGGCGAACAAGTTCGCCACGTTCACTTCCATCTCGTGCCTCGCTACAAGGGCGATGCGGCGGGGTTCGGACATTTTCTGTCAGCCCGCACCAAGCTGCAGAATGGACAGGCTATCGCCGCGAAGATCAAGGCATGCCTACCGATTTGAGGCAAAGTAAGGAGTTAAGAGCAGGCAAGTTCCTGCTCTTTGTATTTAAAACAAAACAACTACGGATTCGTAGTTGTTTCCATTGTGCACTCGCTAGGAATCGAACCTAGATCGCCAGCTCCGCAAGCTGGCGTCCTATCCATTGAACGACGAGTGCATGTATACAGCAACCCCGACTGGCGTCGGGATTGTAATTTTAATGTATTTTGAAAACCCTGCCCAACCGGTCGCTTAAGGGCTCCTCCTCCTGATCCACGTCTTCCACAATAAATTGATTGAGAAAATCCCTAACCGGGCGCGGATCATTATCAAGCAGCGGAACCTGTAAACGATGTTTTAAAATGCTCGTGGTTACAAAATAGATATTTTTTACTTCCGGCGGATTATAGACTATCCAATACTTGGATAGCTCCTTAAACGGATAATACTTATCACCTACAATTAAGCCTGCTTCGGTAACACCGAAGAAAACTTCCATCGGCCGCTGGGTATCCTGCAAAAACAGGATAATGCCAAATAGTACGACTATAAGCGCAAATAGATAATTACCAGAAATAACAGAAAAAAGCAAGAGGGCAGCTCCAATTAAGCCCATTACCAAATACCAACGAGGGCTTCGGTCGTGTTCTTCATATTCTTTTACGGTCCAGGAAAAAACCAGATCACCGGTGTTTGCTTCTTGTTTATTTAAATTGATTGGCATATATGTTAATTTTTTTGGTAGCCACTACTGGATTTGAACCAGTGACCTTTGCAATGTGAATGCAACGCTCTAACCAACTGAGCCAAGTGGCCGCAAGCGCGACCTCCTTTTTCTAAAGTATAACACAATTAATATCTGTCGGTAAAGGATAAATTGCCTTTATGTTTTTAATATGTTAAAATTAAATTTCACTGAACCGGTTTTAGTTTTTAAGCCCAAACACCATGGATGATCAGAAAATAAATTTACTCCAACCTCAACGCTACCCCCTCACTCCTCCCCAAAAAACCAAGGCAAAATGGGCGGTGTTTTTAATTTTGGGCGCGGTTATTATGGGTTTACTACTGCTGCGAAATTACAACATGATGAACACATGGCCAAGCAGCCCGTCTGATTATGATCCGGTTACGCTTAAACCGAAAAAAATTGGCTTCCTGCAAACCGTTAGAAACTTTATTTTCAAATCCGACAACGTAATGATTGGCCAAAGTGAGGATCGGATAAATATTCTACTGCTTGGTATTGGCGGCCTTGGACACGATGGCCCATTTTTAAGCGACACCAATATTATTTTAAGCATCAAACCAAGCACTAAGGAAGTTTCCATGGTATCAGTGCCCCGCGACTTGGCCGTAAAAATTCCCGGACACGGAGTGAGAAAAATAAATAATGCTAATGCTTTTGGTGAAGCCGAGGCTGCGGGCGGTGGCGGAGAATACGCACGTAAAATTTTTGAAGAAACATTTAGCATCAGCATCCCCTATTACGCGCGCGTGGACTTTGCCGCCTTCCAAGAAATCATAGATGCGATTGGCGGCATTGAAGTAGATGTACAACGATCATTTACCGATACTGCTTATCCTGGCCCAAATGATTCATACCGAACCGTATCTTTTCAAGCCGGACTGCAGCAGATGAGCGGCGAACAAGCGCTCATTTTTACCCGCTCCCGCCATGGTTCAAACGGCGAGGGTTCGGATTTTGCCCGAGCCAAACGCCAACAACTTATGCTTACTGCCTTTAAGAAAAAACTGCTTACCAGTGAAACATTCTTAAACCCCATGACGTTACAACGAGTTATCTCTTCCCTATCCAAACACGTTGAAACCAATATTGATTTCGGACAGATAATGTTTTTAGCCAGTCTAGGAAAAGAAATACAAAATGATGAAATAAAAACATTGGTTTTAAACGACGCGCCTACGGGATTTTTAAAACCCATAACTGGCGAAGGCGGCGCGTATCTGCTTATACCTAAAACCGGAAATTTTTCCGAAATCAAGGATGCTATAAATAATATTTTTGAAGCAACGAGTACCCCGACAACCGCTTCCGCGTCTGCTCTTGCCACCGGACAAATCCAGCCAAAACAAACGCCTGCTTCCATGGCCATTCCTAACGCCAGTATTGAAATCCAAAACGGCACTTGGCAAGCCGGGCTGGCAGCTTTAAAAAAGCAACAACTGGAAACAAAGGGCCTCTTTATTTCAAGCGTTGGCAATAGCGCCAAACGACCAATTTCTATCACTACTATATATATAGTAAACAGTAATGTCCCAAATACCACGGTGGGTACGCTTTCCAAAGAACTAAACGCTTCTTCCAGTACCGATTTGCCAGAATGGCTTGCGCTAACATATAATGAGGCTACAACCACTTCTAGATCAAAACCAGATATTATAGTGATTCTGGGAGAAGATGCGATTTAGAATATAGAATTTGGAATTTTTTATATATAGGGGCTAAAACCCACACATACTTATTTCGCATATGGCTACGCCCGCAAAAATCATTGATACCAATTTACCTACGGTTGCTCTCGTTGGCCGAGTTAATGTTGGCAAATCCAGCCTGTTTAACAAAATGCTGGAGGAAAATAAAGCGATTGTTTCAGATATAGCCGGCACTACCCGAACCAGAAATATCGGGGCCGTGCACTGGCGAGGTAAAAATTTTACCCTGGTAGATACGGGCGGCATTACTTTTTCCGAAGACGTAGAATTGGAAGAAGAGATAGTCAAACAAACCGAACTTGCCCTGCGCGAAGCAGATTTGATTTTGTTTGTAGTGGATGTCCAGGCCGGACTATTGCCACAGGAACGCGAACTGGCCAAACGTTTTATTAAAGAAAAAAATAGAATACTCTTTGTTGCCAATAAAGCGGACAACGAACGACTTCGCGTGGATATTCATAGTGGCGAGTGGCGCAGATTGGGACTTGGCGAACCGTTCCCTGTTTCGGCGGCCAATGGCTCTAATGTTGGCAACTTGCTTGATGAAATATTTAAACGCTTGGGCAAAACCGCCAAAAAACCAAAAAAGACAAAAGAGATGAGCCCAATTAAGGTTGCGCTTATTGGCAAACCCAACGTGGGCAAGTCTTCACTCTTTAACGACCTAATCGGCAAAGAACAGGTTATTGTCAGTTCGCTCCCCCACACGACCCGTGAACCGCATGATACACTGGTAGAAGTTGATGGTAAACCGATTCTGTTTGTAGATACTGCCGGTATCAGAAGAAAAGCAAAAGTTTCCGGAGAACTAGAAAGAGCCGGCATTGGCAAAAGCCTTAATATGATAAAAAAAGCTGATATTGTACTTTTGGTGCTTGATGCCAGCGAACCAATCACCACCCAAGATCAGCAGCTCGCCGGATTATTGCGAGAAAATACGCGCAGCACGATTATTCTTATAAACAAATGGGATTTAGTGGAAGACCATAGCGAAGAATTTAGAAACGAAGTTAAAGAAAGAATTTACGCCGACTTCCCTCATTTAACTTTCGCGCCGATTGTTATTACCAGCGCCAAAACAAAATATAAAGTACACCAAATATTTCCGTTGATTTTCCGCGCTTGGGAAGAGCGTCATGTTATTATCCCTGACGAAGAATTGCAGGAATTTATTAAAACTGTCACCAAAGAACATCGGCCATCCCGCGGCAAGGGTACCCGCCATCCGCAAATCATGGCATTTCATCAGTTGCACAACAATCCGCCTCTATTTGAAATGATGATAAAATTCAAAACCTCCGTGCATTTTTCTTATGTGCGCTATATAGAAAATCGTTTACGCCAGCGGTTTGGATTTTTTGCCACGCCGATTGTGATAAAACTAACAAAGCTTAGGAGAAATATTACGAATATATGAGCGAAAAAGAATCTCCCATAACAGACATGGAGGATACTTTAAATAAAAAACTTATTGACCTGCTGTCAAATACTGGGACAGAATTAAAGAGACTCGCGCAAAATAAAGAAAGGCTGACAGAAGGCCCTAATCGTACCACGGCACTATTGATTAGCGAGATTCAAAGAATAGGAACTGAGTATGAAACAGTAGAAAATCTGTCGGGTCAAGAAAGAATACGCAAACTGAAAGAATTAAACGGAGATATTGAGAGCGCCCTGGCAAAGTTAAAAACAATATGAAACTTATAATCGGCTTGGGCAATCCGGAAAAAGAATATACCGACACTCGTCATAATGCCGGTTTTTTAATATTAGAAAAACTGCTCGCCACATTTGAATTTGCAGATTGGAATTTTGATAAAAAATCAAATGCTTTAATCAGCAAAGGTAAAATAAATAAAAAGCGCACTGCCCTGGCCATGCCTCAAACCTATATGAATAACTCTGGCGTAGCGGTTCAGGCCTTACTTAATTTTTATAAACTAAAACCGGAAAATTTAATTGTTATTCATGATGATAAAGATATTCCTTTGGGAGAAACGCGCATACAGACCAATCGCGGGCCAGCGGGACATAATGGCATCAAATCAATTATAGAACATCTAGGCACGCAAAACTTTACTCGCATTCGCGTGGGCGTGGCGCCAAAAGAACAAGAAAAGATAAAAGACACCGCTGGCTTTGTGTTGGGAAAATTCACAGCTGCCGAAAAAAAGATTTTAGATACAGTAGCGAAAAATATTATTAAAGAAATTGAGACACTGATTTAAGCTGTCATTCCGAATCCCTTCGCAGGGGTGAGCCTACCTGCGGTAGGTAGGGAATCTCTGTCTGCACAGTTGTCATCCTCGCCACAGCGGGGATCCAGTCGATTTGATTGGATACTGGATTCCCGCTGTGGCGGGAATGACAACCCTAGATCCCTCGTCGGCTAAGGCCTCACTCCCGCCAACGACAGGGCGGGCAGGCGGGATGACAAACAAACACTACTCCTTACCACTTACTCTCTACTCCTCACCATGAAATACCACGCCGCCCTGGCTCACTTCCCCAAAATCACCTACAACCGCTACCAAAAATTGGCGGCTTATTTTTCTAATTTCAAAAATCTTTGGGAGGCGGAAATAAGCGACCTGGTGCCGGCCGGACTGGAAGAGAATATTGCTCATGAATTTTTATCCTGGCGCGAAGACAACCCCATAGACAAGATCATGGAACGACTGGAAAAAGAACAAATACAAACGGTATCTATAACCGAACCGGGATTTCCTAAACTCTTAAAAGAAATAAACGATCCGCCGCACACATTGTTTGTTCGCGGCATACTGCCACCGGACGAATCGCCGGCTATAGGCGTAGTTGGCACCAGAAAATATACCGCGTATGGCAAGCTTGCTTGTGAAGAAATCGTGGGCCCTTTAGCCAAACAAGGCGTGGTAATTGTAAGCGGTCTAGCTCTTGGCATAGACGGTATCGCGCACCAGACCACACTTGATAATGGCGGGATCACGGTTGCGGTTTTGGGCGGCGGCATAGATAAAAAAACTGTGGCTCCTACCACTCATAATTTGCTGGCCGAACAGATTATCGCCTCCGGCGGAGCGGTAATTTCCGAATACCCACCAGGGTTTGCGCCAACCGCTTATTCTTTTCCGGCTCGCAATCGTATTATTGCCGGCCTCAGTTTAGGCACACTAATTATAGAAGCAGCCGAAATTTCTGGTGCTCTTATTACTACCCGTTGCGCTCTTGATTATAACCGCGAAGTTTTTGCTGTTCCCCACCCTATTAACTCTCCCACCGGCATTGGCCCAAATAATTTAATAAAAATGGGAGCAAAATTGGTTGCTGAAGCCAAAGATGTTTTAGAGGCTTTAAACATCCAAGAACTGAAAGAAATAGTAAACGATAAAAAAACTGTACCGACCAACGCCACCGAAGCCAGGATATTGGAGTGTCTTTCCAAAGAACCGGTGCATATAGATTTGATTATAAAAACCACCGGTTTAGAGAGCCCGACGGTAAATAGCGCCCTGGTTTTAATGGAGATGAAAGGGCGAGTTCGCAACTTGGGCGGGATGAATTATATTGTGAGATAATATGGCCCCGGTTGACAAATGGTATAATTTATATTATCTTTAATTCTTGTAACTTCTATTTTTCAATAAAATAGGGCAAAGCTCATATATAGGTTTCCATATTTACTGCGCTTGTTCGGAAAAGCACATAAATGTCCTTTTCACTCACTTCGCTTGTAAATAAACTCATTCGCTCGTAAATAAATAAGCAAGCTTATATATTTACTCACTCATTTCGATTATGAAAAATTTAGTCATCGTAGAATCCCCTACTAAAGCCAAAACTATTTCCAAATTTTTGGGCAGAAACTTTGTTGTGAAGTCTTCTTTTGGCCATGTCCGTGATTTGCCAAAAAGCAAACTGGGGGTGGATGTAGAACATAATTTTGAACCTCATTATATTGTAAGCCGCGACAAAACCAAAGTAGCCAAAGAACTAAAAGAAGCGGCCAAAAAATGCGATGGTATCCTATTTGCTACCGATGAGGACCGAGAAGGAGAAGCTATCTCTTGGCACTTGGCCAATATTTTGGGAATTGAACCAAAAGACGCCAAACGCATTGTATTCCATGAAATTACCAAAACCGCCATAATGCATGCTCTAGAAAATCCACGCCCGCTAGATTTAAAAATGGTAGACGCGCAACAAGCTCGCCGAATCTTGGACAGATTAGTGGGTTATGAACTATCTCCATTTTTGTGGCGCAAAGTAGCCAAGGGTTTGTCGGCCGGACGCGTGCAATCGGTGGCTGTGCGCCTGATTGTAGAACGAGAAAGAGAAATAAAAGCTTTTAACCCGGAAGAGTACTGGAGTATCGAGGGGCTGTTCTGTCATTCCGACTCGTCGCTTGTCATTCCCGCTCCCGTGTCGGAGCACGGGATAAACTCCAGCGGGAATCCAGACAACCGGACACTGGATTCCCAATTCGTTGGGAATGACAATTGCTTGACCGCAAAGCTCATTGCGATCAAAGACAAAAAAATAGATAAGCTAGATATAAAAACTAAAGCGGAGATAGACAAAATTTTGGCTGATTTAGAAAAAACTACTTATATAGTAGAAAACGTGGAAGAGAAAAAAACCAAACGCTTGCCTTCTCCCCCATTTACCACTTCTACCCTCCAACAAGAAGCCAACAGTCATCTTGGTTTTTCGGCCAAACAGACTATGCGTTTGGCGCAGCAATTATACGAGGGCATAGAACTTGGAACTGAAGGATCCGTAGGTCTGATTACCTACATGCGTACGGACGCGGTTAATCTTTCGGAAAAATTTTTGGCTGATGCCAAAGATACTATCGGTAATAATTTTGGCAAAAAATATCAGCTGGATTCTCCTAGAATTTATAATAATAAAAGTAAAAACGCTCAAGAAGCCCACGAAGCCGTACGACCTACCGAAGCTATGCGCACACCCGAGTCTATAGAACAATACCTAGACAGACAACAATTCAGGCTTTATGACCTTATCTGGAGACGCGCTGTTGCCACCCAGATGGCCCCAGCCGAGCTAAATGCCACTACGATAGATATATCTAGCCAAAATGATTATAAATTCCGAGCCAATGGCCAAACTATTGTCTTTGATGGTTTCTTAAAGCTGTTCCCGGATAGAGCCAAAGAAAATCTCTTGCCGCAGCTTAAGAATAACGAACCGCTTACCTGTAACGAACTTAAACCGGAACAGCATTTTACCGAACCTCCGGCCAGATACTCGGACGCAACACTCGTAAAAGCTATGGAAAATTATGGCATTGGCCGGCCTTCTACCTATGCTCCCACAATTTCTACGATTGAGGATCGGGGCTATATTGAGCGCAACGAACAAAAAAGGTTTGCCCCCAAAGACATCGCCTATATTGTTAACGATTTACTAGTAGAACATTTCCACCATGTCGTAGATTATGAATTTACGGCGGAAATGGAAAATAATCTTGATGAAATCGCCCGCGGTAAAAAGCAGTGGCGGCCGGTGATTGGTGATTTTTGGAAACCGTTTAAAGAAAACTTGGATAAAAAAGAACAAGAAATAGATAAAAAAGTTTTGACCGAAGAAAAATCCGATGAAAAATGTAAAAAGTGCGGCTCGGATATGATTATTAAAACCGGACGATTTGGCAAATATTTGGCTTGCACCAAATATCCGGAGTGTAAAACAACCAAATCTTTAAACGCCGAGGAAGCCAAACAGCAAGAAGCGGTGGAGGAAGCAAACGAAAAATGCGAAAAGTGCGGCGAACCAATGATCCTGCGCCGCGGACGATTCGGGCCGTTTTTAGGATGTTCCGGCTATCCTAAATGCAAGAATATTAAAAATATTGAAATTAAAATGAACATGAAGTGCCCTAAGTGTGGCGAGGGCGATATCGTGCAGCGCCGCAGCAAGCGCGGCAAGCCATTCTATAGCTGCAACCGCTATCCGGATTGTGAATATGCGTTGTGGGAAAAACCAACTGGCGAATTCTGCCCGACCTGCAAACAGCCACTGGTTTTTGCCGCCAAAGGAGTTATCAAATGCAGCAGTAAAGAATGTGATTATAAAAAAACAAATGAAGAGACTGCTTCAACTAAAGCAAACCCAGCTGAAGAATAAAGATTAAGCGCCGCGCCTCAAAGGACGTTACGCGACATGGTTTCGTTAAACCAAAAATCCCTCCGATGTAACATCGGAGGGATTTTTGGTTAGTGCCCCCGGCAGGAATTGAACCTGCACCATCAGCTTCGGAAGCTGGTATCCTATCCATTGGACTACGAGGACTTACTCATAAACTAAAATAACCGCCGCAACCACCGAAGCAAAGTATATATTTTATATTTTTTCTTATCAACCACCAGATCAAACGTGCCCGGGGCTTCATAGGGAACGCCACCAAAACCCAATTTAAAGCGGGTTACGCCGGCATACTGGTGTTTGAAGCTATAGTTATAGCTGTCATTTCCAACTTGATTGGGAATCCCGTGTTGACCTAAATTGTCTGGATTCCCGCTAGCGGCGGGAATGACAGCTGACGACTCCGACTGTAAACGTGGCGCGACTCCAAAAAAATCATACCATTTACTGCCAAAATCATTACCCAGTTCCATACCTTCCCATTGGAGCAAATACGGCGCCATCAAATTTCTATATTCATAATCTGACGCGCCGTATAGATAAGTAAAGGTATTTCCAAAACCAATAAATACGGCGCACGCGACCGGCACCGAGTTATAGTACGCTGTAAGCTGAAAAACGCTTTCTGCTGCCAATATTTTTTCATAATGTTTTTTATGATGCAAACTGAATTTATCTCGGTTTCCGGTTTTATTCATCAGCATCCAAAATACTTCCAAATTTTTTTCCTGGATAATCTTTACATTTTTCTTTTCTGCTAGGGCAATATTATACCTGGTTTTAGGATGCATATTGCCGCGCAACTGAGCGGCAGTTTGGTTTAAATTAAGCAGCAGCGTGGTTGATGGGTTGATATCAATTGTTTTTTTGAAAAAAAATGAACGCGGCATAACCGGCAATACTCCCGGTTCAATTCTAAAAAATATACAATTTTTATTTTTTAAGTATTCTTTGATTATTTTATATATTTGTATTTTACCATCTTCACTTCTGAGTGAATCAACCACCGGCCCTTTGGGACAAAAGGCATACTGCCAGCCGAAAAAAATAGGGCTATACACCACCTGCGCTTGCGCTATAACTAATTCATTTTCTATGACCGCTAATCGTTCCACTTTTTTTCCTTCGGAAATTAAAATATCGCCCCAAGCCCAGGATTGGGCAAAGCTATGAGGCTCTGGTTTTTGTAAAAACCAACTATTCCATTCGTTTTGATTTTTTATAACTGTAATTTGCATTGCCCTATCTTATCCAATCTAAATGGAAAAATCAAACAAAAAGGCCCTATTTTTAAGGCCTTTTTAATTTAGAATTTTGATACCGATTAGTCTCTTTAGCAGTTAAAGCGGGGTCGTAATAGAGAGTTCTATAATCCTTTTGCATCTGTTTCTCTTTTCCCTTAAACCAGCCTGTTATTTCGGAGCCTAATAAAAATTCCCGGACATCCTCCCTTTCTGCCATTTTTTTATCTATAAAATACTTTTCAATCTCTCTTAACCTCCGTTCGATTTGCAAAGCTTTTTCTTTCATTACCGTATCAATGCCTTCTTGGGCAGTTCCCGCAACTTTAAATTTTTCTACTAAAGGAGATTTAAATCCTGGCTTTACTGTTGCAGCAGCCTTCTTTATTTCTTGTAATGAAGGAAGAATAAATTTACGTTCTTCTGTAAAACTATCAATTTCGGCATTAGCTTTGACCTGTTTAGGATCAAGAAACCACTCTTTTTCTTCGGCATCTTGGCTTGAAGCTTTGGATGCCGCGGAAAGCTCGGGGCTAACTTGGCCTTTAAATGTATTTTTAACTTCACTGGAAATTAAATTGCCAGCAATTTTATTATCTTCGGACGTGCGAGCGGCAATTGTTCTTAATTTTTCCATTTCTTTATATAATTTCTTCAAATTTTTTCCTTGCGCGCCAAAAGCAAATATCGACGGTTTGGTAAGCGCAACCAAATCGTCCGGTTTACCTTTTGTAAAACCTTGATCATATTTTCTATACGCCTCAACATAAGCTTTTTGAGCCTCTTCTGCCATCTGCTCATTTACCGTATGTCTCCGTTCTGCCAGCAAATCCTCCGTATCTTCATAAGAAATGGTAATCTCCGGCTCTTCTGTCATCTCAATTTCTTTTTGATATGCAGGATCAATTTCCACAACCGAAGAAATACCGGCGGTTTGTTTGGAGCCGCCTACATGGCGTGATTGCATTTTTTCTTCCTGCTCCTTAATATCTAAATATTGCGTGAAGTTTTTTACTTTTTTATCACTAATCTGCGGGATGTAATTTTCAGGCACTCTGGAACCGGCCTGCTGCTGTTTTTCTGTTAACTGCTCTCCCGGCTTGCCCATATTGCGTATAACATCTAACTCCGCTAATGAGTCCGCGCTTAGTTCGGGAATTGGCCGATGAATATCCGGGGTATCTTCAATTTCCCCCGAAGCGCGTACTTCGGATAATTTATCCGTTCTTTTTTCAAATCTTTCTATCATTCTTTTCCGAGAAGCTTCGGCCCGTCCGCGATCTGATTTCTGTTTTTCTATGGTTGCGCCTGCTTCTGCCAAACCTTTGGCAATATCTTCTCCGGTTTTATATTTTAAAGGACCGGCGTTTAAAATCGCAGCCCTGGCTTCGGCCACCTTTTTTCTTTTTTCTAAAATTTTTTCAGTACGCTCGTCAACTCTTTGTAAAACAGATTTTCTTTTTGCGACAACTTCGGGCGACTTGCTTTTTTCTATTTGGGCTTTTTTTGTTTGTTCCTGCTTGGCTTTTACGAGAGAATCAAAAGCACTCGTAAATTCTGGTGAAGACGAGAATTTTTTCCCTTCTGACCTTAAAGAGGATCCTTCTATCATATTGCGTTTTTTATTTATTTTTACCAAAACCTAAACGTTTCATTAAACGCCCGATAGCTGATTGATTTTCATCCCTCTTTTTTGCTTTGGCAATCGCGGCATTCCACTCCGCTTCTTCTGATTGCGCTTGGCTGTGGGCTTCCATTGATAATTTTCTCTTTGCGGCTTCTTCTTTATCCAACCATCTTTGCTCTTCGGCCGCTTTTCTTGCTTCTTCATCTGCTTTTAAGGTATTTTTAATTTTTCCTCTCAAACCTGTTTCTTCCGCGGCTATTTTATCTTTTGCGGCTTTGATTGCCTGATTCCATTCCTTTTCTTCGGCTTTTTCTGCCACGCTCATTTCCGCGGCTTTATCCAAACCTTCCAAAATACCGGAAATATCCGGCTGATCAGCCTTAAGAGCAGGTTTTGTAAAAACACCTGTTTTTTCTTCTGACAAACCCGGGTCTGTGCCGTTAGCAAAATCAAAATCTTCTTCCTTTTTTTCTCTAAAAGCCACGCTCTCTCCTCTGTTTAACTCATCCTGTACTTTTTTTAATTTTTCTTTTTCACTTAGCTCTGGAGGTCTAAATGTTTCGCCGCGCATATATTTTGATTAAAAAACTTTAAATAAATATTATTTTTTAAGGCGAGCGCTCCTTCTAAAACTTTCCACCCCCGCCGCAGCTTTTTCCTCTTGAACCATATTGTTTTCGGCCTGCTTTACATTTAGATATAAACGCTCTAATTTTCTTACTTTGTCACGGTTAAAAATTGTAAAAGCTAATGTTGGCGGCTTCATTTCCAAAATTTCTCCATCTTCTTTTGATTTAAGTTTAGGATTATATTTTCTATATGCCTGGACATATTGTAACTGCGCGAGTTCTAAAGCATCTTCTCGCTGATTTGTTGAAGCTTCAAAGGTCGGCGCCGGCGCTTTTTCAGGACTTTTTGAAATTTTTGCACGAATATTTTGCAGGTCTTTAGCCGCAATAGCCTGAACTTCTTTTTTAGAAAGTTTATTTAAATTATGTTCATTTAGCTGCGCGACATCATCCGCGCTAATTTCTTCTATATCAGAATCATTAAGCTCTACGGTTTTATTTTCACGAATTTTCTTGAGTTCTTGGGCGGAAAGTTTTTTATATTCTTTTTGAGGTAAATTTACCAAATCTTCTCTGGTGGAAATTTCTTCTAAATCTTCATCCGCCAGATGGATTACATCCTGCTCTTTGTCAAACACATCATTGGTAGAAAGTCCGAGCGGCTTAATATCTACCTGCGTTATATCGTCCCAGGATTCATCTTCTTCATTATAGTCATTCCCCCTTAAGTTTGCCTCATTAATGTTCGTATTCCCTGTACCCTTGGCAACACGCGTTGGTCTGGTGGAATCTTCAGTCCCTTTAGCAAAAACCTCCGGATGTTTTTTTTGAAAACGCAAATCCTCTACCACCATCTGTTCTGTTAGCTTTTGCTGTTCTTCTGGAGTTCGTTTTCTTCTTACAGTGAGATCGTCCAAAGCATCCGGTTTGGTCAGGTCAACTAAAGGAGTAGAGCCGGGGGCTTCGGTTTTTTTCCGAGGTTTTTTACTTGAACGCTCTGCCTCAGGGTTAAATCCTCCCTCGATCATAGGGTTATCTTAAAAAATTAGATTTTACTTGTATAGTATACCATTTTTTAGCCATTTTGTCAAAGCAAAATGCCATTTTTTGCCCTATGTTAGCCTATCCCTTGCCAAAATTATGATTTTAGTGTATTGTATGGAGTATTCATTACTTACATAACTACACAACCGCAGAAGCAAAGAGGCTTGAATTTCCGCTAGGCTTCGCAAATGAAAAAAACAACATTTTTTTTCATTTGGCTCAATCTTAGAAAATATGGGTTTACCCGGTCATAGACGAACGTCTTCTCACAAACGCCGCCGCGCCGCGCACTTTGCGCTCGCCGAAACTGCTTTTAACGCTTGTCCTAAATGCAAAAAACCACTTCGCCCGCACCGCGCTTGCGCTTTTTGCGGTTATTACAAAGGCAGATCCGTAGTTAACGTTGACAAGAGAACTAATCGCTCCGGCAGAAAGACCAAGGCTAAATAATCGTCTGATAAATCGTTACGCTTGATAAAATTGATAAACCGCTTCACTTTAAGCTACTGGGCTTATTCACCTGTAACATTTTATCATTAAAACATTTGGTTATGTCTAATCGCCACTTAGCCAGAAGCATCGCCATGCAAGCTCTATTTGAGTGGGATTTTAGGGGAAAACCAGAGCATAATGCGTTGCCAGATATCATGGAACGCGACCTGAAAGAATTCGGCCCAGGACTCGCGGAAACTGAATTTGCCAAAAAAATCATTGAGGAAGTGAAAAAAAACCTGGAAGAAATAGACGCGATTATTGAAAAATACGCGCCGCAGTGGCCCATAGACCAAATAACGATTATCGATCGTAATGTACTTCGCATTGGCATTTACGAGCTTAAACTTAATAACGAAGTGCCTCCAAAAGTCGCCATAAACGAAGCCATTGAACTTGCTAAAAACTTTGGCGGCCCTTCTTCGGGCAGATTTGTAAATGGCGTGCTTGGCGCCATATACAAAGATTTGGAGACCAAATCAACAAACGAAGCCAAGGCCTCCTAAAAAGAATATGTCAACAAATATTTTTAACCTGGCAGAAATTAAAGAAAAGGACTTCCCGGGTTTACAAAAAAAATTAGGTATAATCTTTAATAACCCTGACTATCTGGTGCAGGCTTTTGTGCATAGATCATATTTAAATGAACATCATGATTTTGTACTGGGACATAATGAACGATTGGAATTTTTGGGAGACGCGGTGTTGGAATTAATTGTTACGGAATTTTTATATAAAGAATATGGCAACCCTGAAGGAGAACTTACCAATTGGCGCGCCGCGCTTGTAAATGCCAAAATCTTAGCGAGTATTGCCTATGAAATTGGCATGGAAGAATACTTATTCCTAAGCCACGGCGAAGCCAAAGACGCGGGCACCAAAGCCCGGGATTATATTATGGCCAATGCCATAGAGGCATTAATCGGTTCCATATATCTGGATAGCGGTTACGAAATAGCTCAACAATTTATTGCCCGCTGGATCTTGCCAAAATTGCCGTATATTTTGGAAAATGGATTATACTTGGATGCCAAAAGCCGCTTTCAGGAATCGGCCCAAGAAATTGAAGGCGCTACCCCAACCTACAAAGTATTGCATGAAGAAGGTCCGGATCATATCAAATCATTTAAGATCGGTGTATACTTGGGCAAAGATTTGATAGCCACGGGCGAAGGCACAAGTAAGCAAGAAGGCCAAACTGAAGCAGCCGAAGCGGCTTTAAAGATAAAGGGCTGGAAAGGACCAAAGATAAATATAATAAAGTTAAGCCCGTAAAATCAAAATTTTAACTCAACGGGTCGCTAGCTCAGCTGGTAGAGCAGATCCCTCTTAAGGATAAGGTCGTGGGTTCGATCCCCACGCGACCCACAAAAACCAGCCGTAACGGCTGGTTTTTTGCCCCTATAGTTTAATGGATAGAATGTCAGGCTTCGAACCTGAAGATGGGAGTTCGATTCTCTCTGGGGGCACAATTTAAAAAGACTCACGAGTGTGAGTCTTTTTAAATTTGGTTGCTGGAAGAATCTACTTTATCTAGAATTTATCCACTTTTGCTTATAAAAATAAAGTTGACGACTACTTAAAACAGGCATACTATTTTAATTAGTCCATGGGGGGACTATTTCATGTCAAGAAGCAAGCTACGGGGGAAGTTGCTCTTGCTGATGGCGGCAGCCATCACTATGGCCGTTTGGAAGGCGGCCGTTGCGATCAGGGATTCGGTCTTGTAACCGGGGCTATTGCCTTACCCGTCACCAGACGGATCTGGCACTTGGTTAAAACCTCTTCTTGATCGCGTCCAATTCCGGACAACCATTCAACAGGGCTAAGGCTCGACTTGTTGAATGGCCACTCACACCGAGCCTTGTCAACAAAGATATCCGGAGCAAATCGGGATATTTTTGTTTTATAAATATTTTCATTTAAACTAAGCACCCTCACAAAATTTTTGATTATAAATATTTGGAGTTTTTGGTTTATAAAAAATTATGTTTAATTATTTTTTCTTCTAACTAATCTTTCCTAAAATTTTCGCGGTTAGTGTGTTGAAATTAATTTTTAAATTAAAATTTAATATTGACTGCCCTGTGCATAACTTTTGCTTTTACTATTCACAATTTAAAAAAAACACTTTATAATAAATATGTCGAGAAAAATTTTTACAGCAATGCTTGTCTTGTAAAAGTTTCTTCATTAAGTTTTTTCTTTCCTCGCGAGTAGAAAAAACTTAAATAAAAATTTAATTCCGATGATACAGCTGCGTTTGCGGCATGAATTATCGGAAATAAGAGAGGAGGTGCCCACATATGGCAGCAAAAAAGAAAGCTAAGAAAGCTAAAAAGAAAACCGCTAAGAAGAAAGCTAGATAAATCTTCATAAAAATCTCTCCGCAAGGAGAGATTTTTAATTCAACGGAACCATGCCGGGCAACGTCCGCTGAAGCCCAGCGCTTAATATTTTTTTCTTACAATAATCTACTTTGTTTGTCGCCTGGCTTTGTTTTGGGCGGAATTACCTCTACTGAGCCAAAAATACCGTCATACCCGGGCCTTACTTTTACCTTGCCGGCGCGCATGTTGGCTATAGCCAAAGCGATATCTTTATGAGAAACTTGTTTTTCAATTTCTTCTATGCCGCAGTAAAGTAAAATTCTAAATTCACTGCCTAATTTTTTAATCATCATTTCGTATTCTGCGATCACTTTCTTGCTAGATACGCCTACAGCCAGTACCTTTGCAATAATTTCTTTAAGCGGCACGATATATCTGTGCGGAATAAAATTTTCTTTGATGATTTGGTCTTCGGATCTGTCGGCCAAATCTTCCACACGGTGCAAAACACCGACCGTTACTTGTTTTTTACATTTTGGACATAAAAATTTTTTTGCCTTAGTTTCTTGGGGCGTAAGACACACACCGCAAGACGCATGGCCATCATGATGATATTTGCCTTCTTCGGGATAAAATTCAACTGTATACAAAAATTTTTTCCTATCGCCGGTTTTTATTACTTTTATAATTTCATCATAAGTAAAATCATTGCCAAGATTAAATACATTGGCTTCACGGCCCAAATTATTCAAACTATGCGCGTCTGAATTGGAAACAAGCGTAATTTTGTCTAGCGCCGACAAGCGATGGTTCATAACCGGATCGCTGGAAAGGCCGGTCTCTATGGCGGTAATATGCGGTGTTAACTCTTCAAAACAATCCTCTATTAGGTCATACCCGGATTTGGAGCCAAATATGGCAAACCAGGGTGTCCAGGCATGGGCCGGAATCATCATAAAACGGGGGTCGATATCCAACATTATCCGCAGCACATCCTTGGCTGAAAGACCCATAATTGGCCGTCCGTCCGAACGGATATTTACCCCTTTTTCTTCCAAAACAGCGTTAAATTTTTCTACGGATTCTATAGACGGCGCCAAAATCAACAAGTGCACGCGGCGGGTGGCATCTTTGTGCTTGTAAATACAAGAAATCTCCGTGCCTAGAATAAACCGGGTAACACTACTATTATCTTTTAATTTGTATACCCCTTGTCTTTCTTCTGCCAAATTTTCTTTAATATGTTGCACCCAAGCCGGATGAGTAAAGTCGCCGGTAACTACAATATCTATACCCTTCCGCTCGCAAGCCAGAGCAATTTTTGGCAATTCTAAATCACGTGAACAAGCGCGCGAATAGCGAGAGTGGATATGCAAATCAAGAATTTTTTCAGACATAATATTTTGCCCATTCTTTTGGCGTAGAAACTTCTATAATTTTTCTCTCTGCGCCAGTAGCCAAATTAAAACCAAGAGAAGTCGCAGCTAGCGCAATAGCCTGGCCTGGCAAAACTTCCGCGTTGCCATACTTAACATCCCCCATAATAGGGCTGCCAATAAAGGCCAGCTGAGATCTAATCTGATGTGACCGACCCGTACCAAGCTTAATTTTTAACAAAGAATATTTTTTATTTGACTTGATAACTTCATAAAATAATTCTGCCGGCTGGCTGCCCGTAATCTGGTGATCATAAACAGTAGTCTTGTTCTTATTTTCATCTTTTATGAGCCAATGAACTAATCTATCTTTTTCCATCGGTGGAACGCCGACCACTACTGCATGGTAAATTTTTTCTACAGTATGTTCTCGCCACTGTTCCGACAAACGGCTGGCGCCTTTGCTAGTTTTAGCAAACAGAACTATTCCTTGCACATTTCTATCCAACCGGTGAACTAAACCGAGAAAAACATTTCCTGGTTTATTATATTTATCTTTTAAATATTCTTTGACTTCGTCCATCAAACACTTATCACCACTCTTGTCGCCTTGCACCAAAACTCCGGCCGGTTTGTATACAGCTATCAGGTGATTGTCTTCGTATAAAATTTTTATCATAACTTCATTATAGCGTTTGTATTCCCCTCTTTTTAGAGGGGATTTGCTGACCAGCGGGCAAAAATACCGGCCGGCAAGAGTCTTTGGCTTTTTGATTCAGCTATAGTTAATTCCCCGATTTCTATCTGGCCACCAAATTGTTTCATTAAATCTCCAAGGCTATTTTGATAAGCTACAGCCGAATAACCAGAGGCATAGCCATTAATAATAAAAAACAAAGGCTTATCGGTAAGTATTTGCTTGCAAGATTCTAGTAGTGGCAATAAATCTAGTTCGATTTTCCAGACTTCACCTTCGGCACCATGACCAAAGGCCGGCGGATCCATAATAATACCATCATATTTCTTGCCGCGTTTAATCTCTCTGGTTACAAATTTTTGGGCATCATCTAGTATCCATCGCACTGGCTTTTCGGCAAGGCCCGATAACTCCGCATTATCTCTAGCCCAACCAATCGCTACTTTGGAACCATCTACATGCACTACCTCGGCCCCGGCTTGAGCCGCTGCCAGCGTGGCACCACCGGTATAGCCAAACAAGTTTAACATTTTAACAGGCTCCGCTCGCTTAGCTTTAGTAATTTTTTCTCTAATCCAATCCCAATTACCAACTTGCTCTGGAAATACGCCGGTATGTTTAAAGGCCGACAGTTTAATCCAAAATTTAAGACCTCCCAGTTCTACGGGCCAACGTTCCGGTAAATCATTGCGCACACTCCAATTAGCGTCAAAGCTGGCGCGTTTAAAGTAGGCATCCCCTTTTTGCCATTCTGATTCGGATAAATTTTTATTCCACAAAGCCTGTGGATCCGGCCGGGCTATCACCACATCTCCGTAACGTTCCAATTTTTCTCCTTCGCCACTGTCGAGGAGTTCATAATCTTTTCCAGCCGGAGTAGTTAAAATGTTATATACTGACATATTGGTATTTAAATTAAATCCATCCTAAATTCCGCGCCGTAATTTTTAAAGCCCAAACTTTCATACCAGCTGCAGACTACGCCGCGGCTGCTTCGGGTGGTGGCTACCAGTTTATAACAACCGATACGGTTTGCTTCGGCGATAGCCTCTTTGACCAGGGTTGTACCAATGCCCTTGCCCCGCTGACTTTCACTTACAAAAATATCTTCCAAGAGTCCATACGGTTCTTTATGAAGATCATTATATATAATGTACAACCAAATCCGCCCAATCTCGCGGCCTTCCTCGGTGGCGGCAATCCTTAAACCATAACAATCTTTTTTTGTTTCTTTTTGCACTTGCATATTTTAAATTTCTTTCTTCAATACTTTGGCTAATTTAACCGGATCCAACAAACTGTCAGACGCCTCCAAATCCAGGGCTTTAATTGTTTTACCTTTCAAATTTTCTCTATCAAATTTGAATACGCCCCATTTTTTCTCTTTGTAAAAACTTTTTTGTTTTTTATTTAATTTATGATTATTATAAATTACCAAATCAATGACGCGCGGCAGATATTTTTCTAACTGTATTATCATTTCACTTAATTTTTCCGGCCCGGTTTCTCCATCTAATCTATAGGCGTTGCCGGATACATAAATTATCTTGGCTTTTGATTTTGCTATGGCTTCTTTTATTCCGTCCGGAAGTAAGGTTGCTACCAGACTGGTATACAAACTGCCGGGACTTAACACAATAATATCGGCCTCTTTTATAACTGTCGCTGCTTTTGGGTAGGCTTGAGCGCGCGGCTCCAGCCATACGCGCTTTATTTTCCAACCTCTATTGTAGACGGGATTATCTATAAAAGCTTCGGTTTTGATAATTTTTCCGTTATCCAATTCGGCCACCAAATTTATATTTTCTAAAGTTACAGGGTAAACACGCCCTTTTGCTTCCACGCTTTGCGACAACGCTTCCAAGGCATGAAGAAAATTACGGCTATATTGACTAATAAGTGTTAGAAATAAATTACCCAGATTGTGACTGTCTAGTTTACCCACGCCCTTAAACCTTGGCTTATAAAAAATTTGTCTCAACATTTTGTAATCATACTTTGAAAGTGACAAAACTGCGCGCATAATATCTCCGGGCGGCAAGGTGTTAAACTCTTTGCGCAACTTGCCCGAAGAACCGCCGGAATCACTCATGGAAATAACCGCGGAAATATCAAAAATACCAGCATACTTTTTTAGCCCCTCTAAACAGACGGCCGAACCATTGCCGCCGCCGATAACTACCACCTTTTTTTTATGAGCCATATGTAACTCCTAAGAAATCGTAAATTTCTTTGTCTTCCAATGATTTTACCATTAAATCTGCGTTTGAATAATCTCCTATAGACCAGCGGTCATCGTGTCTTATTACGCATTGCATTCCCGCTCTTTTGGCAGCGTTAAGCCCGTTCTCCGAATCTTCTATTACCACACAATCCTCGGGAGACACACCTAAAGCTTCGGCCGCATACAGAAACACGGCGGGATCCGGTTTGCCTACATAATTTACATGATCAGTAGAAGCTAGGGTGTCAAAATAATCTTGCCACTGGAATCTATCTACAATCGTTTTTATTCTTTCCAAACTGGAGCCGGAAGCCACAGCGGTTTTATGATTATTTTGGTTTTTAATCTGCTTAAGCAAATCGGTGGCGCCAAGAAGAGGTAGGGCGTGAACTTTGTACACATCTTCGCTGGTAGCGATTTTATGCGCCATAATTTCTTCAACCGAGTGCGGTAAATTATGCATCTCTTTAAAGAGTTTAGAAGACTGAACAAGGCTTTTTCCATCTATCATTTTAATATGTTCCCTCACATAGGACACATTAAATTTTTTTATAAAATTTTGATAGGCAGCCAACCAGTGCAAGCTGGTATCCACCAGCGTGCCATCCATATCAAATAGTATTGCTTTGAAGTTTTTCATATATCTAATTATTTATTGGGCACATCCGTACATATTATCAAATATATAACCATCTTCATATCTATAATCGCTCTCTCCAAGATATTTTTCGCAACGACCGCTTATACCAGAGCATTCTTTACCAACGGAATATTTTGGAGCCGAAGTAGAATTATGACAATATAAATTCACACTTGAATCATTAATAACACAATTGTATTTGCAATCCTCGGAATTATTACAAGATTTTCCATAATCTTTAGCAGGAAATTCACACTCAATTCTGCCTACACAATTCCATTTCGGTTTACCATTAACAGCTTGGCAACCTGCTTTTTTAATATACTCTATAGCAAGGGTCGGAATTAAATACTCTTCAAACTTATAAATGTGCACAAATATAGATGTAAATATTGCTATTATCAAAACAAGAATTACTTTAAATGATTTACTCATATAATTACTCAACGGTTACTGATTTAGCTAAATTTCGCGGCCTGTCCACATCTCTGCCTAGGGCCACGGCCATATGGTAGGCAAACAATTGCAGTGGAAGGGTATTGAGCAGCGGTTCCAAAAGTTCCATTGTCGGCGGCACATATATAACATCCTGGGCCAAATCGGCGGCGCCCAAATCCCCTTCGGTAGCTATTAAAATTATCGGGGCTTTACGCGCTTTTACTTCTTCTATATTACTGCGCATCTTATCGTATAATTGATTTTTTGTCATGATGGCAAACACAGGAAATTCCGGTGAAAGCAAAGCAATCGGCCCATGCTTCATTTCCCCGCCCGGCACCGCTTCGCTATGGATATAACTAATTTCTTTTAACTTTAATGATCCTTCTAGGGCTACGGGGAAATTAACGCCACGACCCAAAAATAAAAAGTCACGTGCATTTTTATATTTCTCCGCCAACTCTTTTATTTTATCGCTCTGCTGTAAAATTAATTTCATTTTTTCCGGAATTTCTGTCAGAGCGGCCAGCAGTCTTTGGCCGGTGGCCACGCTTAATTTATTTAATCTGCCAAATTGCAAAGCATATAATAATAAAATTGCCGTCATATTGGTAAAGGCTTTGGTGGAAGCCACGGCTAACTCCGGCCCGGCATGAATATAGGTGCCGCCGTCGGTTTCGCGAGCAATCGTGGAGCCAACGACATTTACTATGCCGCGCACAAACGCGCCTTTGCGTTTTGCTTCTTTAAGCGCCGCCAAAGTGTCGGCCGTTTCACCGGATTGAGAAATACCAAACACCAGCGTCTGATTATCTATAATTGGGTCGCGATAGCGAAATTCACTGGCTACATCTACTTCTACCGGAATTCCAGCTAGCCGTTCAAACATATATTTTCCGGCCATGGCCGCATACGAAGCCGTACCGCAGGCAATAAGGACAATTCTTTTTATCTCCCGCATTTCTGGTTCGGACATATTAAGTCCGCCCAAATGCGCCGTGCCATCTGCCAACTTAAACCGGCCGCGAATTGCGTCTTGCAATACGGTTGGCTGGTCAAAAATTTCTTTAAGCATGAAATGAGCAAATCCTTGTTTTTGGGCGCTGGCCTCGTCCCATTCTATTTTACTTACTTTTTTTGCAACCTGTTGATCTTTTAAATTTACGATATGCATGTCCGTTCGCTTTATTTCCGCCACCTCGCCATCTTCCAAAAAAATAACATTTTTGGTGTAGGCAAGCATTGGCGTGGCATCACTGGCGACAAAATATTCGTTTTCTCCCAGTCCAATTACGAGCGGACTGCCCATGCGCGCGCAGACAAGCGTCCCAGGATGATCTTTATGCATAATAGCCAACCCATAGGTGCCTCGTACTTGACCCAGCGCTGAGAGCACTGCTTGACGCAAATCGCCAGTATACTCTTTCTCAATGAGGTGCGCCAAAACTTCGGAGTCTGTTTCCGAAGTATATCTATGATTGCTTCCCAACGATTCTTTAAGCTCGCGATAATTTTCTATAATCCCGTTGTGGGCTAACACAATGTTGCCGGTACAATCAGTGTGCGGATGAGTATTAGGTTCGGTAACCCCGCCATGCGTTGCCCACCGTGTGTGAGCAATGCCAAATGTACTATCAAAACTCTGGTTCTTCAGTTTTTCAGAAAGATTATCAATCTTGCCTACGGCTTTTACCAAGCACGGCTGTCCATTTTCAAAAACAGCCAGTCCGGCGCTATCATAACCGCGATATTCCAAACGGCGCAAACCCCCGATTAAAATCGGCAGCGCTTGTTTGGAACCAATGTAGGCTACGATACCGCACATACTATTTATTGATTTATTGTTGAATTTATTAATTCAATTGAATTTTTTACTAAAGGATTTATTGTGGATATAAAAGAGTCTTCATCTTGCGGCTCTATAGTTTCTTTTCTAAAAAGATTAACAAAAGCCCTGTTTATTTCTTCCACCCATTTATCCAACTGCTCTACCTCCTTTTCGTACTCTTCTGGCGAAAAATCCATTCCATATTTAGCATTGGCCATACTCTTAAGAGAGCGAAGCACACCCCCTTGGTTCTTTTCAAATTCGGATCTACAAATTGATATAAGCTGCTCCTTAAAAAAAGGATCATCTACCGCCAGTCCAACATAAGAATACAACCAGCTAAATTCATTCTTATAATCTTGGAGTATTTCTTTTCTTGAAAATTTTCCTTCTTTGGGTCTTTCCATATATTAAGTTTAAATAATACTTTTTCGTTTATCGGCTTCTTCCAGCTCGGCGGGCGTGTTTACACCGAACCACTCTTGATTATCTTGCAATTTTACAACTTGAATTTTTTTGCCTTCTTTTTGAGCCATAGTGACAGATGGATTAATTCCAAATTCACCTAATTTTTTCATTTTAGGCATGCGCGGAAACATGTTTTCAAACCAAGATCTATTAAAAACATACGTTCCGGCATTTATTTCTTTTATTTTTTTCTGCTCTTCGGTTAAATATTCTTTTTCAATAATTTCTACCCTGCCATCATCGTATTTTACGATGCGACCAAAAAGAGACGGTTCGTCTAATTCTACAGATAATACCGAAACAGTTGCTTTGTTTCGCTCATGTCTACTAATTAAATCCAAAATTGTTTCCGCAGAATAAAAAGCACTGTCATCTCCTCCCATTACCAACACCTCCGTAATATTGCCGGGCAAATTTATCATTCCGGTATAAGCCGCGTGCCCAGTACCAAGTTGCTGCTCTTGCACAGCGTAACTCACCTTATCTTTAAGATATTCTTCTATTTTTTCTTTTTTAAAACCGACCACTAAACATATCTGTTCTTTTTTAAATCCGATTTGTCTTAGAGTGTCAACCACATAAGACACGATTGGTTTTCCTCCAATTTCACACATTACTTTGGGTTTGTCCGTACAATTAAGGCGCGTGCCCTTTCCCGCAGCCATAATAACTGCGCCAACCTTACTTAATTTGCTGTTCAACATATTGTTTAATCTCGGTTAGAGTTTTAAAGTACGGCACGCCTACCTCTTTTACCTGATCTTCCGTGTACCGCACGGTATTAAATTTTGTAATAACTGTGGCAAATGGCGCTTCTTTAACTACCAATGTATTTTCATGCACATTATCATTTACAAAAAATATTTTTTCTTCGTTATAATTATTAATCAGATACTTTTCTTTATCTCCGCCAACTATGATAACTTCATCAAAATGACTGACGATGTGGCTGCCATTAATTTTATGCATCTGAAAATTTTCATCGCCAGCTGAAAGCAGAATTACGTTTTTAGAAATACTTTTTAAAAACTGTAAAAATGATACTGTATCAGCAAAGATATAATCTTTTGAAAACAGCGCGGTGAGCTCGGCTTCTACCGTGGGTGGCAGCGCGTAACCCAGATCGCGCAAAAACTGCGCGTGTTCTTCAAAGGTATAATCATAATGATGCGGCGAGACGGTGCATAAAGATTTTAGGAATGTTTTTTTAATATCCGCCAAAGACGCGCCATACCTGCCAAATATATTAAAAATATCCGTTTCAAAAGCAACCGTGTTATATATGGTATTATCCCAGTCTACAAAGGCGTAATTGAACATAATATCTATTTTCTGATACTACTTGCTCAAAACGATTTCTGAAATTATTTTAAATCTGTTTGCCACTTCTGTGTGTAAAAAATTCTGTTTATCTGCTTCGGTTTTGTAATCCGGTATCTCTTGCCACAGCGCCCGACCGGCCAAAAAGCCGACTGCGCCCGCTTTCACAGCATCTCTTAATTGCTCGGCAAACCCGGCGAATTTTTCACCCCTGGTTAAAAGAATCCACGGTGTAGCACCAACCAGTTCCGTTATTTTTTTACATGACTCCAAATCTCCGGGATATTCTAGTTTCCAAACATCGGGAACAACGCTGTGTTCTAACAACATTTGCACAGAATGCAACACCCATTCGGCGCGAGTTTTCCCCAACTCTTCATTGCCATAAGTAACTATTTCCAAAAATAACGGCAAATCATTTTGATGCGCGTCTTCCAAAGCTTGTTTTGCCACTTTTACCTGCTTTTCGCAATTACTGGCTTCAGGATTAAAATATAACAATAACTTTGCGCCGCCGGCTCCCCAATCTTTTAGCTGTTTGGCGCTATACCCCAGCTCGGTTGCACGCTCGCCGGCAGCATCGGTATATCCGCTTTTTTCCAGCGGCAATAAATACGGTTTGGTTTTTGATTTGTAACCGGGCAAACCCCAATCTACATCTATAAGCACACCGCTACATTGGTCTTCTACCGCACTTATGATTTGGCCTTTGATTTTAATAAGTTCTTCGTTTGTAACTGAATCCGGATCTTCGGGTTTAACGTATTTTTTAAAACTACCTCGGTGATCTAAAGCAAGCATTAAATATTTGCCTTGATTTTGGAAAATAGAAAGATTCATAATTATAATTTTCTACACTACAGATAATTTAAGACATCCCAAAAACAATACAGGGGCCAACGTACCCTACCCCCAAGGGCACGTTGGTTATGACCACTCGTCGGTTTTCCCGTTTCGATTACTGTCGTTGACATCATTGTCCCCAACGACTTTTCTGAGGCCCCAACGCACCAACAGCACGAACGGGATCGAAAGAACTACGGCTCCCAGAAGATATCCCCACCAGGGCATGAGCTTCTCCTTTTTTCTACGAGCTTTTCGTTTATAACGGTGAAAATACCAAGACAAACGAAGCTCTAGTTCGCTGTAGATTACCATACAAAAAAATGAGCGTCAAAAGAATTTGAACGCTCATTTTTTTACCAAATATCCAAGTTGTAATGAATTACAATCTAGATACTTGGCCGGTTCTACATCGCTGTAGAACCGAACCGGACGAGACCGACCCTTGAGAGAGCACGGTTAGCTACTTGCGTGGCGCAAAAGAACTACTTCTGATACTGCGCGACCTTCGGGGGTTCTATTCCAGTTTGTCCCAGTACTTGAAGGTGCGAAGCGCGCCACCCACCGCACCGAGAACTACTGACTGTACCACCACGCCTCCCCCCAGGTTGATATCCAACATGGAAAGAACGTCTGTGGCTTGCAAACCCACCAGGCACAGGAGGAAAATGAAGGCTGTGCTCAGCAGCCAGGTCTTCCAGAACATCTCCCAGCGGGAGTGGCACATGAACCAGGCCTTGCAGCGAGCGAACCAGTCCTGCTCATCATCATGGTATTCCGTCATGTATGGCCCGAGCGCTTCTTGGGCGCCGACGATGATTGCGATGGCGACGGCGATGACCGAAGTGAACATGATGGTCATCCTATCGGTGTTGATCACCAAGAGGAAGAAGGCGAGCAGCACGAGCTCCAGACAGACGAAGCCGATACCGAACCCCTTTATGAATCGCCAAGACGCACGGTTGAAATTGACCACGGGATCCTCCAGTAGATGTTGCTGAAACGGTTAGTTTGATAGATTCTTTTTACCACGTCTGCCCTATGCAACCGTGGAGAACTTTCCGCCACTAGGCACCTATAACGATGCAAAATAGCCGAATGTTCTCTAAAAATGAACAGCGTAATATACCATAAAAAACCCATTTTGTCAATGGTATTATTGAGATACAAAAAAAGACCATTGTCCTGGCGACGGCCTACTTTTGCATTGCTGCTATCACCCGCCCACCATCGCAAGCTTGAGCTTGCTCAGGCGTTGCGGGCGGGTCAGCGCTGAAAATTTATAAAAAAAACACACCATGGTTCTGGCGGCGGCCTACTTTTGCATTGCTGCTATCATCGGCGCTAAGAGGCTTGACTTCTGTGTTCGGGATGGGAACAGGTATAACCCTCTCGCTCATGCCACCAAAACTATGGTGTGTTTTTAAAATTCATTGAGTCAAAACAATAATGGGAGCACTGCTTAGTGCTTCTTTCGTGCGCTTGACCGATTAGTACATCTCAGCTCAACACCTTACGGCGCTTACACTTAATGCCTATCAACCTTGTAGTCTACAAGGGGTCTATAACGAATGTTAATCTTGAAGACGGCTTCACGCTTATATGCTTTCAGCGTTTATCCGTGCCAAATAATAGCTACCCAGCAATGCCCTTGGTAGGACAACTGGTACACCAGAGATTTGTTCTTTCCGGTCCTCTCGTACTAGGAAAGAGCCTTCTCAACATTCAACGCCCGTAACAGATAGGAGACCGACACTTTGTTACTTCGTAACTAAATTTTAAATTCCTAATTCCTAATTCCTAATTTCTAAATTTGTTACGTGGTGCGGACATTTCTGCCACACTCTATGTGTTACCACATAGTTCGGACTATATCTTCTCCAACTTTAATTTGGAGCCTGGCGTGTAGTCTCTACGGAGTCCCTGATTTTTTCAGGGTTCCCTCGGTATTGTCCCGTTTGAACGGGAGTTTCACCGATATAGCCAAGTTTAAGGACAGCTCGTTTATCCCATTAGGGATGTGTCTACTGTCTCACGACGTTCTGAACCCAGCTCGCGTACCGCTTTAATTGGCGAACAGCCAAACCCTTGGGACCTTCTACAGCCCCAGGATGCGATGAGCCGACATCGAGGTGCCAAACCGGACCGTCTATAAGGACTATCGGGTCCGATCAGCCTGTTATCCCCGGAGTAGCTTTTATCTGTTGATCTTCCACTCTCCTATGTGAGGTGGTCGGTTCACTAACTTCTGCTTTCGCAACTGCTCGACTTATAGGTCTTGCAGTAAAGCCAGCTTTTGCGTTTGCGCGTCCAGCTCGATTTCCATCCGAGCTAAGCTGACCTTTGTAAACGCCTCCGTTACATTTTAGGAGGCAACCGCCCCAGTTAAACTACCCATCAGACACTGTTTTCCCCGGCAGATTCATGTCGGGAAATTAGGCATAAAAAGAAGTAAGGGTGGTGTCTCATCGTCGCCTTGCGGCTCCCACCTACTCTCAACATATTTATTCTTATACCAATATCAAATTGTAGTAAAGCTTCACGGGGTCTTTTCGTCTAGTTACGGGTAGGAGGCATCTTCACCTCCCTTGCAATTTCACTGAGTCCCTCGTTGAGACAGTCCAGCCATCGTTATGCCATTCGTGCGGGTCGGAACTCACCCGACAAGGAATTTCGCTACCTTAGGACGGTTATAGTTACCGCCGGCGTTCATCAGCGCTTCGGCTCAAGGCTTTGGCTTGCGCCTAACCTCTCCCCTTAACGTTCTGACACTGGCCAGGCATCACCCCCTATACATCATCTTACGATTTAGCAGGGAGCTGTGTTTTTGGTAAACAGTCGCAGCTGGTCTTTTGTTGTAACCCATATTGCTATGGGTAGGCCTTATCCCGAAGTTACGGCCGTTGTATTGCAGAGTTCCTTAACGAGGGTTCTCTCATGCGCCTTGGTCTACTCGACCTATCCACCTGTGTCGGTTTCCGGTACGGTTATGCATAGGTTAACGATTTTTATCTTTTCTAGACACCTCGCTACCTCTAGTTGACTCTACCCGAAGGCTTCGTCTTCGTCTTGCGACACGTATATAACCAAAATACGCTAAAAGCTTAAAAATGTGCAATAAAAACCAAACTATGCACAGTGCTGGAATATTAACCAGCTCTTCCATCGGTTACGCCTTTCGGCCTGGCCTTAGGACCGACTAACCCTGGGACGATTCGCGTTGCCCAGGAAACCTCGGATTTTCGGCGGGCAGGATTCGCACCTGCCTTTTTGCTACTTATGCCTGCATTCTTGCTTCTTTACACTCCACGGTGACTCACGTCTGCCGCTTCAGCGCGTAAAGAACATTCCTCTACCAATTACTTATTAAATTAATAATAAATAAGTTCGCAGCTTCGGTACTACATTTTAGTCCCGTACATTTTCGGCGCTAAAACTCTTGACCAGTGAGCTATTACGCTTTCTTTAAAGGATGGCTGCTTCTAAGCCAACCTCCTGGTTGTTTGAGAATTAAAACCACCTTCGTTACACTTAATGTAGATTTAGGGACCTTAGCTAGCGATCTGGGCTGTTCCCCTTTTGGCAATGAAGCTTAGCCCCCACTGCCTGTCTCCTACGTTTTGACTACTGGTATTCGGAGTTTGATTAAAAACGGTATCCCGAAGGACCCAATTCTCATCCAGTGCTCTACCACCAGCAGGAACACGTAAGGCTATACCTAGATATATTTCGAGGAAAACCAGCTATCACCGAGTTCGATTAGAATTTCTCTCCCATCCACAACTCATCTCCGAGTGTTGCACGGCTCGTGAGTTCGGACCTCCCCTCTTATTTCTAAAAGGTTCATCCTGGTCATGGATAGCTCACCCGGTTTCGGGTTATATGCGTGCCACTGAGCGCCCGTTAAGACTCGCTTTCGCTGCGCCTCCGCCCCAGAGGGGCTTAAGCATTGCGACACACAACATACTCGCAGGCTCATTCTTCAATAGGAACACTATCACCCTTGCGGGCTCTAGCTCTTTGTAAGTGTACGGTTTCAGATACTATTTCATCGCCCTCTCCGGGCTACTTTTCACCTTTCCCTCGTGGTACTTGTCCACTATCGATCACCAAAAGTATTTAGTCTTAGACCATAGTCGGCCCGATTTCAGACGAAATTTCACGAGTTTCGCCCTACTCAAGAACAGCAGCAATGATAATTGATTCTTTTTATATACAGGACTGTTACCTTCTTTGGTTGTTCGTTCCAGAACATTTTACTAAAAATCAATTTTTCATTCGACATACAGAAAGTCGACACTACTGTCTTATTACCCTATATAAACAACGGTCTGTCCTTTAATCTACAGTTCAAAGCTAATCCGAAGACCAACCTATTACCATAAAAACATTTATATAGTTTAGACTTTTCCCTTTTCGCTCGCCACTACTAAGGGAATCTCTTCGATTTATTTTCCTCTGGCTACTGAGATGTTTCACTTCGCCAGGTCTTCTTCTTACACCTATGAATTCAGTATAAGATGATTCCAACTTGCGTTGGAACCGGGTTTCCCCATTCGGACATCCTCGGGTCAAAGCTTGCTTGAGAGCTCGCCGAGGCTTTTCGCACTCTGCAACGTCCTTCTTCGTCTTTTGGTGTCAAGGCATTCACCATACACTCTTATTTAATTGCGCACGACTAAAGCACTAAAAAGTGCTTCGCCCATTTGCGGATTTCCTATTAAGAATCCGCGGGCTTCATCGCGTTTGTGTAGTTTTAACTTTATATTAAACCGTAGCCTAATATATTTGAGTTCCTCAAACTCATGGTTGAGGACTACCTACCCTATTATTGTTGAATTGACCAATGAATTGTCAACGTTCGCGAACTTCAACCGAAACTTTCATTTCAATCAAAGTGAAAAATATTTTTTAATATTTCTCGCTTCGTTTGAAATGTTCTTTTGATTTTAAAATTTATAAAACCGCCCTTCCAGGCGGCCTTCAAAACGCGCGACGCGCGTTGACCACTTGGACTAACTGAGTAAAATTTTAGTTTTGTTTATCATGTGTGATAATGTCCCGAATAAACAGGACTAAACTTAGATTTACCCAGAGGTCCAAATGTTTAGATTTGTGGACTTGGTTCCCGAATGAATCGGGACTTTATATGTACAGACGATTATAGCTAAAATAAAAATATCTGTCAAGAGCTGGATTTGGGGATAATCGGTGGGAAAAATTAGGCTGATTCTAGCAAAATCAGGCATCTACCCCCGGCATCGGCCAAAGATGACTCTTTCCAAGCTTTTACCAGCTTAAGAACTGGGTTGGGTTCGGCCATATTTTTATTAAGAAATTCTTTAGCTTTGTTTCTTAATACACCAGAACCGCCGCGGCCGTAAATTATTTGCGCCTTATATTCGCCAAGGTTTATTTGTTCTAACAAAAAATTAAAGACTGCATTTTCTACTTCCTTAGGCTTTGTGCCATGCAGATCAAGTTTGGGCAAATTTTTGTCGTATTCTAAAGCGACAAATAATGTGTCGGGTGAGGTTTCCATATACGAAATGAGTGAGAGAAATTATTAAATAGATTTAATAATTTCCGAGCGAATGAGTATATATGTGGCGAAGCTCTTATAAAAAATATTTTTGTTCTGCTTTTTTTGCGCCGCGGGAGAGACTCGGCTTCGACTAAAATTTTCTTCCGAAAATTTTGTCTAGCCACCCGTCCGAACGGATTCATCTGGGCGGACCGCCTCGCGATCGCACTCGCCAGCCTGCGTCGTGCGATATCGCTCCGGCGTTCTCGTCTCTTGTCACAACACAAACTATCGTGTTGCTCTTATGTGCCGCGGGAGAGACTCGAACTCTCATTCCCTTGCGAGAACCAGCTCCTAAGGCTGGCGTGTCTACCAATTTCACCACCGCGGCTACAGTTTCCACCCCCGCCAAAGCGAAGCTGGACGAGTATTATTGATACCATAGAAAATAAAAAAAAACAACCCCGCGAAGTCGGGATTGTTTTTTTATTTATTAGCTTATCTTCCTCTGCCGCCGCCATGTCCGCCTCTGCTTCCACCATGTCCACCTCCACTGCGCGGCGGTCTTTCAAATCTTGGCTGATCTACATAGCCTTCCGGTTTTGGCGATAATTGCTTCATGCTTAAATTAATGCGGCCCATGCTGTCTATTTCCTTTACAACCACTTTTACCTTATCACCCAGATTCAACACATCTCCGGGACTATTGGTGCGTGTCCATGCTATTTCACTAACATGTACGAGTCCATCTTGACCCGGGAGCACCTGTACAAACGCGCCAAAATCTTCTATGCGCACGACTGTGCCTTCATAAATTTCTCCGGCAGTTACTTCATGGGTTAATTCTTTGACCCATTGCACGGCTTTTTCCATGCCAACTGCATCGGAAGAAGTAACAAACACACGTCCGTCATCTTCTATATCAATAGATACGCCGGTTTCGGCGATGATTTTGTTGATCATCTTACCGCCCGGGCCGATCACATCACGGATTTTATCCGGATTGATATTTATTGTTACAATGCGAGGCGCGTATTTGGATAAGTCTGCGCGAGGCGCGGAAATAATATTGCTCATGAAGCCCAAAATTTTAACCCTGGCTTCTTTGGATTGAGAGAATGTTTGTTTTACAATTTCCCAATTTAAACCTTCGGTTTTGGTATCCATCTGGATTGCAGTTACTCCATCGGCGGTGCCGGCGATCTTGAAATCCATGCCGCCCGGACCGTCTTCTACATCTTGTAGGTCGGTAATAACTTTCCAGTTACCACTTTTGTCACTAGCCAGACCCATCGCAATACCGGCTACCGGTTTCTTGATCGGTACGCCGGCATCCATAAGAGCCAAGGTAGAACCGCAAACAGAAGCCATGGAACTAGAGCCGTTTGAACCAAGAACTTCGGATACTACTCTCATTGCGTAAGGGAAATCAGTTTCGGCAGGAAGCATAGATTCCAAAGCTCTTTCGGCTAGCGCTCCATGACCAATAGCTCGGTTGCCTGGTCCGCGAAGTGGGCCGGTTTCGCCATAGGTGGCTGGGGTGTCGCTATAGTGATGCATATAGCGTTTGGTGCCGTCTTCTTCCATAGTATCTACAGTTTGTACATCGCCGGGAGCGCCAAGAGTAACTACAGATAATACTTGGGTGTCGCCGCGCATAAACATACCTGTACCGTGAGTGCGGGGAAGCAACCCAACTTCGGCGCTAAGCGCGCGCACATCGGTAATACTGCGGCCATCCAAACGCTGGTTATTTTTCAGGATTTGTTCGGTAATATATTTTTCTACATAAATTTTTACGCGGCCCAAAACAATTTTCATGACGGTTTCGTCGGTTTCTTTTTCTACCAGCATTTGTTTTATGGCATCGCTAAATTTATTGATCAGCGCTACTCGTTCTTTTCTGTCTACCTTAGCTGAATCAAAAATCCAATCTTGCACATGGCTAGCCACCAACTCGTCGGCTTCTTTTTCCGCTTTTTGCAAAGCGATTTCTGCTTCGCTTTCGGTTTCGGCAGCCGCCATTTTTGGCTGGCCTGCTTCGGCTTGAATTTTGTTTATAAAATCCAAAAGCGGGGCCATCTCTTTGGCGCCAAACTGCATCGCTTCTATTACATCGTTTTCCGGAGTTTCTTTACAAGCCGCTTCTACCATAATTACTTTTTCCGGAGTGCCGGCTACCACAATATCTACATTGCTAGTTTGTCTTTCGGTAATGGTTGGGTTTATTTTCCACTTTCCGTCTACAGATCCTACGCGCACGCCGCCGATAGGACCTTTCCAAGGAATAGAAGAAATAGATAGCGCGATTGACGCAGCTACCATTGCCGGAATTTGCGAGTCAACTTCTCCGTCAAAAGATAGAGCAGTTAGAATTACCTGTATATCGTTGCGTAAACTATCATTGAAAAGAGGACGAATAGCTCTGTCTACTAGCCGGCCGGATAAAATAGCATCGTCGCTTGGTCGGCCTTCGCGCTTGATAAAGCGGCTGCCTTTGATTTTACCGGCGGCATATAACTTTTCTTCAAAGTTCACCATGAGTGGAAGAAAATCTATACCGTCGCGAGTGTTTTTGCTCATGGTGGCAGTAGCCAAAAAGACTGTGTCGCCATAACTTACCATACAAGAAGCATTGGCCTGTAAAGCCAACTTACCTGTTTCCACAGAGAGAGTTCTTCCCCCCCATTCCATGGACCAATTTTTTACTGACATATTATATTTCCCCAAAGGGTTTACCTCCGGGACTTTCTTGCCGCGCCGAAGCTTAAGCAAAGGCGGGCGGAAGATGATTTGAGAGCTACAGACCAAATATGGTCTATGTGTCCTCAAACCAACTTCATTAAATTATTAAATTTTTTTAGGCGGATATATCGGTTTCTTTGCGGCGTATCTTTTGTCCGCAATTAGAAACTTTGCTTTGTCCTGACTCAAGTCTATAAAATCATCGGCTTCTTCTATAAGCTTTCCCGAAGCTGTGCCGCCAAATGACATTACTTCCACTTGTTTGCCTTGGCCTCTTAAATAATCTACGAGCGGCACATAGTCGCCATCACCGCTTACTAAAACTATAGCGTCTAAGTTGGAAGAAAATCTAATGGCATCTACAGCTAGCCCCACATCCCAGTCGGCTTTTTTTTCGCCGCCTAAGAAAATTTGCAGTGGTTTGTCTTTGGTTTCTATGCCTAAATTGTACAAGGCATCAAAAAACGGCTGCTCTTCCTTGCTTTCGGTGCTGACCACATAGGCAATCGCGCGGATAAGTTTTCGGCCGGCGGTGGCTTCTTTTACGATATTGCCAAAATTAACTTTGGCGCCAAATAAATTTTTGGCGCTGTAATACATATTCTGCACATCAATAAACACCCCTACTCTCTGGTCGGGGTGTTTAAGCGTGTTTCTTTTTTTATTAATTACCTGACTCATGGTTTTGCTTCATTAAATCTTCGTCGCTCAAATCATCTTCAACTTCCACGGTAGAACCATCCGGTTTGGAGATTACTTTGGCCGGCTTGATTTTAAGTTTTTTCACCAATTCTTCGTAACTCTTTGGGTTTTCTTTTTTCAAATAACGCATCAAGTTGCGGCGGCTGCTTACCTTGCGAAGCAAACCTCGGCGAGAAGAATGGTCTTTGGCGTGGGTTTTCAAATGACCCGCAAGTTCCTCAATTTCAGCTGCTAAAATGGCAATCTGAACTTCGTTGGAACCGGTGTCACCCTCGTGTAACTGGAACTTCTTGATTATCTGTTGTTTTTTCTTTTTATCTAGCATACAAAAATGTTGCTTAACGAGCTAGCCAGGAGTATGTTTCTTGGCAGTCCGCCCCCAAAAATGGAGTTTATTAAATACGCCTGTAAGCTTATCCCAAAACTCAAAAAAAGTCAACCCTTGTTAAATCCGCCCAAGGCGGTGTCGCAGAGCGACATTTAATGGGGTCAACCCCGCAGAAGCCAAGCTATACAGCGTCTATTTTAGAAGATTGTTAAAGACAAAGGTAGAAATTCCATAGGCAGCTACTACCAGGATAAAACCGATAACCGCGGCAAACATGGCATCTTTGGCTTTAGTAGCGAATTCTTCATTCCCACGAGCAGTCATCCAGCGGAGTCCGGCATAAAACATAACGGCCAAAAAAACTATACCGGTAAATGAGAGTACCATGCTAATTACCGTGCTGATTACAGAATAAATATTAGTTTCTCCGTATTGGGCCTTGTTCGCCGTTGCTTGCAATCCAAATTGAGCCGCAACCGGAGCTGCCATGCTAAAAAGCGCGAAGAAAAATATAAAAACCAAAAAAAATTTTCTAACCATAACTATAATCACTGTATTATAGTGATAATTGTACCATACCTTGATTTATCTGTAAAAATAAGGTAGAATAGTTTTGCTTTTTTCGTCCTCATAGTTCAGTGGATAAAACACCAGCCTTCCCCGCCCAAGGCGGGTGCGTCTGGAGCGCATAAGCTCTGCACATAAATTAATACTATTTAAACTGTTCCCATCGTTTAATCTAATATATAATAGGGGCCTTCCCCGCCCGACTCGCCTGTTGACTCCATCGTTTAATGGATAGGACACTAGCCTTCTAAGCTGGATGTGTAGGTTCGATTCCTACTGGGGTCACTAGACGAGTCAGGCGGGCGGGTAAGCTGGATGTGTAGGTTCGATTCCTACTGGGAACACAAGGGAAATAGATGGTGGCCTTGGTATAACGGTTATTACGTGAGATTGTGGATCTCGCAACACGGGTTCAACTCCCGTAGGCCACCCCAAATTAAAAGTTAAGGTATGCCAGAAGGTAAAAAGATACTTATTGTATCGTGCTCCACCGGATCCGGGCATTTTCGGGCCGCTGAAGCGCTTCGGCTTACCTGCGAAAAACTTTACCCGGATACCCAAATAGTCCATCTTGATATGGCCAACCATTTGGACAGCATCGCCTACATATATGTAGTGTCTTTTTATAGTTTTTTTTCTAAATTGATCCCCTTATCTTATAAAATTGTCTATCATGTAACGGATCATTGGTTTGTGCAAAAACTATTCAAAATCCTGGCCCCAATTATAGCTATAGGAAGCAGAAAATTTATAAAACAGATACATGATTACCAGGCAGACCTTATAATTTCCACTCACTACTTACCTCAATTTATTTTGCCTAAAAAAAATACCACTCCTATTGCTGCGGTAGTAACCGATTACTATGCTCATAAAATTTGGCTCTCCCCAAAAAATAAAAACTTATTCGTACCCACGGAAGAAGTAAAAAATGATTTAGCAAAAATCGGTATCAACTCTGTGGCTAGCGGCATTCCCATTCACCCCAGCTTCTTTGAAGAAAAAAATACTCAAGAGTTAAGAACCAAA
This sequence comes from Candidatus Magasanikiibacteriota bacterium, assembly GCA_016182085.1. Taxonomy (GTDB): domain Bacteria; phylum Patescibacteriota; class Patescibacteriia; order Magasanikbacterales; family GWA2-37-8; genus XYD2-FULL-39-9. The sequence goes on along the minus strand of JACOYB010000006.1, from coordinate 5,281 downwards.
TTTAATATTCATAATAATTGGCCTATTATATTACTAATGCCGGTTTCTGGCGGAAATATAAAGCCGGAGCAGGCGGTACGACATATTTTTAGCCATAATTTTAACCGGCCTCTCAATATTATCGCGATTTCCGGAAAAAATAATGAAAAAACATTTAATAAATTAAGCGAGTTAAGGCCGAGTGGGCGGCATAACTTTATCCTACTCAAAAATGTTGAAAATATAGATGAACTTATGAGAATTGCCGATGTGATTATAAGCAAGGCCGGCGGACTCACCATTTCTGAAGCGTTATTTTTGCAAAAGCCAATTATTATTATCAATCCGATTCCCGGACAAGAAGATTATAATACGGCATATTTGGAAAAAAACCAGTATGGCATGCAGGCACACTCAAGCGATGATTTGGCGAGTAAGATAGAACTCGTACTTTCTAAACCCGATATGATACACAAAAAATCTTACCCTGATCCGAGTAAGATTATTTTGGAACATGTTTTTAAAAATTGATCAGCACTTCTATTGCGCGCAATTTGGGTCTAATGGATTTTGCACACAATAATCATTAAAATTTTGGCCCTGATAATTTCCTCCGGTTGTACCTGTTACAAGGGCTTCCGTAACAAAATAAGTAATAGAATAGGCTGCTAAAATTACTGCCAGGCCGATCGCACCATTATATAATAAACCCTTGGCCTTGCTTATCTGTTCATCATTGCCGGCCGCGGTCATCCATAAAAATCCGGCATAGACAATGAGCGCGAGAAATATCGTGCCAATTATTCCAAGTACTATACTAATAATTCTAGCTGCCAGTGTACGCGGATCGGTAGGATTGTTAGGATTATTAAAATCTGCCCCGCTTGAACCGCCGGCAGCGCGTAATTGATCAAAGGCATCTTGGCGAGGATTTGAGCCTGAAGATTGGGCGCCTACCGGTGTAGAATATAGAACACAGAATATAGAGGTAAGAAAAAATGCCAGCGTAAATATTTTTTTCATATTATGATTATTTACATCGTAGCTTTAAATACTTCGCCTAAAATAAAATACGTAAGACTATAGGAAACTAAAATAATAACCAAACCTATAATTGCAGTTTTTAAAATCCCCATGGCTTTTGTTATCTGTTCATCATTGCCGGCCGCGGTCATCCATAAAAATCCGGCGTACACGGTAAGGGCAAGAAATAGTACGCCTAAAACTCCTAACACAGCTTTAATAATTTTACCCGCAGTTTCTGAAAGAGTTGAGGCTCCCGCTTGTCCATAACCGCTTTTGTTTGCGATATCTTGAGAAAGATCAGTTTGAGCCAAAATAGAGGTAGCCGGTACAAAAAGAAAGCTTAAGGCCAATAATGAAACTAGTAAATATTTTTTCATATTATTGAGTGTTTGTCTCACAGCTTGTCTGTCCTGTCTGCGCGCTTACGGACCAGGCACATACAAAATTGCCGCTGGCATCTCGCGGCGCCAAACATCCGGATTGGTCTGTAAAACTTGAGCAGGTTATTTGTGTTTGAGATGAAGAGGAGTTGTTTCCGGAAAGGTTTCCCAACCTGCTGGTAACAAAAGCAGTAACAGCATATGCGGACATCACAATTACCAAACCTATTACCGCAGCTTTTAAAACTCCCATGGCTTTTGTCACCGTTTCTTCGTTCCCTTGAGCGGTCATCCACATTATACCCGCGTAAATGGTCAGGACCAGAAATATAGTACCTACAAGCGCTAACACAGCTTTAATTACGGTGGCTATACTGGTGGCCAAATCTCCGGAAACGCCAAGTCGTTCACCGCTTTCACCGCCGATATTGCCTAAAATTTTACCGGCGTCTTGTAACCCCTGGGCCGAGACAAATACGGGTAGCATCATGGTTAAGGCTATAGCAGCTGTTAAAATAAATTTTTTCATACGCTATTTTAAATTTAAATATTCCTTTCACAATTACCATTTTGTACTGTCCCTACCCATCTACATAAAGGAACGCTGGTTTCATTATCGTATTGATTATTACATTCAACTGCCTCCGTAATAAACGGACAATTTACTGTAGCCGCCGTCGGTGCCGGGGCATTATTGTCGGTACTTGTTAAGGCACCAAAGACAAACCTGGATATTGCGTAAGCCGCAAGCACAATAATAAGACCTATGGCCGCATGTTCCACAATGCTTTTAGCTCTATCTACTCGTTCACTGTTGCCAAAAGCGATCATCCATAAAAGACCGGCATATAAAATAAGGAGGAAAAATATGGCCCCAACAAATGAAAGCACTGTGCCAACAATCGTACCAATAAGCTCAGGGAGCGCTTGACTGGAATTTACATTGGAGCCGCTACCGATTAATCCAGGGGGCGCAGCATCCTGCAAACCAAACTCATCGGCAAACACAAAAACCGGCAACACTACTCCGATTACCGCTACAAGTAAAAATATTTTTTTCAGTGACATATCAATACCGCTTTTAAGACAATTTATTTTGTCATCCTCAGTGTAACGAAGGATTTTTGTCTGTCATTCCCAACTTGATTGGGAATCCAGACAATTGTCGACTGGATTCCCGCTCTCGGGCGGGAATGACAGTGAAGAGGGATTCTTCGCTCTGATCAGAATGACAATTAACGGCCTTTAACCCAGAGAAATCGCGCTTGCTTGGTTAGTATTAACAAAACAAGCGCGTTTTTTCTCTGTATAATTATAATAATTATGGTCCTGTAGTAGCTGCCACCAAACTGCTGACAACGTACGTTGCCAAAGCGTAGGCAGACAAGATAATGGCCAAACCGATAATACCGGAAAATATCCATTGCTTGGCTTCACCTGTTTGTTCGTCATTTCCACCAGCGGTCATCCATTTAAAACCACCGATAAGAATGATTACCACGGCTACGATACCGAGAAGTCCCATAGCTGTACGAATAATACTGGCTACGGTAACGCGGATATCTTTGCTTCCCAAACCTGTGGCTTCTCCGTATTGAATTCCCAAATCATTTGGGGTTACATCCGGAGTCTGAGCCATTACTACGGCCGGGGCCAACATGGCAAACACACCTAACATGGCAAACACTTGTTTCAATTTCATCATATTTTCACCCCCTTTCCGTAAGAAAGAATGGTCATATATCGTAACAATTTATAAAAATAGTATACCATACCTTTTTAGCCATTCCTAGTTAAAAAATTTAAGAAGGTGGACAGCAGTATATAGCTTCCCAAGACCAGTGCCACGCCAATCACCGCCCAGATCATGGTTTGCGTACCAGCCGTGACTTTTTCCGCATTACCAGCCGACGTAAGCCACTGAAAACCGCCATACACGAACATGAGCAAAGTTATGGCTCCGATAATTCCTAAAGCTGCTTTAATTACCGTGGCGATAATTACCGAAACTTCCGTTGTGCCTTTTTGCCCGGAACCAATCGGATTTTCCAATTTACAAATTTCACGACCATTCTCTATGGTACAACCGGTGTTTGGCGTTTGGCCTGGCGTCTGTGTCTGACAAGGGCCAGCTGTCCATACTTCCTGCGAACCGGTACAATCTGATCGCAGACTTGGAATTTTTTGCTGGCTTGATTTATTAAAACAACAGCCGAGATTGGCCTGTTGAGCTGACGCTGGGTCAAAAAATCCAAAGATTCCAAGAGTTAAAATTGTAATTAAAAATACTTTCTTAGCAATCATATTCATTACTTTAATACTTATTTTGGCACAACACTAAATAAGAAATTAACAAGGATGTAGCTAAACAGCATCACCGTTATGCCGAGCGTTGTCCATACTAATATTTGTTTGGCCTTATCTATCCGTTCACTGGATCCGCTGGCGGTCATCCACAAAATGCCCGCAAATACGTATAAAACCAGGGTTATGGAACCGATAAAGGCCATAAGTAAATTTATAACACGCCTAATTAACGCTGTGGGCGTACTGATATTTGCCGGGTTAAGCACTTCTAAGCTCGTATCTTGTAATTCGCCTATATTTGTACCGACCGGCGGACAAGCATCTTCGGCTAAATCACAGTTTGGACAAGAGCTTTGGCAAAAATAGCTGGCTGCTTGATAATTTACCGCCTCCATAGTTTCACATTGTTCTCCTTGAAAACATCTCCATTTTTTTAATGGCGGACATTTGGTTGCGAGCGCTTCTCCATATCCACATTTTTTCACGGCATCAGCATGATCAAACGCTTGTATATCTTCACAATTTCCGTTGGTAACACAACCAAAGGGTTCTGGACAGGGATTTTTACTTAACTTACAACCTGTTGGGGTAGGTCCAAGGGGGCAACGAGTGCGGTCTTCATAATTACAAATCGGCTTTGGTTTTCCACAAAAAAAATTACATTCCATCCTTGCGTCGTAATATTCACCGAATTGGATTTCATTTAATTCTATGCAGGCAGCCGTTTGGCGGGTACTACACTCCGCCCCCCTTGCCCTTTCGTAAGGATCAGCGGCTATTTTTGAGCATGTATCGGCTTCTCTTGTGCAACTATATTGCTCAGCAACGCTGACAGTGGCAACTTTAAAATTTAAAAAAACAATTCCAAGCACAGCAATAAATAGAATTGTATTTTTTTTAAAAAATCTCATACCTGATTTTATTTAAGTCCATACCCGCCCTTTAACCCCACGGCCGTACCCAAGAAACGCACCAGCATATACGCGCCAAAAACCACTACCAAACCGATAATGGCCGCCGTAATAATTTCCGTGCCTTTTTTGGTTTGCTCGGCATTGCCTCGTGATAGAATAAGCGTAAAACCGCCGTAGATAAAAAATAATAGAGCGAGCGCGCCGACAATGCCAAACAAATAATTAACAACATTCAACAGTAAAATAACATAAACACTTACACTGCGGCATTCACCCTCAGTGGCGGGATCGCCGGTGGGATTATCTAGAGCACACTGCGGAATGAATTTACTATCCGCAGTTTGCGCTAAAACCTGAGTGGCATTAAAAAATACCGAAGTTAGGATAAAAAAGACAAATATAAATTTTGATAGTTTGGACATAGTTTTTTTATTGTCATTCCCGCGTTTACCCTGTAAGGGAAAGCGGGAATCCTTCCTTAATTATTTATAGATCATCAGATCAAGTCGGATGATGACAGAAGATCTAATAATATTTTCCTGTTAATATACACACAGGACTTTTGAACTTATATCCATTCATTTTAGCCTTCCAAAGGGCAGCCAAAGTACAGGCGCCTTCGTAAGAGCATTTTAAATCATGGGATTGCAACCAAGTTTGAGCTGCTTCCATCTC